>JAOAIK010000062.1 GCA_026414745.1 Roseococcus sp.
GCGCAGGTCTTTCGTGGCAGGTGCGGCTTGCGCGGCGCCATCACCGCACCGGGGCGGCGAGCTGCGGGAAGGCTTGGCCGACAACCCGCCCGCTGCGTGCATCCAGGATCAGCAGCCGCTCCCCATCGGGGCGCTGGACCAGAATGGCGAATCGCTCCCCCGCCCCGGCGACGGAAAGGATGCGGCTTCCCGGCGGCAGATCGAGGTCGATGGGCGGCAGGCTCCTCGCCCCGTCGCGTCCGGAGGCGCGCTGGACGATCAGCACGGCGAGCGTCACCGTGCCCGCCACGATCAGCACGCCCATCGCCACGACGAGGACCTTCAGCGCCTGCATGTCCGACACCCTCCACGACCACACGGCCACCGAGGCCGATCGCGGCGCGCGCGCCGACCGCTTCCTCGCGGCGCGGATAGGCACGCTCTCGCGCTCCCGCGTCAAGGCGCTGATCGAGGCCGGACGCGCCTGGGAGGACGGCGCCCCCTTCACCGATCCCTCGCGCCCCGTGCGTCCCGGCGCCCGCTATCGCCTGAGCGAGCCGCCGCCCGCGCCGGCGAAGCCCATCCCCCAACCGATCCCGCTTGCCATCCTGCACGAGGACGCCGACGTGATCGTTCTCGACAAGCCCGCGGGCCTCGTCGTCCACCCGGCCCCGGGCAATGCGGAGGGGACGCTGGTCAATGCCCTCCTCGCCCATGCCGGGGAGGAACTCGAGGGGATCGGCGGCGAGAAACGCCCCGGTATCGTGCATCGGCTCGACAAGGACACCTCGGGCGTGATGGTCGTGGCCAAGAGCCAGCGCGCGCACCAGGCCCTGTCCGAGGCGTTCGCCGCGCGCGACCTGGAGCGCGAATACCTCGCCCTCGTCTGGGGCGTGCCCAGCCCGGCGGCCGGCGAGATCGAGGCCGCCATCGGGCGCCACGCCACCGACCGCAAGCGCATGGCGGTGGTCGGGCCCGGCGGGGCCAAGACCGGCAAGCCGGCCCTGACCCGCTACCGCACCGAGGCCGTGTTCCACGGCGCCGTCAGCCTGCTGCGCTGCCGGCTGGCCACGGGCCGCACCCACCAGATCCGAGTCCACCTCGCCCATATCGGGCATCCGCTGGTGGGCGATCCGCTCTACCTGCGCCGCATTCCTGCCGCCAGCCGCGCCCTGCCGGAGTCGCTGCGCGCCGTCCTGCTCGCCTTCCCCCGGCAGGCGCTGCATGCGGCCACGCTGAGATTTCAACACCCTGTGACGAAAGATGTGCTATCTTTCATCTCGACGCTGCCATCGGACCTCGCGGGCCTGCTGGCCCGGCTCGGCCCGCCCGGAATGTCGGGGAGCCCGCCGGCGTCGGAATAACCCGACCGCTTCGGTCGGTTTTGCTTGCGCCCCGTGGTGAACAGGTCTAGCGTTCGGTTAACGGCGTCGCGGCGAGGGTGCCGCATCAACTCTCCGCGCTGGCACTGCCCCTTCCGTGACCGGGGCGGATGCGCGGGCGAGGGGCCCTCGCTTCGAGCGCCACAATGGCTGCGCGCCCGCCGCCGTCACGGGGCGGGGCGCGGCGCGGAAGGAAGGTCATGAACGATATGGCGTCCGTCTCGATCCCGCTGGCCCCCGAGGGGAACCTCTCCCGCTACCTGCAGGAGATCCGGAAATTCCCCATGCTCTCGGCCGAGGAGGAGCTGGAACTGGCGCGCCGTTGGCGCGACCATGGCGACGAGCAGGCCGCGCACAAGCTCGTCACCTCGCACCTGCGGCTCGTCGCCAAGATCGCCATGGGCTATCGCGGCTACGGCCTGCCCGTGGGAGAGCTGATCAGCGAGGGCAATGTCGGCATGATGCAGGCGGTGAAGCGGTTCGACCCGGACCGCGGCTTCCGCCTGGCGACCTACGCCATGTGGTGGATCCGCGCCGCCATCCAGGAATACATCCTGCACAGCTGGTCGCTCGTGAAGATGGGCACCACGGCGGCGCAGAAGAAGCTGTTCTTCAACCTCCGCCGCCTCAAGGGCCAGATGGCCGCTCTCGAGGAGGGCGACCTGCAGCCCGAGGTGGTGGCGAAGATCGCCAAGACCCTGCAGGTGCCCGAGCAGGACGTGATCAGCATGAACCGGCGCCTCGCCAGCCCGGACAACAGCCTCAACGCCCCCGTCCGCGCCGACAGCGAGGGCGAGTGGCAGGACTGGCTGGTGGACGACGGCGAGAGCCAGGAGACCGAGCTGGCCGAGCGCGAGGACATGTCCAACCGCAAGGACCTGCTCGCCGGCGCGCTCAAGACGCTGAACGAGCGCGAGCGCCACATCCTGATCGAGCGCCGCCTGAAGGACGAGCCCACCACGCTCGAGGAGCTCTCGCAGCAGTACAACATCAGCCGCGAGCGGGTGCGCCAGATCGAGGTGCGCGCCTTCGAGAAGCTGCAGAAGTCGATGAAGCAGCAGATCGCGGAGCGCCGGCTGACGGTGGGCTGAGCGCCCGCCTATCCCACCCGCAGCAGGGAAGGGCCGTGGCGGCGGAGCCACTCCGTCGCCGCCTCGCGGTGCGGCGTGCGCGCCTCCACCAGCGCCCAGAAGCGCGGCGAGTGGTTCATCTCGCGCAGATGCGCGAGCTCATGCGCCACCACATAGTCCAGCACCCAGTCCGGCGCCATCACGAGGCGCCAGGAGAAGGCGAGGGTGCGGTCCGGCGCGCAGGAGCCCCAGCGGCTCTTCGTGTCCTTGAGGCGGATGGTGCGCGGCGCCACGCCCAGCGCCTCGGCATGCGGGCGGGCGCAGGCGATGATGCGGCGCAGCGCCTCGGCGCGCAGGAAATCGCGCACGCGGCGCGGCACGAACTCCGGCTGGCCGGTGGCCACGATCGCGCCCCCCTCCAGGAAGGCGCCCCCGCGCCGCGACGGATCGTGGCGGATCGGGTGCTCCACCCCGCCCAGCGGCACGCTGCTGCCGGGGGTGAGCGGGCGCTCCGGCGCCAGCGCCGAGAGGCGCTGCATCACCCAGCCCGCATGCTCGGTCAGCAGCGCAAGCCCATGCGGGCGGCCGAAGCGCCGGGGGAGGGTGACGACCACCGCCCCCTCGGCCGGGCAGATCCGCAGCGAGACGCGCCGCGCCCGCGCCGAACGCCGCCAGCGCACCGGGCAGGGCTCGGGCGGCAGAAGCGGGTCGCGGCGCAGCGGGATGGTCTCCGACTCGGGCAAGGGCATGACCCCACCATGGGCCGGGACCCTCCGCCGCTTCAACCATTGACAGGGGCGAGCGGGTGGCCCCTCTCCCGCGCATGGGGTTCGCGCGCGCCTGGCCGCTGCTGCTCACCGCCGGCGGCATCTGGGGGCTCTCGCCCGCGCTGGCGAAGCTCGGGCTCGGGCTGGGGGTGGCGCCGCTCGGCATCGGCTTCTGGGTGGCGCTGGGCTCGGGGGGGCTGCTGCTGGCGCTGACCAGGCTGCGGGGCGAGAGGCTGCACCTCGATGCGGCGCGTCTGCGCTACTACCTGGCGGCGGGCGTCACCGGCTCCACGCTGGCCAACCTCACCGCCTATCACGCGCTGCAGCATGTGCCGGCGGGCTTCTTCGCGCTGCTGGTGCCGCTTTCGGCCGTGATCACCGTGCTGGGCGCGGCGCTGCTGGGGCTCGAGAGGCTTTCGGCGCGCTCGCTCGGCGGCACGGCGCTCGGCCTGTCGGGGGTGGCGCTGGCGATGGCGCCGGGCGCGGCGCTGCCCGATGCGGCGCTGCTCGGATGGGCGCTGCTCGCCGCGCTCACCCCGGTCTGCTACGCGGCGTCGAACCTCGTTGCGGCGCGCATGGCGCCGGCCGGTGCGGCGCCGCTTCCTGTGGCGGCCGGCACCCTGCTGGCGGCCGCGGGGCCCACCCTGGTCGCGGGGCTGCTGTTGGGGCAGACGCATCTGCCCTTCGCCGCCGGCTGGCGGGCCGAGGCGCTGCTCCTCGGCCTCGCGGCGCTGGGCGCGCTCGCCTACGTCGCCTATTTCCGGCTCATCGGCGCGGCGGGGCCCGTGGTGACGAGCCAGATCGGCTACATCGTCACCCTTGCGGGCCTGTTCTGGGGCTGGCTGCTCTTCGGCGAGCGTCCGGGCCTGCTCACCCTGCCGGCCGCGGCGCTGGTCTTCACCGGGCTGTGGCTGGTGGGGCGGCGGGGGCGGTAGGCTTCCTCGGCAACCCGCAATCCCCGAGAGACCATGTTCGCGCCGCCCTCTCCCGCATCGACGCCGGCCCGCGCCGCCTTTGCGGTCCGGCTTGGCCGCCTCGCCGCGCCCGCCCTGCTGGCCCTCGCGCTGCTGCTGCCGCTCGGCCTCGGCTGGGCGCTGGTCGGCCCCGCCCGGCCCTGGCGCGACGAGCTGGCCGGCGCGGCCGGGCTGCTCGGCTTCGCCGCCCTGCTCTGGAGCTTCGTCCTTTCCGGTCGCTTCCGGCTGATCTCCGACCGGCTGGGCATGGACCGCACCATGCGCTGGCACCGCGCCATCGGGGTGGCGGTGGCGGTGCTGCTGCTGCTGCTGCATCCCTTCCTCTACAGCCTGCCCGACGGCCCCGCCTTCGCCCGGCCGGACGATCTGCGCCGCGCCGGCAGCCTCGGCCTCTCCGGCTGGGCGCTGGTGAGCGGCATGCTGGCCTGGCTGCTGCTCGGGCTGCTGACGGTCACAGCGCTGGCGCGTGACATGCTGCCCTTCCGCTACGAGGCCTGGCGCGCGGCGCATGGGCTGCTCGCGCTCGCGGTGGCGGGGCTTGGCCTGCACCATGCGCTGGAGGCGGGGCGCTACAGCGTCGCCCCCGCGCTCGCCTGGGCCTGGGCGGGGCTCACCGCGCTCGCGGGGCTGAGCCTGCTCTGGGTCTGGCTGCTGCGCCCGCTGGCGCTGGCCCGGCGGCCCTGGCGCATCGCCGCCCTCGCCCCCGCCGCCGAGCGCATCTGGGAGCTGGCGCTGGAGCCGGTGGGCCATGCGGGGCTGCGCTTCAAGCCCGGGCAGTTCGTCTGGCTCAAGCTCGACACGGGGCCCTTCGGCCGGCGCGAGCACCCCTTCTCCATCGCCTCCGCCCCCGGGGAGGCGCGGCTGCGCTTCCTGGTGAAGGAGGCGGGCGACTTCACCGCGCGCATCGGCGCGCTGCCCATCGGCGCGCGCGCCTATGTGGACGGCCCGCACGGCGCTCTCGTCGCCGAGGGGCGGCCGGAGCCGGGCATCGCCTTCCTCTGCGGCGGGGTGGGCGTGGCGCCCGCCCTCTCGCTCATCCGCGCCGAGGTGCAGCGCCCCGCCCCGCGGCCCATGCTGCTGCTCTACGGCAACCGCCATGCCGGGCAGATGCTGGCGCGCGAGGAGCTCGAGCGCCTCGCCGCCGCGGGGCGACTCGAGTTCGTGCCCGTGCTCGGCGAGCCGCCGCCCGGCTGGACGGGCGAGACGGGGCAGCTCGACGCCGCCCTCATCGCGCGGCGCTGCGCCGGGGCCGCCTCGGCGGGCTGGCTCTTCGTGCTGTGCGGCCCGCCGCCCATGCTGCGCGCCGCGCGGCGGGCGCTGCGCGCCCTCGGCGTGCCCGAGGCGCGCATCCTGGAGGAGCGCTTCAGCTACGGCTGAGCCGCGCCTCCACCTCCGCCACCCGCGCCAGGGTGGCGGCGAAGCTGTCCGGGTTGAGCGAGATGGAGTCGATCCCCTGCTCCACCAGGAAGGCGGCGATCTCGGGGTGGTTGCTCGGCGCCTCGCCGCAGATGCCCACCTTCGCCCCGGCCGCATGGGCGCGGCGGATCACGTCCGCGATCATGCGCAGCACCGCCGGGTCGCGCTCGTCGAAGAGGGGCGCGAGCTCCGCCGAATCCCGATCCACCCCGAGCACGAGCTGCGTCAGGTCGTTCGAGCCGATGGAGAAGCCGTCGAAGCGCGCGGCGAACTCCTCGGCGAGGATGACGTTGGCGGGGATCTCGCACATCACATAGACCTCGAGCCCGTCCTCGCCGCGCCGCAGCCCCGCCGCGGCCATCTCGGCCAGCACCCGGTCCGCCTCCTGCGGGGTGCGGCAGAAGGGCACCATCACCACGAGGTTGCGCAGGCCGATCTCCTCGCGCACGCGGCGGATGGCGCGGCATTCCAGCGCGAAGCCCTCGCGGTAGCGCTCCGAATAGTAGCGCGAGGCGCCGCGCAGCCCGAGCATCGGGTTCTCCTCCGCCGGCTCGAACTCCGCGCCGCCCAGGAGATGCGCGTATTCGTTGCTCTTGAAGTCGGAGAGGCGGAGGATCACGGGCTTGGGGTGGAAGGGCGCCGCGAGCTTGGCGATGCCGCGCGCCAGGCGGTCCACGAAATACTCCGTCTTGTCGGGCCAGCCGCGGGTGATCTCGGCGATGCGGGCCTTCGCCTCGGCATCCGCGAGGCGGTCGAAGCGCACCAGCGCCATGGGGTGGATGCCGATGTGGTCGTTGACGATGAACTCCATGCGCGCGAGGCCCACCCCCGCGGCCGGCAGCCGCCACCAGCGCAGCGCCGCGGCGGGGTTGGCGAGGTTGAGCATCATCGCCGTGCGGGTGGCGGGCAGCGCCGCGGGGTCGAGCTCCGTCACGCCGAAGGCGAGCCGGCCCTCATAGACGCGCCCCGTCTCGCCCTCGGCGCAGGAGAGGGTGATGGGCTGGCCATCGCGCAGCCGCAGGGTGGCGAGGCGCGTGCCCACCACCGCCGGCACGCCGAGCTCGCGGCTGACGATGGCGGCATGGCTGGTCGGCCCGCCATGGTCGGTGACGATGCCGGCGGCGCGGCGCATCACCGGCACCCAGTCCGGGTCGGTGGATTCGGTGACGAGGATGGCGCCGTCCCGGAAGGCGGCGATCTCTGCCGCGCTGCGGATCACGCAGGCCTCGGCGGCGGCGATCGCCTCGCCCACGGCGGCGCCCGTGAGCAGGGGCGGGGGCGGGCGTTCGCGCAGCCGCCAGCTTCTGAGCACGCCGCCGCGGCGGGCCTGCACCGTCTCGGGCCGCGCCTGCACGATGAACAGCTCGCCGCTCAGCCCGTCCTTGGCCCATTCGAGGTCCATGGGCCGGCCGTAGTGGCGCTCCACCGCCACCGCCCAGCGCGCGAGGGCGAGGGTCTCGGCCTCGTCCAGCACCAGGCTCTCGCGCTCGCGCCGCGTGGTCTCCACCAGCGCGGTGCGGGCGCTGCCGCCCTGGGCGTAGACCATCTTGCGCTCCTTCGCGCCGCGCGTGCGCTCGATGATGGGCGCGAGCCCCGGCCGGTCCAGCAGCGGCTTGAAGACCATGAGCGTGTCGGGCTCGACGAGGCCCTGCACCACCGTCTCGCCCAGCCCCCAGGCGGCGCTGATCACCACCACCTCGGGAAAGCCCGTCTCCGTGTCCAGGGTGAAGATCACGCCCGAGCCCGCGAGGTCGGAGCGCACCATGCGCTGCACGCCGACGGAGAGCGCCACCGCCATGTGGTCGAAGCCCTGGGCGGCGCGGTAGGTGATGGCGCGGTCGGTGAAGAGGGAGGCGTAGCAGCGCCGGCAGGCCTCGAGCAGCGCCGCCTCGCCCTGCACGTTCAGGAAGCTCTCCTGCTGGCCGGCGAAGCTGGCGGCGGGAAGATCCTCCGCCGTGGCGCTGCTGCGCACCGCGACCGCCGGGGCCTCTGCCCCGCAGCGGCGGCCGAGTTCCCGGTAGGCGGCGAGGATCGCCTCGGCCAGCGCATCGGGGAAGCGCCCCTCGAGGAAGAGGCGGCGCAGTGCCGCCCCCGTCTCCTGCAACCCGGCCGCGCCGGAGGCGAGGGCGGCGAGATGGGCGCGCATCGCGGGCTCGATGCCGTTGGCGGCCACATAGGCGCGGAAGGCGGCGGCGGTGGTGGCGAAGCCCGGCGGCACCCGCACCCCCGCCGCGCCCAGGGCGCGGATCATCTCGCCGAGCGAGGCGTTCTTGCCGCCCACCTGCGGCACGTCGGCGAGGCCGAGCTCCTCGAACCAGGCGATGGGGCGCGTCTCGGCCATGGGCCTCTCTCCTCCGCTTTGGCGGAGGATGGCGGGCCCGGGCCCGCTCCGCCCTGATCGGGCGCAAACCGCGCGCGGCGCGGGCGGGGTTACTGTTCCTTGTAGCGGTAGCCGATGCCGTAGAGGGTCTCGATCTGCGCGAACTGCTCGTCCACGGCGCGGAACTTCTTGCGCACGCGCTTCACGTGGCTGTCGATCGTGCGGTCGTCCACGTAGATGTTCTCGCCATAGGCGGCGTCGATGAGCTGGTCGCGGTTCTTCACCACGCCCGGGCGCAGCGCCAGCGCCTTCACCAGAAGGAACTCCGTGACCGTGAGCTGGATGGGCTTGCCCTTCCAGGTGCAGGCGTGCTTCGTCTCGTCGAGCGTGAGGTCGCCGCGCACGATCAGCCCGCCCGGCGCCTGGCCCGAGCCCTCGGCGCGGCTCGCCTCGTTGCGGCGCAGCAGGGCGCGGATGCGCTCCAGCACCAGGCGCTGGCTGAAGGGCTTGGTGATGTAGTCGTCCGCGCCGAGGCGCAGCCCCATCAGCTCGTCCACCTCCTCGTCCTTGGAGGTGAGGAAGATCACCGGCATGGAGCTGCGCGCGCGCAGCCGCTGCAGGAGCTCCATCCCGTCCATGCGCGGCATCTTGATGTCGAGCACCGCAAGGTCGGCCGGCTTGCCGAGCAGCCCCTGCAGGGCGCTCTCGCCATCCGTGTAGGTGCGGACATTGTAGCCCTCCTGCTCCAGCGTCATGGAGAGCGAGGTGAGGATGTTCCGGTCGTCGTCCACCAGGGCGATGGTCTGCGGCATGGTCGCCTCCTGCCCGACTCATATGGTCCCGGATCATGGCACGAAACGGGCGCCGGGGTGCGGAACCCGTGACCATGCTGGACGCGGCGGC
Source organism: Roseococcus sp. (assembly GCA_026414745.1). Classification (GTDB taxonomy): domain Bacteria; phylum Pseudomonadota; class Alphaproteobacteria; order Acetobacterales; family Acetobacteraceae; genus Roseococcus. Next base: position 8,812 of record JAOAIK010000062.1, read on the forward strand.
GCGCGCCGGCCAGTCTCGCCGCTGAGCGCCTGGAGGTGAGATGCCCGACGCCGCCCCGCCCGACCCCGGCTTCGCCGCCCGCGGCCTGATCCGCGCCGCCCGCGCCGCCACCCTGGCCACCCAGCAGGACGGCCAGCCCTTCGCGAGCCTCGTCACGCCGGCCACGGCGCCGGATCTCTCCATCCTGCTCTGGCTCTCCAGCCTCTCCGAGCACACCCGCCACCTGCAGCGCGAGCCCCGCTGCGCCCTGCTCTTCACCGGCGCGCCCGAGACCGAGAATCCGCAGACCGCTCCGCGCGTGACCGTGACCGGCCGCGCCGCGCGCATCGAGGATGCGGCGCTGAAGGCGCGCTGGCTGGCGCGCCACCCCTATGCGCAGCTCTATGCCGACTTTGCGGATTTCGCCCTCTGGCGGGTGGCGCCCGAGGGCGCCCTTCTGGTCGGCGGCTTCGCCCGCGCGACCCGGCTGCGCCAGGCGGAACTCCGCCCCGACCCCGCCCATGTCGCCGCCCTGGCCGCGGCCGAGGCCGACATCATCGCGCATGTCAACGCCGATCATCCGGATGCGGTGGCCGCCATCGCCCGGGGGCTTCTGGGCGGGGAGGAGGGGCCCTGGCGCCTCGTCGCCCTCGATCCGGAGGGCTGCGACCTCGGCCTCGGCGAGCGCGTGCTGCGCCTCGCCTTCCCCGCCCCGGCGGCCGATGCGGAGGCGGTCCGCAAGGCCCTCATTCTCGCGGCGCGGGAGGGAAGGGCGAAACTTGCTGCGGTGCATCCATGACGGCTGCCCAATGATGTGGCACAAGCGCAGGTAAAATCCGGATTCTCGCGGCGGAGGCTCCTTGCGCCCCCGCCTCAATTCCGCCCATTCTGTCATGGAAATAGCCCTCCTGCCGGGAGGCGACCACCGTCTGATCACGCCTGAGGGGGCATTCGCATGAGTGAGCATCCGCTTTCCGGGACGGGGGTATCGACGGCCCACCCGGTCCACGCGAACCTGACGGCGCCCGGGCTCGTCGCCCATGCGCTCCGGCGCGGCGAGGGGCGGCTCTCCGCCTCCGGCGCCTTCATCGCGCTGACCGGTCAGCACACCGGCCGATCCGTCCAGGACAAGTTCGTGGTGGACGACCCGGAGGTGACCGAGGAGGTCTGGTGGGGCCGCGTGAACCAGAGGATGGCGCCCGAGAAGTTCGCGGGCCTCGCCGCCAAGGTGCGCGCCTGGCTGGCCACGCGGCCGGTGCTGTTCACCCAGGACCTCTACGCGGGCGCGGACCCGGCGCACCGCATCCGCGTGCGGCTGGTCACCACCAACGCCTGGCATGCGCTGTTCGCGCGCAACATGTTCATCCGCCCCGCGGCGGCGGAACTGCCTTTCTTCCAGCCGGACTTCACCATCCTCCACGCCCCGGAATACGAGGCGGACCCGGCGGCGGACGGCTGCCGCAGCGGCACCTGCATCGCCCTCTCCTTCGCCGCGCGCACCATCCTGATCGCCGGCACGAGCTATGCGGGCGAGATCAAGAAGAGCATCTTCACGGTGATGAACTGGCTCCTGCCCGCGCGCGGCGTGCTGCCCATGCACTGCAGCGCGAACATGGGCCGGGCCGGCGACGTGGCGCTGTTCTTCGGCCTTTCGGGCACCGGCAAGACCACCCTCTCCTCGGACCCCGAGCGCAGCCTGATCGGCGATGACGAGCATGGCTGGAGCGACACGGGCGTCTTCAACTTCGAGGGCGGCTGCTACGCCAAGGTCATCAAGCTCTCGCGCGAGGCCGAGCCGCAGATCTGGGACGCCTCGCACCGCTTCGGCGCGGTGCTCGAGAACGTGGTGGCCGACGAGGCCGGCGAGCTCGACCTCGACGACAACCGCCACACCGAGAACACCCGCTCCTGCTACCCGCTCGACTTCATTCCGGGCATCGTGAAGGGCGGCATGGCGGGCACGCCGCGCAACGTGGTGATGCTGACGGCCGACGCCTTCGGCGTGCTGCCGCCCATCAGTCGGCTGACGCCCGCCCAGGCGATGTATCACTTCCTCTCCGGCTACACGGCGCGGGTGGCGGGCACCGAGAAGGGTCTCGGCAAGGAGCCGCAGGCCACCTTCTCCACCTGCTTCGGCGCGCCCTTCCTGCCCCGCCACCCCGAGGTCTATGGCAGGATGCTGGCCGAGCGCATCGCCCGCGACGGTGCGGAGTGCTGGCTGGTGAACACGGGCTGGACGGGCGGCGCCTACGGCACGGGGCGGCGCATGAGCATCCAGCACACGCGCGCCCTGCTGCGCGCGGCGCTGGATGGCTCGCTCGCGCGCGTGGAGTTCGTGCGCGATCCCTTCTTCGGGCTGATGATGCCCAAGGAGGTGCCGGGCATCCCCGCCCATGTGCTGAACCCCCGCGAGTCCTGGGCCGACAGGGCGGCCTATGACGCCACAGCCCGCCAGCTCGTCGCGCTCTTCGAGAAGAACTTCGAGAGCTTCGCCGGGGCGGTGGACGAGGAGGTGAAGGCCGCGGCGGTGCGCGCCGCGGCGTAGTTTCTGCCCTCAGTCGCCGGGGCCGCCTCCGGCGGCTTGGCTTTCGCCGCGCGGCCGGAAGCACCCGGCGGCGCGGTGGAGCGGGCGGCGCCGGCCGCCTTGCGGCCGGAGCCTTCATGCGCGGGCTTGCGGCGTATCGGTCGCACAGGGAGGTGACGCATGCCGGACGGAAGCGGTTTCGGGCGCGGCCCCATGGCGCGCAACGTGCTGGGCGGCGCCCTGCGCGACTGTTCGCACGCGCCGCTGACCGGCTGGTTCCGCGACGGCTGCTGCAAGACCGACGAGAACGACCACGGCAGCCACACCGTCTGCGCCGTGATGACCGAGGCCTTCCTCGCCTTCTCGGTGCGTGTGGGCAATGACCTCTCCACGCCGCGCCCCGAATACCGCTTTCCGGGGCTGAAGCCCGGGGATCGCTGGTGCCTCTGCGCCCTGCGCTGGGAACAGGCGCGCCAGGCGGGCGTGGCGCCGCCCGTGGTGCTGGAGGCGACGCATAGCGCCGCCCTGCGCGTCTGCCGCCTCGAGGACCTCAAGGCCCACGCGGCGGCGTAGGGCGGGCGGGCAGCGCCCACCCGCCCCTGGCGGGCCCGGCCCCTCAGAACGCGAAGCGCGTGCCGGCCAGCACCGTCCGCCCGGGGATCTGGAAGCCGTTCACGGGCTCCCAGGCGCTGTCGGTCAGGTTGCGCGCCTCGAGGAAGGCGGTGATCTCGGGCGTGATCCGATAGCTGGCGGTGAGGTTCAGGATGGTGCCGCTCTTGTTCCGCCGCGGGGCGGAGACGCTCGCGCCGGTGTCGAGGTAGGTGGCGAAGGGCCCCTCCTGCGTGCGGCCGGTGAACTGCACCTGCGGCGTGATCACGATGCGGTCCGTCGGCGCGATGCGCGCGGTCAGGCTCACCACATGCTCGGGCCGGCGCGGCAGCGGGCGCTGGGTGCGCGCGTCCACCGCGCTGGTCAGGGTCCAGGCCGCCTCGGCGGTCAGCCAGGGGAAGGGGCGCAGCGCCGCCACCAGCTCCGCGCCGTGGATGTCGGCGCGGTCCACGTTCACCAGCGTGCTGAACTGCGCGTTGAAGTTGATCAGATCCCGCACGCGGGACTGGAAGAAGGTCCAGCCCAGCGTGGCGAAATCGCCGCGGCCGAAGGCGGGCAGGTCCATCTCCGCGCCGAACTCGTAGCCCAGGCTGCGCTCGGGCCGCAGGTTCGGGTTGCCGATGAAGCTGGTGCCCGTCCGCCCGAAGCGCTGGAACAGCGAGGGCGCGTTGAAGCCCGAGCCCCCCGCCGCGCGCAGGCGCAGGTTGAACTCCGGGATGTGATAGACGAGGCCGAGCCGCCAGGTCGTCTCGCCCTGGAAGCCGCCCACATGGTCGTGGCGGAGGCCGGCGGTGAGGTCGAGCCGCTCCCACAGCCGGTACTGCACGGCCAGATGCCCCGCCGTCGTGTCCTGCTTCGCGTTCACGCGGCTCTGGAAGGGGGCGCTGCCGGAGAGGCTGCGCGCCTCCTCCTGGCTCCAGGTCGCGCCGAAGCTCACCGCGCCCAGCCGGGCGGGGCCGAGATCGGGCAGGCGCACCGCATTGCCCCAGTCGAGCGTCAGCCGCTCGCCCTGGAAGAGGTCGCGCGTGGTGGCGCGGCTCAGCAGGTCGGGCAGGTTGGAATAGGCGCGGCGGTCCTGGGTGTAGGCGAGGCGCAGGCCCGTGGTCCAGGCGCCGTCGAACAGCCGCGTCTCGGCGCGGAGCTGGCCGAACCAGCGCCGGTCATCGCCGGTGTAGTTGGGGTCGTCGCGCGGCACGCTGTCGAGGCCGAAGCGGTTCTGGCGGTAGCGCAGCAGCCCCTCGATGCGCGTGCCCTCGATCGGCGTGACGCCGAGCCGCGCGGTGGCCGCGCTGGCGGAGACCCCGTCGCGCTCGCGCAGCGTGGCCGCGAAGCGCTCGGCGGTGGCGTTGCTGCCGCGCGTGGAGAGGGTGTTCACGCTGGCGAGATAGTCGAAGCGCCCGAGCGTGCCCGCCGCGCCCAGCCCGCCGCGGAAGGTGGCGTTGGCGCCGCCGGCCGCCTCGCCATAGGGCGCGAAGGCGCGGTCGGCCGGCGCGCGGCGGCTGACCAGGTTGATCACGCCCCCCAGCGCCGCCGCCCCGTAGAGCGAGGAGGCGGGGCCGCGCAGCACCTCGATGCGCTCGATGTCGAACAGCAGGTCTTGGCCGAAGTTGAAGGCGTTGTTCGGTTCCGACGGATCGTTGAGCGGCACGCCGTCGAGCAGCACGAGGGTCGAGCGGCTGGAGTTGCCGCGGATGAACGCCGAGGTCTGCTGCCCGAAGCCGCCCGTGGGCGCGAGGCGCAGCCCCGGCACGGCGGCCAGCGCCTCGGCCAGCGTGGCGTAGCCGCGCTCCTCGATCTGCTGGCGGGTGATGACGGTGATGGCGGCGGGCACGCGCTCGAGCGGCGTGGGCACGCGGGTGGCGGTGACGATGGTGTCCGGGATCGCGGTCTGCGCGAATCCGGGCGTGATGGCGGCGAGCAGCGCCGCGGTGGAGAGCAGGAGCCTGCGCATGGGTTCCCCCTGGCTGCGCGTGACGACATGCCGCGCGAGGCGAGGGCCCCGCGCGACGGCTGGCGTCGGGCCCGCAAACGGAACGGGGTTCCGTGGCGCCGGTGCCCCCCGCCCGGCACGCGCGGGAACAACTCTGCGCCGGCCGGTCTCCTGGCTCGCGGGTCACCGCCACGGCCCGCCTTCTCACCCCCCGCAGGGAGCAATGGCAGATGGGGCCGAGGCTCTCCGCCTACAGTTGCGGGGGCAGCCGCGGATGGGGGGAGGGGGCCTCCCTCTCGCGCGTTCCCGTTTCACCCCTCGTCGGGGCACCGGCGCATGGCGGGAGGATTAACCCGGGTGGGGCCGCGCGGGGAAGGGGAGGGGCTCAGAACACCCAGCCCAGCGCCTGGATGCCCACCCAGACCAGCGCGCCGAGCACCAGCGTCGCGAAAAGGCAGCCCGCGAGGGTCAGCGCGGCGCCGATCCCCACCACGCGGCTGTCGGCCTCGACCACGCCGAGCGCCATGACGATGTTGCCGAAGGCGGGCGGCCCGTTGGTGCCCGGCCCGGGGAGGATGAGCATGGCGGCGCAATAGACGGTGAGCCAGCCGACGATCTTGTCGCCCGTCGGGCCGGTGAAAAAGCCCGGCCGCGGCCTGACGAAGCGCTCCACCTTGCCGAGCCAGGTGGAGGAGGCGGCGGCGAGGCGCAGCAGATCCTCGCGCTTGATGGACTGCCGCGCGATGAAGCGCGGCAGCTTCGGCACGCGCCGGCCCATGCCCATCTGCATGCCGAGGATGAGCATGGGAATGCCGAAGACGCTCGCCATGCCCGGCAGCAGCGCGGGCAGGCAGAGCAGCAGGATGAGCAGGCCGAAGGCGCGGTCGCCGAAGGCCTCGGCCATCTCGCCCAGCGTGATCCGCGCGCCCGGGAACTGCCCGGCCACCTCGTTCACGATGCGCGAGATCGGGGCGGTCTCGTCCGCGTGCATGCCCTCAGGGGCGGGGGGGCTGCCGTGCAAACCTGTCGTCCTGTCCCTGTCCTCGGCCCGCCCGGGGGCGTGCGCCGCATGACACTAGTGTCATGCGGCAGAAAATCCAGCGGGAACCGGTTCTTGTCGCCGTCCTGTCACGCGCCGGTGAAAACAGGCTTGCGCTTCTCCATGAAGGCGCGCCGGCCCTCGCGGTAGTCGGCGCTGTCGAAGCAGGCATCGGCGGCGGCGGCGATGGCGGCCATGTCGCGCTCTGCGGGGTCCGCCAGCACGGCGCGCACCGTGCGCTTGTTCGCCAACAGCGACAGCGGGGCGTTCTCGGCGATGGTGGCCGTGATCTTCGCCACCTCCTCCTCCAGCGCCTCGGCCGGATGGAGCTTGTTGATCAGGCCGATGCGCTCGGCCTCCTCGGCCGTGATGCGCCCGCCCGTCATCAGGATGAAGTGCGCGTGCGCCGGGCCGACGAGGGAGACGAGGTTCTTCACCATGTCGAAGCCGTAGGCGATGCCGAGCCGCGCGGCGGGAATGCCGAACTCGCTGCCCACCCCCGCGAGACGGATGTCGCAGGACATCGCGATGCCCAGGCCCCCGCCCATGCAGAAGCCCTGGATCTTCGCGATCACCGGCTTCGGGAACTCGGCGAGCTTGCGCCGCCCATGGCTGGTCTTGGCGTTGTAGTGGCGCTGCGCCTCGGCGTCCGAGCGGTTCTGCTCGAACTGGCTGATGTCCGCCCCCGAGACGAAAGCCTTTCCGCCCGCGCCTTCCAGCACCACGCAGCGCACCGCCGCATCGGCCGCGAAGGCGTCGAGCGCGGCGGCGAGCCCGTCCCACATGGCGATGCTCATCGCGTTGCGCTTCTCGGGCTGGTTGAACACCACCCGGCCCACGCCGCCCGTCACATGCGCGAGAATCTTGCCGTCGGCGAATTCCATGCTGCGCCTTCTCCTCAGGGCGGCGGCCGCCTGCGGCGAACCGATCCGCCGGGTTCTCCTCCCGGGGCTCAGTCGGCATCGCCGCACGGCGAGCCGGCCCATCGCCCGACTCTCTAGCCGGGCGGACCGGGCGGCGGAACCCGCCTCACCGCCAGCCGAGCCGCGACAGCACCGACCAGAGCGGGCCGAGCAGGAAGTTGCACATCAGCGTGCGCGCGAGGTGGAAGGCGAGGACGAGCGGCACCGCCACCTCGAGCGCCTTGGCCGTGACACCCATCTCCGGCATTCCGCCGGGCGCGAGGCCGAGCAGCACCGCCGCAGGCGGCAGGCCGCTCGCCCAGGCCAGCAGCAGGCCGAGCACGAGGCAGAGCGCGACCAGGAACAGGGCGGACAGCGTCGCGGCGAGCAGCAGCCGGCGCGCGCGCAGCAGGAATTCTGGCGTCAGGCGCTGGCCGAGCGCCATGCCCATCGCCACCTGGGCCGCATCGACCAGCGCGGAGGGAACGGCCGAGGGCAGCACGCCGAGGGCCGCCCCCGCCAGCGCGAGCAGGCAGGGCCCGATCATCCAGGGATTGGCGACGCCGGTGCGCCTGAGCGCGAGGGCCGCCAGAACGCCGAGCGCGAGCATCGCCGCGAGGCCGAGGGGCGCCACCGCGGGGCGCGGGGCGAGGAAGGCCGCGCCATCGCCATGCGGGGCGAAGGCCGTCAGGGCCGCGGGCACCAGCAGCACCACGATCGCCACGCGCAGCGTCTGCGCGAGGGTGACGCTGGCGAGGGAGGCCCCGGCGCGCTGCGCCAGCACCGCCATCACCACCACGCCGCCCGGGATGGCGCTGAAGAAGCCGGTGCGCGCATCGGTGCCGGCGAGCCGCGTGAAGATCGGCACCGCCGCCACTCCCGCCGCGATGGACAGAAGCCCCGCGGCCAGGATGGCCGGGGCGGCGCCGAGCAGCGCGGCCAGCACCGGCCCCGAGAAGCCCTGGCCGAAGGCGAGGCCGAGCAGGATCAGCGCCGCCGGGCGCGCGGCGGGATGAACCGCCACCGGCCGGCTCCAGGCCAGCGCGGCCGTGCCCAGCATCGCCCCGATCATCCAGGCGAGCGGCACGCGCAGCGCGTGGCAGAGCGCGCCTCCCGCGAGGGCCGCGGCGAGGGTGAGGAGAGAGGGGATCAGGCGGGAGAGGCGCGACACCGGCGCCAGGATCGGCCGGGCGCGGGCCGCGGTCAAACCGCGCCGGCTTCACCTTCCCTTAACCCTTCCCGTGGATTTTGCGACGGCTCCGGGAAGCAAGAGGCGCTTCGGCCCGGAGCGGAGAGTGTCGTGAATCCGATCAGCCCCATCCGGGCCCTTCCCGTGATCGCCGCCCGTCCCGCCGCGCCGGCGGCGGTCGAGGCGTCTCCGGCGGAGGTGGCGCCGCCACCACCCAACCCGACGCTGCGCATCGAACCCGCCCTCGGCATGGTGGTGCTCGAAGTGCGCGACGCGGCCGGGGAGGTGGTGCGCTCCGTGCCCAGCGAGCGGGAGCTCGAGGCCTATCGGGCCGCCGCGCTGCGCGGCGACCGGCCGCAGGGCTGAGCGCTCAGACGGTCAACCGGAGGCCCCGGGCCGGAATGCCGAGGGGCGCGAGCGCGCCGCCCGCGCCGCCGCCCCCCTCTTCGCGCGCGCGCGCGATCAGGTAGCGCTCCGCGAGGCGCTGCACCTCCTTCGGGTCCTTGAGCTTCGCGAGGTCGAGCCGCGCGGTCAGCGCCCGCGCCTGCGCCTCGACGGACTGGATGGCGAGCTGCGGCGGGATGCCGAGCGCGAGCGTGACGACACGGCGCAGCACCGGGTTGCCCAGCACCGCGTAGGGGCCGTCGGCCTTGGCGGCGGACTCCCGGAACAGCACCGCGTCGCCGAGGCCGGGCTGGCTCGCCTCCAGTTCCTGGCGCCAGCGTGCCCGAAGCAGGCCGTCGGCGAGGCGTTCCTGCACCTTGGGATCGCGCAGCGCGGCGATGCCGCGCTGGTCGAGGCGCAGGGATTCCGCCGCCGCCTTCCAGCGCCGGTCAGGGAGGCGGTTCACGAGGCTCTCCGGCTTGGCGGGATCCTCGAGCAGGGCGCGCTGCGCGAGCCCGGGCTGTTCGGCGGCGTCGGGGATGCCGGTGGCCACCGCGAGCACGGACAGCACGCGCGGATCCCGCAGGGCGGTGCGGATGTCGGGCGCGCGCTCGACGGCACGGCGGAACTGCTCGAGCGCCCGGGTCTGCTGCGGCTCGCGCGCAAGGCGCGCCAGCGCGCGCGCCTCCTCGCCCGCCCGGTCGATCCGGCGGAAGGCGGCGACCGCGGCCCCCGGGTCGCCGGCGCCGATCACGCGCCCGGTCCCGCCGGCGGGGCGCGCCGCGGCGCGGGCAGCGGCGGCAGGCCGAGAACCTCCTCCTCGTGGCGCATGACGCGACGGGCGATCTTGAGGGCGGCGTAGCAGTCGTCGGCCTCGGCCGATTCGAGGGCGCGCGCGAGCATCTCGCGCACGGTGGCCGAAGTGGTGGCCTCCATGAAGTCGCGGATCAGGGCGCGGGCCGCCTCGAGACCGCGGCCGCGCTCCTCGTCGGTGCCGATATAGGCCGTCTGCAAGGCGAAATAGATGCGCCGGGCGGGGGTGTTGGCGGCCTCCGGCGGCATGATCTGCTTGCCGAAGAGAAAGCGCGCCTTGGCCGCGAGCTCGATCCGCGTGCGGTTGCGGAAGCGGATCGGCGCGCCGTTCACCACCATGAGGTCACCCTGCCGCAGTTCCAGGACGAGCGTGGACATCTTGTTCCTTCCAGTGTTGCAGACAGGCGCCGCGTGCTGCGGCGGCCAGGCACCCGCCCTCCTGGCTGGTGCGGTGCGGATCAGCGCCCGCCCATCATGGCCGGGCATGGTTAACGGGGCTTGAAGCGCCCGCCTCCCGCTCAGCGCAGGAAGCGCGCAAGGGTGAGTTCGGAGAGCGAGGCCATGGCGCGGTAGCTCGCCTCGAGCGCGGTGCGCGTGGCCTGCAGCCGCTCCAGCGCGGCGGCGAGATCCACCTCCTCGACGGCGGCGAGCTGCTCGCGGAGCTGGTCCGAGACCTCGCGGTGGCGACGCTGCGCCGAGCCCATGCGCCCCGCGGCCTGTCCCAGCGCGCCGGCTTCCTCGGCCAGCGCCGTCTCCGCCGCGGCGAAGCCGTCCCGGATGCCGGCGAGCAGCGCGTCCCATTCCGGCCCCTCGGCGGCCAGGCTGGCGTCCAGGGCGGCGACGCTCATCAGGTTCCGCATCAGGTCGCGGGCCCAGCTTCCGGTGGTCTCGCCCCGGCTTTCGGCCACGGCGTTGCGGTCCGCGGCGATGCCGTAGGCGATGAGCTGGCCATCCGCGGCGGGAACCGCCCGTCGCCCCTCGCGCGCGTCGGGCGGCAGGGCCTCCTGGGCGCGCAGGTGGTCGGAGAAGGGCGAGACGCCGGCAAGGTTGCTCTGCGCGATGCCGCGCGTGGCCGCCATCACCGCTGCCGCGCCCAGCGTGCCGAGCGCGCCCACCTCGGCGGCGATGTCCTGCGCCATCTGCCCGGTGGCGAGCCCGTCCGGGTCGGGGATGGGCGGGTTGCCGATGTCCTGTCCGCTGAACAGGTATTCCCCGGCATGGCGCTGGTTGAGCAGATGCCCCATCTCGGTCAGGGCGAGGCGGGCCTCGCTGCGCGCCGAGGCGATCAGCAGCGGATCGCCCGAATAGAGTCGCGGCACGACATTGGCGCGGAACTCGCGCGCGATCTCGCGCAGGCGCGACAGGCTCTCCTGCATCACGCCGGCGCGGCCCTGCGCCTGGGTCAGCGCGCGGTCGTAGGTCTCGCGCCGGCCGAGCTCGGCGCGCAGCGAGATGGCGCGCGGCAGCTCGGGCGCGAGCTCGCCCAGCCGCTCCATGCGCTGGCCGGTGGCGGCCTGGCGCGTCAGCGCCTCGAGCCGGGCGCGCAGCAGCGCCGTCTCGGCCGAAAGGCGCGCGGAGATCTCCATGGCCTTCTCCTCTCACTCGGTCTCAGCGCACCGCGCCGAGCAGCGTCTCCCACATGGCCTGGGCGGTGCTCAGCACGCGCGCGTTGGCGGCATAGGCGTTCTGCAGGCGGATCAGCGCGGACATCTCGGCATCCGTGTCCACGCCGGATTCGTTCTGGAAGCGCGCATCGAGGCCCCGGCGCAGCGACTCCGCGCGCTCCGCCGCCGCCGCCGCCGCCGCGCGGTCGCCGGCCTGGGCGGCGGCGAGCACGCCGGCATAGGCCTCGAGGCTGCGCGGGGCGAGGAAGGGCGAGGCGAGGCTGCCATCGGGGCCGAGCCCGCCCACGGGCAGGCTGGCCCAGGCCGTGCCGGGGCGCACCGTCTCGCCCATCGCGTGCGCGATCAGCCGGTCGAGCAGGACGGAGAAGCCCTCCGGCCCGCCCGGGGGGTTGGGCGCGAAGGCGCTGGGCCCGCCCGGCGTGTCGGCCACCGCATGGGTGCCGTCGCGGATCAGCGCCGGGTTGGCGGCGACCGCGTCGGAGAGACGGATCTGGTTGGCGAATCCCATGATGCCCGCGGCGGGGGCATTGTAGGGCAGCGTCACGTCCGGCACCTGGCCGGAGGCGCCGGTGAACAGCCGCAGCCCCTGCGCGTCGAAGCGGGCGGCGAGATGGGCTGCGGCGAGGTCGAGCTCGGCCTGGTAGCGGGGCAGGGTGGCGTCGCGCAGCGCGACCAGCTCGCCGAGCCGCCCGCCCGCGAGCTGGCGCGTCACGTCCACGCCGCCGAAGGTGATGCCGGGCAGGGTGCCGCCCGTGCCGTGATAGGCCTCGGGGCCGACCGAGGCGCGCTCGGTCGCGAAGACCTCGCCGCGCGGATCGAGCGGCAGGGCGAGCCCGCCCTGGGTAACCAGCACGAGGCCGCCATCGCCCCGGTGCAGGGCGCGCACAGGCAGGCTCTCCGAGAGACGATCGAGGGCGAGATCGCGCTTGTCCTCGAGATCGCCCGTGGGCACGCCGAGCACGCGGTCCTGCCGGATGCGCTCGGTGAGGTCGGCCACCTCGCGCAGCGTGGCGTTGATGCGGGCCACCTCCTCCACGATGCCGTCCTGCGCGCGCTGGCGCGCCTCGCCGACGGCGCCGGCGATTTCCTGGAAGCGCAGGGCGAGGGAGCGGGCGGCCTCGCGCGCCTCGCGCTGCAGGCCGGCCTCGCCCGGCGAGGCGCGCAGGGCGATCAGGCCCTCGCGCAGCGCGCCCAGGGCGCCGCCCAGCGTGTCGCTCCCGCCGGGCGTGCCGTGCGCCGCCTCGACGCCGGCGAGCAGCCGCTCGCGCAGGCGGGCCGCGGCCGCCTCGCCGCCGCGCGCATGGCGTTCGGCGATCAGCGCCTGGTCCACGCTCCGCCGGGCCTCGCCGAGCCGCACGCCGAGAGGCTGGCCGCCGACGGAGACGGTCTCCGCCTCGGCGTTCTTGCGCGTGTGGCCGGGCGTGTCGGCGTTGGCGATGTTGTGCGTGACCTGCGCGAGCGCGCGCTGCGTGGCGGACAGCCCGCTGCGCGCGATGCCGAAGGCGAGGTCGATGGTCATGGTCCCTCCAGCCTGGCGAGACGCCGGTTAACGAAATCCTGCCGCGCGGCGCGGTGCGGGGACCTCCGGCGACCGCCGCCGGGCGGCCGCCGCGGCCCGCCCTCAGCGGCGCATGTTGATCGTCTCCTGCAGCATCTCGTCGCTCGCGGTGACCACGCGCGTGTTCGCGCTGTAGGCGCGCTGGGCGACGATGAGCTTGGTGAACTCGGTGGCCATGTCCACGTTCGACCGCTCGAGCGCCCCGGTGACGAGCTTGCCCACGCCGTTTCCGTTCGGATCGTTCACCCGCGCCTCGCCGCTCTCGATCGTCCGCATGAAGGCCGTGCCGTCCAGGCGCTGCAGCCGGTCCGGGTCGTTGAAGCCGACGATGGGCACGCGGTAGATGACGCGCGACTGGCCGTTGTCGTAGTTCACCGTCACGTCGCCGTTCTCGCGCACGGCGAGGCCGGCATAGGAGCCGGGCGGCACGCCGTTCTGCTGGACGTTGCGCAGCGAGAAGTCGCTGCCCGCATACTGCGTCAGGCCCTGGGCGATGCCGAAGCGGCCGAGGTTGAGCGTGATCGTCTGGTTGCCCAGGCCGAAATCCATGTCGAAGCTGTAGTTGAGCGGCGTGTTCACCACGCCCGTCACGCCGTCGAAGGACTCGAGCGTGCCGTTGGTGGAGAAGGTGATCGGGATGTCGACCGGCCCGCCCGCCGGATCGGGCTGGATGGTCATCTGCCAGGAGCGCGCGGGGCCCGGCGAGCCCGGGGTCTGCGAGAAGGTGAGCGTCAGCGCCCGGCGCGTGCCGAGGCTGTCATAGACCTGCACCTGAGTGGAGAAGCTGCGCACATCGGCGGGCGTGGGGGGCGGGTCGAGCGCGGGCAGATTGGCCGCGATGGTGATCTCCGAGGTGGCGATCGGGTTGAAGACCTGCTGGCTGACGCGGATGGGTTCGAGCGTGGTGCGGTCCACCACCCCGTCGCCGGAGACCGGCCATCCCTGCAGGTAGTAGTTGGCGCCGTTGACGAGGTAGCCGTCGCGGTCCATGCGGAAATCCCCCGCGCGGCTGAAGAACTGCCGCTCGTCGAACACCGGCAGCCCGTTCGCGAAGCCCCGCGCCAGCGCCACCGAGAAGAAGCCCTGCCCGCCGATGGCCAGCGCCAGCGGGTTCTCGCTCTGCTCGATGGTGCCCTGCACGCTGTTGGTGAAGTCCGGCCGGGCGAAGACCGAGCCCGGCGCGTGCAGGGTGGGGCCCGACTGGGTGACCAGATCCTGGAAGTTGGTGTCCACCCGCTTGAAGCCGACGGTCTGGCTGTTGGCGAGATTGTCCGAGACATGACCGAGCGCGCGGGCCTGGGCCATGAGGCCGGAGATGGCCGTCGTCATGGAGCCGAAGAGGGACATGGGGGGTGTCCTTCATTGTGGTGGCGGCCGGGAGGGGGGATGGCCGTGCCTCTCTCCTGGCAGGGGCCGTGCCAGGGCCCGGGCGGGCACGCCCGGCAAGGGCGGGGCGGGGCCCGGCAGATGCTGCCGCCGCCGCGGCGAAGCCTGCCGGCCCGACCCTGGCATGCGGCGGCGCGCCGCTTGCAGCCGCCTCGGCGCGCCATCCACCGGAGCCGTCACATGGACTCCCTCGCCGTGCCGCCCCTGTCCTCTCCCGCCTGGTCGCCGCCGCTGCCGGCCCTCGAGGGGGAAGCAGGCGGCTTCATGGAGTTGCTCGCTGGAAGCCTGCCTGCCGTCCCGCCGCCGGAGCGTGCCGCGCCGATCCGCCCTGTGGCCGCCGGGAGCGCCGGTCGTCCGGCGCTCGCGCCCCTGGCCGGCGTCGCGCCGGAGACGATCCCGGAAGCGGTGGCCGACGCGGCGGTGCCGGTGCTCGCGGAGCCGCCCACCGCCGCCGGCGACCGCGCGGGGGGCACGCGGGCTGGAGGCGGGGCACGGGCCGCGGCGGCCACCCCTCTCGCCGGCCCCCGGCCTGGTCCAACCCAGCTTCGCGGCGGTGCGGCCGCGACCGTCCAGGCCGCGGCCGGCGCGCCGGTTCCGCGCGAGGAGCCGGCCGCGCCGTGGGCGGCTGCGCCTGCCCTGTCCCTTGCCTCGACGGAGGTCGAGGCGGCGCCGGCCCCCTCCCCGAGGGACGGCGCCATGGCCGCGCCGCCTGCCGCCGAGACCGAAGCGCGGACGGGCGCGCAGACCGGAGCGCCGAGCCGGGAGGCGGCGCCGTCCGGCCCACCCCTGTCGCTCGCGGCCGCGACAACGCCCATCGCGGCGCCGGCGCAGACGGTGCCGACCGGCGCGGTGGCGCCGCCGCACGGCCCCTCCTCGCCGGCGGCGCCGGCACCCCCCCTGTCGGCGAGGCCGGTGGCGGGGGCTGTCGTCCCTGATCCTGGAGCGGGCGCGGGTGCCGCCCATGCGGCGCCGACGGCATGGCGATCGGGGCAGACCGGCGCCCAGCCGGCGCCGGATGCGCCGCCGCCCGAACCGCTCGAGGCGGCTGGCGGCCTCGCCGTTCCTTCCACGTCGTCCCACGCCGCTCCGGCGGCGATCAGCTCCGCCCCAGCCGGCGCGACGCCGCCCGATCCGACGCGCCCGCCGCCGCGGGCGGGGCTGGCCTCGGCGCCCGCGGAAGGGCCGTCTTTCCTTCCCTTCGAGGTCACGACACCCCCACCCGATCCGGCGCTCGCGGAGGCGGAGAGCGCCGCCCCGCCGGCGATCGCGCGCGACGCCGCCCCGCGGGGTGCGCCGGGCGAAGGCGCGGCCCAGGCGGCACGCGAGGCCGTCCCGCCCATGCCGCGCGCCGCGCCGGAGCTCGCCGCCTGGGCCGCGGGTCTGGCCGGCGAGACGCCCGAAGGGTCCGTGCGCAGCGAGGCGGCGCCGCCCGCCCCTCCGCCCGCGCCGCCGCCGCCCGCGCGTCAGGTCGCGCCCGTGGCGGTGGCCCTCGCCTTCGCCCCGGCGCTCGGCCAGTTCCAGGTTGCGCTCGATCCGCCCGAGCTCGGGCGGGTGGAGATCGCGGTGCGCCGCGAGGGCGAGGGGCACGAGGTGCGCGTGCTGGCCGAGCGGCCGGAGACTCTCGCCCTGCTCGAGCGCGACCGTGCCGAGCTGGGGCGCGCCCTGGCGGAAGCCGGGGTGGCGCTGGGCGAGGGCGGGCTGCGCTTCGCCCTGGCCGGCGAATCGGGCCCGGGCGGCGGGCGGGGCGGTGACCGCGGCCGCGCCCCCGCTCCGCCATGGCGCGCCGAACCCGCGTCCGCCCCCGCCGCCGGTCCGCCATCGGCCGGGCGCGGCCTCATCGACCTCCGGATCTGACGCTCACCGCATGAGAGGAGAATGGCCATGAGCGGCACCATCGCCTCCGCCTCCGCCCCCGCGGCCGGCACGGGCAGCGCGGGCCGCGCCGGCACCCGCATCAACGCCGATTTCGACATGTTCCTGACCCTGCTCACCACGCAGCTGCGCAACCAGGACCCGACGCGGGCCATGGACGCGCAGCAGATGACGCAGCAGCTCGTGCAGTTCGCCGGGGTGGAGCAGCAGATCGCCGCCAATCAGAGGCTGGAGCGGCTGATCGCGCTGCAGGAGGCGGGACAGCTCACCGCCTCCGCGCCGCTGATCGGGCGCTGGGTGGAGGTGGAGAGCGACCGCCTCAGCCTGCAGGGCGGCGAGGCGCGGCTGCGCCTGCCCGCCGCCGCGACGGCAGGCGAGCGCGCGGTGGTGAGCGTGCTGGACGCGCAGGGGCGGCTGCTGCTCTCGCGCGAGGTGAGGCTCGCCGCGGCGCCGCAGGAGTGGCGCTGGGACGGGCGCGACGCCGCGGGCCGGCCGCTCCCTGACGGCGCCTATGCGGTGCGCGTGAGCACGACCGGCAGCGGCGGGGAAACGCGCGCGCTCGCCTTCTCGGTGATCGGCCGGGCCACCGCGGCGGAACGCCGCGACGGGCAGGTGCAGCTCCGCCTCGGCGCGCTGGCGGTGGGCTTCGACAAGCTGAGAGGGCTGGCCGAAAGCTGAGAGCGCGGCGCGAGGGCGTGCGCGCCGGGGCGCAGACCCGCCGCGCGGGGCGCCGGCTTGGCGCGCGGGGCGCGCGCGCCGCGTTAACCGGTCGCTAACCGGAACCCCGGCAAAACCTGCCTGCCCAGGACGGGCCCTCCCTCGGCGGGGAGGCGAGCCGGGAGTTGCAGGACGTGCCTTTCACCGCCCCTCTGAGCCGGACGTCGCGATGGGCGCGCTGATCGCGCAGGTGAAGGCGCTCGGCCGGTGGCGGCTGGCGGCGCTCGGCGGGCTTGCGGTTCTCCTTCTGGCCGGACTCGGCCTTCTCGTGCTGCGCGCCGGCACGCCGCCCATGGCCCTGCTCTACGGGGATCTCGAGGCGCGCGACGCCGGCGCGGTGGTCGCGGCGCTGGAGCGCCAGCGCGTGCCCTATCGCCTGGCCGGCGGAGGCAGCCAGGTGCTGGTGCCGGCGGAGGATGTGCCGCGCCTGCGCCTGATGCTGGCGCGCGAGGGGCTGCCGGCGGGCGGGTCGCTCGGCTACGAGATCTTCGACCGCGGCGAGGGGCTGACCACCACGCCCTTCCAGCAGGAGATGAACCGGTTGCGCGCGCTGGAGGGCGAGCTGTCGCGCTCCATCCGTGCGCTCTCGGGCGTGCGCGCGGCGCGGGTGCACCTCGTGCTGCCGCGGCGCGAGGCCTTCTCGCGCGAGCGGGGCGAGGCGCAGGCCAGCGTGCTGCTGACCATGCAGGGCGCGCAGCGGCTGGACCGCGAGGGCGTGCAGGCGGTGCTGCATCTCGTCGTCGCCGCCGTGCCGGGGCTCAAGCCGGCCAATGTCTCCATCGTGGACAGCCGGGGCGAGCTGCTGGCGCGCGGCGGCCAGGCGGTGGGCGGGCTCGCGGGCCTGGCCACGCGCGAGGAGCTGCGCCGCGGCGAGGAGGCGCGCCTCGCCCGCGCCGTCGAGGAGATGCTCGAGCGCGTGCTCGGCCCCGGCCGCGTGCGCGCCGAGGTGGCGCTCGAGATGGACCATGACCGGGTGGAGACGCGCGAGGAGCGCTTCGACCCCGACAACCAGGTCGCGCGCAGCCAGCACTCGATCACGGAGACCAGCCGCAGCCAGGAACCGCAGAACGTCTCGGTGGCGAACAACCTGCCCGGCGCCGAGCCTGGCGGCGGCGGGGCGGGCACGCAGGAGAGCCGCCAGGAGGAGACGACGAACTTCGAGATCGGCCGCACCGTGCGCAACATCCTGCGCGACCAGCCGGTGCTGCGCCGCCTCTCGGTGGGCGTGCTGGTGGATGGCGTGACGGAACGGCGCGAGGGCCAGCCGCCCCAGTTCCGCGAGCGCAGCCCCGAGGAGCTGGCGCGCATCGCCGCGCTGGTGCGCAGCGCGGTGGGCTTCAACGAGCAGCGCGGCGACCGGGTGGAGGTGGTCTCCATGCGCTTCGCCGAGGTCGAGGCGGCGCAGCCCGAGGCGCCGGGCCTGTTCGGCCTCGGCCTGAGCGAGGCGCTGGTGGCGCGTCTCGCGGAGACGGCGCTGATCGGCCTGCTCGCGCTGCTCGCGCTCTTCCTCGTCGCCCGGCCGGTGGCCCGCCGCCTGTCGCTCAGCCTCGCTCCGGCGGGCGCCCTGGCCGGGGCGGCGGCGGGCGGCGGCGCGATCGCGGACGCGCGCGGCGCGCCCCTGCCGCCCGGTGCGCCCGGCGTGGCGGTGCCCTCCGGTGCGCCCGGCGTGGCGCTGCCGCCCGGGATGGAAGCGGCGGGCGCGCTGCCCGGCTTCGAGGGCAGCGAGGCGATGGTCAGCGTGGCGTCGGTGCGCGGGCAGATGCGCGCCTCCTCCATCGCGAAGATCGTGAAACTGACCGAGGACCACCCGGAGGAGGCGCTGCTCGTGCTGCGCCGATGGCTGACCCCGGAGGATAGCCTATGAGCGAGACCGCGACGGCGGGTCTGCAGTCGCTGAAGGGCCCGCAGAAGGCCGCGATCATCATGCTGACCATCGGCGAGGAGCACGCGGCCAAGCTGTTCGCGCGGATGCACGAGGACGAGATCCGCGACCTCTCCCACGCCATGGCGCAGCTCGGCACCGTGCCGGCCGAGCTGGTCGAGGCGGTGTGCGAGGAGTTCGCCGGCAATCTCGGCCAGGCGGGGCGGCTCATCGGCTCCTTCGAGACGACCGAACGGCTGCTGCTCAAGACGCTGCCGAAGGAGCGCGTGGCCCAGATCATGGAGGAGATCCGCGGCCCCGCGGGCCGCACCATGTGGGACAAGCTCGGCAACGTCAGCGAGACGGTGCTCGCGAACTACCTGAAGAACGAATACCCGCAGACCGTGGCGGTGGTGCTGACCAAGGTGAAGCCCGACCACGCCGCGCGCGTGCTGGCCCTGCTGCCGGATGGCTTCGCCATGGAGGTGGTGATGCGCATGCTGCGGATGGAGAACGTGCAGAAGGAGGCGCTGGAGGGCGTGGAACGCACGCTGAAGATGGAGTTCATGTCGAACCTCGCCCGCACGCAGCGCCGCGATCCGCACGAGCTGATGGCCGACATCTTCAACAGCCTGGACCGCCAGGCCGAGGCCCGCATCATGAGCGCGCTGGAGGAGCGCAACCGCGAGGCCGCCGAGCGCATCCGCAGCCTGATGTTCACCTTCGACGACCTCAAGCGCCTCGATCCGCAGGGCGTGCAGACCCTGCTGCGGGCCGTCGAGAAGGAGCGCCTCACGCTCGCCCTCAAGGGCGCGGGCGAGGAGATGCGCGACCTCTTCTTCCGCAACATGACCGAGCGCGCGGCGAAGCTGCTGCGCGACGACATCGCCGCGCTCGGTCCTGTGCGCCTGCGCGACGTGGACGAGGCGCAGGCCGCCATCGTCGCCGCCGCGAAGGAGCTCGCGGCGCAGGGCCAGATCCAGCTTTCGGAGGGCAGCAATGAGCAATTCGTCGAGTGAGGAGGCGCCCGCCGAGGCGCCCGAGCCGGCCTTCGAGCCGATGCAGCTCGGCAGCGGCGCACCGGCGGGTGCCTCGCCCCCGCCGCGCGAGCTGGATGCGGTCTACGACATCCCGGTGCAGGTCAGCGCCGTGCTGGGCCGCGCCACCCTGCAGGTGAGCCAGCTCCTCAAGCTCGGCCGCGGCGCCGTGGTGGAGCTCGACCGCAAGCTCGGCGAGGCGGTGGACATCTACGTGAACAACCGCCTCGTCGCGCGCGGCGAGGTGGTGATGGTCGAGGACAACCGCCTCGGCGTGACGATGACCGAGATCGTCAAGGCGGACCGCGCGACATGACCCGGCTGCTCATCCTCGGCGCGCTCTCGGGCGAGCTCGGCCAGGCGGCGCGCATCGCGGCGGCGCGCGGTGCGGCCCTCTGCCAGGTGGAGGGCGTGACGGGGGCCCTGGCCGCCCTGCGCGGCGCGGGCGCCGATCTCGTGCTGGCGGACGCCGCGCACGACCTGCCCTGGCTGCTCGAGCGCATGGCCGAGGAGCGCATCGCCACCCCGGTCGTCGCCTGCGGGCGCAGCGCCGACGCCGAGGGGGTGCTGCGCGCCATCCGCGCCGGGGCGCGCGAGTTCCTGCCCCTGCCGCCGGACGCCGAGCTGATCGCCGCCATGCTCGAGGCCGTCTCGGCCGCGCCGGAGCGGCCGATCGCGGCCGACCCCGCGACCGCCGCCCTGCTCGCCCGCGCCGAGCAGCTCGCCCGCGCCGACGCCTCGGTGCTGATCACCGGCGAGAGCGGCACCGGCAAGGAGGTCTTCGCCCGCCACATCCACGCCAACTCGCGCCGCGCGCGCGGCCCCTTCGTCGCGCTGAACTGCGCCGCCCTGCCCGAGACGCTGCTGGAGAGCGAGCTGTTCGGGCACGAGAAGGGCGCCTTCTCGGGCGCGGTGGCCGCGCGCAAGGGCAAGTTCGAGCAGGCCGAGGGCGGCACGCTGCTGCTCGACGAGATCGGCGAGATGGACCTGCGCCTGCAGGCGAAGCTGCTGCGCGCCATCCAGGAGCGCGAGGTGGACCGTCTCGGCGGCACGAGCCCCGTGAAGGTGGATGTGCGCATCCTCGCCGCCACCAACCGCGACCTGCCGGCCGAGGTGCGGGCGGGCCGCTTCCGCGAGGATCTCTACTTCCGTCTCAACGTGGTGCAGATCCGGATCCCGCCGCTGCGCGACCGGCCGGGGGACGTGCTGCCGCTCGCGCGGCATTTCGCGCGGCGCTACGCCGAGGTGAACGGGCTGCCGCCGCGCCCCCTGTCGCCCGCCGCCGAGGCGCGGCTCGCGGCCCATCCCTGGCCGGGCAATGTGCGCGAGCTCGAGAACACGCTGCACCGCGCCGTGCTGCTCGCCGAGGGGCGCGAGATCGGGCCCGAGGCCATCGAGCTGCTGCCGGTGGAGCAGACCGCACCCGCGCCTGCGCCCGCCGCGCCCGCGCCCGTCGCGTCGCCGCCCGTCGCCGCCCCCGCCGATCCCATCGCCGCCCTGGTCGGCCGGCGCATGGAGGAGGTGGAGCGCGAGCTGATCCTCGAGACCCTCGGCCGCTGCCTCGGCAACCGCACCCGCGCGGCGGAGATCCTCGGCATCTCGATCCGCACCCTGCGCAACAAGCTCGCGGAGTATCGCGGCCAGGGCATCCGCGTGCCGCCCGCGCCCAGCCAGATCCCGACGGGCCAGCTTCCCGCGGGCGTGCTGCCCGAGGGCTGGAGGGCCGCGTGAAGGGGCTCGCCCTGCCGGAGTGGCTGCGCTCCCTGCGCCTCTCCTCCGAGGTGGCGCTGGTCGCGGGGATGGCGCTGGTCCTCGCCATTCTCGTGGTGCCGCTGCCCGGCGCGCTGCTCGATGCGGCGCTCGCGCTCAACATCACCGTCTCGGTGCTGGTGCTGATGGTGGCGCTGCTGCTCACCCGCCCGCTCGACTTCCAGTCCTTCCCGCAGCTCCTGCTCATCACCACGCTCTTCCGCCTCGGCCTCAACGTCGCCACCACCCGCGCCATCCTCGCCGAGGGGCACGAAGGCCCCTCGGCCGCGGGCGACATCATCGCCACCTTCGGCCGCTACCTGATGGGCGGCGACATCCTGGTGGGCCTGATCGTCTTCGCCATCCTGCTGATGGTGAACCACGTCGTCATCTCGAAGGGCGCGGGGCGCATCGCCGAGGTCTCGGCGCGCTTCCACCTCGATGCCATGCCCGGCAAGCAGATGGCGATCGACGCCGACCTCTCCGCCGGGACCATCGACGAGAAGGAGGCGAAGCGCCGCCGGCGCGAGCTCGAGGAGGAGAGCGGCTTCCACGGCGCCATGGACGGCGCCGCGAAGTTCGTGAAGGGCGATGCCATCGCGGGTCTCGTCTCCACCTTCATCAACCTGCTCGGCGGGCTGGCCATCGGGCTCGGCCGCCACGGCATGCCCTTCATGGAGGCGGTGGAGACCTACTCCATCCTCACCGTGGGCGACGGGCTGGTGGGGCAGATCCCCGCGCTGCTCGTCTCGGTCGCGGCGGCCGTCGTCGTCACCAAGGCGGTGAAGGAGGAGCAGGCCGACAAGCTCATGGCGAAGGAGCTGGGGGGGTGGAAGCCGCTCGCCGTCGCCTCGGGCAGCGCCCTGCTGCTCGGGCTGATGCCGGGCATGCCGCTGCTGCCCTTCCTCGCCCTCGCTGGCCTCGCGGGGGCGGCGGCCTGGTGGCAGCGCAAGGCCGCGCTCGCCCCCCCGCCCGAGCCCGAGCCCGAGCCCGGCTCGCCGGCCGAGCCGCCGGTGGCGGAGGCGCTGCGGATGGACATGCTGCGCCTCGAGCTCGGCTACGGGCTCCTGGTGCTCGCCTCCGGCGAGGCGCCGCGGCTGACCGAGCAGATCCGCGGCCTCAGGCGCGCCATCGCGCAGGAGATGGGCTTCGTGCTGCCGGCGGTGCGCATCCAGGACAATCTCGACCTGCCCTCCGACACCTATGTGGTGCGGGTGAAGGAGATCGAGGTGGCGCGCGGCCGGCTGCGCCCGCCCATGCTGCTCGCCATCAGCCCCGAGGGCCCGCTGCCCGACCTGCCTGGCGAGCGCACGGAGGAGCCCGCCTTCGGCCTGCCCGCCCTGTGGATCGAGGAGCGCCACCGCGAGGAGGCGCTGGCGCGCGGCTGCACGGTGGTGGACTGCGCGGGCGTGCTCGCCACCCACCTCACCGAGGTGGTGCGCGAGAACATGGCCGAGCTGCTCTCCTACGCCGAGACGCAGAAGCTGCTCGAGGAGCTGCCGCGCGAGCAGCAGAAGCTGGTGCAGGAGCTGATCCCCTCCCAGGCCAGCGTCGGGCTGGTGCAGCGGCTGCTGCAGGCGCTGCTCGCCGAGCGCGTCTCCATTCGCGACCTGCCCACCATCCTCGAGGGGCTGCAGGAGGCGATGGCGGGCAACCTGCGCAGCCTGCCGCAGATCCTCGGCGTGGTGCGGCTGCGCCTGTCGCGGCAGATCTCCGAGGCGGCGCGGGGGCCGGGGGGGTATGTGCCCCTCGTCACCCTCTCGCCCGAATGGGAGATGGCCTTCGCCGAGGCGCTCGCCGGCCCGCCGGAGGAGCGCCAGCTCGCCATGGAGCCGGCGAAGCTGCAGGCCTTTCTCCAGCGCCTGCGCGACGTGATGGACGCCCAGGCGGCGCTGGGCGAATCCCCCGTGCTGCTGACCTCCGGCACGCTGCGGCCGCATCTGCGCGCGGTGGTCGAGCGGTTCCGCCCGAGCACCGTGGTGCTGGCCCAGGGCGAGCTGCACCCGCGCGTGCGCGTGCGCGCGCTGGCGAGCGTCTGATCCATGCGCGTGCGCGTCTTCCAGGGGCGCACCGCCGCGCAGGCCCTGGCCGCCGTGCGCGAGGCGCTGGGCGAGGAGGCGGTGGTGCTCGGCACGCGCCGCGTGGGCGGGATCGTCGAGGTCACCGCCGCGCTGGAGGTGGAAGAGCCGCTGCTCATCCCCCCCGGCGCGCCGCTCGCGCCCGCCGATCTGCCGCCCGCGCTCGCCCGCCACAACATGCCCGCGCCGCTCGCGCTGCGCCTCGCCGCGGGGCCGCTGCCCGAGACCCTCGGCGAGGCGTTGCGCTTCGCGCCCCTGCCCACAGAGCGGCCGATCCTGCTCGTCGGCCCGCCCGGTGCGGGCAAGACGCTGACCTGCGCGAAGCTCGCCGCGCGCGCCACCATGGCCGGCCAGCCGCCGCTGGTCGTCACCGCCGACGGGGCGCGCGCGGGGGCGGTGGAGCAGCTTGCCGCCTTCACGCGGCTCTTGCGCCTCACCCTTGCCGTCGCCGCCCAGCCCGAGGTTCTGGCCAAGTCGCTGCGGCGGCGGGAGCCCGGGCAGCCCGCCTTTCTCGACGGCTTCGGCTGCGACCCCTTCGACCCCGCCCAGGCCGCGCGGCTGCTCCGGCTGATCGAGGCGGCCGGGGCCACGCCCGTGCTCGTCCTGCCCGCCGGGCTCGACGCCGAGGAGGCGGAGGAGCTGGCCCGCGCCTTCCACCTGCTGGGCGCGCGGCACATGATCGCCACGCGGCTCGACGTGGCGCGGCGGCTGGGCGGGATCCTCGCCGCCGCCTCGGTCGGGCTCGCGCTCACCGAGGCGGGGATCGGGCCGCAGGTGGCGCGCGGGCTCGCGCCGCTCAGTGCCGAATGGCTCGCCCAGCGGCTGCTCGCGCCCGCGGGGGCACCGCTCGATGTCCAGGGAGAATGCGCGGCATGACGCGCCTGATCGCCATCGCCTCCGGCAAGGGGGGTGTGGGCAAGACCTGCCTCGCCATCGGGCTCGCGCAGGCGCTGGCCGAGCGCGGCCGGCGCGTGGCGCTGGTGGATGGGGATCTCGGCCTCGCCAATGTGGATGTGCAGCTCGGCCTGCCGCCGGGGCGGGATCTCGGCGATGTGCTGGCCGGGCGCTGCGCACCGGAGGCGGCGCTGCAGGCCCATGCGGGCGGCTTCTCGGTGCTGCCCGGGCGGTCGGGGGCGGCGGCGCTGGCCGCGCTTGACGCGGGCGGGCTCGCACGGCTGCTCGGCCTTCTGCGCGGACTGCCCGTCGAGGTGGTGGTGCTCGACCTCGGCGCCGGGCTCGGGCCCGCGCCGCGGCGCCTCGCCGCCGCGGCCGATCTGCTCTGCGTCATCGCCACCGAGGAGCCGACCAGCCTCACCGATGCCTATGCCGTGCTGAAGCTGCACCGGCAGGACGGGGCGGCCCCCGGGCGGTCGGGGGTGGTGGCCAATCTCGTGCCCAACGCGGCGGCGGGGGCGCGGGTGCACGCGGCGCTGGACCGCGCCTGCCGCGGCTTCCTCGGCGCGGGGGTGGCGCTGCTCGGCCATGTGCGGCGCGATGCCCGCATCCCCGCCGCGATCCGCGCGCAGCAGCCCCTGCTGACCCGCCACCCGGCGAGCCCGGCGGCCGAGGATCTGCGCGCCCTGGCCGCGGCGGTGGACGCGCCGGCGCTGGCGCGCAGCGCCTGACCCCGTGCCAGCCGGCCCGCGCCCGCCTATAGGGGCGGCATGCCCACCGCCTCCGCTCGCCAGGCCCGGCGCGTCGCGCGCTACTACCGCAGGCTCGACGGCCTCTCCTTCTTCCGCGAGCGCCGCGCGGAGGGCGAGGAGGCGCACCCCGTCCACCGCGCCCTGACCGACCCGCAGGGCGGCCCGCCCTCGCCCTTCGTCATCCACCGGCTGATGCTGGAGGGCGTGGTGCTGCCGCCCGCCCCGCGCGTGCTTGATGCCGGCTGCGGCTATGGCGCCACCATGCTCGACCTCGCGCCCCGCCTGGGCGGGGACTGGACGGGCCTCACCCTCTCCGAGGCGCAGCGGGCGCGCGGCGCGGCGGCCATCGCGCGCGCCGGCCTCGCCGGGCGGGTGCGCATCCTCGTGCGCTCCTATGACACCCCGCCCGAGGGACCCTTCGACCTGATCCTGGGCATCGAGAGCCTGATCCACAGCGCCGACCCGGCGGCGACGGTGGCGGGGCTCGCGCGGGTGCTCGCCCCGGGCGGGCATCTCGTCATCGTGGACGACATGCCCGAGGAGGGGCTCGGCCCCGAGGCGGCCGCACGGTTCGCGGCGTTCCAGCGCCTCTGGCGCTGCCCCGTCGCACCCGGCCGCGCCGGCTGGCTCGCCGCGTTGGCCGAGGCCGGGCTCGCGCTCGTGCATGAGCGCGACCTCACGCCGCTGCTGCGCGCCCGCCCGCGCGCCGAGACGGCCGCGCGTCTCGCCGCGCTGAACACCCCCTGGCAGCGGCTGCTCCGCGCGCTCGGCCTCGGGGTGCGCGCCGAGGCGGAGATCGGCGGCATCCATCTCGAGACCCTGCAGACCGAGGGGGCCATGCGCTACCGGCTGCTGGTCGCCCGCAAGCCCTGAGCCATGCCCGAGCTGCCCGAGGTCGAGACGGTCATGCGCGGCCTCGCTGCCGTGCTGGAGGGGCAGGTGATCGCGCGCGCCGAGCTGCGCCGGCCCGACCTGCGCCGGCCCCTGCCGCGCGGCCTCGCGGCGGCGCTGACGGGGGCGCGGGTGGAGGGGTTCCGCCGGCGGGGCAAATACATCCTCATGCGGCTCGAGGGGCGGGAGAGCCTGCTCATCCATCTCGGCATGTCGGGGCGGATGGTGGCGCGTCACCGCGACGCGGCCCCGGTGCCGCGGCTCGGTCCGCAGGGCGCGGCCTCGGACGCGCGCGGCCACAACCAGCCGCCCGACCGGCACGAGCACCTGGTGCTGGAGACGGAATCGGGCTGGCGCATCGGCTTCCTCGACCCGCGCCGCTTCGGCCAGCTCGACCTCGTGCCCCGCGCGGCCGAGGACGCGCACCCGCTGCTCGCCGGCCTCGGGCCCGAGCCGCTCTCCGAGGCCTTCGACCTCGCGGCGCTGGAGGCGGCGCTGCGGGGGCGCCGCACGCCCGTCAAGGCGGCGCTGATGGACCAGCGCCGTGTGGCCGGGCTCGGCAACATCTATGTCAGCGAGGCGCTGTTCCGCGCGCGGATTTCGCCGCGCCGGCTCTCGGCCACCATCCCCGGCGCGCGGGCGGCGCGGCTGCTGCCCGCGATCAAGGCCGTGCTGCGCGAGGCCATCGCCGCCGGCGGCTCCAGCTTGCGCGACTATGTGCGCGCGGACGGGGAGCTAGGGGTCTTCCAGGAGCGATTCGCCGTCTATGGCCGCGCGGGCCAGCGCTGCGCCGACTGCCCGGGCGGGCGCGCCTGCGGCGGCATCGCCCGGCTTGTGCAGTCCGGCCGATCCACCTTCTATTGCCCGCTGAAGCAGCGGTGAGGGAGCGCCCATGGCCTTCGAGATGATCCTGACCGAAACCCATGGCGCGACGGCGGTGATCCGCCTCAACCGCCCGGCCGCGCTGAACGCGCTGTGCGACCGGCTCATGGACGAGCTCGGCGAGGCGCTGCGCCGCTTCGACGCCGATCCCGCCATCGCCTGC
This sequence comes from Roseococcus sp., assembly GCA_026414745.1. GTDB lineage: Bacteria > Pseudomonadota > Alphaproteobacteria > Acetobacterales > Acetobacteraceae > Roseococcus. The sequence continues at coordinate 35,646 of JAOAIK010000062.1, forward strand.
ATCGTCATCACCGGCAGCGAGAAGGCCTTCGCCGCCGGGGCCGACATCAAGGAAATGCAGGGACGCAGCTACCCGGCCGTCTATTCAGAGGACTTCATCTCCGCCCGCTGGGAGGTGGTGACGACCATCCGCAAGCCCGTCATCGCCGCGGTCGCCGGCTTCGCGCTGGGCGGCGGCTGCGAGCTCGCGATGATGTGCGACATGATCGTGGCGGCGGAGAACGCGAAGTTCGGCCAGCCCGAGATCAATCTCGGCGTCATTCCCGGCGCGGGCGGCACCCAGCGCCTGACGCGCGCCGTGGGCAAGGCCAAGGCGATGGACCTGGTGCTGACCGCGCGGATGATGGACGCCGCCGAGGCCGAGCGGGCGGGGCTGGTGGCACGGGTGGTGCCGGTCGATCAGCTGCTGCCCGAATGCCTGAAGATCGGCGAGAAGATCGCCTCGCTCTCCGCGCCCAGCGTCGCGATCGCCAAGGAATGCGTGAACCGCGCCTTCGAGACGACGCTGGCCGAGGGCGTGCGCTTCGAACGCCGTCTCTTCTACAGCCTCTTCGCGACCGAGGACCAGAAGGAGGGCATGGCGGCCTTCGTCGAGAAGCGCAAACCCGCCTTCCGCCATCGCTGAAAGGTGCGACCCCGCCGCACGCCTCCATCGGCTTGACGCTGGGGAGGGGACGGGATTACACCCTCGCCTCCCGCGGCGGCCGTCGCCGCCTTTCGCCACATCTCGACAGAGCCGTTCACGCCCGCCATGGCCAACAACGCTTCCGCGCGCAAGCGCATCCGCCAGACCGAGAAGCGCACCCTGCGCAACCGCATGCGGCGTTCCCGCGTGCGGACCTTCCTGCGCAAGGTGGAACTGGCGATCGCGGGCGGGGACAAGGCGCAGGCCGAGGCCGCCTTCCGCGCCGCCCAGCCGGAACTGCATGTGGCGGTGACCAAGGGTGTGCTGCACCGCAACACCGCGGCGCGCAAGCTCTCGCGTCTCTCCGCGCGGATCAAGGCGCTCGGCGCGGCGGGCTGAGTCGTTCTTCCTTCAATTCTCGCAAGAAATCGGGTCGCTGGCGCTCAATAGAGACGCCAGCGATGACCGCTATTCTATTGAGTTGCGACACGGGTGCAGCTTCCCGGCAACACCCGTCTGACGCGATGAACACATGGCATGAGGGGAGTTCCCACCGCTCACCGCCTCGCGTTACGCTCTGTGTCACGCAGAGAGTTCGGGGGGCGTCGGGCGGGGACCGGGGCTCTCCCTCAAGAACCACGGGTGCCGGCGCCGAAGCCCCCGCTTCGTCGCCGGGAATGGGCGGGTGGACCGCGCCCAGGCGGAGAGGCAGAGGTCGAGGATGGAGCACGAGTCCGGCGAGCGTTCCCCCAGCACTGCCGGAACATCCACCACCGCCTGGGCGAGGGTCCGTGCGCGGCTGCGCCAGGAGGTGGGCGAGGCCGAGTACCGGAGCTGGCTCAAGCAGATGAGCCTGGCCGGGCGCGAGGGCGACACGCTCGAAATCACCCTGCCCACCCGCTTCCTGCGCGACTGGGTGCGCGAGCACTATGGGGACCGGCTGCGGGCGCTGTGCGAGGCGGAGATGCCCGGCGTGCGCCGGGTGGAGCTGCGCGTGGCCCCGGCCGCGAGCGCAGCCGGCAAGGCGGCGCGCGAGCCGGTTCCCGCCCTCGCCGAACGCCTGTCGCCGGAGCCCGCCGCGCCCCCCGCACCCGCGGCCGAGGGGCCGCGCGGCGGGGACTGGATGCTGCCGCTCGATCCGCGCTGGACCTTCGAGAGCTTCGTCGTCGGCAAGCCCAACGAGTTCGCCCATGCCTGCGCCCGGCGCGTGGCCGAGCGCCCGGCCCAGGCGGGCTTCAACCCGCTCTTCCTCTATGGCGGTGTCGGTCTCGGCAAGACGCACCTGATGCACGCCATCGCCTGGGCGCTGCGCGCGCGCGATCCGGGGCTGGAGGTGGCCTACATGTCGGCCGAGAAGTTCATGTACCGCTTCATCAACGCGCTGCGCACCCAGAACACCATGGAGTTCAAGTCGCAGCTGCGCTCCGTCCACGTGCTGATGGTGGACGACCTGCAGTTCCTCATCGGCAAGGACAACACGCAGGAGGAGTTCTTCCACACCTTCAACGCGCTGATCGACGCGGGCAAGCAGATCGTCATCTCGGCCGACAAGGCGCCCAACGACCTCTCCGGTATCGAGGACCGGCTGCGCACCCGCCTTTCGGGCGGCATCGTGGCCGACATCCACGCCACCACCTACGAGCTGCGCCTCGCCATTCTCGAGGCCAAGGCCGCCCAGGCGGGGGTGGAGGTGCCCCCGCGGGTGCTCGAGCTGCTGGCGCGCAAGATCGCGACCAATGTGCGCGAGCTGGAGGGCGCGCTGAACCGCATCCTCGCCCACGCCAAGCTGTTCGGCCGGCCGGTGACGCTCGAGATGGCGACCGAGGCGCTGGGCGACATCCTGCGCGCGCACGACAAGCGCGTCTCGATCGACGACATCCAGCGGAAGGTGGCCGAGCACTACAACATCCGCCTGACCGAGATGGCCTCGGCCCGGCGGTCGCGCGCGGTGGCGCGGCCGCGGCAGGTCGCGATGTATCTCGCCAAGCAGCTCACCTCCCGCTCTCTGCCCGAGATCGGCAAGCGCTTCGGCAACCGCGACCACACGACGGTGCTCCACGCGGTGCAGCGCATCACCGCCCTGATGCAGGAAGACCCGGCCTTCGCCGAGGACGTGACGCTGCTGCGCAAGATGCTGGAGAGCTGAGCGTGTCCCTGCCGCCCCTCCTGCTCCTCGGCTGCGGCAAGATGGGGGGCGCGATGCTCTCCGGCTGGCTCGAGCAGGGGCTCGATCCCGACAGCCTGGTGGTGGAGCCGCAGGCCGCGGCCATGGCTGCCTTCGCGGGGCGGGTGCGCCATGTCGCCTCGGCCGCCGGAATCCCTGCGGGCTTCGCCCCGGCCGCCGTGATCCTCGCCACCAAGCCGCAGGAGGCGCCCTCGGCGCTGCCGCTGCTGCGGGGGCTGGTGCGGCCGGGGACGGTGTTCCTCTCCATCATGGCCGGCCGCACCGTGGCCGGCATGGCGGGGCTGCTGGGCGAGGGGGCGCGGGTGGTGCGCGCCATGCCCAACACGCCCGCCGCGGTGCGCCAGGGCTTCACCGTCGCCTTCGCCGGGCCGGGGGTGGACGCCGCCCAGCGCGCCCTCTGCGACCGGCTGCTCTCGGCCATCGGCGAGGCCGCCTGGGTCGAGGAGGAGGCGCTGCTCGACCCTGTCACCGCCGTCTCGGGCGGGGGGCCGGCCTATGTGTTCCTGCTGGCCGAGGTGCTGGAGCAGGCGGCGCTGGCCGAGGGCATCCCGCCTGGGCTTGCGCGGCGCATGGCGCGCGCCACGGTGGCGGGCTCGGGCGCGCTGCTCGCCGCCAGCGCCGAGGACGCGGCGCAGCTGCGCCGCAACGTCACCAGCCCCAAGGGCACCACCGAGCGCGCGCTGGCCGTGCTGATGCGGCCGGGTGCGCTGCCCGACCTGATGCGCGAGGCCATCGCCGCCGCCACCGCCCGCTCACGCGAGCTGGCGGGCTGAGGGCGGCGGCGGGGCGGGCTCAGTCCTGCCACGTCACCGTCAGGAAGGGCGCGGGCATCAGCAGCTTCGACTCCTGCGTGGCGATGCAGGGGCGCACCTTCTTGAGATACTCGAGCCAGCCCTGGTCCCTGAACAGGGCGGCGCGGCGCTCGGCGCGCTCGGCCAGGCTCTCATAGGCCCACATGTGGATCACCTGGTTCAGCGGCCCGAACTCGGTGGTGTAGTAGCCCACCATGCGGCCCAGGATGCGCTTCTGGATGGGCATGCCCTCGGCCTCGTAGGTGGCGAGGTAGAAGGCCGTCTGGCCCGGGTGCAGCGTGTAGATGCGCTCTTCGACGATCATGTGCCCTGCCTTCAGGCGCCGGAGGCGGCCTGCGACCGCCTGGCTGCGCCGCGCCGATGGACCATCCGCCGGCGCGGTCGGTCGGGCGGCGCCGCCCGCCGCCGCGCCCCGGGGTTCCGGACGCGGCACCGATGGGCCGAGGCTTGCCCCGGCGGGCGAGTCTGTCCAGCCGCCCTACTTCGTCACGAAGGCCTTCTCGAGCACATAGGTGCCGGGGGCGCTGTTGCTGCCTTCCACGAAGCCCCGCGCCTCCAGCAGCGCCTTGCAGTCGGCGTTCATCGCCTCGCTGCCGCAGATCATCACGCGGTCGTGCTCGGGCGAGAGGGGGGCGACGCCGGCCTCCCGTTCGGCCAGCCCCTGCTCCAGCCGCGTGGTGATGCGCCCCTGCACCGGGAAGGGCTCGCGCGTCACGGCCGGCAGGTAGATCAGCTTCTCTGCGACCATCTCGCCCAGCAGCTCGTGGCGCGGCAGCTCCTGCGTGATCAGGTCGCGGTAGGCGAGTTCCGCCACCTCGCGCACCGTATGCGCCAGGATCACGCGCTCGTAGCGGTCGTAGATCTCGGGGTCGCGGATCAGCGACATGAAGGGCGCGAGCCCCGTGCCGGTGGCCAGAAGCCAGAGGTTGCGCCCGGGCAGCAGGTTCTCGGGCACCAGCGTGCCCACGGGCTTCTGGCCGATCAGCACCCGCTCTCCCTGCCGGATGTGCTGCAGCCGCGAGGTGAGCGGGCCGTGGGGCACCTTGATGGAGAGGAACTCGAGATGCTCCTCCCAGGCCGGGCTGACCATGGAATAGGCGCGGGTCAGCGGCTTTCCCTCCACCATCAGTCCGATCATGGTGAACTGGCCGGAGGTGAAGCGGAAGGCGGGGGCGCGGGTGCAGCGGAAGGAGAAGAGACGGTCGGTCCAGTGATGGACCCAGGTGACCTCCTCGAGCGTGTAGCCCTTGGGCGCGGTCACGAGGGCGGGGGCGGTCTCGGTCATCGGGCGGTCGTGCATCGCCCCCGCCTATGCGGGGCGGGCGCGGCGGACGCAAGTGGACATCGCGCCAGCCCGCCCTGCCTTGCGCGGCCGCACACCTCGCGCGACCCTGGTCCCATGAGCGAGTTCCTCCCCCCGCGTGACCCCGAGACCGATCCTCCCCTGGGGCCCCGCGTGGACCCCACGCCCCGCCCGCTGCCCGCCCGCGTGCCGCACCGCGGCCGCAGCGTGGACCTCGAGCCGCTGCACATGCGCCATGTGCCCGACCTCTGGCGCGCCTGCCTCTCCGACCCCACGGGCGCCTCCTTCGCCTACATGGCCTATGGCCCCTTCGCGGACGAGGCGGCGCTCGGCCAGTTCATCGGCGGCTTCGCCACCACCCATGACCCGATGGTCTGGGCGGTGCGCCCGCACCGGACGGGGACGGTGGATGGCTGGCTCTCGCTGATGGAGATCTTCCCCGCCCACGCCAACATCGAGATCGGCAACATCTGGTTCAGCCCGCGCCTGCAGCGCAGCCGCGCCGCCACCGAGGCGATGTTCCTGCTGATGCGCCACGCGATGGACGATCTCGGCTACCGCCGCCTCGTCTGGAAATGCCATGCGTTGAACGCGGCCTCGCGCCGGGCGGCCGCGCGCCTCGGCTTCGTCTATGAGGGGACGCTGCGCAACGTCATGGTGGTGAAGGGTCGGCGGCGCGACACGGCCTGGTTCTCCCTCCTCGAGGAGGAATGGCCCGCCCGGCGCGAGGCCATCGCCGCCTGGCTCGACGACGCGAACTGGGACGCGGGCGGCACGCCGCGGCGCCCTCTCGCGCGGCCGGCCTGACCGACGAGCTTCATGCCGGCGTCATTCGCCTGTCATGACCGGGCTTTAGGCGCGGTCCCGCCCCCGATCGGGGGGAAGGGAGAGAGGTTCCATGCGCCGTCTTCTGCTCGCCACCACCGCCCTGCTCGGCTTCGCCGTCGGGCCCGCCCTCGCCGATACGCGCTTCGAGGCGCGGCTCGCCGGCCAGGCCGTGCTGCCGGCGGCCACCTTCATCCAGCCGCCCGCCGATGCGCCCGAGTATTTCCGCATCTCCGGCCGCTTCACCGGCCCGGGCAACGCGCGCGTCGAGCAGCCGGGCAGCCGCCCGAGCGTGAGCCTGCCCGGCTATGGCGACCGCCCCACCGGCCTCGCGCTGCCCTTCCAGGGCCAGCCCGTGCAGGGCTTCTCGGGCATCAAGCCCGCGGGCGACGGCAGCTACTGGGTGACGAGCGACAACGGCTTCGGCAACCGCCGCAATTCGGCCGACGCGCTGCTCTACCTCTTCCGCATCCGCCCGAACTGGCAGACCGGCCAGGTGGCGGTGGAGCGCAGCATCGCCCTTTCCGACCCCAACCGGGTGGCGCCCTTCCCGATCATGACCGAGGCCACCGCGACCCGCTACCTGACCGGCGCGGACTTCGACATCGAAAGCATCCAGCCCCTACCGGACGGCAGCTTCCTGATCGGCGACGAGTTCGGCCCCTATCTGCTGCACGTCGACGCCGAAGGCCGGCTGCTGCGCATCATCGAGACGACGCTGGACGGGCAGGTGCTGCGCACCCCCGACCATCACGCCAACATGATCCCGGCCAACCCGACCCAGGGCGTGGGCTTCCGCGTGCGCCGATCGGGCGGCTACGAGGGGCTCGCCCTGACGCCGGACGGGCGCACCGCCTGGGCGCTGATGGAGCAGCCCCTTTTCGCCCCCAACAGCGCCGAGCCCGAGGGCGCCTTCCTGCGCGTGCTGGAGTTCGACGTGACGCGCATGGCCTGGACGGGCCGGTCGCTGCGCTACCGCCTCGAGCCCGGCGCCACCGCCATCGGCGACTTCAACTTCATCGACGAGCGCCGCGCCCTGGTGATCGAGCGCGACAACGGCGAGGGCGATCCCTCCCGCGCCTGCGCCCAGGGCCAGACCAGCACGCATCAGAACCCCTGCTTCGCCATGCCGGCGCGCTTCAAGCGCGTCTATCTGGTGGACATGGGCGCGGTGGACGCCGAGGGCTTCGTGCGCAAGATCGGCCACATCGACCTGATGGCGATCCGCGACCCCGAGCGCATCGCCCGCCAGCGCGGCGACCGCGCGCCGGGGGCGGACGACACCGTGTTCACCTTCCCCTTCTTCACCATCGAGAACGTGGCGATGGTGGACCAGGACCACATCATCGTCGGCAACGACAACAACCTGCCCTTCTCCGCGGGCCGGCACCTCACGCGCGCCGACGACAACGAACTGATCCTGCTGCACGTGCCGGAGTTCCTGCGCGCGCGCTGACCTGCCTGTCGGCGATCCAGGCGCCCGGAGGGCACCCCCCGCCGGGCGCCTTTCCTTTTGGCGGCGCAGGGACGCCTTGCGCGGCGCGCGCCGGCCCCCCAGCATGGCGCCGCTTCCCGCCCCCCGCCCCCCAGGAGTTGCGCCGTGACCCCCGCCCCCGACACCGCCCAGGCCTTCATCCCCGGCGAGCGGCTGCTGCTGGCCCCGACCGGCTCCGGCGTGCTCGATGGGCTGTCCTTCGCGGTGAAGGATCTCTTCGACATCGCGGGCCACCCCACCAGCTACGGCAACCCGGACTGGGAGCGCACCCACCCCGTCGCCGCCGCCACGGCCCCCGCCGTGCTCGCGCTGCTGGAGGCGGGGGCGCGCTGCGAGGGCAAGACCAAGACGGTCGAGCTGGCCTATGGGCTGACGGGCGAGAATGTCTGGCACGGCACGCCCCTCAACCCCGCCGCGCCCGACCGCTTCCCCGGCGGCTCCTCCTGCGGCTCGGCGGCGGCGGTGGCCGCCGGCACGGTGGATTTCGCCCTCGGCTCGGACACGGGCGGCAGCGTGCGCATCCCGGCCAGCTATTGCGGCGTCTTCGGCATCCGGCCGAGCTGGGGAGCGGTCAGCCTCGCCGGCGCCTGCCCGCTGGGGCCGAGCTTCGACACCTGCGGCTGGTTCGCCCGCAGCGCCGCCGTGCTGCAGCGCGTGGGCGAGGTGCTGCTCCCGGCCGAGCCCTGCGACGCGCCGCTCGGCCCCGTGCTCAAGGTGAACGAGGCCTGGATCAACGCCCGCCCGACCACCGCCGCCGCCATGGCCTCGGCGATGGCGGCGCTGGAGCGGCTGATGGGCTCGGCCCTTCCCATCGATGTGGCGCCCGAGGGGCTGCCCGCTCTCTACGAGCATTTCCGCTGCATGCAGGCGCAGGAGGCCTGGGCCTCGCTCGGCGCATGGATCGCCGCCACCCAGCCGCAGTTCGGCCCCGGCGTCGGCGAGCGCTTCGCCGCGGCGCGCGACATGCCGGCCGCCAAGGCCGCCGAGGGCCGCGCCTTCCGCCGCACCTTCAAGCGCCGCATGGCCGCGCTGCTGGCGGGCGGGGCGGTGCTGGCCTACCCGACGAGCCCCATCCCGGCGCCGAAGCTCGGCGCGAGCCAGGCGGAGCAGAACGCGGTGCGCGAGACGACCATGGGCGTGACCGCCATCGCCGGCCTCGCCTCGCTGTGCGAGGTGACGCTGCCCGTGGGCAAGGTGGAGGGGGCGCCGGTCGGCCTCTCCCTCGTTGCCGGCACGGGGCGGGACCGCGCGCTGCTCGCCCTCGCCACGCGCCTCGCGGCCGAACTCGGCCTGCCGGCGGCGGCATGATCATCCGCGACGCGACGCCGGCCGACATCCCGGCCATCACCGCCATCTACGCCCACCATGTGCTGCACGGCACCGGCACCTTCGAGGAAACCCCGCCGAGCGAGGAGGAGATGGCCGCGCGCATGGCCAAGGTGCAGGGCGCGGGCCATGCCTGGCTGGTGGCCGAGCAGGAGGGGCGGGTGGCGGGCTATGGCTACTACGCCCCCTTCCGCGAGCGCAGCGCCTATCGCTTCACGGCCGAGGACAGCATCTATGTCCGCGACGACGTGCGCGGCATGGGGGTGGGGAAGGCGCTGGTCCAGGCGCTGCTGGCCCGTGCCGAGGCGGCGGGGATGCGGCAGATGATCGCCGTGATCGGCGACAGCGAGAATGTCGGCTCCATCGGCCTGCACGCCTCGCTCGGTTTCCGTCAGGTGGGGGTGATGAAGGCGGTGGGCCTGAAGTTCGGCCGCTGGCTCGACGTGGTGACCATGCAGCGCGCGCTCGGCGAGGGCGAGCACAGCCTGCCCCGGGGATAGCGGCGCGCCCCGAGGCCCCGGCCCTCACGCCAACGGGCGCAGCGGGCCATAGGCCTCCGGGATCAGCCCGATGTCGTGCAGCGCGAGCCCGTCCACGAGGCGCAGATGGTGTTCCGCCGTGCCGTCCTCGTGCAGCACATGCTCCATCCAGCCCAGCAGCTTGCTGCCCAGCGGCTTCTGCCAGGCATCGCCGACGATGAAGCCGATGGCCGGCGCCCAGAGCTGCAGCAGCCCGTCGGTGCGATGCACCCGGTGCTGGTGGATGTGGCCGGAGGCGACGAAGGCCGGGCGGCGCTCGCCGAAGAGGGCGAGCAGCCGGGCGCGCGGGGCGGGCAGCACCGGCCAGTAGGTCACCGCCGCATCGTCCAGCCGCTGCTCGGTCAGCGGCTTGTGCTGGAACAGGGCGATGCGGCGCGCCCCGGCGGTGGCCACCGCCTCCTCCAGCAGCGCCCATTGCGCCTCGGCCTCGGGCGCGGTGAGGGACTGGGTGTCGAGACCGATCAGCCGCCAGCCCGGAAGGTCATGCACCCAGGCATGGCTGCCGAAGACGCGCCGCCAGCGCGCGATGCGCTCGGCGGTCACCGGCTGTCGGCCGCCCAGCACCGGCTCGTCGCCGATGTCGTGGTTGCCGGGCAGGGCGCGCCAGTCCGCGCCGAGCGCCGCATGGCGGGCGGCGGCGTGGCGCAGATCCTCCTCCTCCTCCGCGCCGTCGAGCGAGAGGTCGCCGGTGGCGATCACGAGATCGGGGCGGGCGGCGCGCACCGCCTCGGCCACCAGGTCGAAATTGCCCTCGAAGCGCGGGAAGCGCGGCGAGAGATGGGCGTCGCTGAGCTGGGCGATGCGCACGGGCATGCGGGCAGTCTCGCAGGAAAGGGCAGGGAAGGGCAGGGGCGCGGCCGCCCCGCCGGGCGCGCGCCCGGCGGGGGGAGGGCGGGGCGCCCTCAGCCGCGCGGGCGCGGCAGCAGGCGGCGCACCTCGGCGGCCATGTCGGCCAGCACCTGCTCGGGGGTGGCGCGCTGCTCGACGATGCGCGCCTGCTGGTCCACCATGGTCTGCGTCACGCGCACCGAGTTCGCGCCCGGGAAGGCATACCAGGGGATCATGATGTTCGCCTGGCGCGTGGCCGCCTGGAAGAGCGGGTTCTGCCGGTAGAACTCGCCGAGCCAGCGCGGGTCGTCGATGGCGAGCTGGTTCACCGGCACATAGCCCGTGTTCTGCACCATGAGCGTGGTGCCCTCGGCGGAGGTCGAGAAGCGCAGGAACTTCCACGCCGCCTCGCGCTTCGCCGGGTCGCGCGCGATGAGCATGCCCGCGGCGCCGCCGGTGGGCAGCCGCCCGCGCACCGGGTCGATCACCGGCATCACGGTGGTGCGCAGCTCGAAGTTGCGGCCCACCTGCTGCATGGTCCCGCGCAGCGCCGCGGTGGTCCAGAAGAACATGCCGAGCCGGCCGGCGGCGAAGGCCTGCTGCGCGGCGTCGCGCGCGAGGTTGGGCATGCCGCCCTCCTTCACCATGCGATCCAGGAGGCGCAGCGCGCCGAGGCCCTCGGGCCCGGCGAAGGCGACGTCGCGCTCGTCCTCCGTCAGCATGCGCCCGCCATGGCCGAAGAGCAGGGCGGAGAACATCCAGTCGTCGCCCGTCCAGGCGTACCAGAAGCCCTCATGGCCGCCACCCAGCGCCTTGATGCGGCGGCTCAGCTCGAACACGCCGTCCCAGCTCGTCGGCATGCGGTCCGGATCGCCGCCGGCCCGCCGCACGAGATCGGCGTTGTAGTACATGATCGGGTTCGAGGCGGCGTAGGCGAGGCCGGACTGGAAGCCGCCGAAATGCGCGAGCGCCAGGATGTTGGGCGAGTAGCCCATGGCGGCCGGGTCGCCCTCGCTTCGCAGGAGCGGCATCACATCCTGCGCGATGCCGCGCTCGGCGAAGATGCGCAGCCGGTTGAAGCCCTGGTAGCTGAGGTCGGTGGTCAGCGTCGTCGCCGCCTGGCGGAGGATGAGCTGCATCCCCTCCTCGTAGTTCGGCGTCGTCACCCAGTTGATCCGGATGTTCGGCTCGCGCCGCGCGAAGGCGGCGGCGATGGCGTCGTAGCTCTCCTTGAAGATCACCGGCTGGGCATAGTGAACGGTGATCTCGACCGTGCCCTGGGCGCGGGCGAGGCCGGGCAGCGCCAGCGCGGCGCCGAGGGCGGGAAGCGAACGGCGGGTCAGCATCTCGGGGGTCTCCTTGCCGGGAAAGTTCGGGTCAGCCGCGGCCGCGCGGCAGCAGGCGGCGCATCTCGGCCGCCATGTCGGCGAGCGCCGCCTCGGGGGTGGCGCGCTGCTCGACGACGCGCATCACGTTGTCCACCACCGCCTGGGTGATCCGCACCGAGTTCGGCCCCGGGAAGGGCGTCCAGGGGATCATCAGGTGCACCTGCTCGGTGGCGGCGCGGAAGAGCGGGTTGTCGCGGTAGAACTCGCCGAGCCAGCGCGGATCCTCGATCGCGATCCGGTTCATCGGCACATAGCCCGTGTTCTGCACCATCAGCGTGGTGCCCTCGGGCGAGGTGGAGAAGCGCAGGAACTTCCACGCCGCCTCGCGCCGCGCCGGGTCGCGCGCGATGAGGGCGCCCGCCGCGCCGCCCGTGGGGAGGCGGCCGCGGACGGGGTCCATCACCGGCATGGGCGCGGTGCCGAGCTCGAAGTTGCGCCCCACCTGCTGGATCACGCCGCGCAGGAAGGCGGTGGAGCGGTAGATCAGGCCGAGCCGCCCGGCCGCGAAGGCCTGGGTCGCCGCATCGCCCGTCAGCAGCGGCATGCGCGCCTCGCGCACGAAGCGCTCGAGCAGGCGCATGGCGGCCAGCCCCTCCGGCCCGTTCACCGTCACCTCGCGCTCGTCCTCGGAGAGCATGCGCCCGCCATGGCCGAACAGCAGGGCCGAGAACATCCAGTCCTCGTTGCCGAGGTTGTAGAACATCCCGTCCACGCCGAGGGCGCGGATGCGGTTGGCCAGCGCGATGATCCCGTCCCAGTCGCGCGGCAGCGCCGCGGGGTCGCCGCCGGCGCGGCGCACGAGATCGGCGTTGAGGAAGGTGATGGGGTTGGAGGCGGCATAGGCGAGGCCGGCCTGGATGCCCCCGAAATGCGCGAGCGCGAGCAGGTTCGGGGTGTAGCCCTGCGCCGCCGGGTCGCCCTCGCGCTGGAGGAAGGGCAGCAGGTCCTGCGCGATGCCGCGCTCGGCCAGCAGGCGCAGCCGGTTGAAGCCCTGGTAGGAGAGGTCCACGGTGAAGGCGTTGGTGGCCGCCTGGCGGAGCAGGAGCTGCAGCCCCTCCTCGTAGTTCGGCGTGGTGATCCAGTTGATGCGGATCTCCGGCTCGCGCGCCGCGAAGGCGGCGGCGATGGCCTCGAAGCTCGCGCGGAAGATCACCGGCTGGGGCACATGCACGGTGATCTCCACCGCCCGCTGCGCGCGCAGCACATGCGGCGTGAAGAGCGAGAGCGCGGTGGCCGCGCCCAGGCCGCGACGGTTCAGCATGGCGGTCTCTCCTTCATCCCTTGAGGCCGGTGGTGGCGATGCCCTCGACGAAGCGCCGCTGGGCGAAAAGGAAGGCGAGGACGAGCGGGGCCGTCATGATGGTGCAGGCGGCCATCAGCGCGGCGAAATCATCGCCCGCCTCCTCGGTGCGGAAGTGCAACACGCCGAGCGCGGGGGTGGCGTAGTCCGTGCCGGTGAGCACGATCAGCGGCCAGAACAGGTCGTTCCAGTGCGCCACCACCGAGAAGATCGCGAAGGCGGTGGCGGCCGGCCAGGCATTGGGCAGGGCCACGCGCCAGACGATCGCGCCCTCGCCCATGCCATCGAGCCGCGCGGCGTGGATCAGCTCCTCGGGCAGGGACTTGAAGAACTGCCGGAAGAGGAAGATGGCGAAGACGCTGATGGTGGAGGGGATGATCAGCGCCGCGTAGCTGTTGAGCCAGCCGAGCTCGGAAAAGGCGACATAGAGCGGCAGGGCGGGCACATGCGGCGGCACCAGCAGGCCGAGCATCACCGCGCCGAACACCCATTCCCGCCCCGGGAAGCGCAGCTTGGCCAGCGCATAGCCCGCGGGGACGGCGAACAGGAGCTGGAAGACCAGGATGCCGCCGCAGACGATGACGCCGTTCAGCAGATACTGCGCCACCGGCACCTCGCGCCAGACGCGGCCGTAGTTCTCCATCCAGGCCGTGCCCGTCTCGGGCAGCAGGGTCAGGCTCGCGCGGAACAGCTCGTCGGTGGCCTTGAGGCTCGCCGAGACCATCCAGATGTAGGGCGCGAGCATCAGGAGCCCGAGCAGGGCGAGCAGCGGCAGCCGCCAGCGGTCAGCCATAATGCACCCGGCGGTCCAGAAGCCGCGTCTGCACCAGCATCAGCGCCAGCACGATGACGAGGAAGACGAGGGTGATGGCCGCCGAGTAGCCGAGGCGCAGGAAGGTGAAGCCCTCGGTGTACATGGTGTAGAGCAGCACCTCCGAGGCCTTGTTGGGCCCGCCGCGCGTCAGCACCGCCACCGTGTCGAAGACGCGCACGCTGCGGATCAGCGTGATGGTGACGACGAAGAGCGTGGTGGGCCCGAGCAGCGGCCAGGTGACGAGGCGGAAGCGCTCGAAGGCGGAGTGCACGCCGTCCACGCTCGCCGCCTCGCGCAGCTCGCGCGGGATGGCGGTGAGCCCGGCCATGAACAGCACCATGTTGAAGCCCGCCTGCTCCCACACGCCGATGGCCGAGAGCGAGAGCAGCACCCAGTCGGAGGAGGAGAGCCAGGCCGGCGGGGCGGCGACGCCGAAGTTGCGCAGCGCCGCGTTCAGCGGCCCGATGGTGGGGTGCAGCAGATACTGCCAGGCCGCCGCCATCGCCACCGTGAGCGAGACCACGGGCAGGAAGAACACGGCGCGGAACAGCGCCCGCCCGCGCGCCCCCGCCTCGATCAGCAGCGCGAGCCCGAGGCCGAGCAGCACCGAGGCCGGCGCCACCAGCCCCACATAGACCACCGTGTTGCGGAAGGACTGGCGGAAGCCGCGATCCTCCCACATCTCGCGGAAGTTCTCGAGGCCGATCCAGGCGGGCGGCCAGAGGCCGAGCTCGAAATCGGTGAAGGCCATGGCCACCGCCGCCAGGGTGGGCAGCAGCAGCAGCAGCAGGAAGGAGAGCGCGGCGGGCAGAGAAAGCAGCCAGCCGCCCAGCGCCTCGCCCAGGCGGCGGCGCGCGCGGGGGGGTGCGGCGGCCAGCGCGGCCTCAGACATGCGCCGCCTCGCGCTCCGCCACCGGCAGCCGCCGGCCATCGGCGCCGAAGAGCAGCGCGCGGGCGGGATCGAAGGAGAGGTGCAGCGCCTCCTCGCGCGCCACGCGCAGCTCGGGCTCGGCGCGCATGACGATCTCGGTCCCCGCGGCGTCGAGGTGGATCAGCTCATGGTCGCCCAGGAACTCGACATGCGCGACGCGCGCGGCGAGGCCGGCGGGGGCGATGCGCCAGTCCTCCGGCCGCACCGCGAGGGTGACGGGCCCGCGCGCCGGGGTGCGCAGCGGCAGGGGCGCGCCGTCGAGGCGCAGCACCCCGTCCTCGCCCGCCGCCGCGGGCAGGAGGTTGATTCGCGGACTGCCGATGAAGCTGGCCACGCGCAGATCGGCCGGGTCGCGGTAGATCGCCTCGGGCGAGCCGATCTGCAGGATCTCCCCCGCCTGCATCACCGCGATGCGGTCGGCCATGGTCAGCGCCTCGGCCTGGTCGTGCGTGACATAGACGCTGGCCGCCCCGGCGCGGCGGTGGATCTCCACGATCTCGCGCCGGGTGGAGACGCGCAGCGCGGCGTCGAGGTTGGAGAGCGGCTCGTCCAGCAGGAACACGGCCGGGCGGCGCACCACGGCGCGCGCCAGCGCCACGCGCTGCCGCTGCCCGCCCGAGAGCTGCGCGGGCTTGCGCTCGAGCAGCGACGACAGGCCGAGCGGCGCCGCGATGGCGGCGACCTCGCGCGCGATGGCGGCCCGCTCGGCGCGCGAGAACAGCCTGCCCAGCAGGGGCGCGCGCTGCCAGCCGTTCAGCCGGCGCATGGCCAGCGGCACGGCGATGTTCTGCCGCACCGTCAGGTGCGGGTAGAGCGCGTAGTTCTGGAACACCATGGCGACGTCGCGCTCGGCGGGGTGGGCGCGCGTCACGTCCCGCCCGTTGATGAGCACGCGGCCCGCGGCCGGCGCCTGCAGCCCCGCCACCACGCGCATCAGCGTGGTCTTGCCGCAGCCCGAGGGGCCGAGCAGCGCCACGAACTCGCCGGGCTCCACCCGCAGCGAGACGCCGCGCAGGATCGGGGTGCCGCCGAGGGTGACGGCGGCCTCCTCCACCAGGAGGCCGGAATCGGGAGCGCGCATCGCGCCGCGGCATAGGCCCCTTCCGTTGCCGCAGGGCTGCAATGCCGTGACGCTTGCGTGGCAGCGCCCGCGCTTTCCGCCCCGGGCCGGTTTGGCTAGGGTCCAGCCGCCGCAACCCTCGTCCTGGAGCTCCCTTGCAGCGCGCCGAGACCCTCGCCGCCGGCAGCGTCGCCGTCGCCCTCGCCGTGCTCGGTTTCAAGGCCGCGGCCTGGTGGATGACAGGCAGCGTCGCCCTCTTCGCCGATGCGCTGGAGAGCGTGGTGAACGTCGCCGCCGCCGGGGCGGCCCTGGCGGCGGTGCGCTACGCCGCCCTGCCGGCGGACGCGAACCACCCCTATGGCCACCACAAGGCCGAGTATTTCTCGGCGGTGCTGGAGGGGGCGCTGATCCTGCTCGCCGCCTTCATCATCCTGCACGAATGCTGGCAGAGCCTGCAGAACCCCCGCCTGCCCGAACTCACCCCGGCGGCGGCGGCGGTGGTGCTGGGGGCCACGCTGGTCAACGGCGCCTGGTGCGCCCTGCTGTTCCGCCGCGGGCGACGGCTGCGCTCGCCCGCCCTGGTCGCGGACGCGCGGCACCTTCTCTCGGATGTGGTGACCTCGGTGGGGGTGCTGGCAGGCGTGGCGCTTGCCCTCGCCACCGGGCTGTGGTGGCTCGATCCGCTGCTGGCGGCGCTGACCGCGGGCAACATCGTCTTCAGCGGGGCGCGGCTGGTGCGCGAGAGCGTGGGCGGGCTGATGGACGAATCCACCTCGCCGGAGACGCTGGCGCGCATCCGCCGCATCGTCGGGCAGGAGGCCGAGGGAGCGATCGAGGCGCATGACATCCGCTCGCGCCAGGCGGGCCGCTTCACCTTCATCGAGTTCCACCTGGTCGTGCCCGGCGGCATGCGCGTGACCGAGGCGCACGACATCTGCGACCGCATCGAGGCCGCGCTGAAGGCCGAGCTGGGCGAGGCGGTGATCACCATCCACGTCGAGCCCGAAGGCAAGGCCAAGCATCGCGGGGTGGTGGTGCTGTGATCCTGCCCCTCCGCTGGGCGCACCGGCGGCCGGAGGAGGGGACGGGCTGGGGCGGCCTCGCTTCGCTCCTCCTGCACGGCGGGGTGCTCGCGGCGGTGCTCCTGCTGCCCGGCGTGGCGCGGCGCGAGGCGCCGCCGCAGACGGGGCTGGCGCTGGTCTGGGATGCGGACTCGCCGGAGACGGTCGGCGAGGCCGGCGCGGCGATGCCCGAGGCTGCGCCCGACCCCGCCCTGGCCGAGGCGGCGCCGGCGGCGCCCGCCCCCGTCCTGGCCGAAGCGCCGCCCGCGCCCGAACCCGCCGCGGCGCCGCCCCCGCCCCCACCCCCCGCGCCGCCGCTGGCGCAGCCCCTTCCGGCCATGCCGCCGCCGGCCGATCCGGCGCTTCCCCCGCCGCCGGCCGCCCTGCCCGACGCCGCACCGCCCGATGCCGCCCCGCCTGGGCCGGAGGGGCCGCCGTCCTCGCCGGAGCCGCCGCGGCCCGCGGAGCCACCCCCTCCGGCGGAACCGCCGCCTCCGGCGGAGCCCCCACGTCCCGAGGCGCCACGCCCCGAGCCCCCACGCCCCGAGCC
>JAOAIK010000005.1 GCA_026414745.1 Roseococcus sp.
CTGGGCAATGCCGTCTCCTTCAGTCCCGACCGCGGGCGCGTGTGGCTGCGCGCGCGCGAGACGGGGGCAGAGGTGGAGGTGGTGGTGGAGGACGAGGGGCCGGGCATCCCCGAGGCGAAGCTCGAGGGGATCTTCGAGCGCTTCTACAGCGAGCGGCCGCGCGGCGAGCGCTTCGGCCAGCATTCGGGGCTGGGACTGTCCATCTCCAAGCAGATCATCGAGGGGCTGCGCGGGCGAATCACCGCCGAGAACCGGCGCGACGCCGAGGGCAGGGTGATCGGGGCGCGGTTCGTCGTGCGGCTGCCGAAGGCGTAGCCGCGCGCGAGGAAAAGGGGGTGCGGCTGCCGAAGGCGTAGCCGCGCGCGAGGAAAGGGGGTGCGGCTGCCGAAGGCGGTGCCGCGCGCGAGGAAAGGGGGTGCGGCTGCCGAAGGCGGTGCCGCGCGCGAGGAAGGGGGTGCGGCTGCCGCGGCTGCGGCGGCGCGACGCCCCCCCCGGCCCGGACTCGCGCGTGCGGCCGCCATAGGCGCGACCCGCACGACTGCGGTGTTCCGGGTCTCACAGGACGAGGGCACCGCCCTCGGGCGGCGGGGGAGCATGGACGCGGCGCGGGGCTGGGGCGAACACGGGCCGACGCCGCTGCGCCCTCAGCGGATGACGATCTCCCCCGCCCGGGTCGGATCGAGCGTCGCGTCGCGCGGGATCGTCCCATGATTGGCGAGGATGTAGGCCACCACCGCCCATTTCTGCTCGTCGCTGAGCTTCGAGGGATCGTCGAAGGGCATCATCATCTGGTTGTATTCGAACAGGCCGAAGGCGGTGTTGAACTTGCGGATCTGCGTGCGCTCGCCCCAGATCGGCGTCTGGAACCCTGCGCCGCGCCGCCCGTCCTCGCCATGGCAGAGCGCGCAATGCTCGGCGTAGAGGCGCTGCCCCTCGGCGATCTGCGGCGAGAGGCCGCCTTGGCCGGCGGCCCCGGCCGCGAGCAGAAGGCCGCCGGCGAGCGCCGGGGCGAGAATCATCCAGGGTGTCATGCAGGATCCGTTCTTCTTGGCGGAAGAGGGGGAGGCGGGGCGCGCCTCCCCGGCGGCACGGCGCGTCAGACCACCTCGACGCGGAATTTCGGGATCGCCCAGTTGGCCATACCGAGCGTGTTCATGGGGACCGTCTCGGGCTGGCTGACGCCGGCATTGTCGGTCGTGCGCGTCTCGATCACATGGCGCCCCGGGGTGGCGTCCCAGGGGAAGGTGAAGCGCACCCAGGTGTATTTGCCGAGATTGGGCGGGCGGATCTCGGCGCGCTGCCACGGGCCGCCGTCAATGCGCAGCTCCACCTGCCGCACCCCGTGCTGCGGCGCCCAGGCGTAGCCGGTGAGCTCCTGCCGGCCGGCCGAGAGGCGCGGCCACTGGCCGCGCTGCAGCGGGTAGTTGGGCGGGACGGAGGGCGAGCGCTCGAGCACGAGCGGCACGGTGATGAGGGATTTCGGCGGCATCCAGGTCACCATCGGGCCCTGGATGTCCTCGGGTGTCACGCCGATGAACTCGTCGGCCGCGGCGTCGAACTCCGGCCGGGCGTAGGCGGGCCCGATGAACACCTCGCCGCGGGTGTTGAGGCGGCACCAGACGCGCCGGTCGGTCACGCGGATCTCGGTGAGCCACTTGATCGAGGCGGTGCCGCCCCAGCCGGGGACGACCATGCGCACCGGCGCGCCGTGGTCGGGCACGAGGGGGTTGCCGTTCATGGCGAAGCAGACGCCCATGTCGTGCTGCTGGGCGAGCACGTCGTCGTAGGGCATGGGTCGGCCCATGTCGTTGCCGTCCACGCCGGACCAGAACAGCACGGTGCGCGCGCCGGGCTTGATGCCGACGCGGGCGAAGATCTCGCTCATCGGCACATACTGCCACTCGGCCTGGCCGACGGCGCCGAGCACCCAGTTGCCGCCGGAGACCTGCTGGCCCGTCAGCCCGTCCTGCTCCCAGAACAGGGTGCGGCCGTTCCCGTGGCATTCCATGGTGGCGATGATGCTGCGGCTGCGCATGCCGAGGAGGTCGTTGAAGGTGAGCTCCACCGGCCGCTCGACCGAGGGGCCGTGGATGCGCAGCCGCCAGGCGTCGCGCGCGAGCACCGGGCGGCTCTCGGCGGTGGGCGTGGGGTAGTGGTTGCGGACGTAGAACTCCTCGACCGGTGTCATGAAGGTCGTGAAGTTCCAGTAGTTGCCCGACCGGACGGTGGCGCCGATGTTCAGCAGCCGGCTGTCGTCCTTCACGATGGCGCGGCGTGGCGGGGCGGCGGGCGCGGTCTGCGCCGCGGCCGGGCTGGCCCCGGGCAGGGCCATCGCGGCACCGAAGGCGGCGGCCGAGACGAAGAGCGCCCGGCGCTGGGCGTTGGTTCCCTCCTTCAGCACGGCGCGGACCAGCGAATCGGCCTCTGCGCGCTGCTTCTCCTGCGACATGGCGTGAAACTTCCTCCCTCTTCCTTGGTGTCGGCCTTGATGGCTTCGACCTTTCCAGCATGGAAGGAATAAGCGAGAAGGCCTCGCCGGGGAAGCGAAAAGCGCCGGGCTTGCACCGCGCCGGCCGACGGCCCATATTCGCGCCGTTCACACCGTCCGATCCATCAGGGGGGTGGCCTTTCGGGGCCGCCTTTTTTGTTTTTGACCGTCGAACGTCCCCGCCACGAAGGGCTGGAGGCCCGCATCGCCGATCTCGTCGCGCCCACCATCGAGCACATGGGCTACGAGCTCGTGCGCGTGCAGGTCAGCGGCAGGGAGCGCCCGACCGTGCAGGTGATGGCCGACCGGGCCGACGGCGCCCCCTTCAGCGTGGAGGATTGCGAGGCGATCAGCCACGCCATCGGCGCCGTGCTCGACGTGGCCGACCCGATCGAGGCCGAATGGGTGCTGGAGGTGTCGAGCCCCGGCATCGACCGGCCGCTGACGCGCGCCAAGGACTGGCAGCGCTTCGCCGGCCATCTGGCGACGGTGGAGCTCGATGTCCCGGTGCAGGGGCGCAAGCGCTTCCGTGGGCGCGTCATCGGCGCCGACGCCGAGACCGCGCGCCTCAGGCTCGACGAGGGCGGGGAAGTCGCGCTGCCGCGCGCCCGCATCCGCCGCGCCAAGCTCGTTCTCACCGACGAACTCATCGCCGCCACCGCGGCACAGAAGACTGCCACGAGGAACTGAACGCCATGGCCCTCGATCACGCCGTTCCCCGCCCCGAATTCCTGCAGGTCGCCGACGCCGTCGCGCGCGAGAAGATGATCGACCGCGAGGAGGTGCTGGAGGCCATGGAGCTCGCCATGGGCAAGGCGGGCCGCCAGACCTACGGCCAGAACAAGGACATCCGCGCCGAGATCGACCGCAAGACCGGCGCCGTGAAGCTCTCCCGCTGGACCCTCGTCGTGCCGGACGACGCGGTGGAGGACGAGGAGACGCAGATGCCGCTGCGCATCGCGCAGAAGATCAGGCCGGGCATCCAGGTGGGCGAGTATATCGTCGATCCGCTGCCGCCCATCGACTTCGGCCGCATCGGCGCGCAGACCGCGAAGCAGGTGATCGTGCAGCGCGTGCGCGAGGTGGAGCGCAAGAAGCAGTACCAGGAGTACAAGGACCGGGTGGGCGAGATCGTGAACGGCACGGTCAAGCGCACCGAGTACGGGAACCTGATGGTGGATCTCGGCCGGGCCGAGGCGCTCTTGCGCCGCGACGAGTGCATCCCGCGCGAGGCCTTCAAGAACGGCGACCGGGTGCGCGCCTACATCTACGACGTGCGCGAGGAACCCCGCGGCCCGCAGATCTTCCTCAGCCGCACCCACCCGGGCTTCCTCGCCAAGCTCTTCGCCCAGGAGGTGCCCGAGATCTACGACGGCATCATCGAGATCAAGGCGGTGGCGCGCGACCCCGGCTCGCGCGCGAAGATGGCGGTGGTCAGCCGCGACAGCTCGATCGACCCGGTGGGCGCCTGCGTGGGCATGCGCGGGTCGCGCGTGCAGGCGGTGGTGGCGGAGCTGCAGGGCGAGAAGATCGACATCATCCCCTGGAGCCCCGACATCGCCACCTTCATCGTCAACGCCATGGCGCCCGCCGAAGTGTCCAAGGTGGTGCTCGACGAGGAGAACAAGCGCTGCGAGGTGGTGGTGCCCGACGAGCAGCTCAGCCTTGCCATCGGTCGGCGCGGACAGAACGTGCGCCTCGCCTCCCAGCTCACCCGCTACGACATCGACATCCTGACCGAGGCGGGGGAGAGCGAGCGCCGGCAGGAGGATTTCCGCCGCCGCTCGAGCCTCTTCGTCGAGGCGCTCGACGTGGACGACGTGATCGCGGGCCTGCTGGTGACCGAGGGCTACGGCTCCATCGAGGAGATCGCCGAGGTGCCGGACGAGGAGCTCGCCTCGATCGAGGGCTTCGACGAGAACATCGCGGCCGAGCTCAAGCGCCGGGCGCTCGCGCATCTCGAGGCGAAGGAGGCGGAGCTCGACCAGCGGCGCATCGCGCTGGGCGTGGAGGACGCGGTGGCCGGGCTCGGCTACTTCACCAACGCGATGCTCGTGAAGCTGGGCGAGGCGGGGGTGAAGACGCTCGACGACCTCGCCGACCTCGCCTCCGACGAGCTGATCGAGATCCTGGGCGAGGAGGCGATGGACGAGGAGACGGCGAGCGCGGCGATCATGGCCGCGCGCGCCCACTGGTTCGAGGGCGAGGAGGGTGGCGCGACCGCCTGAAGCCCCGCACGGCGCGCCGCAGGGGGAGGCGCCGCTGCCCGATGACGCCATCGCGCGGGAGCGCGGGCCGCTGCGCCGCTGCATCGTCACGCGCGCGGTGCTGCCGAAGGAGCGGCTTCTGCGCTTCGTCCTCGGTCCCGGACGGGAACTTCTGCCCGATCCCGGTGGACGCCTTCCGGGCAGGGGCCTATGGTTGGAGCCGCAGGAAGCGGTGCTGTCCAAGGCCCTCAAGCAGGGAGCGTTCGCGCGGGCGGCGCGGGGCCCGGTCGTGGTCCCGCCGGACTTGCGCGCGCGCATCCTGAGCGGTCTGCGCGGCCGGGTGCGGGATTTCCTCGGCCTCGCGCGGCGCGGCGGGGCGGCCGTGGCGGGGCGGGAGGCGGTGCTGGAATGGCTCCGCGCGGGGCGGGTGGCGCTGCTCGTCCAGGCCTCGGACGGCAGCCCCGCCGAGCGCGAGCGGCTGCAGGGCGGCCATGCGCTGCCGGTGGTGCTGGCGCTGACGGCGGCGGAACTCGGCGCCGTCTTCGGGCGGGAGCGCGCCGTTCACGCCGCGGTCGCCCCGGGCGGGCTGGCCGAGGCGCTGTGGGCGGAGGCGGCGAGACTCGCCGGTTTCGCGCCCGAGGTGATTGAACCGCGCGCGATGCCGGCGTAGGGGCATCGCGCGGAATGGATGCGTATGGCGGGACGGGCGTGACTTGCCCCCGCGGAGTTCGGAACGGCGGATGAGCGACCAGAACGATCAGGATGCGGGCAAGAACCGGCTGAGCCTGCGGCCCACGGGCCGGCTGGAGATCGGCAAGACGGTGGACGCGGGCAGCGTGCGCCAGAGCTTCAGCCATGGGCGGTCGAAGGTCGTCCAGGTCGAGGTGGTGAAGAAGCGCAGCCCCGCCCCCTCCGGCGGCGGGAGCCCCCCCGGGTCCGGCGGGACGCTGCGCGCCCCGGCCGCAGCCTCTGGCGCGCCGCGCCCGGCCAGCCCGGCCGCGGCCGGACGGTCGGGCGCGGCCCCGTCGCGGAGCGGCGCCGCCCCGTCGCGTCCCGGCGCGCCCGCCTCGGGCCGGCCGCTCACCCCGGCGGAGCTCGCGATCCGCCAGCGCGTGCTCGAGGAGCAGCGCCGCCTCGAGGCGCAGCGCGAACGCGAGGCGCGCGAGCGGCAGGCGCTGATGCTGCGCAGCGCCGCCGAGGAAGCCGCCCGCCAGAAGGCCGAGGAGGAGGCGCGGCAGCGCGCCGAGGCCGAGGCCGCCGCCCGCGCCGAGGCCGAGGCCGCCCGCGCCGCACGGGCGGCATCGGAAGCTCCCCCCGCGCCGGAGACCCCGCCCCCCGCCCCGACCCAGCCCCCCGCTCCCGAGGCGAACCCGCTCGTCGCGCCGCGCACGCCGGCCCCGCGCATCCCCCCGCTGGCCGCCCGCGCCCAGCCCGGCCCGGCGCTGCGCCCGAGCGCCCCGCCCCCGGCCGCCGCCCCCGCGGCGCGCCTCAGCCTGAGCCCGCGCGCGCGCGTCGAGGACGAGGACGACCGGCGCGGATCCGCGCGGCGTTCCGGCGCCTCGGCGGGGGCCAAGCGGCCCGCCGCCGCGCCCGCGAAGAAGGCGCCGCTGGCCGGCGAGCGGCGGCGCGAGGGCCGCATCGACGTGCTCGCGGCGATCGAGGGCGAGGACGAGCGCAGCCGCTCCCTCGCCTCCATGCGCCGCGCGCGCGAGCGCGAGCGCCGGCAGGCGGAGCTCGCGCGCCTGCGCTCGGGCCAGGAGCGCGTGGTGCGCGACGTGGTGATCCCCGAGACCATCACCGTGCAGGAGCTCGCCAACCGCATGGCCGCCCGCGGCGGCGAGGTGGTGAAGGCGCTGTTCCGCATGGGCGTCATGGCCACCCTGACCCAGACCATCGACGCCGACACGGCGGAGCTGGTGGCGCAGGAGTTCGGCCACCGCGTCAAGCGCGTGGCGGAGGATGACGTGGAAGTCGGCCTCGAGGGGCCGGTGGATGAGGAGGCGGCGCTGAAGCCCCGCCCGCCCGTGGTCACCATCATGGGCCATGTGGACCACGGCAAGACGAGCCTTCTTGACGCGCTGCGCAAGACCGACGTGGCCGCGAAGGAGGCGGGCGGCATCACCCAGCACATCGGCGCCTACCAGGTGGAGGTGCCGGGCGGCCAGCGGGTCACCTTCATCGATACGCCCGGCCACGAGGCCTTCACCGCCATGCGCGCGCGCGGCGCCTCGGTCACCGACATGGTGGTGCTGGTGGTGGCGGCGGATGACGGCGTGATGCCCCAGACCATCGAGGCCATCAAGCACGCCCGCGCCGCCGATGTCCCGCTGATCGTCGCGGTCAACAAGATCGACAAGCCGGGCGTGAACCTCGAGCGCGTGCGCAACGAACTGCTGGCGCAGGAGGTGGTGGTGGAATCCCTCGGCGGCGAGGTGCAGGAGGTGCAGGTCTCCGCGCTCAAGGGCACCAACCTCGACAAGCTGCTGGAGGCGATCCTGCTGCAGGCCGAGATCCTCGACCTGCGCGCCAACCCCGACCGGCCGGGCGAGGGGACCGTGATCGAGAGCAAGCTCGACCGCGGCCGCGGCCCGGTGGCCACGGTGCTGGTGCAGAAGGGCACGCTGAAGCAGGGGGACATCGTGGTGGCCGGCGCCGAATGGGGCCGGGTGCGCGCGCTGGTGAACGACAAGGGCCAGCAGGTGAAGGCGGCCGGCCCCTCGGTCCCGGTGGAGGTGCTCGGCCTCTCCGGCGTGCCGGGCGCGGGCGAGACCATGATCGCCGTGGACAGCGAGGCGCGCGCGCGCGAGGTGAGCGAGTTCCGCCAGCGCAAGCTGCGCGAGAAGGCGGCCGCCGCCATGGGGGCGGCGCGCGGGTCGCTCAACGAGATGCTGGCCCGCATCCAGGCGGGCGAGCAGAAGGAGGTGGCCGTCGTCGTCAAGGCGGACGTGCAGGGCTCGGCCGAAGCGATCAACGCCACCCTCGCCAAGCTCGGCAACGAGGAGGTGAAGGTGCGCGTGCTGCACTCGGCGGTCGGCCAGATCACCGAGAGCGACATCCAGCTCGCCAAGGCCTCGCGCGCCGTGGTCGTCGCCTTCAACGTGCGCGCCACCAGCCAGGCGCGCGAGATGGCGCAGCGGGACGGCGTGGACATCCGCTACTACTCGATCATCTACCAGGTGGCGGACGACATCGAGGCGCTGGTGAAGTCCAAGCTCGCGCCCGTGCAGCGCGAGACCTTCCTCGGCTACGCCACGATCCTGCAGGTGTTCGACATCAAGAAGGTCGGCAAGGTGGCGGGCTGCCGCGTCACGGAGGGCGTGGTGCGCCGTGGCTGCGGCTTCCGTCTGATCCGCGACGGCGTCGTGATCCACGAGGGCGAGCTCTCCACCCTGCGCCGCTTCAAGGACGACGTGAAGGAAGTCACGAACGGCTACGAATGCGGCATGGGCTTCAAGAACTTCGACGACATCCGCGTGGGGGACCAGATCGAGTGTTTCGAGACCGAGACGGTGGCCGCCGCCTAGCGGCGGATCGCTGCCTCGGCCTCTTCGCCCTCGCGCACCGGCCGCTGGCGCCGCGGCCCGCTCTCCCGCCGCGCCGGGGTGGTGCGCGGGGCCCTGCGAGCCCCGGCGCGCTTGCCGCTCCCCTGGCCGGCCGCGCCGGCTGAAAGGCCTCCGATGCCCCCTCGCCCTCCGCATCGCGACCCCGCCGCCGGTCCCTCGCAGCGCCAGCTGCGCGTGGCCGAGGAGGTCCGCCACGCGCTGGCCGCCCTGTTCGAGCGCGGGGATTTCCGCGACCCCGAGCTGCTCGGCGCGCGCATCACCGTGACGGAGGTGCGCGCCTCGCCCGATCTGCGGCACATGACCGCCTTCGTGAGCGGGCTTGGCAGGGATGTCCCGGCCGCGCAGTTCGCTGCGCTGCGCCGCGCCGCGCCCTTCCTGCGCGGCCAGGTGGCGCGGGCGGTGCGTCTGAAATACGCGCCCGAGCTGCATTTCCAGCCCGACACCGCGCTCGACCACGCGGCGAGGATGAGCGCGCTGTTGCGCCGGCCGGAGGTGGCGCGCGACCTCGGCCCCCCGCGCGAGGACGGCGAGGAATAGGGCCCGCCGACGCATGGCAGCCGCGCGCCCACGCGCTTCCGTCGCCCGGGTTTCCGGCTAGAACCCCGCCTCCCAACATCGCAGAGCGCCATGGCACGCCCTCACCGGAAGAAGCCCCGCGGCCGCGACATCAGCGGCTGGCTCATCGTCGACAAGCCGAAGGGCCTCGGGAGCACCGAGGTCGTGAACATGGTCAAGCGCGCCTTCGACGCGCAGAAGGCCGGCCACGGCGGCACGCTGGATCCCCTCGCCACGGGGCTTCTGCCCATCGCCTTCGGCGCCGCCACCAAGACCGTGCCCTACGTGATGGACGGCACGAAGGTCTATCGCTTCACGCTGCGCTTCGGCGAGGCGCGCGACACGGACGACGCCGACGGCCAGGTGATCGGAACCAGCCCCCTCCGCCCGACGGACGAGGCGATCCGCGCGGCGCTGCCCGCCTTCCGCGGCGACATCATGCAGGTGCCGCCCGCCTTCTCGGCCATCAAGGTGGGCGGCGAGCGCGCCTACGACCTCGCGCGCGAGGGGCAGGCGGTGGCGCTGGAGCCCCGCCCCGCCCGGGTGGACCGCTTCGAGCTGATGGCGCGGCCCGACGCCGACCACGCGGAGTTCGAGGTGCAGTCCGGCAAGGGGGTGTACATGCGCTCCCTGGCGCGCGACCTGGCGCGCGCGCTGGGCACGGTGGGGCACATCGCCGCGCTGCGCCGCCTGCGCGTGGGGCCCTTCCACGAATCGCATGCCGTGCCGCTGGACAAGATCGTGGGAACGGGCGATACGCCGCCTCCTTCGCTGGACCTCCTGCTGCCCGTCTCGACCGCGCTGGCCGACATCCCGGCACTGGCCGTGACGGAGGCGGAGGCCGCCCGCCTCGGCTTCGGTCAGGCCATCAGCCTGGTCGAGTTCATGGGCCGGGTTCCGTCCGCAGCCGACCCCGACCGGGGCTTGGTGCGCGCGATGGCAGGGGAGCGGTTCATCGGTCTCTGCCGCCTCGAGGAGGGGCTGCTGCGGCCGGAGCGGCTGATGGCGCGGGCCTGAGGCGGCGGAACCGGACCACACTCCAACCGAAGGGTCACGCCGATGTCGATCACTCCCGAGCGCCGCGCGGCGCTCATCGCCGAATACGCCATCAAGCCCGGCGACACGGGCAGCCCCGAGGTGCAGGTGGCGCTCCTCTCCGAGCGGATCGCCAACCTGACCGAACACCTCAAGACCCACGCCAAGGACTTCCACAGCCGGCGGGGCCTGCTGGTGCTGGTGGGTCAGCGCCGCGGGCTGCTCGACTATCTCAAGCGCAAGGACAAGGCGCGCTACGAGGCGCTGATCGGTCGCCTCGGCCTGCGCCGCTGATCCGGCCAGGGGCGAGGGGGGCGCATGGCGGGCGCCTCGACCCTCCCCGGCCGGTGCGGGCCCGGACGGCGGGGCGGCGCATGAGCGGCACCGCCGCGCGTCCGGCCGCCGGCCGGCGCCCCCGCTTCTCCGTGTTGTTCGAGGCGCGCTGGGGCCGTTCGCTGCGCGCGCTGAGCCTCGTCCTCTGGGGCGCCTCCCTCGCCGGCGCGGCGCTGCTGGTGGCGAGCCTCGCCGAATGGTGGCCCACCGGGGACGACAGCCGCACGCTGATCGCCGGCCAGGGACTTCTTCTGCTGGCCGCCGCGATCGCCGATGGACGTCGCCGGCGCCATGTGATGCGCGTGCTCCGTCCGCGCGATGGCAGGGGGATCGTGATCGAGACCCTCGGCCTGTTCGGGCCGGTGCACCGTTTCGTTCCGCTCGAGCAGATGGCGCGCATCAAGCTCGGCGCGCCCGACATCCACGGCGTGATGACGCTGCGCCTGCCCGGCCAGCGCCGCCCCTATCGGCTGGACACGGCGGGCCGGGAGATCGACCTGGGTCTGGACGCGATCCCCCGCGGCGTGAGCCGCTGACCGGCGGGCCGGGGCGCGCATGACGGGGCGGCGTTTTTCCGCTGGCGCGCCGCCGCCATCCGGTCCATAAGGCGACCGGCAGCGACGGAGTCCTCCGGCGCGGTCCTTCCTTCCGCGTGTGCGGCGGGTTGTCAGAGCCACAGAACCCTGGCGGATCGCGGGTCTGGCGGCGTTTCCGGCCACATGGCTTCGCCGCGGGCCCGCGCCCCGGCCCCCATGTTCCCCGAGACGCCGAAAGCCTCCCCTTCCGCGGGGCGTTCCGCGTGAACCTGCCACCCTGCCGCGCCGCGTCCACCCATGCCCCGCCCGGCGGGGCGAGACAGGACGACGCATGTTCGACAACTACTTCCGCAAGGACATTCCCTGGGGCGGCCAGGTCCTCACGCTCGAGACGGGCAAGATCGCCCGCCAGGCCGATGGCGCGGTGATGGCCCGCCTCGGCGACACCATCGTGCTCTGCACCGTGGTGGGCAGCCGCAGCGTGAAGCCCGGGCAGGACTTCTTCCCGCTCACCGTGAACTACCAGGAGAAGGCCTTCGCCGCCGGCAAGATCCCGGGCGGCTTCTTCAAGCGCGAGGGGCGGCCGAGCGAGGCCGAGACGCTCGTCTCGCGCCTCATCGACCGCCCGATCCGCCCGCTCTTCCCCGAGGGGTTCCGCAACGAGGTGCAGGTCATCGCGACGGTGCTCAGCCATGACCTGGAGAACGACCCCGACATCGTCGCCATGGTCGGCTGTTCGGCGGCGCTCACCCTCTCGGGCATCCCCTTCTTCGGCCCGGTGGGTGCGGCGCGCGTGGGCTATGTGGACGGGGCCTATGTGCTGAACCCGACGCTCGCGCAGCGCAAGCTCTCGAAGCTCGACCTCGTGGTGGCGGGCACCGCCGAGGGCGTGCTGATGGTGGAGAGCGAGGCCCACGAGCTCTCGGAGGAGGTGATGCTCGGCGCCGTGGAGTTCGGCCACAAGGGCTTCCAGCCGGTGATCGAGGGCATCATCGCGCTCGCCGAGGTGGCGGCGAAGGAGCCCTGGGAGCTGCCCCCAGAGGATCCGGCGCTGGCCGCGCTCAAGGCCCGCATCGCCGAGCTCGGCCGTGCGCCGATGGCGGAGGCCTATCGGGTGACGGAGAAGCTTGCCCGCCACCGGGCGGTGGCCGAGGCGAAGCAGGCCTTGCTCGCCGCCCTCGAGGCCGAGGGCGCGGACACGGCGGCGGCGAAGGGGCTGCTCAAGGATCTCGAGGCCGAGGTGGTGCGCAACGCCATCCTGGATACGGGGCGGCGCATCGACGGGCGCGACACGAAGACGGTCCGCCCGATCATGGCGGAGGTGGGCGTGCTGCCGCGCGCGCACGGCTCGGCGCTCTTCACCCGCGGCGAGACCCAGGCGCTCTGCGTCGCCACGCTGGGCACCGGGCAGGACGAGCAGATCATCGACGCGCTCACCGGCGAATACCGCGAGGACTTCCTGCTGCACTACAACTTCCCGCCCTACAGCGTGAACGAGACCGGGCGGCTCGGCTCGCCCGGGCGGCGGGAGATCGGGCATGGCAAGCTCGCCTGGCGGGCCATCCATCCGGTGCTGCCGGAGAAGGAGAAGTTCCCCTACACGCTGCGGGTGGTCTCCGAGATCACGGAGTCGAACGGCTCCTCGTCCATGGCGACGGTCTGCGGCGCCTCGCTCGCGCTGATGGACGCGGGCTGCCCGATC
This sequence comes from Roseococcus sp., assembly GCA_026414745.1. GTDB lineage: Bacteria > Pseudomonadota > Alphaproteobacteria > Acetobacterales > Acetobacteraceae > Roseococcus. The sequence goes on from JAOAIK010000005.1 coordinate 12,420, forward strand.
GCGCGGCCGGTGGCCGGCATCGCCATGGGGCTGATCAAGGAGGACCGGGGCTTCGCCGTGCTCTCCGACATCCTCGGCGACGAGGACCACCTCGGCGACATGGACTTCAAGGTGGCCGGCACCGAGGCGGGTGTGACCAGCCTGCAGATGGACATCAAGATCACCTCCATCACCTTCGACATCATGCGTGTGGCGCTCGAGCAGGCGCGCGAGGGGCGCATGCACATCCTGGGCGAGATGGCGAAGGCGATCAGCGGCGCGCGCACCGACCTCGCCGCCACCGCGCCGCGCATCACCGTGATCACCGTGCCCAAGGACAAGATCCGCGAGGTGATCGGCACCGGCGGCAAGGTGATCCGCGAGATCGTCGAGCAGACGGGCACGAAGATCGACATCGAGGACGACGGCACGATCAAGATCGCGAGCACGAGCCAGGAGGCGACCCAGGCGGCGATCGACCGGATCCGCGGCATCGTGGCGGAGCCGGAAGTGGGCGTGATCTACACCGGCAGGGTGGTGAAGACGGCGGAGTTCGGCGCCTTCGTGAACTTCCTCGGCGCGCGCGACGGGCTCGTGCACATCAGCGAGCTGGCCAACGACCGCGTGGCCAAGACCACCGACGTGGTCAAGGAAGGCGACCTCGTGAAGGTCAAGGTGCTGGGCTTCGACGACCGCGGCAAGGTGAAGCTCTCGATGCGCGTCGTGGACCAGGAGACGGGCGCCGACATCACCGACCAGGTGGGCGAGCGCCGCCCCCGCCCGCCGCGCGAGGAGGGCGAGGAGCGCCCCCGCCGCGAGCGGGCCGGCCGCCGCGACGACTGAGCATGGCACGGCTCCGCCCGGCGCCGCTTGCGCCGGGCGGATTCATGATAACGTCACAAGAACCCTCATCGTCTGGGAAGGACGTGCAGTGAAGGCGATCAACCCGATCCGCATGGGCGGCGTCGAGGTCCTCCCTCTGGTGGAGGGCGGAAAGGGCGTGGCCGTCAGCAACGGGCGCACGGCCGGCGCCTGGGCGGCCGCAGGCGGGGTGGGCACCTTCTCGGCCGTGAACGCCGACAGCTATGACGCCGAAGGCCGGACCATCCGGCAGGTTTACAAGGGCACCACCCGGCGCGACCGGCACGAGGAGCTGGTGGCCTACGGCATTGCCGGCGGCATCGCCCAGGCCCGCGAGGCGCGCGAGATCGGCGGGCCCAAGGCGCGCATCCACGCCAACATCCTCTGGGAGATGGGTGGGGCCGAGCGCGTCATCCGCGGCGTGCTCGAGGGCGCGAAGGGGCTGATCAACGGCATCACCTGCGGCGCGGGGATGCCCTATCGCCTCGCCGAGATCGCGCGCGACTTCGGCGTCCATTACTACCCGATCGTCTCCTCCGCCCGCGCCTTCAACGCGCTGTGGAAGCGCAGCTACCACAAGGCGCGCGAGTGGCTCGGCGGGGTGGTGTACGAGGATCCCTGGCTCGCCGGCGGTCACAACGGCCTCTCCAACAGCGAGGACCCCAAGAAGCCGGAGCCGCCCTACGAGCGTGTGCGCAAGCTGCGCGAGCAGATGCGCGCCTTCGGTCTGGACGACACGCCCATCATCATGGCCGGCGGCGTGTGGTGGCTGGAGGAGTGGGAGGATTGGATCGACAATCCCGAACTCGGCCCCATGGCCTTCCAGTTCGGCACCCGGCCGCTGCTGACCCAGGAGAGCCCCATCAGCGACGCATGGAAGAAGCGCCTGACGGAGCTCAAGCCCGGCGACGTGATGCTGCAGCCCTTCTCTCCCACCGGCTTCTACTCGAGCGCGGTGAAGAACGCCTTCCTGCGCGAGCTGGAGGAGCGCAACGAACGCCAGGTGGCCTACACCATGGAGCCGGTGGGCGAACACACGGCCGAGTTCGGCGTGGGCCCGCGCAAGCGCATCGTCTGGCTCACGCCCGGCGACCGCGCGCGCGCCGAAGCCTGGGTGGCCCAGGGCTTCACCGAGGCGATGCGCACGCCCGACTCCACCTTGATCTTTGTCACGCCCGAGAAGTCCCGCGAGATCCTCAAGGACCAGATCGACTGCATGGGCTGCCTCTCGGCCTGCCGCTTCTCGAACTGGTCGCAGCACGGGCCGGACTATTCGACCGGGAAGAAGGCGGACCCGCGCAGTTTCTGCATCCAGAAGACGCTGCAGGACATCGCCCACGACGGCAGCCTGGAGAACAACCTGATGTTCGCCGGGCACAACGCCTTCCGTTTCGCGACCGACCCCTTCTATTCGAACGGCTTCATTCCTACTGTGAAGCAGCTGATCGACCGGATCATGACCGGCCGCTGACGGAAGGATAAGGAAACTCCCCTTCTCCCTTCCATCAGCGCAAGCGAATATAGAGCGGGCGACTGGCCTGTTCCGGAGGGAGAAAACCAGCATGTTCGCAACCAATGTCGGCGGTCTCGATCGCGTGCTGCGTGTGGCAGTGGGGGGACTGCTCATCCTGGCCACGCTGGCCGGCTGGATCGGCGCCTGGGGATGGATCGGGGTGCTGCCTCTGGCCACCGGCCTGCTGCGAACCTGCCCGGCCTATTCGTTGTTCGGCGTCAGCACCTGTCCCGCTGACTCGAAACGCGCCTGACAGGGAGCGTCAGGACATGATACACGCCGTCTCCATGAACGTTGCGGCCCCGACCCGACCTCTCGCCCTGCCCCCCGAGATGGAGGAGCGCGCGGGCGAGGCCGCCCAGCTTCTTCGCCTTCTGGCCAATGAGCGGCGGCTGCTGCTGCTCTGCCATCTGATCACGGAGGGCGAGGTCACGGTGGGGCGCCTCGCCGAGATGGTGGGGCTGTCCCAGCCTGCCATCTCGCAGCATCTCGCCAAGCTGCGCGCCGACGGGCTGGTGGCGACGCGCCGCGCCGCGACCTCCATCCATTATCGCGTGGCGGACCCGCGGGTGGAGCGGCTCCTGATCACGCTGCGCGACATCTTCTGCCCTCCCGGGGAGATGCTATCCGCCGGGCAGCAGAAGGCCGCCTTCTGCGACCAGTGAGGCGATCTCCGCCTCGCTGAAGCCGGCCTCCTGCAGCACCGCGCGGCCGTCCTGCCCATGCGCGGGGGCGGGGCCCTCCACGCGCCCGGGCGTGCGCGAGAACCAGGCCGGCATGCCCGGGAAGCGCATGCGGCCGTGGCGTGTCTCCTGCTCCAGGAAGAAACCGGTGGCGGCGAGGTGCGGGTCGCGCAGCAGATCCTCGGTGTCGTTCACCGGGGCGGCGGGGATCCCGGTCCGCGCGAAGCCCTCCAGCCATTCGGCGGTGGTGCGCGTGGCCAGCGTCTCGGCGACGCGGGCGTAGCATTCGTCCACATGCTGCGACCGGCCGCGGAAGGTCGCGAAGCGCGGATCCTTCGCCCAGTCCGGATGTCCCGCGAGGTCGAGGAAAGCGCGCCACTGCTTGTCGGTATAGACCAGCGCCGCGATCCAGCCGTCCCGGGTGCGATAGGGGCGGCGCTGCGGCGAGGCGGCGCGCGGATAGACCGGCGGGCCGCGCGGCGGGTCGAACAGCGCGCCATTGATGTGGTCGGTCAGCACGAAGTTCGCCATGGTCTCGAACATGCCGACCTCGATCTCCTGCCCCTCGCCGGTGCGGGCGCGGTGCAGCAGCGCCATCAGCACGGCGTAGAGCACGGTGAGCCCCGAGACCTTGTCGGCCACCAGTGTGCCGGAATAGCCCGGCTCGCCCTGCATCCGCGCCTGGATGCCGGCCATGCCGCTGATCGCCTGGATGATGTCGTCATAGGCGGCCCGGGGCGCGTAGGGGCCGCGGCGCGAGAAGCCATAGACATTCGCATAGACGATGCGCGGGTTGGCCGCGCTCACCTCGCCGTAGCCGAGGCCGAGCCGGGCGATGGCGTCGGGCCGCATGGAGTGGATGAACACGTCCGCCCCCCGCGCGAGGCGCAGCAGCGCCGCCCGCGCCCCAGGCTTCTTGAGATCGAGCGCGATGCCGCGCTTGCCGCGGTTGAGGTTGAGGAACATCGCGCCCTCGCGCGGGGCGGCGAGCATCGGCACCTCGCGCGTCGTGTCGCCCTCGGGGCCCTCCACCTTGATCACCTCGGCGCCGTGGTCGGCCATGATCTGGGTGCAGAAGGGGCCCATCAGCACCTGGGTCAGGTCGAGCACCCTGAGCCCGGCCAGTGCGCCGAAGCCGCGTCCTGGTCTTTCCGTCATGGGGCGCGCTCCTCCGCAGGGCGTTGCGGCCCATCGCGCGGCGGGGGGCCGGCATGGCCGACGCTGCTCAATAGGATTTCGGCTGGCCGAGCACGCGCTCGGCGATATGCGAGAGGATCAGCTCGCGCGAGACGGGGGCGATGCGCGGGATCAGGCTCTCGCGCAGGTAGCGCTCCACGTGGTAGTCCTGCGCGTAGCCCATGCCGCCATGCGTCATCACCGCCGTCTCGGCGGCGCGGAAGCCGGCCTCGGCGGCGAGGTATTTGGCCGCATTGGCCTCGGCGCCGCAGTCCCGGCCCGCGTCGTAGAGGCTGGCCGCCTTCCAGACCATGAGCTCGGCGGCCTCGAGCTCCGCCCAGTTGCGCGCGAGCGGGTGCTGGATGGCCTGGTTCTGCCCGATGGGCCGGCCGAAGACGCGGCGCTCCCGTGCATAGGCCGAGGCGCGGCGAAGTGCGGCGCGGCCGATGCCCACCGCCTCGGCCGCGATCAGGATGCGCTCGGGGTTCATCCCGTGCAGGATGTAGCGGAAGCCCTCGCCCTCCTCGCCGATGCGGTCTTCGAGCGGGATCTCGAAGCCGTCGAAGAAGACCATGTTCGAGTCCACCGCGTGGCGGCCCATCTTCTCGATCGGGCGCACCTCGACCCGCGCGCGGTCGATCTCCGTGTAGAAGAGGCTGAGGCCCTCGGTCTTGCGCCGCACGCGCTCGAGCGGCGTGGTGCGCGCGAGCAGCAGCATCCGGTTCGCCACCTGGGCGGTGGAAATCCACATCTTCTGCCCGTGCACCACGTAGCGCTCGCCCCGCCGTTCCGCGCGCGTCTTGAGCTCGGTGGTGTTGAGGCCGACATCGGGCTCGGTCACCGCGAAGCAGGGCTTGTCGCGCCCCGCGATGAGCGGCGGCAGGAAGCGGCGCTTCTGTTCCTCGGTGCCGAAGACGACCACCGGGTTGAGGCCGAAGATGTTCATGTGCAGGGCCGAGGCGCCGGACATGCAGGCGCCGGAGGCGGCGACGGCCTCCATCATCAGCGCCGCCTCGAGGATGCCGAGGCCCCCGCCGCCGTATTCCGTCGGCATGGCGATGCCGAGCCAGCCGCCCGCGGCCATGGCGGCGTGGAACTCGTGCGGGAAGGCGCCCTCGCGGTCCCGCGCGAGCCAGTACTCGTCCGGGAAATCCGCGCAGATGCGGGCGATCTGTTCGCGGATCGCCGCCTGTTCGGGCGAGAGGGTGAAGTCCATCGGCCTTTCCTTCCGGACGCGAGGATGCGGTCGCGGCGAGGCGGCGTCAACGCGGCTGCTTGACGGCGGCGTTCGGAAAAACATATCGTGTTCGCATATACGAACACACCCGCGAGGCGAAGTCGGCACGGTAGGGGGGCAGGTAAGCAATGGCCCGTGGATCGTTCCGCCACCTCCGGGCCCCGTACCGCCTCCGCGGGATGGCCGCCGAGGCCTGCGGCGTGCCCTCCGGGATCGCCGGCCTCGCGCCGGGCTGAGATGGGGGGTGGTCTCCTGCGCCCTGGCCCGCGCTCGGTGGGGCGTGTGCTCGAGCTCCTCGGCCGCCTCGCCGCCGCGCCGCAGGGCTCTTCGCTCGCCGCCCTCGCCGCTGCCACGGGCGCGCCCAAGACCAGTCTGCTCGGCCTGCTGCGCGGCCTCGCCGCCGAAGGCCATGCCGAGCAGCGCGACGGGCTGTGGCGCCTCGGGCCCCAGGCGGTCGGCCTCGCGCGGGCCATCCTCGCCGGGGCGGGCGATCCCGATCTCGTCGCCACCGCGCGGCCGGTGCTCGAGGCCCTGGCCGAGGAGGCGGGCGAGACGGCCATGCTCGCCGTGCTCGCCCCCGACCGGCGGTCCGTGGTCTACGCCGACAAGGTGGAAAGCCGCACCGCGCTGCGCTTCGCCGCCGCCGTAGGCGATGCGCGGCCCATCCACTGCACCGCCTCGGGTCGCGTGATGCTCGCTTTCATGCCCCCGCCCTGGCCGGAGCAGTTCCTTCGCGGCGCACGCCTGATCCCCTGCACCCCCGCCAGCGTGACCGACCGGCGCGCGCTGCGCCGGCTGGTGGCCGAGACGCGCGCGCAGGGCTTCGCCGTGACCCTGGGTGAGACCACCGAGGGGGTGGCCGGCATCGCCGCGCCGGTCTTCGACGCGCGCGGCACGGTGGTGGCGGCGCTCATGCTCGCCGGGCCCATCCCGCGCGTCGCGCCGCGTCTCGCCGCCCTCTCCCGCCGCGTGCGCGGGGCGGCGCGCGAGCTCTCGCGCCGCCTCGGTCACCGCCCCGCACGGCTCGCGCCCGAGACGCCATGCCCGCCCGGCGGGACGCGAAAGACCACGCTCGGCGGCGCGTCGGGCAGGCGCTCCCGGGCAGCTTGAGCGCGGCGGACGAGACGGGCTCCAGCCCGGCGAGCCCGATGCCCCGGCCGACCGCCGGCAGACCGGGCGCGCCGGGCGTCGTCATCGGCCGGTCGGTCGGCGACACGGCGCGCCGCGGGCGCTTCGGTCCTCCTGGCATCCACGCTGCCGCGTGTCGGCCCGCGCGTCTCCCCGGGGGCGGTGTCGGGCGCGGGCCGCCGGCGCCGATCCTCGACGGCGAGGACGGCGTGCCGCGCTCGCGGGTGGTGCGCCCAGGGACAGGCCGACGGCATTCCCAGTCCAGAGGCATCCTTGCCGCCGGGAGCGTGCGCCACGCGCAGATCCTCGCGTGCGGCGCCATCGCGCTGGAACGAGGCCCACCCGGCCCCGCGCGATTGGCGGAATCCGGGCCCGGTCGCTATATCCCGGGACCGCACCGATCGCAGACCCTCGCCATGGCCGGCCACTCGCAGTTCAAGAACATCATGCACCGCAAGGGCGCGCAGGACGCGAAGCGCGCCCGCATCTTCGCCAAGCTGGCGCGCGAGATCACCGTCGCGGCGAAGCAGGGCCAGCCCGACCCGGCCTTCAACCCCCGGCTGCGCACCGCCCTGGCCGCCGCCCGCCAGGCCAACATGACGAAGGAGGCGGTGGAGCGCGCCATCAAGAAGGCCTTGGGGGGCGGCCCCGGCGAGGACTTCGCCGAGGTGCGCTACGAGGGGCGCGGCCCCGGCGGGGTGGCGCTGATCGTCGAGGCGCTGACCGACAACCGCAACCGCACCGCGGGCGATCTGCGCTCGCTCTTCGCCAAGCACGGCGGCGCGCTGGGCGAGACGGTGGCCTTCCAGTTCGATCGGCTGGGGGTGGTGCGCTACCCGGCCGCCGCAGCCAGCCCCGACGCCATGCTGGAGGCCGCCATCGAGGCTGGCGCCCAGGACGTGGCCAGCGGCGAGGAGGGGCACGAGATCCTCACCGCGCCCGAGGAGCTGAACGCGGTGCGCGACGCGCTCGAGGCCCGCTTCGGCGAGGCCGCCTCCGCGCGCCTGGAATGGCGGCCCAACCTCACCGTGCCGCTCGACGAGGAGGGGGCGGCGGCGGTCCTCAAGCTCATCGAGCTGCTCGAGGACCACGACGACGTGCAGAACGTCTACGCCAATTTCGAGGTGAGCGACGCCGTGATGGCGAAGCTCTCCGCGGCGTGAGCGGCGCCGTCCGCATCCTGGGCCTCGATCCCGGCCTGACACACACGGGCTGGGGGCTGATCGAGAGCGCCGGCTCCCGCCTGCGCTTCCTCGCCGCGGGGGCGATCGGCACCGCGGCGGCAGAGGCGCTACCGGCGCGGCTCGTCGCGCTGCATCAGGCGCTCTCCGACCTGATCGGGCGCTGGACGCCCGACGAGGCGGCGGTGGAGCACACCTACGTGAACAGGAACCCGGCAGCGGCGCTCAAGCTCGGCCAGGCGCGCGGCGTGGTGCTGCTCGCGCCCGCCCTCGCTGGGCTGCCGGTGGCGGAATACCAGGCCATGGAGGTGAAGCGGGCGGTGGTGGGCACGGGCCATGCCGACAAGCTTCAGGTGCAGGAGATGGTGCGCCGGCTGCTGCCGGGCGCGGAGGCGCCGCGGGCCGATGCGGCGGATGCGCTCGCCATCGCCATCTGCCACGCGCATCACCGCGGCACCCGGCTGGCTCTGGCGCGGCTCCTGCGCGCATGAGGGCCGCGCCCCCCCCTCCGCCCGTGCCCCGGCGGACGAGGGCGGCATGATCGGCAGCCTGCGCGGCGTCGTGGAGGCCACCGGCGAGGGTGTCTGCGTCCTCGACGTGAACGGGGTGGGCTACCTCGTCGCCTGCTCGCGCCGCACGCTCGATCGCCTCTCGGCGCGGGAGGGGCCGCAGCGCCTGCTCATCGAGACCCGGGTCAGCCAGGAGGCCATCACCCTCTACGGTTTCCTCGACGCCGCCGAGCGCGAGGCCTTCCGCGCGCTGATCGAGGTCAAGACCGTGGGGCCGCAGAAGGCGCTGCAGGTGCTCTCGGGGCTCTCGCCCGAGGAGCTCGCGCGCGCCATCGCCGGCAAGGAGCGCAAGCGGCTGGCCGCCGTGAAGGGGCTGGGCGCGGCCACCGCCAACCGCATCGTGGACGAGCCGGCGATGCAGAAATGGGCGATGGGCCGGCTGCTGCCCGAGGAGGACGGCGGCGGCGTCGCCGTCGCCCCCCTTCCGCTGGCTGGCGCCGATGCCGATGCCGTCAGCGCGCTCACCAATCTCGGCCTCAAGCGGCCGGAGGCGGAGCGCGCCGTGGCGCGCGCGCGGCGGGCGCTGGGGGAGGGTGCGGCGCTCGAGGCGCTGATCACCCTGGCCCTGCGCGAGAGCGCGCGATGAGCGCCGAGGGGCCGGTCCTGCTGCCGTCCTCGTCCCCGGAGCACGGGAGGGGGGGATGAACGAACGCCTGACCAGCCGCGCGCGGCAGGAGGAGGATGCGGGCGAGGTCGCGCTGCGGCCGCAGCGCCTCTCCGAGTTCACCGGCCAGACCCAGCTGCGCGAGAACCTCTCCGTCTTCATCCGCGCCGCCGCCCAGCGCGGCGAGGCGCTGGACCACGTCCTGCTGCACGGGCCGCCGGGGCTCGGAAAGACCACGCTCGCGCAGATCGTGGCGCGGGAACTCGGGGTCGGGTTCCGCGCCACCTCCGGCCCGGTGCTTCAGCGCGCCGGTGATCTCGCGGCGATCCTGACCAACCTCCAGCCGCGCGACGTGCTCTTCGTGGACGAGATCCACCGCCTGCAGCCGGCCATCGAGGAGACGCTCTACCCCGCGATGGAGGATTTCCAGCTTGACCTCATCATCGGCGAGGGGCCGGCGGCGCGCACCGTGCGCATCGACCTGCCGCCCTTCACCCTGGTCGGGGCGACGACGCGCAGCGGCCTGCTCTCCACCCCGCTGCGGGATCGCTTCGGCATCCCGCTGCGCCTCGAGCTCTACACCCCGGAGGAGCTGTTCCTCATCGTCCGGCGCGGCGCGGAGAAGCTCGGCTTCGCGCTGAGCGAGGAGGGCGCGCGCGAGATCGCCCGTCGCTCGCGCGGCACGCCGCGCATCGCCGGGCGCCTGCTGCGGCGCGTGCGCGACTTCGCGGCGGTGGAGGGGCGCGTGGCCGATCGCGCGCTGACCGATGCCGCGCTGGCGCGGCTCGAGGTGGACGCGCACGGCCTCGACGCGATGGACCGCCGCTACCTCCGCCGCATCGCCGAACACCATGGCGGCGGGCCGGTGGGGGTGGAGACGCTGGCCGCTGCCCTGGCCGAGAGCCGCGACACGCTGGAGGACGTGATCGAGCCCTTCCTGATCCAGGAGGGCTTCGTGCTGCGCACCCCGCGCGGGCGGGTCCTGGGCGAGGCGGGCTGGCGGCATCTCGGTCTCGAACCGCCGCCCTCGCTGGCGTCCGGCGGCATGACGCCATCCGCCTCCGGCCCGATCCAGCCGGATCTGCTCGATGAGTGACCGGCGCGAGGACCGCCCGTTCCACGACCACCCCATCCGTGTCTATTTCGAGGACACGGATGCCGGGGGCATCGTCTACCACGCGAACTACCTGCGCTTCGCCGAACGGGCGCGCACCGAGGCGCTGCGCGCGCTCGGCCTGCCGCACGCCGACATGCAGGCGAAGCATGGCTGCTTCCTGGTGGTGAAGCGCGCGGCGGTGGAGTATGAGCGCCCGGCGCGGCTCGATGACGAGGTCACGGTGCGGACCCGCATCCGCCGCGTCGCCGCCACGCTCCTGCTCGAGCAGGAGCTGCGGCGCGGGGAGGAAAGGCTGGCGGTGGTGGAGGTGACGCTGGTCTGCGTCGACCAGGCCACACTGGCGCCGCGCCGGCTGCCCGAACCCTGGCTCGGCGCGCTGCGCGCCCGGATCGCCGCCCCAGTTGCTGCACCTGTTGCGGAAGGAGGCCCTGCGCCGTGAATCCCGTCACCGCCACCCCCCTCGGGCCCGCGCACGACATGTCGCTGCTCGGCCTGTTCCTGATGGCCGACTGGGTGGTGAAGGCCGTCATGATCGGGCTGTTCCTCGCCTCGGTGGTGGTCTGGGCCGTCGCCTTCGACAAGTTCGCGCAGCTCCGCCGGGCGCGGCGCGAGGCCGACGCCTTCGAGGACGAGTTCTGGAAGGGCGGCAGCCTCGAGGAGCTCTACCGCCGCCATGGCGAGGCGCCCACGCATCCGCTGGCCGCCGTCTTCTCCGCCGGGATGCGCGAATGGCAGCTCAGCACCCAGGCGGGGCCGGGCGCTTTCCTCGTCGCCGGCGCGAAGGAGCGGGTGGAGCGCGCCATGTCCGTCACCATCCAGCGCGAGATGGAGCGGATGGAGAAGCGCATGACCTTCCTCGCCTCCACCGGCTCGGCCGCGCCCTTCGTCGGGCTCTTCGGCACGGTCTGGGGCATCATGAACAGCTTCACCGCCATCGCCGGGATGCAGAACACCAATCTCGCCGTGGTCGCGCCGGGCATCGCGGAGGCGCTGCTCGCCACCGCCATCGGCCTCCTCGCCGCCATCCCGGCGGTGCTGCTCTACAACATGCTGGCCAGCCAGTTCGGCAAGTTCGCCGGGCGGCTGGAGGGCTTCGCCGCGGAGTTCGGCGCCATCCTGCAGCGCCAGACGGAGGGCGCTGCCCAGCCCCGCGCCGCCCAGCCCCTGCCGGCGGCGGAGTGAGGCGATGGCCGGCCCTCTCGTGAAGCGCGGCGCGGGCGGACGCTACCGCCCGATGTCGGAGATCAACGTCACCCCCTTCGTGGACGTGATGCTGGTGCTGCTGATCATCTTCATGGTGGCGGCGCCGATGATGACCTCCGGCGTTCCCGTGGACCTGCCGCGCACCGCCGCCCAGCCGCTGAACCAGGAGCAGGAGCCGCTGACCGTCAGCGTGGACGCGCAGGGCCGGATCTTCCTGCAGAACACCGAGGTGCAGCTCGACGGGCTGGTCGAACAGCTGCGCGCCATCGCGCGGAACCAGCCGCAGGGCGCGCCGGAACGGCGGATCTTCGTGCGCGGGGACCGGGCCATTTCCTACGGTCGGGTGATGGAGGTGATGGGCGTGATCAGCCAGGGCGGGTTCAGCCGCGTGGCCCTGCTGGCCGAGCAGCCGCCCGCGCCTGGCGCGCGCCCGGCCACGCCCGCGCCTGCTCCGGCGCCGGTGCGGGGCCAGCCCGCGCGCTGAGCATGCCCCCGGGCAGCATGGAGGAGCGGCGGTTCCGCCTCTGGGTCGGCGTCTCGCTCGGCCTGCACCTCGCGCTGCTTCTCGCGCTGTTGCTGGAGTTCGACCGCCGCCGGCTGGAGGAGCCGCCGGAGCTGGGCATCGCCGTCGAGTTGGTCGCCCCCGCCGAGACGGCGCGCGGCGACCAGCCCGCGCCCCGCCCCGCGCCCGAGCCGGTGCCCCAGCCGCCGCGCCCCGAGCCGCCAGAGCCCGAGTTGCCGCGCACCCAGGCGCAGGTGCAGCCGCCACCCCCGCCGCCGCCCCCACCGCCCGCACCCGCCCCCGCGCCGAGCCCCGCGCCGCCCGTGGCGCGGCCCGAGCC
>JAOAIK010000059.1 GCA_026414745.1 Roseococcus sp.
CGGCCCATGGCCACCACCGCCTGGGCCAGCGCCTCCACATCGCCGCGCGGCAGGCCGCGCCAGCCGGTGAGAACGCGCAGCGCGCGCACCTCGCCGATCATCTCCCGCGCCTCCTCGAGGCCGAGCGGCGCGCAGCGCAGCGCCACGTCGCGGTGCAGCTCGGCCAGCACCCCGCCCGCGCCGAGCAGCACGACGGGCCCCACCTCCGGATCGCGGCGGAAGCCGAGGATGACCTCGGCGAGGCCCCGCGCCATGCCCTGCGCCAGGAAGCCCGTGATGCGCGCGCGCGGCGCGGCGCGGTGCACCCGCGCGCGCATCGCCGCCGCCTCGGCGCGCAGGGCCTCGGCGCCTGGGATGTTCAGCGCCACGCCGCCCAGCTCCGTCTTGTGGGCGATGTCGGGCGAGAGGATCTTGAGCGCGACCGGATAGGAGAGGCCGTCGGGCGGCGCATCGGCCTCGGTGAAGCGCGCGAAGGGCGAGGCGAGGCCGAGCGCGGCCAGCAGCGCGCGCGCATCCGCCTCGTCCGGCGCCTCGGGCAGCGAGAGCGCGGGCAGGGCGGGCAGGGCGGGCGCGGGGCGCGGCGCGCGCCAGTCGAGGAAGGCGCGCAGCGCGTCCGCCAGGCTCTCGGGCGTGCGGAAGGCGGGGATGCCGGCCTCGGCCAGCAGGCGCAGCGAGGCGTCGGCCTGCGGCACCAGGAAGGCGGCGAGCGGCTTGCGCCCCCCGATCGCGTCCCGCCCGCGCAGGATGCCCGCCACCGCGTCATGCGGGCGGAACTGCGCGGAGGAGCCGATGACGGGTATGATCGCGTCCGTGTCTTGGGCCGCGGCGAGGGCGGTGATGGCGGCCTCGATGCGCTCGGGCCTGGTGCCCGCGAGCGTCATGTCGAGCAGCCGGCCATGGGCGGGCATGCCGGCCGCGCTGAGCGCGGCCTCGGCCGCCGCGTCGGGGGGGCGGGCCTCGATGCCTGCCATACCCAGCGCATCCACCGCCATCGCCCCGCCCCCGCCCGTGGTGGTGAGCACCGAGACGGCGCGGCGCGGCCGCGGCGGCGGCGCGCGGCCGAGCACGAGGGCGGGCAGTTCGAGGAAGCTCTCCAGCATGGTGGCGCGCAGGATGCCGTGCGCGCGGAAGAAGGCGTCGGCGGCCGCGTCGCTGCCCGCCAGCGCCCCGGTGTGGCTGGTGGCGAGCTCCGCCCCGAAGGGCGAGCGGCCGAGCTTGTAGGCGATGAGCGGCTTGCCCGCCGCATGGGCGAGGCGCGCGGCGCGGGCGAACTGTTCGGGCGCGCGGATCGCCTCGAGGAAGAGCATCACCGCGTCCACGCCCGGCTCCTCCACCAGCATGGCGGCGATCTCGCCGGCGGTGAGGTCGGCCTCGTTGCCGGTGGCGACAAGGTGCGAGAAGCCCATGCCCCGCGCCGCCCCGCGCGAGAGGATGGCCCCCAGCATGGAGCCCGACTGGCTGACCAGCGCGACGCGCCCGGGCAGCAGCGCTTCGGCCTCGAGCGCCGCGTTCACGCTGGCGGCGATGCGCGCGGGGATGTTGATGACCCCCATGGAGTTGGGGCCGAGCAGGCGCATCCCGGCCGCGCGCGCCGCCGCCACGCAGCGCGCCTGCAGCGCCGCCCCCTCCGGCCCCGCCTCGGCGAAGCCGTCGGCCAGCACGCAGGCGACGCGCGCGCCCTTGGCGGCGAGCGCCTCGATCTGCCCCTCCACCTGCCCGGTGCCGAGCAGGATGTAGGCGAAGTCGATCTCGCCCGGGATGTCCTCGACGCGCGCATAGGCGGGCTCGCCCATGATCTCGGCGGCGCGCGGGTTCACCGGGAAGAGCGCGCCCGTGTAGCCGTGCCGCCTGAGGTAACGCTGCGGCCGCGCGGTGAGGCGCGCCGGATCGGCCGAGGCGCCGACCAGGGCGATGCGCTGCGGGGCCAGCAGCGCCCTCATGCGGGTTTCGGGGGGCGCTGGGAGAAGCTCTGTCCGAACACGCCCTCGGCGATGCGGTTCCTCATCATCTCGAGGCTGCCGCCCGCGATCATCCAGCCGCGGGTGCGGCGCACGCAGTATTCGATCAGCAGATCCTTCGAGTAGCCCATGCCGCCCATCACCTGCATGGATTCATTGGCCGCCAGCCAGCCCGCCTGGTTGCAGGCGTATTTGGCGATCGCCACCTCCTGCGCGTCGGGCAGGCCGCGGCCCGCGTTCGCCGCGGCGCGATAGAGCAGCAGCCGCGCCGCATCGAGCGCCACGCGCATCTCGGCGAACTTCCACTGCAGTCCCTGGAACTCCATCAGCGGCCGGCCGAACTGCCGGCGCGTCATCGCGTGCGCGCGCGCCTGCGCGAAGCAGTATTCGCCGAGCGCCAGCGCGCGCGTGGCGTTGCCCACGCGCTCGACGTTGAAGCCGCCGATCTGCTTCTTGAAGCCGCCGGGGCCGAGCAGCACCATCTCGGGCGGGATGTACACGTCGTCGAAGTAGAGGGCGCACCACTCCTCGTCGTTCATGTAGAGGCTGGGCGCGCCGAGGCGGAACCCCTCCATCCCCCGCTCGACCAGCACGCTGCCGATCCCGCCCACGCCGGGGCTGAAGCGGCAATAGACGACGAAGACGTTGGCCTCGGCGCTGTTGGTGGTGAACACCTTCTGCCCGTTCAGCCGCCAGCCCGCGCCGTCCGGCACGCACTGGGTGGCGAGGTCGGTCAGCGCGGAGCCCGCCTCGGGCTCGGTCATGCCCACCGCCGCCACCGCCTCGCCGGACAGCAGGGGGCGGAAGAAGCGCTCCTTCTGCCAGGGCGTGGCGTATTCGGCGAGGGTGCGGAAGGCGCCGAAATTGCCGGCCTGCAGCACATCGGCGCTGCGCGGGCAGATGCTGGCGATCTGCTCCATCGCCAGCACCGCATCGAGCAGCGTGCCGCCCTGGCCGCCATCCTCCTCGGGCAGCATGATGCCGAACAGGCCCTGCGCGGCCATCAGCTTCGCCACGTCCCAGGGGAAGCCCGGGCTGTGCGCGCGCCGCAGCGCCCCTTGCGCCAGGTGGCGCTCGGCGAAGCCGCGCACCACCTGCTGGAAGGCGGCCTGCTCCTCGCTCAGCCGGAAATCCATCGCCGGCCGCTCAGACGGGATCCCAGGAGAAGACATCGCCCGAGCGCTCGAGCGGCACGAAGCTCGCGCGCAGGGCGGGCAGCGCGATCTCGGCGATCTTCTCGGGCGTCCAGCCGCTCTCGCTGTGGACGGAGCGGATGGGGCGGTTCTGGCTGAACAGGAACAGCTCGTGCATGCGCGGGGCGAAGATCTGGCCCGTCACCTCGGCCGCCGCGTCGGAGGCGAGGAAGACCGCGAGCGGCGCGTTCTTCTCGGGGCCCATGCGCATCAGCCGCTCCACCCGCGCCTTCTGCTCGGGCGTCTCGGCGGGGATGGAGCTCGTCATGCGGCTCCAGGCGAAGGGGGCGAGGCAGTTGGAGCGCACGTTGTAGCGCTTCATGTCGAGCGCGATGGACTTCGACAGCGCCACGATGCCGAGCTTCGCCGCCGAGTAGTTCGCCTGCCCGAAATTGCCGATCAGCCCCGAGGTGGAGGTGATGTGCACGAAGGCCCCGCTCTCCTGCTGGCGGAAATGCGTGGCCGCGGCGCGGCTGACGTAGAAGCTGCCGTTGAGGTGGACGGCGATCACCGCGTCCCACTCCTCCGGCGTCATGCGGTGGAAGATCTGGTCGCGCAGGATGCCGGCGTTGTTCACCACGATGTCGATGCGCCCGAAATGGTCGAGCGCGCATTGCACGATCTTCTGCGCGCTCGCCCAGGAGGCGACGCTGTCGGTGCTGATGGCGGCCTGCCCGCCGCGCTGTTCGATCAGCGCCTTGGTCTGCTCCGCCGGCGTGGCGGAGAAGCCCTCGCCGCCGAGCGAGGCGCCCACATCGTTGACCACCACCTTCGCGCCCGCGGCGGCCATGGCGAGCGCGATCTCGCGCCCGATGCCCCCGCCCGAGCCCGTGACGACGGCGACCTTGTCCTTGAGCATCATCGCGCGTTTCCTCCTCGACCTCGCTGCCGGGCGGGAGGCTAGAACGGGCGCCGCCGGCCGTGAAGCCGGGCGGGCCCGCGCGCGTCACGCCGCCTTGGCGAGGCGGCGGAACTTCGTGAGCAGGAACTCCGTGTAGCCGTTGGGCTGGGCCGCGCCCTCGAACACCAGGGCGCAGGCGGCCTGGAAGGCCGGTCCGTCGAAGCCCGGCGCCATGGGGCGATAGGCCGGGTCGCCCGCGTTCTGCCGGTCCACCACAGCCGCCATGCGCTTCATCGTCTCCATGACCTGCTCGCGCGTCACGATGCCGTGGCGCAGCCAGTTGGCGATGTGCTGCGAGGAGATGCGCAGCGTCGCGCGGTCCTCCATCAACCCGATGTCGTGGATGTCGGGCACCTTGGAGCAGCCCACCCCCTGGTCCACCCAGCGCACCACATAGCCGAGGATGCCCTGCGCGTTGTTGTCGAGCTCGGCCTGGATGTCCTCGGCCGGCCAGTTGGTCTGGCTGGCGACGGGGATGGTCAGCAGGTCCGACAGCCTGGCGCGGCGGCCGCCCTGGGCGATCTCCTCCTGCCGGGCCGCCACGTCCACCTCGTGGTAGTGGAGCGCGTGCAGGGTGGCGGCGGTGGGCGAGGGCACCCAGGCGGTGTTCGCGCCCGCCTTGGGGTGCGCGATCTTCTGCTCGAGCATCGCGGCCATGGCGTCCGGCATGGCCCACATGCCCTTGCCGATCTGCGCCCGCCCGCGCAGCCCGCACATCAGGCCGATGTCCACGTTCCAGTCCTCATAGGCCCGGATCCAGGCCGTGCCGCGCATGTCGTTCTTGCGGATCATCGGCCCGGCCTCCATCGAGGTGTGGATCTCGTCGCCGGTGCGGTCGAGGAAGCCGGTGTTGATGAACACCACGCGGTCGGCGGCCTCGCGGATGCAGGCCTTGAGATTGACGGTGGTGCGCCGCCCCTCGTCCATGATGCCCATCTTGAGCGTGGCGTGCGGCAGGCCGAGCACCTGCTCGACGCGGCCGAACAGCTCCACCGCCCAGGCCACCTCCTCGGGGCCGTGCATCTTGGGCTTGACGATGTAGACGCTGCCCGCGCGCGAGTTCATCCGCGCGCCGCGGATGTCGTGCAGCGCGATGAGGCTCGTCACCAGCGCATCCAGGATGGTCTCGGGCGTCTCGGCGCCGTTCCAGGTCACCGCGTCGGTCATCATGTGGTGGCCGACATTGCGCACCAGCATCAGCGACCGGCCGGGCAGGGTGAAGGCCGTGCCGTCGGGCGCGGTGTAGCGGCGGTCCTCGGCCAGGCGGCGGGTCATGATGCGCCCGCCCTTCTCGAACTCGGCGGTCAACGTGCCTTTCATGAGCCCGAGCCAGTTGCGGTAGACCGCCACCTTGTCGGCCGCGTCCACCGCGGCGACGCTGTCCTCGCAGTCCTGGATGGTGGTCAGCGCCGCCTCGAGCACGACGTCGGCGACGCCGGCGGGGTCGTCCTTGCCGATCATGTGGGCGCGGTCGATCACGATCTCAGCGTGCAGCCCGTTGTGGCGCAGCAGGATGGCGCTGGGCGCCGCCGGGTCGCCGCGATAGCCTGCGAAGCGCTCGGGGTGCTTGAGCCCGGTCGCGCCGCCGCCCTGCAGCACCACGAGGAGCCTGCCCTCCTTCACCGCGTATTTCAGTGCTTCGGCGTGGCCCGCACCGGAGAGCGGCGCGATCCGGTCCAGCGTCTTGCGCGCGAAGGCGATGACCTTGGCGCCGCGCGCCGGGTTGTAGGAGGCGCCGCGCTCGGCGCCCTCCGTCTCGGGAATCGCGTCCGTCCCGTAGAGGGCGTCGTAGAGGCTGCCCCAGCGCGCATTCGCCGCGTTCAGCGCGTAGCGCGCGTTGGAGACGGGCACCACGAGCTGCGGCCCCGCCACCCCGCCGATCTCGGGGTCCACATTCGCGGTCGTGACGGCCACATGCTCCGGCTCGGGCAGGAGGTAGCCGATCTCGCGCAGGAAGGCCTCGTAGGCCGC
>JAOAIK010000037.1 GCA_026414745.1 Roseococcus sp.
GATGTTCGCCGCCCTCGCGCTGGGCGGGCTGTTCCGCTCGCTGCAGTTCACCGCCATGAACACCCTCGCCTTCGCCGAGATCCCGCGCGAGCGGCTCTCCGCCGCCACCGCCTTCTACGGCACCGCGCAGCAGCTTCCCCCCGCCATCGGGGTGGTGATGGCGACGGGCGTGATGGAGGCCGCCCGCCATCTCGCGGGGCGCGAGGCGCTGGCGGTGGCCGATCTCCACCTCGCCTTCCTCGCCGCCGCGCTGGTGGCGCTGATCGCCGCGCCGCTCGCCCTCAGACTGCCGCGCGACGCGGGGGCGGAGATCGCCGGCCGGAGGTGAGCGGCAAGGGCCCGCCGCGCGCCCCGCCCTGCTGGACGCGCAGGGCGAGAGGGCGTAACCGCCCCCGCATGCTGGAGCACGCCGATTTCGTCCCGCCGCGCCCCGTCCTTCCCGCGCGCTTCGGCGGCACGCTGGCGCTGCTGCGCACCTCGGCCGAGGACATGCTGCGCTTCTTCCCCGAAAGCGGCTTCCGCCACCGGCTCATCCCCATGCGCACGCTGCGCCGCCGCCTCCTGGTGGTGAACGACCCGGAGCTGGTGCGCGAGGTCTTCGTGCTGCACGCCGCCGCGAACGAGGCGAAGAGTCCGCATTTCCGCCAAGCCCTGGCGCCGGTGATCGGGGATTCGATGTTCCTGAACTCGGGGCGCGTCTGGGCCGAGCGGCGGGCGGTGATCGCGCGGCTGATCCACCCCTCGCGCACCGCGCAGTTCCACCCGCTCTTCGTCGAGGGCGCCGAGGCGCTGGCCGCGCGCTGGCGCGGGCGCGTGGATGTGGCGCGCGAGCTCGCTGCCGCCACGGCGCTTGCGGTCATGCGCGCGCTGTTTCCCCGCACCGCCCGCGAGGCCGACGCGGCGGCGCTGGCGGCCGCCTTCACCGCCTATGAATCCCGCGTGCTGGCGGTGGATTTCGCGCATCTGCTGGGCCTGCCCGAACGCCTCTCGGGCTTGCAGCTGCGCGCCGCGCGCCGCCACGCGCGCGAGATCCGCGCGCTCTGCGCCGCGGCCATCGCCCGTGCCTTGCCCGATGAGGGCGGCCTCTTCGCCGAACTCCGGGCCGCCTGCGACGCGGCGGGCCGCCCGCTGCTCGACGCCGAACAGCTTCTCAACGAGGTGGCGATGCTGCTGCTCGCGGGCAGCGAGACATCGGCCAATGCGCTCACCTGGGCGCTCTACCTGATCGCGCGCCACCCGCCCACGCTGGCCCAGCTGCGCGCCGAGCATGCGCGGGTGCTGGGCGGCCGCGCGCCCTCCTTCGCCGATCTCGCCGAGCTGCCCTTCACCAAGGCGGTGACGCAGGAGGCGATGCGCCTCTACCCGCCGGTGCCCTACCTCTCGCGCGAGGCCGCGGCGAGCCTGCGCGTGGGGCAGGTGACCCTGCATCCGGGCGACACGGTGATGGCCCTGCCCTGGCTCCTGCACCGCCACGAGCAGCTCTGGGACGCGCCGCACGCCTTCCGCCCCGAGCGCTTCCTGCCCGATGCGCCGCGCAAGCCGCCGCGCATGGGCTACATCCCCTTCTCCATCGGCCCGCGCGTCTGCGCCGGCGCGGCCTTCGCCCAGGCGGAGATGAGCGTGTTCCTTGCCGTGCTGCTGCAGCGGCTCGACTTCTCCGCCCCGCCGGGCGCCGAACCCATGCCGCGCGCGCGCCTCACCACCCGCCCGCGCGGCGGTCTCGTGCTGGAGGTGACGCCGCGGGGCGCTCGATCGGAGCGCATGTGAATTCTCGGTAAGCCGAGGAGATCGCGCTGCGGGTCGGCGCCGCTGGCGTGCGAGGCTCGGGCCGAGAGGAAGGATCTTCGGCATGCTGCGGCGCTGGCTCGCTCCCCTCCTCCTGCTTGTGGCGCTCGCCGTGGCGCCGCCCGCGCGCGCCTTCGATCTCCCCGGGCTCAGCGCCGATTCCGACGGCTACCGCCTGTCGCTCGAGCGCCGTTTCCCCGCCGGCGGCACGGCGCAGCAGCGCCAGCAGGCGGAGGCGCGCGCCCAGCAGGCCGAGCGGACGAACAACTGGGCCGCCGCCGCCCAGGCCTGGGAGGAGCGGGCGGGGATGCGCGAGGCGAGCGCCGCGCAGTGGCTCGCCCTCGCCCGCGCCCAGCTGCGCCGCAGCCCGCCCGAGGCGCTGCGCGCCCTCCACGCCGCCTGGCAGGCCTTCATGCTCGAACGCGCGGGGCCGCCCGAGATCCCCGCCCTGCTCGTCATCGCCGAAGCGCTCGGGCAGCTCGATCGCCCCCAGCAGCGGATCGCGGCGCTGCAGGCGGTGGTGCAGCGCAACCCGGGCGAGCCGCGCTTCCAGCAGATGCTCGCCGAGGCGCGCCGCGCCGCCGGGCTTCTGGTCGCCCGCATCACCACCGAACCGGAGAGCGAACCGGCCCGCGCCTGCATCGGCTTCACCGTTCCCCCCGCCCGGCGACAGGACTGGAACCCGGCCGACTGGATCCGGGCCGACCCGCCGCTGCCAGGCCTCGCCGTGACCCGCGAGCGGGATGTCCTTTGCATCGCCGGGCTGCCGCACGGGCGCGTCACCCGCCTTCTCCTGCGCGCCGGGCTGCCGGGCGAGGAGGGGCTGCGACTCAACCGCGACACGCCGCTCGCCATCGCCATGCCCGACCGCGCGCCGCGTCTCGCCTTCGATTCCCGCGCCTTCATCATCCCGGCCAACCGCGGCGAGGCGCGGGTGCCGCTTGCGCTCATGAATGTGAACGCGCTGACGATGCGCATCGTGCGGATCACCGAGCGCAATCTCGTCCCCTTCTCGCGCGACTGGCGGCCCGGGCAGACCCTCGACTGGTGGACGACCGACGACCTGCACGAGGTGTGGGGCCGGGTGGTGTGGGAGGGCAGCCTGGAGCTGCCGCCGGGCGAGGCGAACCGGTTCCGTCGCATCGCGGTGCCCGTGCCGGAGGCGGTGCGCAACGCCGGCCCTGGCCTCTACATGATGGTCGCGCGCAGCGCCGACGGCGGACCCGATCAGCGTCGGCTGGTCTCGGTGCAGGGGCTGGTGCTGACCGATCTCGGCCTCACCGCCTGGCGCGGGGCGGGCGGCCTCGCGGTGCAGGCGCGCCGCCTCTCCGACGCGCGGCCCGCCGAGGGGGTGCGCGTCGCGCTGATGGCGCGCAACAACGACATCCTGGCCGAGGCGGTCTCCGGCGCCGATGGCCTCGCGCGCTTCGGCCCCGCCCTGCTGCGCGGCGAGGGGCCGATGCAGCCCGTCGCCCTGCACGCGATGACGGAGACCGACTTCGTCGCCCTCGACCTCGAGGCCGCGGCCTTCGACCTCTCCGATCGCGGCGCCGAGGGGCGGCCCCATCCCGGCCCGCTGGACGCCTTTCTCTGGCTCGATCGCGGCATCTACCGGCCGGGCGAGACGGTGAACGCCATGGCGCTGCTGCGCGATGGCGGCGGCGCGCCGGTGGAGGCGCCGCTGCGGCTGCGGCTGCGCCGGCCCAACGGCCAGGTGGCGGCCGAGCATGTGCTGCGCGATGGCGGCCACTGGCCCATCGCCCTGCCGCCCTCGGCCCCCGCGGGGGCCTGGCGGCTCGAGGCGCTGACCGACCCCGCCGCCCCGCCCGTGGGCGGAACGAGCTTCCGGGTGGACGCCTTCGTGCCCGAGCGGCTGGCGGTGGAACTCGGCCCCGCGCCGGGGCCGCTCATCCCCGGCCGGCCGCTTCCCATCCCCGTCGTCGCACGCTTCCTCTACGGGGCGCCGGGGGCGCAGCTCCAGGGCAGCGCGGAGCTGCGCCTCGTCACCCTCCGCTCCCCCTTCCCCGATCTGCCGGGCTTCCGCTTCGGTCTGGAGGAGGAGGGCTTCGCCCCCGGCCTGATCACCGCCGAACTGCCCGAGACCGATGCGGACGGGCGCGCCACGCTCGAGCTCTCCCTGCCCCGCGCGCCCGACACCACGCGCCCGCTGCGCGGCGAGCTCACCGTGCTGGTGGAGGAACCGGGCGGCCGCGCCTCGCGCGCGACGCTTGACATCGCGGTCGCGGCGCAGCCGCGCCTCCTCGGCCTGCGCGCCCCCGAGGCGGTGGATGCGGGATCCGAGGCCGGCTTCGAGATCGTGATGACCGACCCCGAGGGGCGGCCGCAGCCCGGCGAGATCGCCTGGCGGCTGCTGCGCGAGCGGCCGGACTGGCGCGTGGTGCTGCGCGGCGGCATCCCCCGCTACGAGACGGTCTGGACCGATGAGCCGGTGGATTCCGGCACCCTCGCGCTGGGTGCCGCGCCCGCCCGGCTCGCGCGCACCCTGCCCTTCGGCCGCTACCGCTTCGAGGCGCAGCAGCAGGGCGGCATGGCCCTCGCCTCGGTGCGGGTGCGCGCGGGCTGGGTGGCGAGCGAGAGCGCCGAGACCCCCGACAAGGTGGATGTGGCCACCGACCGCCGCGCCTACGCCCCCGGGGAGACGGTCCGGCTGCGCATCGCGCCCCCCTTCGGCGGGCGCGCCGCGCTGGCCGTGCTGACCGACCAGCTGCGCGAGTTGCGCGAGATCGATCTGCCCGAGGCGGGGGCCGAGGTGGAACTTCGCGCCGACCCCGCCTGGGGCGCGGGGGCCTATGTCGCGGTCACGGTGTTCCGCCCCGGCGAGGCGGCGAACATGCCCGGCCGCGCGCTCGGCCTCGCCTGGGTGCAGCTGGACCCGGCGGCGCGCCGCCTCGCCCTCACCCTCGGCGGGCCGGAGCGCGCGCGGCCCAACAGCCGCGTCGAGATCCCGGTCACGGTGCAGGGGGCCTCCGGCCCGGTGCGCCTCACTCTCGCCGCGGTGGACGAGGGCATCCTTCGCCTCACCCGCTTCGCCACCCCGGATCCGCTCGCGCATTACACGGGGCAGCGGCGGCTCGGGGTGGACATCCGCGACGACTACGGCCGGCTGATCGCGCCGCCCGAGGGCGCGCCGGCCGCGCTGCGCCAGGGCGGCGACGAGATCGATTCCCTCGCCGTGCACAACCCGCCGCAGCGCAGCGTCGCGCTTTTCTCGGGCGTGGTGGAGACGGACGCCGATGGGCGCGGGATCGTTCCGCTCGAGCTGCCCGACTTCGCGGGGGAGCTGCGGCT
Source organism: Roseococcus sp. (assembly GCA_026414745.1). Taxonomy (GTDB): domain Bacteria; phylum Pseudomonadota; class Alphaproteobacteria; order Acetobacterales; family Acetobacteraceae; genus Roseococcus. The sequence continues at coordinate 5,095 of JAOAIK010000037.1, forward strand.
GATGGCGGTGGCCTGGGCCGGCGAGCGGATCGGCGCCGCCGCCCGCCCCCTGACGGTGCGCGACCCGGTGCTGGCCGAACCGCTGCTGCCGCGCTTCCTCGCCCCCGGCGACGAGGCGCAGGCGGGGCTGCTCCTGCACAACCTCGAGCTTCCGGCGGGCGAGGTGGCGGTCAGCCTCTCGGCCGAGGGCGCGATCCGCCTCGCCGGCCCCGCGCGCGTCGCGGCGCGGCTCGCCACCGGCCAGCGCGCCGAGCCGCGCTTCGGCCTGGTGGCGAGCGGCCCGGGCGAGGGCGTGCTGCGCTTCTCCGTCACCGGCCCCGAGGGCTTCAGCGCCGGCCGCGAGGCGCGCATCGAGGTGCGCTCGGCCCGGCCGGTGGCCACCGCGCTCAGCCTGATCGAGATCGCGCCGCGCGCGGAGGCGAGGCTTGCGCCCGAGGGCGCCGGCTTCCTGCCCGGCTGGCGGGCGGTGGCGCGGCTCGGTGCGCCCCTGCGCTACGACGCGGAGGGGATGCTCGCCGCCCTGCAGGCCTTCCCCCTCGCCTGCCTCGAGCAGAGCGCCTCGCAGGCGCTGGCGCTCGCCGCGGCGCTCACCGAGGGCAGCCCGGCCGCGACGCAGGGCGCGCTGCAGCGCGCCGTGGAGGCGGTGCTCGCCCGACAGCGCTTCGACGGCAGCTTCGGCCTCTGGTCCGCACAGGGCGAGCGCGAGGCCTGGACCTCCGCCCATGCCGTGGAGGCGCTGCTGCGCGCCCGCGCCGCCGGGGCCGCCGTGCCGCAGGCGGCGCTCGAGGCCGCCCTCGCCCATCTCTCCGCGGCGCTCGACGAGGAAGGCCCGGAACGGCCGGAGGAGTTCGCCGCCCATGCGGCATGGTTGAACGCGCTCTCCCTGGCCGGGCGGCACCGCCTGGGCGCGGCGCGCCGCCTCCTCGAGCAGCTCGAGCGGCTTCCCACCCCGCTCGCGCGCGCCCAGCTCGCCGCCAGCTTCGCCCGCGCCGGCGACATGGAGCGGGCCGAGCGCGCCTTCGCCGCCGCGCTGGCCGACCCCGCCCGACGCGACTGGCTCGCCGATTACGGCAGCGCGGCGCGCGACGCGCTGGCGCTGCTGGTGCTGGCGCGCGAGGCGGGGCTGCCGGCCGCGCAGCAGCAGGCGGCGCTGGCCCGGCTGCCGGGGCCGGAGTTCACGCCCGCCCGCGCCTCGACCCAGGAGCAGGCCTGGGCGGTGCTCGCCGCCGCCACGCTGGGTCGGGACGGACGGCCCATCCGCGCCGCCCTCGATGGCCGGACCGTGCCCGGGCGCAGCGTCGAGGTGACGGCCGGCGGCGTGCTGCGCAACCTGGGCGAGGCGCCGCTTCCGGTGCAGGTCGCCGTGCAGGGAATCCCGCGCGACGCCCCGCCCGCGGCGCGCCAGCACATGACCATCCGCCGCCGTTTCGTGGATCTGAACGGCTTGCCGCTGAACCTCGATGCGCTGCGCGTCGGCCAGCAGTTCGTGCTGGTGCTGGATGCGAGGGCCGAGACGGGGCAGCGCCACATGGCGATGGTGACCCAGGGCCTCCCGGCGGGCTGGGAGATCGTGGCCCGCTACCCGGCCGGGCCGGTGCCGGGCTTCCCGGGCCTGGGCGAACTCTCCGAGGCCGATGCGCAGCCCGCGCTCGACGACCGCTTCGCCATCGCCGTCACCTTTTCCGACGAGCGACGCGAGGCGCGCTTCGCCGCGCGCATCCGTGTCGTGACCGCCGGGCGCTTCGAGCTGCCCGGCGCGGAGGTGGTGGACATGTATCGCCCGAGTTTCATGGCGCGGCAGGCTGTGGGGCGCATCACCATCCAGCCCGGGCCCTGAGGCGCGGGCTCAACCCGGCGGCCGCTGTCTCTGGACTCATACCACACGCGCGCCGGTGTCGCCTTCGCGCGCCTCGGTCGCCGGGCGGCGGCCCATCCGGCCGCCTTGGCGTCACCGCACAGGCCGCGGGCCGCATCCGCGGCCTCGGTCCTCCGGGCCGCAGGGTTGGGACTTCCTGCGCTTGGTATCAGGGGAAGGCGGCGCGGCCGCCGCTGTGGCTGTGTCTTGCCGCGCCGCCGCTTGCCCGCCGGGCATGGGCGAAGGGGCGGCATGTCATGGCGCCCGCCTCAGCCGCCGAAGGCGAGCCGCGCGATCACCCGGGCGCGCTGGGCGGCCCCGCCCACCGCCTCGGGCGGCGGCAGCCAGCGCACGCCCCGCCCACGGGCCAGCGCCTCGGCCTCCGGGGCGGCGCTGAGCAGCGCATCGCCGGGCAGCAGCACCGCCTTGGCCTCCGGCGGCGGCGGGCCCGGCAGGCGCAGCCGCGCCCAGGCCCAGCCATGGTGGGTGCGCAGCACGCCCGCCTCCAGCCGCGCCGGCTCGGGCCGGAAACCCGGCACGCCCAGGCGCAGCATCTCCTCGATGCCGGCGGCGAAGCCGGGGGCGCCCGTGTCCAGCCAGAGCCTGGGTCCGCGCGGGCGCGGCCAGCTCGCGGCCAGGGCCTCGCCGAGCCGCGCCTCCTCCTCCGGCGCGAGCGGCAGCAGCGCCGCCCGCCGCGCGAAGGAAAGCACCCCGGCCAGCGGCCCGGTGCCATAGGCCTCCTCGATGACGTGGCGCACCCGCGCGCCGATGGTCTCGGGCGCGAGCGCCTCCCGCGCCCAGGCGGCGGCGGCGGCACCCAGCGCCTCGCGCGCCGGCGCATCGGCCAGCAGCGCGGCAAGCGCGGCGCCGAGCTCCTCCGGGCTGGGGGCGTCGGGCAGGCGGCGGCAGACATGCGCGGGGAGTTCGGCCATCGCGCCATGGGCGTTGACCAGGGTGGGCAGCCCGGCGGCCAGCGCGTCCTTCACCGCGCCCGAGGTCTCGCCCGTGCTGCCGCTGCGCAGCTGCACGGCAAGGTCGCTCGCCGCCAGCCAGCACCGGTAGCTTTCGACCGGCAGCCGGCCGGTCACGCGCACGCGCTCGCCGAGGCCGAGCCTTTCCGCCTCGGCGGCGACGGCGCGCTCCAGCCCCTCCTCCGCCCCCCCCACATACACGAGGTTCGCCCGCGGCCACTGGGCCGCGATCCCGGCGAAGGCGGCGAGCAGGAGGAGGGGCGCCTTGCGGGGCGTGACCAGGCCGAAGGCGGCGACGATCTCCGCCTCCTCCGGCAGGCCCAGCGCGGCGCGGGCCGCGGCGCGGCTCGGCAGGTCGAGGGGGGCGCGCAGATGCGGCACCACCCGCACATGGGCGGTGGCCGCGGGGCCGTATTCGGCCTCGAGCCGCGCCCGGGCGTGCTCGGAATGGACGATGACCATGGCCGCCTCGGCCAGAACCCCGGCGCTGCCCATGCCCATCCGCCCCGCCAGCGCGGCGGGGTAGCCCTCCTCCTCCACCCGCTCGGGCAGGGCGCGCTCGCGCGCCGCGCGGTCGGTCAGCAGCCAGTGGCGCAGATCGGTCAGCGCCGGGTCGTGCAGCGTCACCACCCCGGGCTGGCGGGGCAGAAGCCGCGTCAGCGCCGCGGCGTGCAGCGGGTTGTTGCCGATCTGGTAGAGCACCCGCTCGAAGCGCCCGCCCTCGCGCGCGAAGGCCGCCTCCTCCATCCAGGGCAGCCGGCCGGCCAGCGCGCCCTCGGGCGGCGCGGCCGAGACGAGGGTGATGGCGTAGTGCGGCCGCAGCGCGAGGGCGAGTTCGGCCGTGTAGTCCGCCACCCCGGTGGGCGCGGGCGGGAGCGGCGCGACGAGCGCCAGCCGCGGCCGGGGCCGGGGCCGCCAGGGCACGCCCTGGGGCGCGCGCTCCTCCAGCGCGCGCCAGGCCCGCGCCGCCACCCCGTCCCAGGAGAAGTCGCGCGCCCGCCGCCGGCCATAGGCGGCGAGATCGGCCCGCCGCGCGGGGTCGCCCAGCAGCCTCTCCATCAGCCGGCAGAGGCCCTGGGCGTCGGTCGGGTCGAAGAGCGCATCGGCGCGGCCGATCACCTCGGGCAAAGCGGGGCGGTCGCTCGCGATCACCGGCGCGCCGCAGGCCATGGCCTCCACCGCCGGCAGGCCGAAGCCCTCGGCGAGGGAGGGAAAGACGAAGAGCGCGGCGGCGGCATAGAGCCCGGGCAGATCGGCCTCGGGCACATGCGGCAGCACCACCGCCTCGCGCGCCGAGAGGCCGCGCGCGGCGATGGCGGCGGCCAGCGCCGGCGGGTTCACATGGCCGATGGCGAGCGGATGGCGCGCGCGCAGCGCCGCGGGCAGCGCGGCATAGGCGTCGAGCAGCACCGCCTCGTTCTTGCGCAGGTCGCCCATGCCGAGCGCCAGCACATAGCCGGGCGGAAGCCCGTAGCGCGCCGGCAGGGCGGGGTCCGGCCGGGCGGGGGGCGCGAAATCCGGGTTCACCCCCGCCCCGATCACCGCCAGCCGCTCGCGCGGCGTGGCGAGATGGGCGAGCGCCTCCGCCCGCGTCGCCTCCGAGTTGCAGAGCAGCAGCCCCGCGGCGGCGGCCTCGTCGAGGCCGCGCATGTACCAGGGCAGCAGCCCGCCCTCGCCCCAGGCGCCATCCAGGTAGAGGGCGCGCAGCGAGAGGGGGATGAGGTCGTGCAGCACGGCCGCGGTGGCCACCCGCTCGACCTCCTCGGGCCAGGTCACCACCGCCTCGTCGCGCCAGCCCTCGAACAACGAGCCGAGCAGCAGCAGGTCCACGCGCGCCTCGCAGACCGCCTCGGCGCGGATGAGCTCGGCGGCGCGGCGCAGGGCCGAGAGCGGCGCGCGCCCCGCCACCGCCCCCTCGGGCACGGCGAAGCGGCGGATCGCGGCCTCGCCCAGCAGGGGGGCGAACTCCTCGGCGATGCGGCCGGCCGTGTCGGTCAGCGTGTCGTTGACCAGCAGCAGCAACTCGTGCCGGCCGCGGGCGCGGGCCATGGCGCGGGCGAGGTCGAGCACATAGCGCCCCACCCCGGCCCGGGCCGAGGCGCCCTGCGCCCCCTGCATGTCGAGCAGCACGCGCATCGGGGCGCGATCTAGCCCCGCCGCAGGGCGGAGAGCAGGCGCAGCGCCCGTCCCGACTCGCCCCCGGGCGGCGGCTGCGCCGCGGCGGCCAGGGCAGAGAGCCGGGCCTCCAGCGCCGCAAGCCCGCCTGCCTCCGGCCCGGCTGCCGGCTCGACCCCGGCCATGGCCTCGAGCAGGGCGATCCGGCCGGGCAGGTCGTCCTCCGCCGCCCAGTGCAGGGCGGCCAGCCGCAGGGGCGGCACGCCGCCCCCCGCCATGGCGAGCGCGATCTCCACCACCCCGCCCTCGCCGGTGGTGAGAGCGAGCGGCAGGGCGAAAGGCCGCCCGCCCGGCGGCAGCGGCGTCTCCCCGCCCGGGTGGCGAAGCCGCCCCGTCGCGCCGGGGCGGGGCGCGAGGTGAAGCACGGCGCGCAGCGCCTCGCCCGCGCCGAGCCCCTCCGCGCGGAAGCGGATCACGGGAGCGGGCGCCATGGGCTCGACCCCGGCGGAATCGGCGGCGAGGTCCCAGCCCTCGGCCAGCAGCGCGGCCCAGCCCGGCCCCTCGGCGCGGGCGGCGAACACCACCGGCACGCGCGGCGCCACCGTGCCGCCCGGCGGCGGCGCGGCCGCCACCTCCTTCAGCGCGACGCGGATGGGGCGCGGATCCTCGCCCCGGGGCGCGGCGAGCGGCCCCTCCACGACGAGGCCGAGCCGCGTCTCGCCCGCCGGCAGGGCGATGGCGGCCAGCACCTCCTGCCCCGGCATCAGGCCGAACCAGCGCGGCGGCGCCGCGCCGGCGAAGAGCCCCACCCGGTTCATCTCCGCCCAGGGGCGGGCGGCGAGCCGCAGCAGCACCGTGGCCGGTTCGGCGAGGCGCAGCGTCAGCGCCCCAGCAGGGCCGACCAGCGCCGCCCCGCCCGGGCCCGGCGCCTCGAAGCCCGCCCCCAGCAGGCCGGCCGCCGCCCAGTCCTCCTCCGCCTCCAGCCCGATGCGCGCGCCGGGCGCGAGGGCGGGGGGGAGGGCGGGCTCGCGCTGCGGCGGCGGCAGGGCGGAGAGCTCATCCACCCTGGCCAGGAAATCCGCCGCCACCTCGGGCCAGCCGCGCGGGCGGAACCCCTCGCGGATGCGCGCCTCGGCCGCCGCCAGCGCCGCGCGGTCGGTGCAGAGGCGGCGGATGTCGGCGGCGATGCCGCGCGGGTTGTAGGGGTCGATCGGCAGGGCGAAGCCCGCCCCGGCCTCGGGCGTCGCGCCCTCCTGGCTGGCCAGCACCACCTTGCCGAGCGCCAGCGCCTCGCCCACCGGCAGCCCCCAGCCCTCGGTGAAGGAGGGGAAGACGGTGAACAGGCAGGCGCGGTAGAGCGCCTCCAGCTCCGGATCCGAGACGCCGTGCAGGAGGCGGATGCGGCCGCCGAGGAAGCGCGTGGCCTCGAGCTGCGCCATCAGGTCGTCCACCCGCCAGCCGGGGCGGCCCACCAGCACCAGCGGCGGCGGGGAGAAGCCCTCGGCGAGGAGCAGCCGCCAGGCCTGGAACAGGGCGAGGTGGTTCTTGCGCGCCTCGATGGTGCCGACGCAGAGCACGAACTCCCGCCCGCGCAGGTCGGCGAGGCGCGCCGGCCACTCCTCCGGCCCCGGGGGCGCGCCGGCATTCATGCGGTGCGCCAGCGGCACGGGGCGGATGGGCAGGGCGGGCGCGCCCTGCGCGGCCAGGGCGGAGGCCAGCTCCCGCGCCGTCCAGGCGCTGATGGTGAGCGCGAAATCCCACAGCCGCGCGCCCTCGGCGAGGCCCTGGCGATAGGCGCGCACCGTGCCCTCGCTCGTGTATTCGGGGTGGGTGAGGGGGATCAGGTCATAGACCAGCACGCCGATGCGGATCCCCGCCGCGCGCAGCCGCGCCAGCGCCGCCGGCGCCCCGGCCCAGAACCAGAAGGCGCCGAGGATGAGGAAGCGCCGCGCGCTGGGCAGATGGGTGGGCCGGGCGCGGTCCATGGCCTGGGCGACGAGCTGGCGCGCGCGCTCGATGTCGTGCCGCTCGGCGAGGCAGTAGCGGATCAGGGCGCGCAGATCGGCCGGGTCGAGGGTCCAGAGCGGGCCCATGCGCTCGGCGAGGAAGACGAAGCGCGCGCGCGAGGCGGCCTCTGCGTCGTTCAGGATGCCCTCGGCGAGGCCGAGCTGCACGCGCTGGATGCCGGTGGCGCGCCCCGTCTCCTGCAGGAGGTTCAGCAGGTCGGTCACGTCGTAGAGGTCGGGGCCGCCGGGCGCACCCTCCTCCGGCGCGGCGCCGGCGATGCGGCGCAGGAGCTGCCAGTGCCGGCGGTCCGGCGCGAGGGCGAAGGCGCGCCCGGCCGCCTCGCGCGCCCCCGCGCGGTCATGCGCGGCGAGCCGCGCCTCGGCCAGCGCGCGCCAGGCGGCGGGATCGTCGGGGCTCGCTTCGGCGGCGGCGCGCAGGGCGGCGAGGTCGGGCGTCTCGCCCGCGGGGGCGGCCGGGCGCGGCGCGATGACGGGCGGCGGCAGGGCGCCCGCCGGCAGCAGGGCGCGCAGCTCCTCGGCGGCGTGGTTGACGGGGGCGAGCTCGGCCGAGAGCTGGTAGGCAAGCACCGCCTCCTCGAGCCGGCCCATGAGCTTCAGCACATGCCCAAGATGCAGGGGCGGGTCATGATCGCGCGGGGCGAGCGCCATGGCCTCGCGATAGGCGGCCTCGGCGGCCTCGAGCCGCCCCGCCTCCTTCTCGGCATGGCCGAGCTGGACCCAGATCGGCGCATCGGCCGGATGGGTCTCGAGGTGGCGGCGGTAATGCGTCGCCGCCTCCTCCCAGCGCCCCGCGTCGCGCGCGCGGTCGCCGAGCAGCCTCCCGCTCGGCGGGGCGGGGCGGCGGAGGCGGCGCAGCAGCGCGCCGATCATCGCCCCTGCCCTGCCCGCGCCGCGCGACGCCGCCGCATGCCGCCTGCCCCCGAGATGGCGGAGCCCTTCGCCCCGCCGCATGGTTTCAAGGCCGGAGCGCGGCGCGTCAAGCGGCGAGGGGGCGCGCGCGACGGGTGCGCTCAGGCGCGCCCGTTCACCAGCGCGTCGTAGTCGCGCATCAGCGTCTCGGTGATCGTGCCCGGCGTGTAGTGGTGATCGCCGATGCGCCGCACAGGCGTCACCTCGGCCGCGGTGCCGGCGAGGAAGACCTCGCTCGCGCGCGCCATCTCCTCGGGGCGGATCACGCGCTCCACCACCTTCATCTGCCGCTTGCGCGCGAGGTCCATGACCGTGCGCCGCGTGATGCCGTCAAGGAAGCAGGAGGGGACGGGCGTGTGCACCTCGCCGTCGAAGACGAAGAAGGCGTTGGCGCCGGTGGCCTCGGCCACATCGCCCTTCCAGTCGAGCATCATGGCGTCGTCCGCCCCTTCGTCCATCGCCGCGTGCTTGGCGAGGGTGCCTATCATGTAGAGGCCCGCGGCCTTGGAGGCGGTGGGCGCCGTCTCCGGGTGCGGGCGGCGCCACTTCGCCAGGGCGAGGTGCACGCCCTTCATGCGCTGCTCCACGCCGAAATAGGCGCCCCATTCCCAGACGGCGATGGCGAGGTGGATGCGCGTGTTCTTCGCCGCGACCCCCATCTCCTCCGCCCCGCGCCAGGCGATGGGCCGCACATAGGCGTCGGAGAGGCCGTTCCTCGCCAGCGTCTCGTTGCAGGCGGCGTCGATCTCCTCGGCCGTCCAGGGAATCTCGAAGCCGAGAATCCGGCCCGAGGCGATCAGCCGCTCCGTGTGCGCACGCAGCTTGAAGATGCGCCCGCCATAGGCGCGCTCGCCCTCGAACACCGCGCTGGCATAATGAAGCCCGTGCGAGAGGACGTGCAGATTCGCCTCGCGCCAGGGGCGGAAGGCGCCGTCCCACCAGATGAAGCCGTCGCGGTCGTCGAAGGGAACAAGGGCCACAGCGATTCCTCCAGGTCGGATCACAGGCTTGCGTCCGCACCCGAAGGGGCGTTCCGTTCGCAACCCGGGTGGTTCGCCTGACGCATGATCCTTGCGTTTGCCAGCGCCTTCTAGAAGGGGCGGGAAAATTGTGTCAATGAAGCTGACCGAAAATCGGAGCATGGCAGCCATGCCGCAACGGCCGGAACCGGAGCGCCCGCGCGAGAGCGGCCCCGCGCGCAGCCTCCTCTTCCTGCGCGAGGAGGAGCTCCGTCTCGCCCAGGACCTGCTCTATTTCGGCTATCGCGACTTCACCGCGGGGGCCGACCGCCTCCTCGCCGAGCTCGGCATGGGCCGGGCGCATCATCGCGTGCTCCATTTCGTCGGCCGCGCCCCGGGGATGAAAGTGGGGGATCTGCTCGCCATTCTCGGCATCACCAAACAGTCCCTGGGGCGGGTGCTGCAGCCGCTGATCGAGGAGGGCTATGTGCGCCAGGATCCCGGCCTCAAGGACAAGCGCCAGCGCCTGCTGCGCCTGACCGAGAAGGGCGAGGCGCTGGAGCGTCGCCTCTTCGAGGCGCAGCGCGAGTGGGTGTTGCGCGCCTATCGCGAGGCCGGGCCAGAGGCGGTGGAGGGCTTCCGCCGCGTCATGCGCGGCCTGATGGGCGAGGAGGCGCGCGCCCAGTTCGAGGCGCTGGAGCGCCAGGCCGCCCCCGGCCGCACCACCACCCCCGCCTTCAGCCCCCGCACGCTGGAGAGGAAGACCGCCTGACCATGCCCGAGACCGCGGCCGACATCCTGGTGGTGGACGATGACGCGCGGCTGCGCGGCCTCTTGCAGCGCTTCCTCGCGGAGCAGGGGCACCGCGTCGCCGTCGCCGCCGACGGCCCCTCGGCCCGCGCCGCGCTCGCCGCCATGGCCTTCGACCTCCTGGTGGTGGACGTGATGATGCCGGGCGAGAGCGGGCTCGAATTCGTCGAGTCCCTGCGCCGGGCGGGCAACGACACGCCGGTTCTGATGCTCACCGCGCGCGGCGACCCCGATGACCGCGTGGCGGGCTTCGAGCACGGCGCCGACGACTACCTCGCCAAGCCCTTCGACCCGCGCGAGCTGGCGCTGCGCATCCGCACCATCCTCAAGCGCGCCCAGCCCGCCGCCGCGCCCGCTGCAGCCCCCCTCGGCCCCATCCAGCTCGGCACGCGCTGGTACGACCCCGCACGGAACGAGCTGCACGGGCCCGAGGGCGTGCAGCGCCTGACGGGGGGCGAGGCGGCGCTGCTGGTCGCGCTCGCCCGCCGGGCGGGCGAGGTGCTCTCGCGCGAGGAGATCGCCGCGGCCCTCGGCACGCCCGAGGCCGGCGAACGCAGCGTGGACGTGCAGGTGACGCGGCTGCGCCGCAAGATCGAGGCCGACCCGCGCGAACCGCGCTTCCTCCACACCGTCCGTCACCGGGGCTATGTGCTGCGCCCGGGGCCGTGATTGCCGCGCGGGGCGCGGCCTCGCCGGGCCCGGTGGCTGAGGGCGGCGGCGCATGCGCCCCGACAAGTCCCTCGCGCGACGTATCTCCACCCTGCTGCCGCGCGGGCTGCTCGCGCGCACCCTCATCATCCTGCTGCTGCCCATGGTGCTGCTGCAGGCGGTGGCGCTGCAGCTCTTCTACGGCGGGCAGCTCGACGTCATCTCGCGGCGCCTCACTGGCGCCCTGGCCGGCGACATCGGCTTCGTCGCGAGCTTCATCGAGGAGGTCACGCCCGAGCAGCGCGCGCGCATGATGCGCGAGGGGCAGTGGCGCCTCGGCCTCGCCCTCAGCTACGAGGAGGGCGGCCAGCTCGGCCCGGTGCCCGAACGCCCCGCCTGGTCCCCCCTTCTGCCGCTGGAGGGCGACCTGCAGGCCGCGCTGCGCGAGCGCCTCGCCCTGCCCTTCGATGCGGACTGGCTGAGCGATCCGGCCGCCATCGTGATCCGCGTGCAGCTTCCGGGCGGCGTGCTGCATGTGGAGGCCCCGCGCCGCCGGCTGATCACCAGCACCCTCTACGTCTTCATGGTGTGGCTGGTCGGCACCGCGCTGCTGCTCGCCCTGGTGGCCGCGCTGTTCATGAAGAACCAGGTGCGGGCCATCCGCCGCCTGGCCGCCGCGAGCGAGGCCTTCGGCCTCGGCCGCGACGGGGGGCCCATCAAGCCCGAGGGCGCGCGCGAGGTGCGCCAGGCGGCGCTCGCCTTCAACGCCATGCGCGAGCGCATCATCCGCTTCGTCGCCCAGCGCACCACCATGCTGGCCGGGGTCAGCCACGACCTGCGCACGCCGCTGACGCGCCTGCGGCTCGGCCTCGCCATGCTGCCCCGCACGCCCGAGACCGAGGCCGACATCGCCGCCCTCACCCAGGACGTGGAGGAGATGGAGCGGCTGATCGACGCCTACCTCGCCTTCGCCCGCGGCGAGGGGACGGAACCCGCCCGCGAGGCCGACCTCGCCGCCCTGGTGCGCGAGGCGGCCGCCAAGGCGCGGCGCGCCGGCGCGGCGGTGGAGGTGGAGGCGCCCGAGACGCTGCCGCTGCGCCTGCGCGCCGATGCCCTGGGCCGGGCGCTCGCCAATCTGCTCGACAACGCCCGCCGCCACGCGGGGCGCATCGCCGTCGCGGTGCGCCCGCCCGGCGGGGAGGCGCCGGGCTTCGCCGAGGTGGTGGTGGACGATGACGGCCCCGGCATTCCCGAGGCCGAGCGCGCCGAGGCGCTGAAGCCCTTCCACACCGGTTCGCCCAGCGGCACGGGGCTCGGCCTCGCCATCGCGCACGACATCCTGCGCGCCCATGGCGGCGAGCTGCTGCTCGAGCAGAGCCCGATGGGCGGGCTGCGCGCGCGGCTCAGGCTGCCGGCGTGATGCGCTCCATCCCGCCCATCCAGGGCCGCAGCACCTGCGGGATCTCGATGCCGCCGTCGGGCTGCTGATAGGTCTCCATCACCGCGATCAGCGCGCGGCCCACCGCCACGCCCGAGCCGTTCAGCGTGTGCAGGAACAGGTTCTCCTTCCCCCGCCGGAAGCGCGCCTTCATGCGCCGCGCCTGGAAGTCCCGGCAGTTGGAGCAGGAGGAGATCTCCCGCCAGGCGCGCGCCCCCGGCAGCCACACCTCGAGATCGTAAGTCCGCGCCGCGCCGAAGCCCGTATCCCCGGCGCAGAGGAAGACCCGCCGCCAGGCGAGGCCGAGCGCGGTGAGGATGCCCTCGGCGCAGCGCGTCATGCGCTCGTGCTCGGCGTCGCTCTGCTCCGGCGTGCAGAGGGAGACGAGCTCCGCCTTCATGAACTGGTGCTGGCGCAGCATGCCGCGCGTGTCGCGCCCGGCCGCGCCCGCCTCGCTGCGGAAGCAGGGGGTGAGCGCGGCGAAGCGCAACGGCTCTTCCGGCTCGGGGATGATGGAGTCCGCGACGAGGTTGGTCAGCGGCACCTCGGCGGTCGGGATCAGGTAGTGATCGCCGGCGCGGAAGAGGTCCTCGCCGAACTTGGGCAGCTGCCCGGTGCCGTAGAGCGTCGCCGCGTTGACCAGCAGCGGCGGGCTGACCTCGGTATAGCCGTTCCGCTCGGTGTGCACCGAGAGCATCCACTGCCCGAGCGCGCGTTCGAGCCGCGCCAGCGCGCCCTTGAGCACCACGAAGCGGCTGCCGGAGAGCTTCGCCGCCCGCTCGAAATCCATCAGCCCGAGCGCCTCGCCGAGCTCGAAATGCTGCTTCGCGCCGGGGATGTCGCGCGGGGTTCCATGGCTGTGGAGGACGCGGTTGCCGGTCTCGTCCGCGCCGTCGGGCACCTCGGCGTCGAGGGTGTTGGGCAGGCGCGACAGCGCGTCCTCGAGCGCGGCGGTCCGCGCCGCGGGATCGACGCTCTCGGCCGCCGCCATGGCCGCGGCGACCTCGGCCTTGAGGCGTTCGGCCTCGGCCGCATCGCCGCGCTTCATCGCCGCCCCGATCTCCTTCGAGAGCGCGTTGCGCCGGGCGAGCGCGGCCTCGGTGGCGGCGATCGCCTCGCGCCGCGCCTCGTCGAGCGCGATCAGCGCCGCGGCCTGCGGCGGCAGCCCGCGCCGGGCCAGGGCCGCGTCGAAGGCCTCGGGGTTCTCCCGCACCTTGCGGATGTCGTGCATGGCTCAGTCCACCAGAAGGGCGCGGCGCGTCAGGCGTTGCCAGGCTTGGGCGGCCGCGGCGTGATCCAGGAGGCGAAGAGGATCGAGATCTCGTAGAGCAGGATCAGCGGCAGCGCCAAACCCACCTGGCTGATCACGTCGGGCGGCGTGATGATGGCCGCCAGCACGAACATGCCCACGATGGCGTAGCGCCGCCCCTTCTTCAGCGTCTCCACGCTCAGGATGCCGACGCGGCAGAGGAGCACCAGCGCCACCGGCATCTGGAAGGCAAGCCCGAAGGCGAGGATCATGTGCATGACCAGCGAGAGATACTCGCTCACCTTCGCCTCGAGCTGGATGGGCACGGTGCCGCCGCCGGTCGGCGTCTCGAAGCTGATGAAGAAGTGCCAGGCCAGCGGGAAGATGAAGTAGTAGGCGAGCGCCGCGCCGAAGAGGAACAGCACGGGCGAGGCGATGAGGAAGGGCATGATCGCCCGCTTCTCGCTGCGGTAGAGGCCGGGGGCGATGAACAGCCAGGCCTGGGTGGCCCACATCGGGAAGCTGAAGAACACAGCCCCGAAGAAGGCCACCTTCAGGTAGGTGAAGAAGGCCTCGTAGAGGGCCGTGAAGATCATGCGCCGGTCCCCGCCCCCCTGGGCCATCAGGATGTCGGCCAGCGGCGCGGCGAGGAAGCCGTAGATCTGCGCCGAGAAATAGTAGCACACGCCGAACATCACCGCGAAGGTGCCCACGGACCAGAGGAGCCGCTGGCGCAGCTCCATCAGGTGCTCGATGAGCGGCATGGGCTTGTCGTCGATCGGGTCGTCGTCGCGCGCGGTGTTGGACACGATCGGGCCTCAGGCGGTCTTGGCCGGCGCGGAGGCCGGCGCTGGGGCATCCGCGACGGGCGGCGCGGCGGACGCGGTTGCAGGCCCCGCATCGGCCGATGGGGCGGGGCCGGAGGCGGCCGGCGGCGCGGGTTCGGGCGCGAGCCCCGCCGGAGCCGGCGTGGAGGGCGGAACGAAGGCCGGCGCCGGGACGGGCGGCGGCTCGGGCGGCCTGTAGGGCGCCATCGTCTGCGGCGGGATCATCGCCGGCGCGTCGGGCACGTCGCGCGCCGTGGGCGGGGGTGTCCAGGCGGGCGGGCTCGCGGCGCCCAGATCCCTCAGCGGATCCTCATTGAAGGCCTTGGTCAGGGTGCCGTCCGCATCCACCGCCCTGCGGATCTCGCCCTTCAGGTCGAAGCTGCGGATCTCGTTGATGGCGCCCTTCACCTCGGCGATCTGGTTGCGCACTTCGTCGAGCTTCGCCTCGCGGACGAGCTCATCCGCCTGCTGCTGGAACTGCGCCAGCTGCTGCTTGCCCTTCTTGATCACGTCGGCGATGCCGCGGATGGCGCCGGGCAGATCCTTTGGCCCGATCACCACCAGCGCCACCACGATGATCAGCAGGATCTCTGACCAGGCGAGATCGAGCATTCCATCCCCGGAGCGGAAAACCTCGCCCCCCGATACCAGGGGCGGGCCGCCGCGCCAATGCGGCGGAGAGGTTACTTGGTGTGGAGGCGGGCGGGAGTCACCCCTCCGCCCCCCCCGCGGGGAAGGCGAAGGCACGGGCGGGATCGAGCGCCACCCCCACGACCTGCCCGCGGGCCAGCGCCGCGCCGGGCGGGAGCCGGGCATGGAGGTGCAGCACCCCCCCCTCCCCGTCCTCCACCGCCATGTGCACGAGGGTGGTGGCGCCGAGCAGCCGGCAGGCCTCCACCTCGGCGCGCGTGGCGCCCGGCGTGCCCGCCGGCAGCACGCGCAGCCCTTCGGGGCGCAGCAGCAGCTCGGCCGCGCTTCCCTCGGGCAGTCCGCGCCCCGGGGCGGCGCCGATCACCGTCTGCGCCTCGCCGCCGCGGATGCGCGCGGGCAGCCGGTTCACCTCGCCGAGAAAGGTGGCGACGAAGGGTGTCGCCGGGTTCAGATAGAGATCCTCCGGCGTGCCGAGCTGCACGATCCGCCCCTCGCGCATCAGCGCGATGCGGTCGGCCATGAACATCGCCTCCTCCGCGTCATGGGTGACGATGAGGGCGGGAATCCCGGACTGCTGGAGCACATGCAGCGTGTCGTCGCGGACCTGCTCGCGCAGCCGCGCGTCGAGGCTGGCGAAGGCCTCGTCCAGCAGCAGCGCGTCGGGGCGCGGGGCGAGGGCGCGGGCCAGTGCCACGCGCTGCTGCTGCCCGCCCGAGAGCTGGTGCGGCCAGGCGTTGGCATAGGCCTCGAGGCCCACGCGCGCCAGCGCCTCGGCCACCCGCCAGGCACGGTCCCCGCGCGGCACGCGGCGCAGGCCGAAGGCGACGTTGTCCGCCACCGTCAGGTGCGGGAACAGCGCATAGTCCTGGAAGACGAAGCCGACATTGCGCCCCTCGGGCGGCACCTCGACCCCCGGCCCGGCGAGCACCCGGCCACCCAGCGAAATCTCGCCCTGCTGCAGCCGCTCGAGCCCGGCCACGAGGCGCAGCAATGTGGTCTTGCCATCGCCCGAGGGGCCGAGCAGACAGACGATCTCGCCCGCGGCCACCTCCAGCGAGACGCCGCGCAGAACCTCGCGCGCGCCATAGCGGTGGCGGATGTCGCGCAGCACCAGGCTCACGGCCGGCCGCCCCGGCCGCCATGAGGCGCGCCTGCGACGGGCCGGGGGCGGCGCGGATGGCCGGGGGAGAGGGGCGCCGCCCCTCTTCGGACCTCTCCCCGCCAGGAGCCGGTGGGCTCCTGGACCTCGGGAGTCGAGTCGGGTTTGGTGGAAGGGGCCGACGCCCTCGCCGAGTCCTGCGCGCGCACGGGCCCCTCCCGCCCAACCCGACCCGGTTCCGGCTTCCAAGGGCCTTCCGGCCCTTGGTGGGAAGGGTCTGGGGAGGGCAAGGCCCTCCCCAGGGCCATGCGCGCCACGCTCGCCCGCTGCACGCGCGCCTCAGGCCGCCCGGGCGCCGTCCGGGATCATCGGTGGCGCGCCGTCGCGTTCGCCGCCGACCGGCGCGGCGGCGATCTCGCTCGACACCAACTCCTCCTTGCGCGGCAGATCCTTCAGGGATTTCAGCCCGAACTGGTCGAGGAACCTCGCCGTGGTGCCCCACAGGGTGGGGCGGCCCGGGGATTCGCGCCGGCCACGGGGCGCGATGAGCCCCGCCTCCAGCAGGGTCTCGAGCGTGGTCTGGGCGAGGCTCGCGCCGCGGATCTCCTCGATCTCCGCGCGCGTGACAGGCTGGTGGTAGGCGATGATGGAGAGCGCCTCCATCGCCGCCTTGGGCAGCCGACGCGGCGTCTCCACCACCCGGGTGATGGCCGGGGCGAGATCGAGCGCGGTGCGGAAGGCGAAGCCGCCCGCCACCTCCACGAGCTCCACCGCGCGCCCGGCCGTCCGGGCGGCGAGGGCGGTCAACACCGCCTGGGCGTCCACTCCGGCGGGCAACGCCATCTGCACCCGCGCCGCCGGCACGGGGCGGTCGGAGGCGAAGATCAGCGCCTCGGCGATGCGCAGGGCGCGGGCGAAGTCCGGGCTCTCCTCAGGCGACATGCGGCAGCTCCCCTATTCCCGGCTTGATAAAGATGGGCGCGAAGGGCGCGTCCTGCTTGAGTTCGATGGCCCCGCCCCGCGCCGCCTCCAGCGCGGCGACGAGGGTGCTGGCCAGCGCTGCCCGGCGATCGAGCGGCGTGGGCAGCCCCTCGGGCAGGAAGGCCGAAAGGGTGGACCAGCCCGGCCCCGCGGTGCCGATCAGCGCCTTGAGCCGGGCCAGCGCCTCGGCCGCCGACCACAGCCGGCGCGGCTTCGGCGTGAAAGGCCGCTCAGCCACGGCCCGCCGCCGCGCCTCGGCATAGGCGCGCAGCAGCCCGGCGAGATCGGCCACCAGCCCGGACCGGTCCTGCACCGTGAGCGTTTCGGGCGCGCCCCGGGCGAAGGTCTCGTGCCCGAGCTGGGCGCGGCGGGAGAGCCACTCGGCCGCCGCGCGCATGCGCTCGAGCTCGGCGAGGCGCTCGGTCAGGCGCTGCGCCGCGAGAAGGGGGTCCTCCTCCTCCGGCCCGCGCTCCTCCTCGGGCAGCAGCAGCCGGGACTTGAGCCAGGCGAGCCAGGCGGCCATGACCAGCCATTCGGCGGCAAGCTCGATCCGCACGCGCCGCGCGCCCTCGATCACCGCGAGATACTGGTCCACGAGCTGGAGGATGCTGATCCGCCGGATATCCACCTTCTGCGCGCGGGCGAGCTCGAGCAGCATGTCGAGCGGGCCCTGGAAGCCCTCCAGCTCGAGCAGCAGGGCCTCGGCGGCGGTCCCGCTCACGGCAGGTCGTGCCCCGCGGCGCGCAGTACCAGCGCGAAGCCGGGGCGCACCAACTCGCGCAGGAACCACTCCATCGGGCGGAACTCGGGCACCGCCAGCGGCAGCAGGAACAGCACCCCGATCACGAGGAACAGCCCAACGGGCTCGAGCCGCGCCCAGGCCATGGCGGCGCGGAAGGGCAGCAGCCCCACCAGGATGCGACCGCCATCGAGCGGCGGGACCGGGATGAGGTTGAACAGGCCGAGCACCAGATTCGCCAGGATGAACAGACCGAGGAAGCGATAGAGCAAGGCGGCCGAGTCGGCCGAGAGAAGCGGCTCCGCCCAGAGCGCGGGGTGCAGCGCGAAGGCGGCGATCAGCGCGAGCGCCGCATTCATCGCCGGCCCCGCCGCCGCCACCCACATCATGCCGGTGCGCGGATTGGCGAAGTGGCGCACATCCACCGGCACGGGCTTGGCCCAGCCGAACAGCACATCCACCCGCCCCGTCGCGAGAAGCTGCGAGGCGAGCAGGATGGCCGGCAGCAGCACCGTGCCGAAAGGGTCCACATGGCGCAGCGGATTGAGCGAGACGCGCCCGAGCAGGGCCGCCGTGGGATCGCCCAGCGCGCGGGCGGCATAGCCGTGCGCCGCCTCGTGGAAGGTGATGGCGATGACGGCGGCCAGCACCGCCGCCGCCGCCTCGGGCAGCCAGTCAGGCATGGGTCGGCAGGGCCGCGCGGGCGGCGGCGAGCCGCGCCTCGGCGCCTGGGGAGAGGAAGGGGGCGGCCTCCAGCACCTCGGCCGTCTCCGCCGCCACGCCCGAACAGTGCAGCACCGCGTCGCACCCCGCCGCCAGCGCCGCGCGCGTCCGCGCGCCGAGCCCGCCCGAGAGGGCGCGCATGGCGAGGTCATCCGAGATCAGGAAGCCCGGAAAGCCGATCTCGCCCCGGATCACGCGCCCGATGACGCGCGGCGAGAGGGTGGCGCAGAGCGCCTCGTCCCAGGCGGGATAGAGGATATGCGCCGTCATCGCCCAGAGATCGGCCGCGGCCAGGGCGCGGAAGGGGGCGATGTCGGCCTCCAGCACCGCCGGCGCCTCCGCCACCACCGGCAGCGCCTCGTGGCTGTCGAGCTCCGCCCGGCCATGGCCGGGGATGTGCTTGATCACCGGGATCGCGCCGCCCGCGCGCAGCCCCGCCACCCAGGCGGCGCCGAGCCGCGCCACCTCGGCCGGATCGGCGGAGAAGGCGCGGTCGCCGATCACTGCATGGGCCCCGGACAGGCGCAAATCGAGACAGGGGGCGCAGACCACATCGAAGCCCTCGGCGGCGCAGAGCCGGCCGATGGCCTCGGCGTTGGCGCGGGCGGCCTCGGCGGGGCCGTGCTCGAAGCGGGCGGCGGAGGGGAACTCGGGCCAATGCGGCGGCGCCAGCCGCGCCACCCGCCCCCCCTCCTGGTCCACGAGAAGGGCCGCCTCCTCGCCCAGGATTCCGCGCAGCGCGTCGGTCAGGGCGCGCAGCTGGGCGGGCGAAGCGATGTTGCGCCGGAAGAGGATGGCCCCGAGGGGGCGGTAACGGGCGAGCAGCCCCGCCTCTTCCGCCGTCAGGGCGGGGCCGGAGAGGCCAATGATGGCCGCGCGCACGCCGCTACCCGGGCACCACCACGCAGGCGCCGCCGCGGGCGCGCACCTGCTCGCACAGGGCGCGCGCCGCCTCGCGGTCGGCGAGACCGCCCACCCGCAGGCGCCACAGCGGGGGCTGGCCCTCGCGCTCGACCCGGCTGATCACCGGGCTGCGCCCGGCCAGTTCCGGCACACGGGTGCGCAGCCGCTCCCATTCCTGGCGGGCGGCCTCCTCGCTGCGCAGCGCGCCGAGCTGGATCGTGGCGCGGCCCTGGGCCGCGGCCGGACGTGGGCCCTGCCCCGCGGGCGCCGCGCCGGGCGAGCGCGGCGGCCCGCCGGCAGGCTGGGCGGGTGTGGGCTGGCCGGGCTGGGCTGAACCGGGAGCCGGCCCGGCGGCCGGCGGGGCACGCATCGCCTCGGGCCGGGGCTGCTCGGGCCCGGGGGCCAGCCGCGCTTCGCCCACCCGCTCGGGCCTGGCGT
Organism: Roseococcus sp.; assembly: GCA_026414745.1. Classification (GTDB taxonomy): domain Bacteria; phylum Pseudomonadota; class Alphaproteobacteria; order Acetobacterales; family Acetobacteraceae; genus Roseococcus. The sequence goes on from JAOAIK010000037.1 coordinate 24,437, forward strand.
GCCGGTCCAGGATCATCTCGGGGGGTGGCGCGGGTGCGGCGGGCGCCCCTTCCGGACGGACCCGATAGGGTCGCGGATCGGGCTCGATCAGCGGCACCCCGCGCGGCCCCATCTGCCCCATCGCCCAGATGATCAGGGCCGCCAGCGCCACCGAGCCGGTCAGCCCGCCCAGGATCATCCAGAGCTTGGGCGGGATCCCCCATCCCGCCCGCGCCCTCTCGGGCGGGCGCACCCGCCAGGAGGGCAGCGTCGTCTCGCTCATCTCAACTCCTCGACCGGCGTGACCCCCATCACGCCAAGCCCGGAACGGATCACCAGGGCGGTGGCCGCCACCAACGCCAGCCGCGCCCGTGTCCCCTCCGGGTCGGCCTCCTGGATGAAGCGGAGGGTCGAATCCTCCGCCCCGCGATTCCACAATAGGTGGAAATCGGCCGCGAGGTCATGCAGAAAAAATGCCACCCGGTGCGGCTCCCGCGCCGCGGCGGCCGTCTCCACCACGCGCGGCCAGGCGCAGAGGCGGCGGATGAGCGCGAGCTCCGCCGGATCGTGCAGCGCCTCGAGCGGCGCGAGGGCAAGGTCCTGCGGTGCCGGCTCCCCCGCCTTGCGCAGCACGGAGCGGCAGCGCGCGTGGGCGTACTGCACGTAGAACACCGGGTTGTCGCGCGTCTGGCGCAGCACGAGGTCGAGGTCGAACTCCATCTGCGCGTCGGCCTTGCGCGTCAGCATGGTGAAGCGCACCGCATCGCGCCCCACCTCCTCGATCAGGTCGCGCAGGGTGATGTAGCTGCCCGCGCGCTTGGACATGCGCACCGGCTGGCCGTCCTTCAGCACATGGACGATCTGCGTCAGCACCACCTCGAGCGGCACGCGCCCGCCCGAGAGCGCGGCCACCGCCGCCTGCATGCGCTTCACGTAGCCGCCGTGATCCGCGCCCCAGACATGGATCAGCGCATCGAAGCCGCGCGCGAGCTTGCCCAGGTGGTTGGCGATGTCGTTGGCGAAATAGGTGCCGCTGCCGTCGGACTTGCGCAGCGGCCGGTCCACCTCGTCGCCGAAGCGCGTGGCGCGGAACAGGGTCTGCTCGCGCGGTTCCCAGTCCTCGGGCGTCTTGCCCTTGGGCGGCTCCAGCACGCCGCGGTAGATCAGGTCCTGCGCGGCGAGCTGCGCCTCGGCGCGCTCGAGCATCCCCTCGGCCACCAGCGCGGCCTCGCTGACGAAGACGTCGTGGCGCACGCCGAGCGCGGCGAGATCCTCGCGGATGGCCTGCATCATCATCGCCACGGCGGTCTCGCGCACCTCGGCGAACCAGCGGTCGGGGCCGGCCATGCCTGGGCCATGGGGCGTGTCGCGCTCGGCCAGCGCGTCGCCATGGCGGTGCTTGAGCGCCTCGCCGACGGGGATGAGATACTCCCCGCGATACTGCAGCCCGCCGGGGATGAGCTGGGCGTACTCCTCCTCCGTCATGGTGGTGCCGAGCGCCTGGAGGTAGCGCCAGTAGGCGGCGTAGGCGAGCGCCTGCACCTGCGCGCCCGCATCGTTGATGTAGTATTCGCGCGTGACGTCGTGCCCCGCCTTGGCGAGCAGATTGGCCAGCGCATCGCCCACCACGGCGCCCCGGCAATGGCCGACATGCATGGGGCCGGTGGGGTTGGCCGAGACGTATTCGACATTGACGCGCCCGGGCTTGGGCGCACCATCGCCATAGGCCTCGCCGGCGTTCAGGATCACCGGCAGCTGCGCGCGCAGATAGGCCTCGCGCAGCCGAAGGTTGACGAAGCCCGGGCCGGCCGGTGCGGCCTCCGCCACCTCGGGCAGGGTGGCAAGGCGCGCGGCGAGCTCCGCCGCGAGCTTCGGCGGCGGAAGCTTGGCCGCCTTCGCCACCACCAGCGCGGCATTGGTGGCCATGTCGCCATGGCTCGCCTCGCGCGGGGGCTCCACCGTCACGCGGGCGAGGGCCTCGGCGGGCAGGTCGGGCAGCAGGGCGGCGAGGGCCTCCACCACGCGGGCGCGCAGATGCGCGAAGATGTCATGCGTCATGGAGCGGGCTTGTGCGGCGGCCGACGCGGTTTCGGCAAGGGGCGGCCTCAGCCCCCCACATGCGGATCGGTCAGGCGGCGATACTCCTCGAGGGCGAAGCGGTCGGTCATGCCGGCGATGTAGTCGCAGACGAGTTCGGCCGTGCCGGCGCTGCCCGACCCGACGGCGCGGGCGCGCCACTCCTCGGGCAGCATCTGCGGCCCGCCGTGCAGCAGGCTGAAGAGCATCTGCACCACCCGCTTCGACTTCTGCGTGCTGCGGTTCACCCGGAAGTGCCGGTACATGCGCTCGAAGAGGAAGGCGCGCACCTCGGCGTTGGCGGCCTGCATGGCGGGGCTGAAGGCCACCACCGGGGCGGGGGCGGCGCGGATCGCCTCCACGCTCGCGGGCGCGAGGGCGGCGAGGCGGCGGCCGGTCTCGGCCACCACATCCTCGATCATGGCGGCGATCACGCGGCGCACCATCTCGGGCGCGGCGCGTCCGGCGGGCAGCCCCGGATGGGCGGCGCGCGCCGCCTCCAGCGCGCGGCCGGGCAGCGGGAGTTCCGCCACCTCCTCGAGGGTGAAGAGCCGGGCGCGGATGCCGTCCTCCAGGTCGTGGTTGTTGTAGGCGATGTCGTCGGCGATCGCGGCCACCTGCGCCTCGGCGCTGGCATGGCTTGCGAGCTCGAGGTCATGCGTCGCGTTGTAGTGCGCGAGATACGGGGCGGGCCGGCGCACCGGGCCGTTGTGCTTGGCCAGCCCCTCGAGCGTCTCCCAGGAGAGGTTGAGGCCGTCGAAGGCGGCATAGCGGCGCTCGAGCAGCGTGACGTGCTTGAGGCTCTGCGCGTTGTGGTCGAAGCCGCCCCAGGGGCGCATCGCGCCATCCAGCGCCTCCTCGCCCGCATGGCCGAAGGGGGGGTGGCCGAGGTCATGCGCGAGCGCCAGCGCCTCGGCGAGATCCTCGTCGAGCCTGAGGCGGCGGGCGAGGCTGCGGGCGATCTGCGCGACCTCGATGGAGTGCGTCAGCCGGGTGCGGAAATGGTCGCCCTCGTGGAAGACGAAGACCTGCGTCTTGTACTGCAGGCGGCGGAAGGCGCGGGAATGGATGATCCGGTCGCGGTCGCGCTGCCAGGGCGTGCGGGTGGGATCCTCGGCCTCGGGATGGAGCCGGCCGCGCGTGGTCTGCACGGCGTAGGGAGCCTTCGATTCGCGCATCGCGTGCATGGCCCCTCGCCTAACAGGGGCGGCGCGGGCGTGGAAATCCTTTGCGCCGCCCTCTACATTCCGGGGCCAAGGAGCCGCCCATGCCGGATGTATCCAACCCCCGCAGCTTCCTGGTCACGCCCCGCGCCGCGCAGGAAATCGCCGCCATCGCCGCGCGCGAGGGCCGGCCCGGGGCGGGGCTGCGCGTCAGCGTCTCGGCGGGCGGCTGTTCCGGCCTGCAATACGGCTTCGCGCTGGAGGAGGCGGCCGGCGAGGACGACCTGGTGGTGGAGGTGGGCGGCGTGCGGGTCTTTGTGGACTCCGTCTCGCTCGATTTCCTTGGCGGCTCCGAGCTCGACTGGCACGAGGAGCTGATCGGATCGCATTTCGTCGTGCGCAACCCCCAGGCCGTCAGCGGTTGCGGCTGCGGCGCCTCCTTCTCGGTGGGCTGAGGCGGCAGGGCTTGCGCCACCCGCCCGGTCGGGGCTGACTGGACGCGATGCGCCTGGCCACCTTCAACGTGAACTCGATCCGCCGGCGGATGCCGCAGCTGCTGCGCTTCCTCGACCGCCACGCGCCCGATCTCGTCGTGCTGCAGGAGCTGAAATGCCGCAGCGAGGAGTTCCCGGCCATGGAGCTCTCCGCCGCCGGCTATGCGGTGCATGCGCTGGGCCAGGGGGGAGGGCGCAACGGGGTGGCGGTGCTGGCCAGGGGGGGCTTCGACCTCCTCGCCGAGGCGCTTCCCGGCGAGGCGGAGGACACGGAGGCGCGCTTCCTGGCCGTCGGCTGGCGCGGCCTGACGGTGGCGGGGATCTACCTGCCCAACGGCAACTCGGGCGGCGAGGCGGGGCTGGCCTACAAATGGCGCTGGATGGAGCGGCTGCGCCTCTGGACGGCGGCGCAGCTCGACGCCTTCCGCCCGCTCGCGCTGCTCGGCGACTTCAACGTGGCGCCCACCGAGGCCGACCTCGCCCCCGGCGCGCTGGCGCCGACCGACGCGCTGGTCCACCCGGAAAGCCGCGCGCGCTTCCGGGCGCTCATGCATCTCGGCCTGACGGACGCGCTGCTCGCCCTGCACCCCGATCACCCGCCCTTCACCTACTGGGACTACGGCGCGGCCTTCGAGGAGAACCGCGGCCTCAGGATCGACCACGCGCTGCTCAGCGCGGAGCTGGCCGAACGGCTGACCAGGGCGGAGGTCGACACCGCCGCCCGCGCCGAGGAGAGCCCGAGCGACCACGCCCCGGTCTGGATCGAGCTCTCGGAGTAAGGCGGCCTCAGGCGGGCACCACCCGCCCCTCGCGCAGCGTCACCACCCGGTCCATCCGCCGGGCGAGATCGGGGTTGTGGGTGGCGACGAGCGCGGCGAGCCCCCTGCCGCGCGCCTCGGCCAGCAGTTCGGCGAAGACCTGCTCGGCGGTCGCGGCGTCGAGGTTGCCGGTGGGCTCGTCGGCCAGAAGCACGGCCGGGGCGTTGGCCAGCGCCCGGGCGATGGCCACACGCTGCTGCTCGCCGCCCGAGAGCCTGCCGGGCCGATGGTCGAGCCGCGCCGAGAGGCCGAAGGCGCCGAGCAGTTCGACCGCCCTCCGCCGCGCCGCCGCCCGCGCGACGCCCGCCGTCATCTGCGGCAGCATCACGTTCTCGGCAGCGGTGAACTCGGGCAGGAGGTGGTGGAACTGGTACACGAAGCCGATGGTGCGGCGGCGGATCGCGGTGCGCGCGGCGTCGTCCAGCGTGCCGGCCGCCGCCCCCTCGACATGCACCTCGCCGCCATCGGGCCGCTCGAGCAGCCCCGCGAGGTGCAGCAGCGTGGACTTGCCCGTGCCCGAGGGCGCCACCAGCGCCACCAGCTCGCCCCGCGCGAGGGCGAGATCGGCCCCGCGCAGCACCTCGATCGCGCCCGCCCCGGTGCGGTAGCGGCGCTGCACGCCGCGCAGCTCCAGCACCGGCTCACTCATGGCGCAGCATCTCCACCGGATCGGTGCGGGCGGCGCGCCAGGAGGGATAGAGGGTGGCGAGCAGCGACAGCCCGAGCGCCAGCGCCACCACCTCCGCCACCTCGCGCCAGTTGAGGACGGCGGGAAGCTGGGTGAGGAAATACACCTCCGGGCTGAACAGCTCCGTGCCCGAGAGCCCCTGGACGAACTGCCGGATGCTCTCGATGTTCAGGCAGAACAGCACCCCCGCCACGCAGCCGAGCGCGGTGCCCACCACGCCGATCAGCGCCCCGCACATCAGGAAGATGCGCATCACCGCGCCGCGCGTGGCGCCGATGGTGCGCAGCACCGCGATGTCGCGCCCCTTGTCCTTCACCAGCATGATGAGGGAGGAGACGATGTTGAAGGCGGCGACGATGATGATCAGCGTGAGGATGAGGAACATGACGTTCCGCTCCACCTGCACCGCGGCGAAGAAGCTGGAGTTCGCGTCCTGCCAGTCGAGGATGCGCACGGGCTGGGCGAGGGCGGCGCGGATCTCGCGGTTCGCCGCGCGCACCCGCGTCGGGTCCTGCACGAAGACCTCGATCTGCGTCGCGGCGTCGCCGGTCTGGAAGTAGAGCTGCGCGGCGGGCAGGGGGAGGAAGACGAAGCCGCTGTCGTACTCGTTCATCCCCACCTCGAAGAGCGCGACGATGGTGTAGGCGCGCAGCCGCGGCACGGTGCCGATCACCGTGGCCCTGCCCTGCGGGCTGACCAGCGTGATGCGATCCCCCACCGCCACGCCGAGCCGCGCGGCCAGCCGGGTGCCGATCACGATCGCGTCCTCGCCGCCGAAGCGCTCGAGCGAGCCGGCGCGGATGTTCTCGGCGATGATGCGCCGCGCGCGCAGGTCCTCGGGCCGGATGCCGCGCGCGAGCCCGCCCGTGGCGCCCCCGCCCTCGGCGGTGAGCAGCACCTGCCCCTCCACGATGGGGGTGGCGGAGAGCACGCCGGGCACGCGGCGGATGGTCTCGGCCATGCGCGCGTAGTCGGGCAGGCCGCCGCGCTCGGCCGCATAGACGCCCATATGGCCGTTGAGGCCGAGGATGCGCCCGAGCAGCTCCTGCCGGAAGCCGCCCATCACGCTCATCACGATGATCAGCGTCGCCACCCCGAGCATGATGCCGAGGAAGGAGAAGGTGGCGATGACGGAGGTGAAGCGGTCGCTCTTGCGCGAGAGCAGGTAGCGGGCGGCCACCGTCCGCTCGAAGGCGTCGAACATCAGCCGGCGAGCCGGGCGAGCGCGTCCTCCAGCGAGAGCTCCATGCGCTCGCCGCTCATGCGGCGCTTGAGCTCCACGCGGCCGGCGGCGGCCCCGCGCGGGCCGATGATCGCCTGCCAGGGAAAGCCCATGAGGTCGGCGTCGGCGAACTTCACCCCGGCGCGCTCGGGGCGGTCGTCGAGCACGGCCTCGTCGGGAAAGGCGGCGTGCAGGCGCTCGGCCAGCGCGTCGCAGGCGGCGTCGCCGGGCTTGAGGTTGAGCACGGCGAGTTTCCAGGGCGCGACGGAATCCGGCCACTTGATGCCGGCCTCGTCGTGATGCGCCTCGATGATGGCGGCGACGAGGCGGGAGACGCCGATGCCGTAGCTGCCCATCTCGGGCACGATCATCTGTCCGTCCGGCCCCGCGACGGCGAGCCCCATGGGCTGCGAATACTTGGTGCCGAAATAGAAGATGTGCCCGACCTCGATGCCCCTGCCCTCGCGCCGGCGCGCCTCGGGCACCTCGGCCCAGGCGGCGGGGTCGTGCATCTCCTCGGTCGCGGCGTAGCGCGAGGTGGCGAGATCGAAGCAGGCCTTCATGTCGGCCACGCTGTCGAAGTCGAAGGCGGCCCCCGCCCAGTCGATGGTCTCGAGCTCCGCATCGTAGAAGACGCGGCTCTCGCCCGTCTCGGCCAGGATGATGAACTCGTGGCTGAGGTTGCCGCCGATGGGGCCGGTGTCCGCGCGCATGGGCAGCGCCTTGAGGCTCATGCGCTCGAAGGTGCGCAGATAGGCGTAGAGCATCTGACGGTAGGAGTGCTGGGCGCCCTCCCTGGTCAGGTCGAAGGAGTAGGCGTCCTTCATCAGGAACTCGCGCCCGCGCATCACGCCGAAGCGGGGGCGCAGCTCGTCGCGGAACTTCCACTGGATGTGGTAGAGGTTGCGCGGCAGGTCGCGATACGAGGTGGCGTAGGCCTTGAAGACGTCGGTGATCATCTCCTCGTTCGTCGGGCCGTAGAGCATGGGCCGGTCGTGCCGGTCGGTGATGCGCAGCATCTCCTTGCCGTAGTCCTCGTAGCGGCCGGAGCGCTGCCAGAGCTCGGCGCTCTGGATGGTGGGCATGAGGAGTTCCTGCGCACCGGCGCGGTCCTGCTCCTCGCGCACGATCTGGCTGACGCGGCGCAGCACGCGCCAGCCGGCCGGCAGCCAGGTGTAGATGCCCGCGGCGGTCTGCCGGATCAGCCCGGCGCGCAGCATCAGCCGGTGCGAGACGATCTGCGCCTCGGCCGGGGTTTCCTTGAGGGTGGGCAGGAAGGCACGGGACAGGCGCAAGTCGGGGTTCCCCTTCTGACGGCAGCGGGAGAAGGCTACAGCGATTCCGGCGCTTCTGTCCCCGACCGCCGGTCGCGTCCAGCCCGCGCCCGGATGAGCCTGTCGCCCGAGGACGCGCAAGAACCGCGCGCATTCGTTTCAATAACGCACCGAAAAACGCAAGATTGCTGCGCCGCACCATGGGCGGCCAGCAAGAAAAGACTTGAAACCGGCGCCCGAAACCATTTACGGAAAAGAAAGGGCCACTCCCGCGAGGGAGCGGCCCAAGTTTAGGGAGGAAACGCCAGTCACACGGCAGAAAGAGGAACATCCTCTCTCTGACCGCACAGTGCCGCAAAGGGCGGGGCTCGCTCAATGGCGAAACGCTCCGTCAGACGGTGAAAATCCCGGCGAAAACCGCGGGAATGACTAGAAACAAGGCGGCTGGCGGCGAGAAGGCCCCAGGCCGCCTGTTTTTTGTGCAGTCTTATGGCGCTGCACCTCGCGGCTGGAACAGGCGCATCGCAGATCCGGCCTTCCGCCCCCGCACGCCCTCACGCGGCACGACAGAAGCTGGCCGGGGACTCCCGGCCGCCCCCCCAGGCGATGGGGCGTGCGGCTGCCTCAGGCGGCGCGCGGCGTGACCTCGCGGTTCTGGCGCAGCAGCGCCGCCGTCTCGCTGACCGTGCGGCCGACTTGCGCAGCCATCGCCTTGCGGTCCGGCACCGAGTCCGGCGCCAGCACCTCGTGCATCACCACCGTCACGCGCGTGCCCGTGCGCCGCAGCAGGCGCCAGGCATGGCGTCCCGTCTCCATGTCGCCATACCAGGCGAAGAGCGGGCGATCCCGCCGGCCGAGGGGAAGCCCGCCCAGCCGGTCGTAGACGATGGTGATGGGCTGCACCGCCTCGGCCGAGCCGGCGACGGCGAAAAAGGTGGAACGGAAGGGCAGCACCCGCGTGCCGTCGCTGGTCGTGCCCTCGGGGAAGAGGATCAGGCTTTGCCCCTGCTCGAGCCGGGCGCGCATCGCCTGCGCCTCGCTGCCCGTGCGCCCGCGCGCGCGACTGACGAAAACGGTGCGACCCAGCCGCGCGATCCAGCCGATCAGCGGCCAGCCATCCACCTCCGCCTTGCTGACGAAGCGCGCATTGAGCAGCCCGCCCAGCACGATGATGTCGAGCCAGGAGGAGTGGTTCGAGACGTAGAGCGTGCGCGGCCGGCCATGTGGGGCACCGATCACCCGCAGTTTCAGCCCGATGATGCGGCAGAGGGTGCGGTGGTAGAAGCGCGGGAAGTGATCCTTCGCCGGCCCGGGCAGCCAGAGCAGCACCGCCTGGATCGCCATGCAGGGGAAGGTGAACAGCAGCGCCGTGACGATGCGCCGCACCGCCCGGAAACGCCCGCCGACCGGCCGCTCGCCCAGAACATCGTTCCATGCGGCGCCCGGCAGGCGCGGGCGGAAGCGGAGCGGGCGGCCACGCCGCAGGCGGCGGGCCTTCGGAGGGCGACTCTGGGGAAGGACGGTCTGTTCCGAGCGCATGCGGCGAGCTATCGCCCATTCCGGGGCAGGGCAATGACGCCCGCGCGACAGGACGATGAATCCGTCACATTCCGCAAGGGCTTGCCGCCGATTGCCGGGCGCGGACGGTCGGGGCAGTGTCGCGGCGATGTCTCCGGCCGATCCGCCCCTTCGAGTCGCCGTTCTCGGCGCGGGCCCGCATGGCACAGCAATGGCGGCCCTCGCTGCCGCCCATGGCCACGAGGTGGCGATCTGGTCGCCACGCGGCGGCGGCACGCGGCACATCCTGGGCCATGTGGTGACCCGCGGCGCGCTGGCCGGCCGCTGGCCGATGCGGGTGGCGGCCGATCTCGGCCGCGCGATCGAGGGGGCGCAGGTGCTGCTCGTCTGCCTGCCGGCGCGGCTCCTGCCCGTCGCGGTGCAGCGCATCGCCGCGGCGCTGCGCGGCGATCCCGCCATCCTCTTCGCCCCCGCCGGCGGGCTCGCCGCGGCCCTGATGGCAGAGGCGCTCGCCTATCGCGGCGGGATCCCGCGCGTGGCCGCCCTGCCCGTCCTGCCCCTCACGGCGCGGCGCGATATCGATGGAGGGGTGAGCATTCCCGCCGCGCGTCCGCGCCTGTGGGTCGCGGGGCTTCCGGGGGCGCCGGCCATGGGCAAGCTGGTCGGGCGCCTGTTCAGCCTCGAGGTCGCGGCGCTGGCCGACCCGCTGGCCGCCGGCTTGGCGGACCCGATGCCGATTCTCGGCGCGGCGCGGCTGCTCGCGCCCCCGCGGCTCGAGGAGGCGCCGCTTCGGCTGCTGGCGGCGCTGGGGCGCGAGCGCGCCAGCCTCGCTGCCGCCTGGCGCCGGCAGGTCCCGCCTTTGCACGAGATGCTGGCGGGCCTTGGCGCCCTGCCGGAGGCGGATCTCGGCGCCGCGGTCGAGGGGCTCTCCTTCCTCGCGGCCCTGGCCGGGCGGGCGAAGGCGCCACTGCCGCTGCTCACGGGCGCCCTGGCCCTGCTGCGTGCGGCGACCGGCGAGGCGGCCCAGCCCCACCCGGTCTGGGCGGCGCTCTCGCCCGAGACCCTGGCCCGCATCCTCGCGTGAGCCGGCTACCGCGCCGGCAGGGCGAGGCCGGGCGGCGGCAGGGCGGTGCCGCGCGGCAGCCCGCCCCCGGTCGCGGCGCCCGAGGTCGGGGGGACGGGCGGCAGCCGCAGGCTCTGGTAGCCCGCGGGCCGGTCGAACCGCGCCGGATCCTGCGCGGCCACCTCGAGGGAGACGGCCTCGATGCGGCTTTCGGGCCGCCCGACCGCCTCCGAGCGCAGCATGAAGCCCTCTTCCGTGAGGCAGACGCGACTCGCCTCGCCCTCCTGCTCCACCCGCCAGAGGGTGCAGGGGCGGTGGGCGATCCGCGCCTCGCCCTCGCGGGTGAAGCGGGCGCCTTCGCCCGTCAGCAGGCCCCGCCCCTGGAACTGACCGCGGCCGATCTCCATGACCAGGCGCTCGCGCGTCATGGCCATGAAGCCCGTGCCGGAGGCGGGATCCATCACGCTGAAGCCGAGGCCGCCGGCCAGTTCCGTGCGCATCAGCCGGCGCGCTGCGAGCCAGGCGACGCGCATCTCCCCCGCCTCGCCGGGGAGCCGGTAGGTGATGGCGACGTCGCGCGCCGGGATGAGGATCGGGCGCTCCTGCGCGGAGACGGGCACCACCGCGAGCGGCAGCGCGAGCACCAGGGCGGCGAAGAGGCGCATGCGGGCTGCCTTCCGGACGGGAAGACAGCCTCGCCACGGGGGCGGGCGGCGGTCAAGCCCGCCGCGCGCCGGTGGGAAACGGGTCAGAAGCGGAAGGCGATGCTGCCGAGCGCCCGCGCGCCGCAGATGTTCTGCCCGCCCACGCAGCGGCCCTCGCTGATCGAGGTCTGGTAGTAGCCGATCGACGCGACGATGGTGCCCACCCGCTCGATCGGGAACTCGCGCGTCAAGGTGATGGACCACCAGGCGTAATCGGGCGTGCCGAAGAGCCGGTTGTTCTCGATCCACTGGTAGCCCACGCGGCCGCCAAGCGTCAGATCCCACACGCCGGTCTTCCAGTCGGCGCCGCCCTCGATATAGATGCCCGTGCCACTGTTGCCGAAGAAGCTGGGCGAACCGGCGAGCGTGCCGAGCAGCGTCACCGGCCCGATCTCGCGCGACACCTTCGCGTAGGCCTCGAAGAAGTCGAGGCGGGACACCGCCCCGGTCGGCGCGGTGTAGCCCGGGTAGAGGTAGCCGATCACGCCGACGTCGAACTTCGTGTCGAAGGCCGTGAAGCGATAGCCGCCGAACACGTCCACCTCCTGGCGCGCATCGGTGCCGAGGAAGCGCACGTTGGAGATGAAGGCGCCGACATAGACGCCGCTCGCGTGCTCGACCTCGCCGGTGAGCTGATAGGCCATCCGGCTGCGGGTCTGGCTGATGCCGCGGAAGAGGTAGTCGCTCGCGTAGGTGGCGGTCACCGTCGCCGTGAGGCCGGTGTCGCCCAGCGTGACCTGTGCCTGGGCCGGTCCGCCGAGGGCGAGACCGCCGGCGGCGGCGAGGGCGAGGAGAAGCTTTCGCATGGACAAGACCCTTTCGTCACAGGGGGGCTTTCCCGACGAATGAAAAACCTGTGACGCCGGGCCGCAAGACGCGGACCGAGGAAAACGCCGCGAAGTTGCGCGAAAGCCGCTGATAGCCGCGCAATGGCCAGGCGTTATGCCCGCAAATCGAGCAAGGAGCCCCGTGGCAAGGGCTTGGCCGGCGGGGGCGGCACGGCGTCGAGACGGCGCTGCGCCACGGCTTCGGCCTCGACGGGACGAGCCTCGGGGCTGCGGCGCACCGCCGCCCCCGGCGCGGCCTCGGTGACGGGGCGATGGCGCGCCACCTCCTGCGTGAAGGCGGCCAGGGAGTTGGTGCTGATCATGCGCGCCACTGTCCAGCGAAGCCCTGAAGATCCGGTAAATCCCCGGCCCGCTGACCGCCCCCATGCGGCGATGAGACGATTGAGGCGCATGCGGGCAGGGTGACCCCTCCCCGCGTTAACACTCCAGCAACCAGCGGCTGTATCGTTGGGAAACCGTTAACACTCCAGCGCCGCCACTCCGGGCAGCGTCTTCCCCTCCAGCCATTCGAGGAAGGCACCCCCGGCGGTGGAGACATAGCTCAATCGCTCCGCCACCCCCGCATGGCGCAGCGCCGCCACGGTATCCCCGCCGCCGGCCACGGAACGCAGCGTGCCCGCCTGCGTCAGCCGCGCCACCTCGCCCGCCACGGCCACCGTCGCCGCGTCGAAGGGCGGCAGCTCGAAGGCGCCAAAGGGCCCGTTCCAGACCAGGGTGCGCGCGGCGGCCAGCTTTGTCGTCACCGCCGCCACCGTGGCGGGGCCGACATCGAGCGCCATCATCCCCTCTGGGACCGCCCCCACCGCCACGACGCGGTGCGGGCTGTGCGCGGCGAAGCCCTCGGCCACCACCAGATCGCAGGGCAGCAGCACCTCGCAGCCCGCAGCGGCGGCGTCCTTGAGGATGTGCCGCGCCGTCTCGTGCATCTCCGCCTCCTGCAGCGAGGCGCCGACGGCATGGCCCTGGGCGGCAAGGAAGGTGTTGGCCATCGCGCCGCCGATCACCAGCACATCCACCTTGCGCGAGAGGTTGCCCAGCAGGTCGAGCTTGGTGCTGACCTTCGCCCCGCCCACGATCGCCACCACCGGCCGCCGCGGCGCGCCGAGGGCGGCTTCCAGCGCCTCCAGCTCCGCCTGCATCAGCCGGCCGGCATAGGCGGGCAGCCGCCGCGCCACGCCCTCGGTGCTGGCATGGGCGCGATGCGCCGCGCTGAAGGCGTCATTGACGAACACATCGGCGAGCCGGGCGAGGGCCTCGGCCAGCGCGGGGTCGTTCTTCTCCTCGCCGGGGTGGAAGCGCGTGTTCTCGAGCAGCAGCACCTCGCCATCGCCGAGCGCGGCCGCGGCGGCCTCGGCCTCCGGGCCCACGCAGTCCTCGGCGAAGCGCACCGGGCGGCCGAGCGCCTCCGCCAGCGCCGCCTGCATGGGCCGCAGCGACATCTCGGGCACGCGCCGCCCCTTGGGCCGGTCGAAATGCGAGCAGACGATCACCCGCGCCCCCTTCCCGGCCAACTCGCGGATGGTGGGCAGGAGGCGCTCGATGCGCGTCATGTCGGTGATGCGCCCCTCCTTCACCGGCAGGTTCAGGTCGGCGCGCAGCAGCACCCGCTTGCCGCGCGGGTCGAGACTGTCGAGAGTGCGGAAGGCCATGACTCGTTCCTGGGGATGGAGCGCGATGATTCGGACCGCCTTCCGGGCGCTGGCGGCCCTCGGGGCGATGGCGCCGCTCCTAGCATCGGCCGAGCCCCTTCCACAAACGCCCCCGCCCGCCTTCCAGAGCCCCTCGGGCAACATCCACTGCCTGTTCCGCGAGGGGCGGATGCGCTGCGACGTGCAGGAGCGCCACTACACCCCCCCGCCCCGCCCGCAGGGCTGCCGGGACGACTGGGGCTCGAGCCTCGCCCTCGGCGCGCGCGGGCCGGCGCGGCTGCTCTGCGTGCGCCGGCCGCTGCGCGACGAGGAGGCCTTCGTGCTGGGCTACGGCGCGCGCTGGATCGGCCGCGCCATCATCTGCGAATCGGACGAGGCCGGACTCGCCTGCACCAACCGCGAGGGGCGCGGCTTCCGCGTCTCGCGCAGCCGGCTGGAGCTGTTCTGACCGGCGCCGGTCAGTCGGCCGTGATGTTCGCCTCGCGCACCACGCTGGTCCAGAGGGCGCGGTCCTCGCGGATCATCCGGTCCACCTCCGCCCCCGGCGCGAAGCGCGGGAAGGTGCCGAGCCCGACCAGCACGCGCGGCAGGTCGGTGTTCTCGAAGATCCAGCGCAGGCTGTCCTCCAGTCGCTGGCGCACCGCGGCCGGGGTGGCGGCGGGGGCGACGATCGCCTGCCAGCTGGTGAACACCCAGTCGAGCCCCTGTTCCTTGACCGTCGGCACATCGGGAAGCTGAGGGTGGCGCTCGGCGGAGGTGATGGCGATCACGCGCACGCGCCCGCCCTCGTGCGCGCCGCGCATCAGGGAGTAGCCGTCCAGCATCATCTGGATGCGGCCCCCGAGCAGATCCTGCAGCGCCGGGGCGGAGCCGCGATAGGGCACATGCACGATGTCCACACCCGCCTGACGCTTCCACACCTCGAAGGCGAGATGCGGCACGCCGCCCGAGCCGCCGGAGCCGAAGTTCAGCGCGCCGGGCCGCGCCCGCGCCGCCGCGACCAGGTCGGCGAGGCTGCGGATCGGGCTGTCGGCATTCACCGCGAAGACGAGCGGGCCGAGGGTGAGCTGCCCCACCGCGCGGAAATCGCGCGAGGTGTCGAAGGGAAGATTGGGGAAGAGCGCGTGGGTCATGGCGAGGTTGCCCACATTCCCCTGGAACAGCGTGGTGCCGTCGGGCGGGGATTTCGCCACATGGTCCATGGCGATGTTGCCGTTGTTGCCGGGCCGGTTGTCGATCACGACGGGCTGGCCGAGCCGCTCGGCCCAGCGCTGGGCCACGGGCCGCGCGATGGAATCCACCCCGCCCCCGGCCGGGAAGCCGACAACGAGGCGAATGGCCCCCGACTGGGCCCGGGCCAGCCCTGGTGCGGCGAGCAGCAGCGCGGAGGCGCCGAAGGCGGCGCGGCGGCGGATGGGCATGGTGTTTCCTCCCTGAGAGACGCGCAGCCTGCCGCATCGCCGCGACGGCGATCAAGCAGGAGAGGGCCGCTCAGAAGTCCAGGTCGGCGTAGTGCGGGGGCGGATCCATGCCCGTCACGCGGTCGGCCAGCAGCGGCCGGAAGGCGGGTCGCGACTTCACGCGGCTGTACCAGTCCTTGGCGCTCTCGTTGTGGCTCCAGTCCACGTCGTTGCCGTAGTCGAGGGCGGAGAGATGCGCAGCGGCCGCGAAATCCGCGAGGCTGAGATGGGGCCCGGCGAGCCAGGGACGGTGCTCGGCCAGCCAGCCGATCATGTCGAGGTGCGGCCGGAGATTGGCATAGCCCTGGCGGATCACCGCCGCATCCGGATTGCCGAAGCCGAGCGGGCGCTTGAGGTGGCGTTCCCAGACCAGCTTGCGCGTCACCTCCTCGGCGAAGCGCTGGTCGAACCAGGCGACGAGGCGGCGCACCTCGGCGCGCTCGGCGAGCGTGCGGCCGAGCAGCGGGAGATCGGGGTAGGCCTCGTCAAGATATTCGCAGATGGCATAGCTGTCGGCCACCACCATCCCGTTCTCCTCCACCAGCACGGGCACGGTGCCGGCGGGATTGAGGGCGAGGAACTCCTCGCGCCGCTCCCACACCCGTTCGGTCTTGAGTTCGAAGGGAAGGCGCTTCTCGCCGAGCGCGAGGCGCACCTTGCGCGCGTAGGGCGAAAGGGGGAGGTGGTAGAGAATCCGCACAGGGTCTCTATGCCACCCGCCCCGCGCCGGGTGAAGGCGCGGGGGCGTGACGGCGCCGCCCCGGCGGCCGGGCGGGCGGCAGCGGCCTATTCCGCCGCCACCGCCATCTCGCTCATCGGCCGCGGCAGGTAGCGCGCATACTCCTTCGGGACGACGTGCCAGAAGCGCGCGCGCTCCGTCTCCCAGTCGTTGAGGATGCGTGCGGCGTGGCGGCTGCCGGTCTCGGCCACATGGCGCTCGATCAGCCGCCGCAGCTCTCCCTCCCAGTGGGCGGAGGCGAGGCGCTGCCAGAGCAGCGTGTCCGGGTTGACGCGGCGTTCGAAGGTGCCCGCCGCGTCGTGGACGAAGGCCTGGCCGCCGGTGAAGCCCGCGCCGAAATTGTCGCCCACCTCGCCGAGAATGACCACGAGCCCGCCGGTCATGTATTCGCAGCCGTTCGCGCCGCAGCCCTCCACCACCGCCGTCGCGCCGGAGTTGCGCACGGCGAAGCGCTCGCCCGCCTGGCCCGCCGCGAAGAGCGCGCCCGAGGTGGCGCCGTAGAGGCAGGTGTTCCCGATGATGGTGTTCTCGTGCCAGGCGAGGTTCGAGGACGGCGCCGGGCGCACCACGATGGTGGCGCCCGAGAGCCCCTTGCCCACGTAGTCGTTGGCGTCGCCGAACACCTCGAGCTTGAGCCCCTTCACGCCGAAGGCGCCGAGCGACTGCCCGGCCGAGCCGCGCAGCCGCACCGTGAGGTGCCCCTCCTGCAGGCCGCTCATGCCGAACTGCCGCACGATGCGCGAGGACACCTTCGTCCCGATCGCGCGGTGCGTGTTGCGGATGTTGTAGGCGAGCTGCATCTTCTCGCCGCGCTCGAAGAGCGGCGCGGCGTCGCGCAGCATGTCGGCGTCGAGCGTCTCCGGCACCTCGTTGCGGCCCTCCATGGTGCAGTAGGGCGCGAAGGGGCCCGGATCCGCCTTCACGAGCAGCGGGTTGAGGTCGAGGTCGTCGAGGTCCTCGGCGCCGCGGCTCACCTGTTTCAGCAGGTCGGTGCGGCCGATCACCTCCTCGAGGCGCCGGAAGCCGAGCGAGGCGAGGATCTCGCGCACCTCCTCCGCGATGAAGGAGAAGAGCGCGATCACCTTCTCCGGCGTGCCGGTGAACTTCGCGCGCAGCGCCTCGTCCTGGGTGCAGACGCCGACGGGGCAGGTGTTGGAGTGGCACTGCCGCACCATGATGCAGCCCATGGCGACCAGGCTCGCCGTGCCGATGCCGAACTCCTCCGCCCCCAGCATGGCGGCGATCACCACATCGCGGCCCGTCTTGATGCCGCCATCCGTGCGCAGCTTCACCCGGTGCCGCAGGCGGTTGAGCAGCAGCACCTGGTGCGCCTCGGAGAGCCCCATCTCCCAGGGCAGCCCCGCGTATTTGATGGAGGTGACGGGCGAGGCGCCGGTGCCGCCCGAATGCCCCGAGATCAGGATCGCGTCCGCCTTCGCCTTGGCGACGCCCGCCGCGATGGTCCCGATGCCCGACCGGCTGACGAGCTTCACGCAGACCGTCGCCTCGGGGTTGATCTGCTTGAGGTCGTAGATGAGCTGCGCGAGATCCTCGATCGAGTAGATGTCGTGGTGCGGCGGCGGCGAGATCAGCGTGACGCCGGGGGTGGAGTGGCGCAGCCGCGCGATCAGCTCCGTCACCTTGAAGCCCGGCAGCTGCCCGCCCTCGCCGGGCTTGGCGCCCTGCGCGATCTTGATCTCGATCTCGCGGCAGTTGTTGAGGTATTCGGCCGTGACGCCGAAGCGGCCCGAGGCGATCTGCTTGATCGCGCTGTTCGCGTTGTCGCCGTTCGGGCGGGGCTTGGCCCGCGCCGGGTCCTCGCCGCCCTCGCCGCTGTCGGAACGCGCGCCGATGCGGTTCATCGCGATGGAGAGCGTCTCGTGCGCCTCGGGGCTGAGGGCGCCGAGCGAGATGCCGGGCGCGACGAGCCGCTTGCGGATCTCGGTGATGCTCTCCACCTCCTCGAGCGGCACGGGCATCACGCCCTCGGTGCGGAAGTCGAGCAGGTCGCGGATGGCGATGGGTGGCCCCTTGCGCACCGCCTCGCTGTAGCGCTTGAAGGTCTGGTAGCTGTCGGTCTCCACGGCCTTCTGCAGCATGTGGATGAGCGTGCCGCCGAAGGCGTGCGATTCGCCGCGCAGGCGCAGCTTGTAGAGGCCGCCGACAGGCAGGGTCACCGCCTCGCTGCCATAGGCCCTGCGGTGCAGATCCAGCACGCGCCGCGCGAGGCCCGCGAGCCCGATGCCGGAGATGCGCGAGGGCACGCCCGGGAAATACTCCGCAACCAGGGCGCGCGAAAGGCCGATGGCCTCGAAGTTCATCCCCCCCCGATAGGAGGAGATGACGGAGATGCCCATCTTGGACATCACCTTGAGAAGCCCCTTGTCCACCGCCTTCTTGTAGCGCGCGATGGCCTGATCGAGCGTCAAGTCGCCGAACAGGCCGCGGCGGTGGCGGTCGGCGATGGAGGCCTCGGCCAGATAGGCGTTGATCGTCGTCGCCCCAGCCCCCACCAGCACGGCGAAGTAGTGCACGTCCAGGCACTCGGCGCAGCGCACGTTGAGCGAGGTGAAGGTGCGCAAGGAGGTGCGCACGAGATGCGTGTGCACGGCCGAGACGGCGAGGATCATCGGGATGGCGACCCGCTCGGGGCCCATCGCCTCGTCGGTCAGGATCACGTGCTGGCAGCCGGAGCGCACGCCCTCCTCCGCCTCGCGGCGGATGCGCTCGAGCGCGCGGCGCAGCCCGGCCTCGCCCTCCGCCGCCGGGAAGGTGCAGTCCACCTCGCAGGCGGAGGCGCCCATGTAGCCGCGCATGGCGACGAACTCGGCGGTGGAGAGCACGGGGCTCTCCAGCATCAGCATGTCGCACTGCGTCGGATCCTCGTCGAGGATGTTCCCGAGGTTGCCGAGGCGCGTGCGCAGCGTCATCACCCGCGTCTCGCGCAGGGAATCGATCGGCGGATTGGTGACCTGGCTGAAGCTCTGGCGGAAGTAGTGGTGCAGGCCGCGATAGTGCTGCGAGAGCACGGCCACGGGCGTGTCGTCGCCCATGGAACCCACCGCCTCCTGCGCGTCCTCCACCATGGGGTGAAGGATCTGCTCCAGTTCCTCGAGCGTATAGCCGACGGCGAGCTGGGCGCGGCGCAGCGCCTCGCCCGCCATCTGCGCGGGCGGGGCGGCCTGGGCCTTGAGGATGCCATCGATGCGCGTGGTGCGGTTCACCCACTGGCCGAAGGGCTTGCGCGCGGCCAGCATGTCCTTGAGCTCGGCGTCGAGGTAGAGGCGCCCGCTGTCGAGGTCCACGCCGATGCACTGGCCCGGGCCGACGCGCCCCTTGGCGCGGATCGCGTCCTCCGGCAGCTTCACCATGCCGGTCTCGGAGCCGACGATGAGCAGCCCGCCCTCGGTGACGGTGTAGCGCAGCGGCCTGAGCCCGTTGCGGTCGAGCCCCGCCACCACCCAGCGCCCGTCCGTGCCGCAGAGCGCGGCCGGCCCGTCCCAGGGCTCCATCACCGCGTTGCAGTAGAGGAAGAGGTCGTGGTGGTGCTGCGGCATGGTGGCGTT
Organism: Roseococcus sp.; assembly: GCA_026414745.1. Lineage (GTDB taxonomy): Bacteria > Pseudomonadota > Alphaproteobacteria > Acetobacterales > Acetobacteraceae > Roseococcus. The sequence goes on from JAOAIK010000037.1 coordinate 43,698, forward strand.
GTTGCCGAGCGATTCCGGGATGAGCATGGCCTTGGCCATGGGCGCATCCCGCCCGCCGCGCACCAGCAGCTCGAAGACGTTGTCGAGGCAGGCGGTGTCGCTGCCGCCGGCCTGGATCACCGGCTTGATGTCCTCGAGATAGGGATCGAGCAGGGGGTGGGAGAGGCGCGTCTCGTGCGCCTTCATCCAGTTCACGTTGCCGTGCAGCGTGTTGATCTCGCCGTTGTGGGCGATCATGCGGAAGGGCTGCGCCAGCCGCCAGGTCGGGAAGGTGTTGGTGGAATAGCGCTGGTGGTAGATGGCGAAGCGGCTGACGAAGCGCTCGTCCTGCAGGTCGGGATAGAACTCGGAGAGCGCCTCGGCGAGGAACATCCCCTTGTAGATCACCGACCGCGCCGAGAGCGAGCACAGGTAGAGCTCGGGGATCTGCGCGGCGATGGCCTGCTTCTCGATGCGCCGGCGCACCACGTAGAGGTCGCGCTCCATCGTCTCGCCGTCGCGCCCCTCGGGGTCGTGCAGCAGGATCTGCTCGATCTCGGGGCGGGTGGCGTTGGCCTTCTCGCCGATCACCGCGACGTTGATGGGCACCTGGCGCCAGCCATAGATGGCGAAGCCCATGGCCAGGATCTCGGTCTCGACGATCTGGCGGCAGCGCTCCTGCGCGCCGAAATCCGTCTTGGGCAGGAAGACCATGCCGACCGCGATGGGGCCGGGCTTGAGGCTGTCGCCGCCATCCTGCACGGCCTGGGCGAAGAAGGCCTGCGGAATCTCCACATGGATGCCCGCGCCGTCGCCGGTCTTGCCGTCGGCGTCCACGGCGCCGCGGTGCCAGACGGCCTTGAGCGCGTCGATCCCCGCCTGCACCACGGCGCGCGAGGGCTTGCCGTCGAGGGCGGCGACCAGGCCCACGCCGCAGGCGTCGTGCTCCATGGTGTCCACGCCCGCAGCCTCGAGCAGGGCGGCGTTGCGGCGATAGGCCTCGACGAACTGCGTGCCGGATTCCTGGGTCATCTGTCTCACTCCGCAGCCTGGGCGAGGCCGGCCTTGGCCAGCACGTATTGCGCGATCTGCTCCGCGGCGTCGCGCCCGTCGCGGATGCCCCACACCACCAGCGAGGCGCCGCGCACGATGTCGCCGCCGGCGAAGACGCCGGGCAGCGAGGTCATCATGGTCCGGTGATCCACCTTCAGCGTGCCCCAGCGCGTCACCGCCAGCGCGGGTTCGCCGAACAGCGCGGGCAGATCCTCGGGGTCGAAGCCGAGCGCCTTGATCACCAGCGTGGCGGGCACGACGAAACGGCTGCCCTCGATGGGCGCGACCTGCTGGCGGCCGGAGGCGTCTGGCAGGCCGAGATGCATGCGGATCGCGCGCACGCCGCTCACCGCCCCGGCGCCGAGGAAGGCCTCCGGCGCGGAAAGCCAGAGGAAGCGCACCCCCTCCTCCTCCGCGTTCGCCACCTCGCGCATGGAGCCGGGCATGTTCGCCTTGTCGCGGCGGTAGAGGCAGGTGACCATGGCGGCCCCCTGGCGGATGGCGGTGCGCACGCAGTCCATCGCCGTATCGCCGCCGCCGATGACCACCACCTCCTTGCCGGCGGCATCCAGCGCGCCGCTCTCGAAGGCGGGCACCGCATCGCCGAGCCCCTTGCGGTTGGCGGCGGTGAGATAGTCGAGCGCCGGCACGACGCCCGCGAGGTCGCTGCCCGGCAGCTCCAGGTCGCGCGCCTTGTAGACGCCGGTGGCGATGAACAGCGCGTCGTGCCGCTCGCGCAGCTCGGCGAGGGAGAGGTCGCGGCCCACCTCGACGCCGAGGTGGAAGCGGATGCCGCCCGCCTCGTACTGGCGCCAGCGGCGCAGCACCACCTCCTTCTCCAGCTTGAAGTTGGGGATGCCGTAGATCATCAGCCCGCCGACACGGTCGTAGCGGTCGTAGACATGCACCTGGAAACCCTGCACGCGCAGCCGCTCCGCCGCCGCGAGCCCGGCGGGGCCCGCCCCGATGATCCCCACGCTGTAGGGCAGCTCGCGCGCCGGCGCGGGCGGCTTCACCCAGCCCTGCTCCCAGGCCGTGTCGGCGATGAACTTCTCGATCGAGCCGATGGTGACGGAGTGGAAGCCCTTCTCGATGACGCAGTTGCCCTCGCACAGCCGGTCCTGCGGGCAGACGCGGCCGCAGATCTCGGGGAAGGTGTTGGTCGCGGCGGCGACCTCGTAGGCCTCCTCGAGGCGGCCCTCGGCGGTGAGCTTCAGCCAGTCGGGGATGTTGTTGTTGAGCGGGCAGTGCACCTGGCAGAAGGGCACGCCGCACTGGCTGCATCGGCTGGCCTGGGCCTTGGCGCGCTCCGGGTCGAAGGCGGCGTAGATCTCGTCGAAATCCTCGCGCCGCTGGCTGGCCGGACGTTTGTCGGGCGTCTGCTGCTGGAGGCGGACGAATTGCAGCATGCGCTCGGCCATGGGCGTTCCTTTATCGCAACGGCAGACGGGCGCGCGGGCCACGCTTGCGCCGGGGGCAGCCCTTAACGCCTCGGGCAGCACGTGAAAAGGCCGAATCAGCCAATCACGACAGCGAACCTGCCCTATAATCTTTCCTGGCGCCTCATTTCCGCCATGGAGACGGGGGTGCCCCTGACACAAAGGTCCGATCCGGACCCTTCAGCGGCCGGGCCGCACCCGCCGGTTCCCGCCCGGCCGGAACCGCGCCAGCAGCGCCGGCGCATGCGCCTCCACGGGCTGCGGCGCGATGCCGAGATCGGCCAAGGTCAGCGCCCCCTCACCCACCACATTGTCCCGCTGCAGCAGCAGGAGCTGGTCGCGCGTCAGCGGCGGGTTGGGCAGCCACTCCCCGATCCGCGCCTGCAGCCGCGCGAGCCCCATGGGAAGCTCCACGAGCGGCCGGTGGCGGCCCGTCTCCTTCACGATGAAGGCCAGCAGTTCGCGGAAGCTCCAGACACGCGGCCCGCCGAGCTCGTAGGTCCGGCCCGCCGCCTCGGGGCGGTGCAGCGCCGCCATCACCGCATCCGCCGCATCGCCGACATGGACGGGCTGGAAGCGCGTCCCGCCCGAGATGACGGGCATCACGGGCAGCAGCATTGCCATCTGCCCGAAGCGGGAGAAGAAGCCGTCGCCGGGCCCGAAGACGATGGAGGGGCGCAGGATGGTCGCGCCGGGGAAATGCCGCCGCAGCCCCGCCTCGCCCAGCGCCTTGCTGCGCGCGTAGCGGCTCGGGCTCTCGGCATCGGCGCCGATGGCGGAGAGGTGCACGAGCCGGCCGACCCCCGCCGCGGCGGAGAGCCGGCCGAGACGCTCCGGCCCCTCGGCCTGCACCCGCTCGAAATCCCCGTGCAGGATGCCGACGGTGTTCACCACCACCTCCGCCCCCTCCACGGCGCGGGCGACGGCGGCCTCCTCCGTGATGTCGGCCGCGAAGGGGACGATCTGCCCCACGCGGCCCATGGTCTGCAGGGCGCGCGCGCGCACCGGATCGCGCCCGGCCACGCGGACCACATAGTCCTCGCGCGCCAGGCGCTGCACCACATGGCGGCCGATGAAGCCCGCCCCGCCGAACACCGTCGCCACCTTGCGCATCGGTCGCTGCCCTCCGTCGCGGCGGACCATATGGGGCGAAACCGGGCACGGCCAGATGGGGTTGACGCGCCGCCCGCCCGCCTCTATCCCCCGCCCACTTCGCCCCATCGCCCAGATGGCGGAATTGGTAGACGCGCAGGTTTCAGGTACCTGTGGCCGCGAGGCCGTGGAGGTTCGAGTCCTCTTCTGGGCACCATCCCCCTCCTTTTCGGCTCGCTGACGGGGTTCGCCATGGCGACGACCATGTTCACGCCGACCGGCCCCATCCACCTGCACCGGCACGACCTGCCCGAGGGGCTCGATCTCGGCCCCGTGGTGGCGGTGGACACCGAGGCGATGGGCCTCAACCCGCACCGCGACCGGCTCTGCCTCGTGCAGCTTTCGGCGGGCGACGGGGTGGCGCATCTCGTGCAGATCCTGCCGCCCGCGCTCGGCGGGCGCGGGGGCGATGCCCCCCGGCTGCGCGCCCTGCTCTCCGACCGGCGGGTGACCAAGCTCTTCCACTTCGCGCGCTTCGACGTGGCGCTGCTGCACCGCGCCCTGGGCTGCGAGGTGGCACCCGTGATCTGCACGAAGATCGCCTCGAAGCTCGTGCGCACCTACACCGACCGGCACGGGCTGAAGGACCTGCTGAAGGAACTCCTCGGCGTCGAGATCAGCAAGCAGCAGCAGACCAGCGACTGGGGCGCGCCCGAGCTCACGCCCGAGCAATGCGCCTATGCGGCCTCGGACGTGCTGCACCTGCACGCCCTCTGGGCCAGGCTCGAGGCGCTGCTGATCCGCGAGGGCCGGCGCGAGATCGCCCAGGCCTGCTACGATTTCCTGCCCACGCGCGGCAAGCTCGACCTGCTCGGCTACGAGGAGCCGGACCTCTTCGCGCACTGAGGCGGCGGGGCGCCGCCGCGGCTCAGCCCGGGTCTATCCAGCCGATATGGCCGTCCTTGCGGCGATAGACCACGTTGATGCTGCGGTTGGCGGCGTTGCGGAACACGAGCACCGGCGCGTCGGAGAGATCGAGGCGCATCGTCGCCTCGCCCACTGTGAGCAGGTGGAGCTCGGTCGCCGCCTCGGCCACCACGGCCGGATGCTCGGCGCCGGTGATGGCGGGGGCCTCCTCCGCATCCTCCGGCTCGCGCACCACGTACTGGCGGGCGATCTCGGCGGCCTCGCGCTCGGCGGCGCGGCCCCGCGCATGTTCGTTCACCCGCCGGCGGTAGCGGCGCAGCCGCTTGGCCACATGCTCGGCCGCCTGGTCGAAGGCGCGGTGCGCGTCGGGCCCGTGGCCCTCGCCGCGCATGGTCAGGCCGCGGCCCGCGTGCAGGTTGATGTCGCAGGCGAAATGCCCGCCGTTCGATCCCTTGCTCTCCTTGTGGAAGGTGACGCGCGCCTCGATGGCATGGTCGAAGTACTTCGCGGTGATGGCGCCGAGCCCCTGCTCGACATGCGCGCGCAGCGCATCGGATGTGGCGACCTGCTTGCCCGCGACCGTGATCTGCATTCGTGCATCGTCCCCTTCTGCCAGCCGCCCCCCGGCCCGGCGGGAAGATGCCCTCAGGCCGTGGCGGCCTTCTCGCGCCTGCGCTGGACCGAGCCCGGTATGCGCATCGCTTCGCGATATTTGGCCACGGTCCTGCGGGCGATGTCCACGCCTTCCTCTCGCAGCCGCGAAACGATGGCGTCGTCGGAGAGGACCGCATCGGGGCGTTCGGCGGCGATCAGCGCGCGGATGCGGTGGCGCACCGCCTCGGCGCTCACGCTCTGGCCGCCGGCGGTGCCGGGGATCGCGGTGGTGAAGAAGTATTTCAGCTCCAGCGTGCCGCGCGGAGTGGCGATGTACTTGTTGGCGGTGACGCGGCTGACGGTGCTCTCGTGCATCTCCACCGCCTCGGCAACGTCGCGCAGGATGAGCGGGCGCAGATGCTCCACGCCATGGCGGAAGAAGGCATCCTGGCGGCGGACGATCTCCCCCGCCACCTTGAGGATGGTGTTCGCGCGCTGCTCCAGGCTCTTCACCAGCCAGTTGGCGGCGGCGAGATGCTCGGAGAGGTAGCCGCGCTGCTCCTTGTCGCGCGCCTGGACCAGGGCGCGCGCCGCGAAGCCGCGGTTGACCAGGACGCGCGGCAGGGTCTCCGGGTTGAGTTCGAGCAGCCAGCCCCCCTGCGGGGCCGGGCGCATCAGCAGATCAGGCAGGATCGGGGCGAGCGGCGCCTCGTCCGCCCCCGCGCCGGGCTTCGGGTCGAGGCGGCGCAGCTCCGCCACCATCTCCGCGAGGTCTTCGGCGTCCACACCGCAGGCGGCCATCAGCGCCTTCATGTCGCGGCGCGCGAGCAGGTCCAGGTGGTCGAGAAGACGCTGCATGAAGGGATCGAGCCGCCCCCGCTCCTCGAGCTGCACGGCAAGGCACTCGCGCAGGTCGCGACAGAACATCCCCACCGGCTCGAAGCGCTGCATGGCGCGGCGGATGCGCTCCACCTCCTCCGGCGCGGCGCCGAGGCGCGCCGCGAGCGCGGCGCTGTCGAGCGCGAGCCGGCCCGAGGGCTCGACGAGGGCGAGCATCGCCGCCGCGATCATGCGCTCGCGCGGGGCGGCGAAGGCGAGGCGGATCTGCTCGGCCAGCCTTTCGCGCAGGCTGGGGCCGGCGGCCGGCATCTCCTCGATGCCCGAGAGGTCCTCGGCGAAGTCCGTGCGGCCGCCGCTGCCGAGGCTCGGGCGGAAGGGCTCGCCCTCGTCCACGAGGTTCGAATAGTCGGCATCCAGCGGCGTCTCGGCCAGGGTGTCGCTGCGGGCGGCCTCGGCGGCATCGGCGGGCGCGGGCGGCTCGGCCACGGGCAGGGGGCGCGTCTCCGCCACCTCGAGCAGCGGATTGCGCGCGAGCTCCTGCTCCACGAAGGCCGTGACCTCGAGGTTGGAGGACTGCAGCAGCTTGATGGCCTGCCGCAGCTGCGGCGTCATCACCAGCGACTGCGACTGCCGCAAATCGAGACGCGGCGAGAGCATGGCTAGATCCGCGCGGCCGGCCGCGCCGGGGTGGTGCGCACCGCCGCGGCGCGCGAACCGGGCACCCGCCGGGCCGGCAGGGTTGGCGTGGCGGCTGCCGGCACGGCGGGCAGACTAGAGACTGAACGTCTCGCCGAGATAGACCCGGCGCACGCCCTCATGCGCCACCACATCCCTGGGCAGCCCCTCCATGAGCACCTGGCCGTCATGCATGATGTAGGCGCGGTCGATGATCTCCAGCGTCTCGCGCACATTGTGGTCGGTGATGAGCACGCCGATGCCGCGGTCCTTCAGGTGTTTGACGAGGTCGCGGATTTCGGCCACGGCGATGGGGTCGATTCCGGCCAGCGGCTCGTCGAGCAGGATATAGGCCGGGTGGGTGGCCAGCGCGCGCGCGATCTCGCAGCGCCGCCGCTCTCCGCCCGAGAGGGAGAGGGCGGGGGCGCGGCGCAGATGCGCGATGCCGAATTCGGCGAGCAGGCTGTCGAGCATCTCCTCGCGCCGGTCGCGCAGCGGTTCCACCACCTCGAGCGCGGCGCGGATGTTGTCCTCCACCGACAGGCCGCGGAAGATCGACGCCTCCTGCGGCAGGTAGCCGAGGCCGAGCCGGGCGCGGCGATACATGGGCAGATGCGTGACATCCGCGCCGTCGAGCGTGACGCTGCCTTCGTCCGGCTGCACGAGACCCGTGATCATGTAGAAGGTGGTGGTCTTGCCCGCGCCGTTGGGGCCGAGCAGGCCCACCGCCTCGCCGCGCCGCAGATGCAGCGAGACTCCACGCACCACCGGCCGCTTGCGGTAGCGCTTGCCGAGGCCGGTGGCGACGAGGCCCGGCGCGCCGCCCTCGATGGCGGTGAGGGTCGGCTTGCTCATCGGCGCTCTCCTGCGGGCGCGGTGCGGACGGAGGGCGCCTGCTGCCCGCCGCCCCCGCCCTGCTGGGGCTGGGGCGAGACGATGCCCTGCACGCGCTGGCCCGGCTGGGCGACGAGGCGCGAGACGCCGGTGTTGAGATTCACCAGCGCCTCGCGCCCGTTGATCTGGTTGGGGCCGCGGGTGATCCTCACATCGCCGAGGATGCGGGCGAGGCCGGTGGCGGCGGAATAGACGCCGCGCTCGCCGCGCACCACCTCGGTCTCGGAGCGGATTTCGACATTGCCGAACAGCTCCACCCGATCCAGCCGGCCCTGGCCCGGGGGGCGCGGGGCGGCGCCCTCCGTGCCCGGGCGCACGGCGGCAGGCTGCGCAGCGGGCGGCTCCTCGAGGAGGTAGGCAACGATCACGTCGGCGGTGATGCGCCGGTTGTCCTGGGTGGTGACGACGGCAGCGCCGCGCGCCACCGCCATCCGCCGCCGGGTCCAGTATTCCAGGCTGTCGCGCGCGGTGATGGTCTGCTGCGGGGTGGCGAGGGTGGGGGTGCGGCCGGAGAGGACGAGCACCGCCTGGTCGATGTCGTAGACGGCGCGCTCTCCGGTGGCGGTGTCGGTGGCGGTGAAGATCCGCACGCCGCCCTCGGCTTCGAACCGCCAGATCTCGTTCTGGCCGCCGCTGGGGTCGGCCCCGGCTGGGGGGGCGGCGCTCCCGGCCACGGGGCGGTAGCGCGCGATCAGCCGCTCGGCCTCCACGGTCGTGCCGTCGCGGCTCGCGCGGGCCTGGCCGCGGGCGACGACCACCTGTTCGGCCTGGCGCCACTCCATGCCGTCGCGGGCGGTGATGTCCACCGGCCCGCCCTGGCTGAGGTCGATGGTCTGGGCCGGCACGGCGAAGGGCAGCAGGGCGAGGATGAGGGCGAGGGCTCTCATCGCTGCCGCCCCTCGAGCACGGCGTGGGAGCGGCCGGTGAAGACCAGCACCGCGCCGCGCTCGCGCATCTCGAAGCCCTCGGCGCGGATCACGCCGAAACTGCCCTGCGCGAGGGTGGGCCGGTCGCCGCGCGCGCTGCCGCCGGCGATGTCCACCTCGGCCTCCTCGGTCCGGAACATGGTGCCGTTGTCGTGGAAGATGGTGACATCGCCCTGGAGCTCGAGGCTCTGGGCGGCGCGGTCGTAGCGGCCGCGGCGGCTTTCGGCGTAGACCCAGGCGGCGCCGTCGTCGAGCAGCATGTCGGCGCGCGGATCCTCGAGCAGCACGACCTCGCGCTCCCGCTCCTCGCGCAGCAGGCGCGCGAGGCGGGCGGTCACGGTGTAGGGGCGGTTCTGCTCGTCCGCCCCCTGGTAGCGCGCCTCCGTGACCTGCAGCGTCTCCGGGGCCAGGGTCGGGCCCCGGCGGAAGGAGAGCCGGCCCTCGCGCCCCTCGATGTCGGGCCAGAACAGGAGAAGGGCGAAGAGCGCCGCGGCGAGCAGCGGCATGGCGAGCTTGGCAGCGCGCACCATCAGGCGCCGGCGCGCGATCTCGCGCTGGCTCGGGGCACGCCGGCCACGCGAGGGCGCGAGGCGCCGTCGCCGCTCCTCGGGCGGAGTGGCGAAATCGGCCCGGATCACGCGCTCGCTCATCCGGCGTCCTGCGGACGGAGTCCGGACCGCGACAGGCCATCGGCGCTCATGGCTCGAGGAAAAGCGAGGGACACTCTCTTCCTATGGGCGCAGCATCGGCCGCCGGTCAAGGCAAGGAGCGTGCCAAAGAGTGACAGCCGGGCCGTCAGACCCGCTCGGCCACCTTGATCGCCACCTTGCAGCCGAGCTTGATGGCCGCGGAGAGCAGCCGGTAGCCCGGCGTCAGCTCCGCCTCGTTGGCGATGCCGATGTCGCGGTGTTCGAGCTCCTCGGCGCGGAAGCGGGCGATGTCGGCGCGCAGTTCGGCCTCGTCCTCGCCCAGATTCTCCTCCTGCGCGCGGTAGTGCTCGTCGATCGCCTCCTCGACCGCCACGGTGCAGGCCATGGCGGCGCGCGGCCCCATGGCGGCGGTCAGGGCGCCGAGCGCGAAGCCCGCCACGTGCCAGAAGGGGAGAAGGGCGGTGGGGCGCACCCGGCGCTCGGCGATCAGGCGGGAGAAGGTGTCGAGATGGACCTGCTCCTGCTCCTGCATGTGGCGGATGGTGGGCTCGTGCTTCGTGCCGCGCAGCACGGCGAGCTGGCCCTGGTAGATCCGCTTCGCGCCGTATTCGCCGGCATGGTCCACGCGGATCACGCGCTCCAGATAGCGCCGGGGGGTGAGGGCGGGCGGGGTGCTCATGCGGTGCGGCTCCGTCGGGCGAGGCCGAGGGCGAACGCGCCCAGGGCCAGCGCATAGATCAGGTTGAGGGCGGCCATGGAAAGGGGCAGGCCCGGGATGAGGAAGGCCGGCTCGTCGCAGGGCTTGGCGGGGGCGGGGCGCAGCGCGGCCATGAGGTCCTCCACGCTGGCGCCCGTGCCGGCCGAGGCGGCGGCGCAGCCGGGCAGCGGCGAGGGCCACCAGCCCGCCTCCACGCCCAGGTGGAAGGCCGCGATGGCCCCGGAGGCCAGCACCGCCGCCCCGGCCAGCCGCAGCATCCAGGGCCGGCGCACGACGAAGGCGGCGAGCAGGGCGAGCGCCGCCGCCCCCCAGTAGGGCCAGCGCTGCCAGAGGCAGAGCTCGCAGGGCACGAGGCCGAACCAGCCCTCGGTGCCGCGGGCCATGAGCGGCGCGGCGGCGGCCAGGGCGGCGATGGCGAGGGCGCTCCACATGGCCCCATTGCACCGCAGCACGCCCCCCGGCGGCAAGGGTGGGGCGGCTAACGCCCCTGGCTGCGCCGGGTCAGCGAGACGGCATAGGGCGCGGCGCGCGCCTGCAGGGTGGGATCGTCGCTCATCTGGATGCCGGGCTCCATGTCGAGCTGGAGAAAGCTGATGCCATCGCAAGGCCCGCCCGGCCCCGCCTCGGCCGCGACGATGGCGAGGCGCCCCACCGTCACGCGCGGCCGGTCCTCGGGCCAGGCCTGGGTGGGGTTCAGCAGGTCATCCCCCGCGGCGGGGAAGACCAGCACCATGTCGAACTCCACCGGGCCCGCCTGCAGGCGGCGGCGCAGCTCATCGGCCAGGAAGTCGCGCGGGAGGGACTGCATCTGCTCCGCGCTCAGCCGCTCCACGCCGGCGCGCGGCTCGAACACCCAGCGGGCGGGGCGGGTCTGCCCGTCCTGGCCGCGGAAGAGGAAGGTGTTGACCCCCCAATAGGGCGTCGTTGCCCAGGAGGCCGGCGGGTTGTTGGCGGCGAGCCAGGCGGCCTGGCGAGTCGTCTCGGGGTGGGCGGCGATGAAGGCCGCCACCCGCGCCGGGTCGGGCTGGCCCGTCGCGGGCAGGGGGGCGCGGGCGTGCAGCCCCGCGACCAGCAGCTCGGGCGTCGGTGCGCCGAAGATGGGGGCCGAGATGCTGGCCGTGTCCCACTGCTCGCCGCGCGCCGTCTCCAGCCGGAAGGCGAGGCTGCGCGTGGTGCGCGCCGTGTCGCTGGCCTGCGGGTTGGCGCCTGCCACACCCAGGCGGATGATGGCGTCGATACGCTCGCCGCTGAACACGGGCGCGACGGAGAGGCGCGTGCCCTCGGGCGTGGCCTGGAAATGCCCGGCGGCGCACAGCCCCTTGGGGTGGCTCGGCCGATGCGTGCGGATCGGGCCGAGCGCGGCCTCGAAGGCGTCCACGATCTCCTCGGGCGAGAGGCCCTGCGCGGCGGCGGGGCCAGGCGCGCCGGCGCCGAGCGGGAGCGCGAACAGGCCAAGCAGCAGGGAAGCGGCGAGGACGGTGCGGCGGGCTGACGGCATGGGACGCATCCTTGACTCCGGGCGCCGCAGGCCCGGCACCCGATCGGGAGAGGAAGGTGGCACGCGCCGGCCCTCCGGCGAAGCGGAAACCGCCTGGAGGAGCCGCCCCCCCTCTGCCCCGTCCCGCACGGAGTGCTCGACCACCCTGTCGCATTGTGACTGCCCAGAGGAAGCGGCCCACCCCCAGCGCTGGCCACACAGCCACATCGACGCACGCCTGCCATGGCGCCGCGCGAAGACAGGCCAGGCCTGAGCCGCCTCGACGCCGAGGGGCGTCGAGAGGCGCTTACCCCCGCCCTCTCCCTGCCCTGCCGCGCCGGGCTCGCGACGGCGGCTGAGCCCGTGCCGGTGCTCGGCCCGCTGCTCCTGGCGGCGGCGGCCGTGGTGCATCACGGCTCCTGGAACAGTGGGAGGAGCGGTTGACGCCCGCGCACCGGGGGTTCCGCCTGCCCGCCAGGACAGCCTTCGCCGAGGCTCTGCGCGGAACGGCGCCCTCCCTCCCCTCTCCATCCTCCGAGCCGCGCCTCGGCCCCTGCCAGCCGCCTTCTGTCATCACACCTGCAGCGGCCTTCGCGCGGCCGCCCGGACCCGGACCTGGCGGCCCGGTGACCATCACCAGACCCGACACCCCGAAGAAACAGCCGGCGGCTGTGCGGCAGGCGGTCTCCGAACCATCGGTTCCCGGCCCACCCTCCCGGGGGCGTCGTCACTCGGGCGTGGCGAAGACTCTCGCGGCCACGGCCTCGGCCACGTCGAGGAAGGCGTCCACATCCCTCGACAGCAGCAGCCCATCATGCTGCTCGATGACGTCCCGCGGCCATTCCCAGCACCGGACGCGCAGAAGCCGAGCGATCTGCTCCTCCGAAAAGCGGAGCTTCTTCTGCCGTGCGGGGTTGCCGGCCACCATGGCATAGGGCGCCACGTCGCGGGTCACCACCGCATGGGCCGCACGCACGGCGCCGTCACGCACCGTCACGCCGGAGAGGATGGTGACGCAACGTCCGATCCAGACGTCGTTGCCGATCACCACATCCCCCGCCATCGTCCGGCTTGCGCGGCCATGGGCAGGGCCCGCGGGCGTGCGCTCGCTGCGCCGGCATCGGCGCGCTCCTCGGCGAGGGAGAGTGCGGCCGGGAAGCGGCGCGCATTCGGATCCACGGCGCCGAAGGGAGAGGTGGTCACCCAGCCCGTCCGGTGCTGGCCGCCGAGGGAGATGGTCACGCCGGCGGCAGTGGAACAGTAGCGCCCTATGACAAGACGGCCCGAGCGGCGGTTGCCACCGGCGAAAATCTTCGGCACCCCGCGGGAGAACTCGCCAATCCGCCAGTCGCGGCCCTTCGCCTGCTCGGCCAAGCCATCGCGCGTGAAGAGGCGTGTACGCCACCCTCGGCACAGACGACGACGAGTCGCTGGAGCCTCCTGCGGGGCCGAGCCCTCTCCGGCGAGGACGACGAACCGCGTCATGGGCACTGCGGTCCGCCCTGCCGGTGCCAAGCCCGCACCGGCTCTATTCCATGGGGACTACCGCCAAACACGCCCGAAGGGGCGGCAGGGCCGGGGGACGCACCCGCTTTTGAACGGGGAAATCTTATAGATCATTGACTTTACGAATTTTATTGTGACTTGACTCGATATTCGGCTTGACCTGTGCAAAGGCAGCCGCCATGGTGATGTCGGGTGGCTGCTGCGCTCGCCCCATCGCGGGCCGCCGCCACGCTACGGCTTGCTCCTCGGTCCAACCCCAACACGGCGGAGACCGTTCGTGGCGGCGTCCGGACCGTGGCAGACCACTTGACCGGAGTGAAAAGCGAGCATGGCCAAGTCAAATACGGGAACCGGTGCGCCGGAGGAGGGCGGAAAGGTGGCGAAGACAACCGATGTCGAGCAGAAGCAGCGTAGCGTCTATCTCATGGCCCGGGCCAAGGCGCTGCGCGCCGAGATATCGGCGCTGCGCACCGAACAGAAGGAAGTGACGGCAAAGCTCCAGGGCATGGCCGAGCGCTCCTCGCCGGAGGCGCGCGCCCTGCGCCAGCGCCGGATCTACCTGCGCCTGCGCCCGGCCGAAGCGAGGGCAGAGCTCGAGAAGGTCCTGGCGGAGCGCGCGGCGCTTCAGGCCGCCAAGGCGTGACCGGAGGGGCGGCGCGGGCCGTCAGTGCCGGCGCCGGTCATCGCCCCGCGAGCCACTCGATCACCGGCGCGGCCATCCGCGCCGGGGTGAAACGCGCGGCTTGCGCGAGAGCCTTGGGCCGCAACTCAGCGAGGCGGTCGGGGTGGGAAATCTCCTCCAGCCCCTGCACGAAACTCTCCACCGAAAGCGGGTCGAAATACACCCCGGCATCGCCGACCACCTCGGGAAAAGAGGATGTCCACGAGGCGAGCACCGGCTTGCCCAGCAGCGCAGCCTCCAAGGCGGGGATGCCGAAGCCTTCGTAGATCGAGGGGAAGACCAGGAACTCCGCCGCGCGCAGGAAGCGGTATTTCATGAACTCCGAGACGAAACCGGTGAACTTGAGCCGGGCAAGCTGCTCAGGCTGCAGCCCAGCCAGAGCCTCGTCGATGTTCCAGCCGCGCTTGCCGATCACCACGAAATTGAGGCGGCTCGCCCTCAGCGCGGGGTGCGAAAGGGCCCGGAGCAGCAAGCCGAGATTTTTCCGCGGCTCGATGGTGCCGATCACCGCCGCATAGCGTCCGAGGGCAAGACGCGGGGCATTCCGGTCGTTCAGTGCGAATTCGGCCGGCCAATCCGCATACTGGTAAAGCACCCGGGTCTTGGACGCGACCGAGGGATGCGCCGTGACCAGCGCGGCGCGCGTGGCCTCTGAGGCGCAGAACACCACATCATCCGTGAGGAGTTCCTCGCGCAGCGGGTCGAGGTGGTAGCGCACGTTCGCTTCGCTGTGCGTCTCGGGCATCACCAGGGTGCTGATGTCGTGAACAACGCTCGCCTCCTTCACGGCCACGCCGAAGCCGGTCTTGACCGACGGGAAGAGCAAGGCGCGGTCGGCCTCGACCTCGCCGATGCGCTCCATCAGGCCGAACTCGAACTCGGTGCGCAGCGCGGTTCCGGAGCCGGCGCGGATCGCAGCCCAGACCCGGTCGGCCGGGATCCGCGTCAATCCGACCGAGAAGGCCAAGTCCACGGCCTCGCTGCCGGCCAGGGCCTGGACGAGGCGCCGCGTGAACTGCGGAATGCCCGTCCACTGGTCCTCGAGCAGGGGGGTGACGTCGATGGTCAGGCGGTAGGGGCGGGCCATGGCTCAGACGACGGTGCCGACCTTGACCCGATGGGGCGCCATCTCGGGCCGCAGAGCCCGAACCGGCGCGAGGCCGTCCAGCCATTGGCGTATCAGAGCGGTGAAGCGAGCGCCGGCCGGGCTCTGCTGCGCCACGAGCACCTCATCGAGCACGCGCCACATCTCCTCCCCGTAGCGCCAGAAATCCACGCCCGGGTGCAGCAGCACGCGCGCCCCCTGGAGATCCTGCGCAGCGGGCACGGCAGTGCACCAGGCGACATGGCGCGAGGGCGTACGAGGAAAGCTGACGCCTGTCACAGCAAGGGAGCGGACCGCGGCGGCGATGTGCCGCGAAACCTCCGCGTCGTCGCCGGAGGAGGGTGGAAGCTCCAGCACGATCTTCTGGTCGCCGCGGAGCGTGCTGGCCAGCATGCGCTCGGCCAGCCAGCGCAGGAAGGTTGAATCGGCGAGAACGGCCGCGGAGAGAGGCACATGCAGCAGAGGCACGCCGCGGGGCGATGACCTCAAGTCGCCCTCGGACGTCTCGACCTGCCCGATGTCCGTCCCGTCCGGCATCGCCTTTTCCGCGAGGAGGGAAAGCTCGGCGGCGCGTTCGGCGCTGCCGGGGTGCATGACAAAGGGCAAGCGGCGCGCCTCCTGCAAGCGAGGAGTTTCGGTGAAACGCAGCAGGCTCGTTGTGGGGCGCCACCAGGTTCCGTCCATGCGGAAGCTGAGCGTGCCATTCACTTGGCTGTGCAGCAGAGAGAAGGTTTCGGGGGCGCGGGCCACCAGAGCGCGCAGCGCCTCCACCGCCTCGGGCACCGTCCGTCGGTAGAAGAAGAGATGGTTTCGCATCCCCGGCAGCAGACGGCAGCTGCGTCCGTCCGACAGGGCCAGGTGATCGGCGATGCCGCCCAGTTCGGCGGACAGACGCTCGGTCAGCACCCCGTGGGTGAACATTTCGGGACGGGCAATGAAGCGCAAGGGCCGGCCGGCCGCGCTCATCGCCGCCATCACGAGGTTCGTCGCCGTTCGCAGCTCCGGAGAGAGCACCAGGGAGTTCAGTTCCTGCGGGCCGAATACCGACCTCGCGAGAGGAGCGCGGAGAATCTCCGCGCCGGGCAGCGAGACGAGAAGCCCCCGCTCGCAGGAGGCCGTCAGCATCGGAAGACGAAGCCGGGCGAGGAGGGCGGCGGGAGGAGCCGCGAACGGCTTTGGAACTCGGAGCTGTCCGCAAGCACCGTCAGCAGCCCGAAGGGCGTGATGGAGCCGTTGCGCAGCATGCGGCCATAGGCCATCAACCCCTCCGGGTCCGCGGCGCGGCCCAGAACATAGGCGTAGGCCGCGCGAACGAACTCGTTGACGCCGCGCTGCTTGACGAACCTCGCGAAGAGAGACTGGCAGCCGCGCAACTGGTCGATAGAGCGCAGCACGGTGGGATCCTCGTCCACTGCAGCCTCAACGCGCGTGTAGGCATCATCTATATCCTCGCGCAGGGGCCAGTTGTCGGCCGCGTGCAGGAGTTCACCCCCAGGCAGGGCGCGAAGCTCCAACCGCCGCTGCCGAAGCCCTGGCGCGCGCCGGTCGAGGCGCAAGCGAAAGGCGCACCAGCCCAGACCGTACTCGACGTCGGCGAGATCTCCGCGGAAGAGATGAGCGAAACCATGGGCGACACGTTGCCCCTCGGAATCCCGCACCTCGACCTCGAGGGCGGGGATGCCATACGAGGGATCGAAGGCCCAGCCTTCGACGAAGTCCGTCGTGGTCAGTGTGTCGATATGCCCCGTCAGCACGCGCGAGTTCCAGCCCTTCTTTGAGGACATCCCGCCGGATCCAAGCCGACCGAGCACCTCGGACTGACTAACCCTCCCCTGCGTAGGCTAGCCGAAGGGTCCGATGCTGACAACGACCTCATCGGGGAGAAGGGTGGCATACCCGCCGGATGCCCGCCTTGGACGCCGCCGGAAAGGCGCCCGACCCGGGCCGTCAGGCGTCGCGCCGGAACTGAAGCGAGAAGAGCTGCACGCCCAGCACCCTGTCATCCTCGACCCCGACTTTGCGCGGCTGGATCGAGTCCGGCGTGTCGAGGGTGAGGACGTTGCCCTTGGCCCTGAGAAGGCTGGCCGGAACGCTGCAAATCACCATGCGACGGTATGACATGTAGAATGAACCGATACGCAGCCCGTTCAGATAGACAAAGACATTCTGCCCGGGATGCGCTTCTCCATGCTTGAACACATCCATGTCAAGCATCACGTCGATGTTCGCGCAGCGGCCCTTAGAACTCTCCTGGAAGTCGAAGTTTATTTCGCCGAAACGTCCAGTCTGCCAGACGAAGTTATCCTCGACGTTGGAAAATCCCTTGAGGACAACTCCGGCGCTCGGCCAATCCATGACTTCGAGCGTACTGTCGCATCCGAACATGCTAGCCTCCCCGACAAGGCCATCCGAGCAGCACCGAGCACTTCACTCACGCACTGGTAGGGTCCAAGCACCGGCGAGGTCAAGTGTCCCGGGGAAATTTTTGGATCTCTGCGAAGGAGCCGGCCAGAGAATGTGACAGGTTGTCTGGAAAACCCCTCCGATACGACGCGGAATGGGCCAATGGCCAAGGCGCTTCGTGGTTCGTCCGGGTTGCGAGACCTTGGGCGAAATGAACGATGTGCGCCCGTCCACCCGCCGGCAGCGCAGCCGGGCGGGCCTGCGCTCTGCGAGTGACCTGGTCGACGGTGGATGGCGGATTGTGAAACCCTTCATGGAGAGGGCGTGCAAGCGGGCGCCGTTGCACGGCCATCCGCGGGAGCGCATGCCGTGCGCGCCGCCTGTGCGCCTCCGCGTGCGGCCGGCGTCCTCGCTTCGCCTGCAGATCGGTACCCGAAACACCGGCAGTGAGCGCTGCCACGCAGCGATCGGTCGGCGCGCAGGATCTCAACCCCTGATGCGATCGAGAATGCCGGCTTCGGCCAGCACCTCGCGCGGGGACGCGCCGCCATCGGACTCGTCCATGAACACCTCACCGCCCTCTGTCTCAGGCCTTTCGTGCCGAACCGGGCGTTCACCCCGCCGGACGGCACCTGGGCGAGGCGGCGGTCGGCCAGCGGGGCACGGAGCCGACGCGGCGCTGTCCCGTCCAGCGTCCTGTCATCCAGATCGACGCACCGGAAGCAGCCAAACGACGGCCGGTCGACGAGCCCTTTCTTGCGGCCAGGACCAGAGAGCCCGCAGCAGGGCGCCAGTCCCAGCAGGCCGGAGCGGCCCGGCGGCGGCTCGCCGGGCCGGACGGTCGGCGCAGGCTGCGGCGCCAGAAGGCTCCCCCTCGCTGGCCCGATCAAGCAGGCCGGCGGTGAGCTCCACCAGCCTGTCGGATTCCCATCCGGCCTGGGAGGGGTGCGTGTGCGCGGCATGACGCGGAGCATGCCGGTCAGCCGGGAACGACAGACCCAAGACGCAAGTCCGACAGGCTGCTAGCCTCCCGCCATCCGAGGGAGGACGGCGATGCTGAGGATCTGGGGGCGGGCCAACTCGTCCAACGTCATGAAGGTGCTCTGGCTCTGCGAGGAGCTCGGCATCCCCTTCGAGCGCATCGACGCCGGCGGCGCCTTCGGCCGCACGCGGGAGCCCGCCTACCTCGCCATGAACCCGAATGCCCGCGTGCCCACCATCGAGGAGCCGGACGGCTTCACCCTGTGGGAGAGCAACACGATCTGCCGCTACCTCGTCGCGACGCGGGCGCCCGGCCATGCGCTGCACCCCGCCGATCCGCGCCAGCGGGCGCGCATCGAACGCTGGATGGACTGGCAACTCGGCCACCTCAACGCACCGATGACGACCCTCTTTTTCACCTACGTCCGGACGCCCGAGGAAAAACGCAACTGGCCCGCCACCCACGCCGCGCGCGACGAGGCCGAGGCGCTGTGGGACATGGTGGAGGGCGCGCTGGAGAGCCACGACTTCCTGGGGGGCGCGGCGCTCAGCCTCGCCGACATCGCGCTCGGCCCCTACCTGCATCGCTGGCTCAAGCTGCCCATTGCGCGCAAGCCCCAGCCGCGCCTCGCCGGCTGGTATGAGCGACTGTGCCGGCGTCCGGGCTACAACCGCCATGTCGCCGTGGAGATGAGCTGATGCGCATGGCGGCCGCCCTCGCGCCGGTCATGCTCCCTGTTCCCGCCCCCGGCCGTGGCGTGGCCGAGCCGGGCCAAGGGGCGGCCCGGCGAATCGGGGCGGCGCGATCGGGGCGGCGCGCGCTCTTCGCCTCGCGCGATCTCGGCATCGCATGGCCGCGGCCACGGACGGAGGCTTCGGCGCCCATCTGATCCGCGCCATTCCCGGCCGCCATGCCGAGCCGCAGGGACGGCTGCGCGCGCTCGCCGTGCCGATGGCCAGAGGGGTGACGAGCCGGGCGCGATCCGACGCCGAGGAGATCGGCGAGGTGCGGCTGACGGCCGGCAGCGCGGCGCCGCAACGGCCCCCCGGCCGTCATCGGGAACTGGCGCATGCGAGAGATCTGCCCCTGCCGAGATCGCCTCCCCCGAAACCGTTCGTTGCGCCGCCTGCCCCGGCCCCCTGAGGGCGGGGAAAAAAAAGGCGGTGCGTCGCCGCACCGCCGAGTTTAGGGAGGAAACGTCCAAGAAAGCGGGCAGGAACCGGAATCCCTGCCGCCCCCCTCTTCTAGGGGAAGGATCGTTCGCACGCAAGCGATTTTTCGCATTGCAGCATTGCGCCGCCGCGCGAGGCCGGCGTCGCGCAGCGAATGTCCGGCTGGCATGGGGCTTGCGCTCGGGGGCACATGGCCCGCCGCCCCCGCCTCCTCCTCTTCCCGCTCCTCGCGCTGCTGCTGCTCGCGCTCTCCGGGCCCAGCCGCGCCGGCAGGAGCCCCGATCCCACCGAACTCTGCCGTGCGGCCATCGCCCGGGCGGAGCAGGAGGCGAACATCCCTCCGGGCCTGCTGCAGGCCATCGGGCGGGTGGAGTCGGGCCGGCGCAACCCCGAGACGGGCGCCTTCGGCCCCTGGCCCTGGACGATTCATGCCGAGGGACGCGGCCAATTCTTCCCGGACCGGGCAAGCGCGGTCGCCGCGGTGCGGGAGATGCAGGGCAGGGGCGTGCGCCTGATCGATGTCGGCTGCATGCAGGTGAACCTGCACCACCACCCCCGCGCCTTCGCAAGCCTGGAGGAGGCCTTCGACCCCTGGGCCAATGCCCGCTACGCGGCCCGCTTCCTGACGGAGCTGCATGCCGCGCGGCCGGACTGGATGGTGGCCGCGGGACATTACCACTCGCACACGCCGGACCTCGCCGAGGCCTATCGCGCGCGTGTGCGCCAGGCCTGGCCAGAGGCGCAGGCACGCCTTGCGGAGGACCGGTCGCTCGGCGCGCGTCTGGCGGGACTGCCGGCGCCGCTCACGGCGCTCTCCCTCTCCAACCGGCCCGAGCGTGCCCAGGTCATTGCCGCCCCCGCCGCCGCGGGGCGGGGACTCGACGCCTATCGCGCCCAGCCCGTACCCCTCGCCTCGCGGGCCTTCCTTGCCGTCACCACGGGCGCTTCGCTGCGCCGGTGAGCAGGCGCGGCGCCCCGGCCGCGCCGCGGACCGGATGACGGCGCCGCAATCCTCTTGAAAGACCGCCCCGATGCAGGCACATGCCAGGCCGGCCGGGAGGGCATACCTCGCCCGGGAGAGACGAAGGGACAGAGACACATGAAACTCACCGCGTTCGCCGCCGCCGCGGCGGCGTTGCTCGCTTTCGGGCCCATGGAGGCGCTGGCGGGCCGCGATCTCGACCAGATCCGCCAGCGCGGCGTCATGCGCTGCGGCGTGCAGGCCCCCTCCAATCCTGGCTTCGGCTTCCCCAATGCCCAGGGCGTCTGGCAGGGCTTCAACGTCGAGATCTGCCGCGCCATCGCGATCACCATCTTCGGCGACCCCAACCGCGTCGAGTTCGTGCCCGTCACGACCCAGAGCCGCTTCCCGGCCCTCGCCTCGGGCGAGGTGGACATCCTCTCCAACAACTCGACCTGGACGCTGACGCGCGACTCCAACGTCAACCGCTTCAACTTCCCGGCCATCGTCTTCTACGACGGCCAGTCCATGATGGTGCCGCGCCGTCTCAACGTGACAAGCGCGCGCCAGCTCAACGGCGCCACGGTCTGCGTCCAGCCCGGCACCACCACCGAGCTCAACCTCGCGGACTATTTCCGCCAGCACAACATGCGCTTCACCCCCGTGGTGGTGGCCGACCTTGACGAGCTGCGCCGCGCCTATGACAGCGGCCGCTGCGACGTGTTCACCAACGACTTCGCCGCGCTGGCGGCCCAGCGCACGCTGCTCACCCGCCCGCAGGACCACGTGATCCTGCCCGAGCGCATCTCGAAGGAGCCGCTCTCGCCGGTGATCCGCCAGGGCGACGAGGAGCTGACCAACATCGTCGCCTGGACGGTGTTCGCGCTGATCGACGCCGAGGAGATGGGCATCACCCAGGCGAATGTGGAGCAGATCGCCGCCACCTCCACCAACCCCATCGTCCGCCGTCTGCTCGGCGTCGAGGGCAACATGGGCGAGAGCCTGGGCGCGGCGCGCGCCGACTATGCGCGGCAGATCATCCGCACCTTTGGCAACTACGGCGAGATCTACGAGCGCTGGCTGGGCGAGCGCACGCCGCTCGGTCTCGAGCGCGGCATGAACCGCACCTGGAACAACGGCGGTCTGCTCTACGCGCCGCCGGCGCGCTGAGCGCCGCGAACCGGGCCGGGCCCCGCAGGCGGGGTCCGGCCCACTGTTTCCCGCACCGTCGCCGCGCGCGCGGATTGCCTGCCCCGCCCCCCTTGCCGCGCAGCGACGCGAAGGCCGGCCCGAGGGAGCCGCCCCGATGAGCTCGACCAGCACCACCGGCGTCCGCATGCCGGCCGCCAAGCCCCTCATCCCCCTGCCCTCGCCCGCCACGCTGCGCGGCCTGATGTGGCAGGCGCTGCTCGCCGCGGCCGTCGTGCTGCTGGGCTGGTGGCTGTACAATAACATGCTCACCAACATGGCCGCGCGCGGGCTGCAGTTCGGCTTCGGCTTCCTCGGCCGTTCCGCCGGCATCCCCATCGGCGAGGCGATCATCCCCTACACCCCGGCCGACAGCTATCAGCGGGCGCTGACGGTGGGGCTGCTCAACACGCTCCGCGTCGCCGTGCTCGGGATCCTGCTCGCCACCCTCCTCGGCCTCGCCCTCGGGCTCGCGCGCCTCTCCTCGAACCCGCTTCTGCGGGCGCTGACCGGCGCCTACATCGAGGTGATCCGGAACACGCCGCTCGTCCTGCAGCTCGTCTTCTGGCATGCGATCATTCTGCAGCTTCCCTCCGTGCGCCAGGCGCTGAACCCGCTGCCGGGCGTGTTCCTCTCGCAGCGCGGGCTGAAACTGCCCGCCTTCCTCGCCGACGAGGCGCTGGTCTCGGGGCTGTTCGCGCTGCTCGCCGCCGCCCTGCTCTGGTACGGGCTCGTGCGGCGCGAGGCGGCGCGCCAGGCCGCGACGGGCGAACGCCGCTCCACCCTGCTCCCGGGTCTCGGCCTGCTCGTCGCCTTCCCGCTGCTCTCCGCCGCGCTGGTGGGCGCGCCCCGCTGGGACTGGCCCGAGCTCGCGGGCTTCAATTTCCAGGGCGGCATCACGCTCTCGCCCGAGTTCTTCGCCCTGCTGCTCGGCCTCGTCATCTACACGGCCGCCTTCGTCGCCGAGATCGTGCGCGCCGGCATCCAGTCCGTGCACAAGGGGCAGTGGGAGGCGGCGCGCGCGCTGGGCCTGCCGGGCGGGCGCATCATGCGCCTCGTCATCCTGCCGCAGGCGCTGCGCGTGATCGTCCCGCCGCTGACGTCGCAATACCTGAACCTGACGAAGAACAGCTCGCTCGCCGTGGTGATCGGCTATCCGGACCTCGTCTCCGTCTCCAACACCTCGATCAACCAGACCGGACAGGCGGTGGAGGTCATCTCCATCTTCATGGCGGTCTATCTGATCATCTCCCTCGTCACCTCCCTGCTGATGAACCTCTACAACCGCGCCGTCGCGCTGAAGGAGCGGTGAGATGCCCGCCACCGCAACCGCCGCCCCGAAGGCCGCGCCGGCGAGTCCCTCGCTCGGCGAGCGCGCGCGCGGCTTCGTCAAGGCCTGCTTCGACGGGCCGCTGAACATCGCCATCAGCCTCTGCTGCATCGCGCTGCTGGTCTGGCTCGTGCCACCCCTCTTCCGCTGGGCGGTGCTGGACGCGACCTGGGAGGGCACGGCGCAGACCTGCCGGCAGAACGCCGGCGCCTGCTGGGCCTTCATCCGCGAGAAGTTCTGGTTCTCGGTCTTCGGCCTCTACCCCTTCGAGGAGCGCTGGCGGCCGGCCACCATGCTCCTCATCCTCGTGGCGATGGTGCTGGCCTCCACCGTCCGGCGCTTCTGGAACCGCTGGCTGCTGCTGGGCTGGGCCATCGCCGCGCCGGCCATGTGGGTGCTCATGCAGGGCGGCATCCTCGGCCTGCCTTATGTGCAGACGCGCCAGTGGGGCGGGCTGACCATCACGGGCATCATCGCCGTCTATGGGCTGGCGCTCGGCTATCCGCGCTCCATCCTGCTCGCGCTCGGGCGGCGGTCGAAGCTCTCGCTGGTGCGCTGGTTCTGCACCGCCATCATCGAGTGCGTGCGCGGCGTGCCGCTGATCTCGCTGCTGTTCATGGCGGCGATCATGCTGCCGCTCTTCCTGCCCCAGGGCGTCACGGTGGACCGGCTGATCCGCGTGCTGTTCGCCTACACGCTCTTCACCGCCGCCTACATGGCCGAGGTGGTGCGCGGCGGGCTGCAGGCCATGCCGCGCGGCCAGTACGAGGCGGCCGACAGCCTCGGCCTCACCTACTGGCAGAAGATGCGCCTCATCATCCTGCCGCAGGCGCTCACCATCACCATCCCCGCCCAGGTCAACACCTTCATCGGCCTGTTCAAGGACACGACGCTGGTGGTGGTGATCGGCGTCTTCGACTTCTTCACCACGCTGCGCGCCTCGCTCGGCGATCCGAACTGGCTGGGCTTCCCGACCGAGGCCTATGTCTATGCCGCCGCCGTGTATTTCGTGCTGTGCTATGCCATGTCGCGCTACAGCCAGCGCCTGGAGCGGGAGTTCCGCCCCGGCGCGCGCTGACTTCACAGCCGCGCCCGGCGGGCGCATGAGGGGGCCATGACCCGCATCGGCATGCTGATCCCCTCCTCCAACACGGTCGCGGAGCCGCTGACGGCGGAGATGCTGCACGGCCTGCCCGATGTCTCGCTGCATGTGGCGCGCTTCCGCGTCACGCGGCTCGACACCAGCGCGGCGGCGGTCGCGCAGTTCGCGCCGGCGCCGCTGCTGGAGGCGGCCTCGCTGCTGCGGGACGCGCAGGTGCATGCGCTCTGCCTCAACGCCACCGCCGCCTGCTACACGGGCATGGAGAACGACCGGGCGCTGGTCCGCGCGCTCGGCCCCGATTCGCACACCGCCATGCTGGCCCTGCTGGAGGCACTGCGCGCGAAGGGCGCGCGGCGCATCGGCCTCGTCACGCCCTTCCTCGACGAGGTGCAGGAGGCGACGATCCGCGTGCTGGCGGAGGAAGGGCTCGAGGTGGCGGCCGAACGCCATTTCCGCGACCCCGGCAACTTCAGCTTCGCCCGCTTCGGCGAGGCCGATGTCGCCCAGGCCCTGCGCGAGGTGGCGGCCACGCCGGGGCTCGATGCGCTGGCGGTGGTCTCGACCAACCTGCGCGGGCCGCGCCCGGCGGCGCAGCTCGAGCCCGAGCTCGGCCTGCCCATCTACGACACGGTGGCCACGGCGCTCTGGGGCGCGCTGCGCCGCGCCGGGGTGGAGACGGGGCGGGTGAAGGGCTGGGGCTCGCTCTTCGCCTGAGCGGGCTTCGGCCGAGCGGGCTTCAGTAGACCGCGCGCCCGCCCGAGACGTCGAACACGGCACCCGTGGTGAAGGAGACGGCGTCGGAGGCGCAGAAGGCCGCCATCTCCGCGATCTCCTCGGGCAGGCCGAAGCGGCCCAGGGGAATCCTCGACTTCATCCAGGCGATCTGCTCGGGCGTCATCTGCGCGAAGAGGTCCGTCTCCACCGCCGCGGGCGTGAGGCAGTTCACGCGGATCGCGGTGTCCGCCAGCTCCTTGCCGAGCGACTTGGTAAGCGCGATGACGCCCGCCTTCGCCGCCGAATAGGCGCTGGCGTTGGGGTTGCCCTCCTTGCCCGCGATGCTCGCGATGTTGACGATGCGGCCGCGGTCGCGCGCGCGCATGCCCGGCAGCACCGCGCGGCAGCAGAGGAACACGCCCACGAGATCCACCTCGATCACGCGCCGCCAGGCCTCGATGGGGTAGTCCTCCAGCCGGTGGTTCGGGCCGGTGATGCCGGCATTGGCCACCAGGATGTCGCAGGGGCCGAGCGCGGCCTCGGAGCGCGCGAGCGCGGCCACCACCGCCGCCGCATCGGTCACGTCCAGCGCCTCGGCATGGCCGCCGAGCCGGGCGGCGGCGCGCGCCGCCTCGGCCCCGTCCTGGTCCCAGATCGCGACGCGCGCACCACCCGCGGCGAGCCGCCGCGCGATGGCAAGGCCGAGGCCGCGCGCGCCGCCGGTGACCACCGCCATCCGCCCCGCGAAGCCCTGCTCCATCGCCTCCCCCCCTCGTCTTGCCGCCGCTGGGACAGGGTGCGATGGTGCGCGCCGCATCGCAACTCCCGGGTTGAGGCCCCGCCGGGCGGGGCAGAAGGCAAGGACCGCATGGCGAAGATCAAGGTGAAGACGCCCGTCGTCGAGATGGACGGCGACGAGATGACGCGCATCATCTGGGGGTTCATCAAGGACCGCCTGATCCTCCCCTACCTCGACATCGAGCTGAAGTATTTCGACCTCGGCATCCAGCACCGCGACGCGACCGACGACCAGGTGACGGTGGACGCCGCGAACGCGACCAAGCAGTACGGCGTGGGCGTGAAGTGCGCGACCATCACGCCCGACGAGGCGCGGGTGAAGGAGTTCGGCCTCAAGAAGATGTGGAAGTCCCCGAACGGGACCATCCGCAACATCCTGGACGGCACCATCTTCCGCGAACCCATCATCTGCCGCAACGTGCCGCGCCTGGTGCCGCACTGGAACAAGCCCATCGTGGTGGGCCGCCACGCCTATGGCGACATCTACCGCGCCGCCGAGACCAAGATCCCGGGCCCCGGCACGGCGACTCTGACCTGGACGCCCGCGGGCGGCGGCGCGCCCATCACCATGGAGGTGACCACCTTCCCCGAGGGCGGCGGCGTGCTCATGGGCATGCACAACACGCGCAAGTCCATCGAGGGCTTCGCCCGCGCCTGCTTCAACTACGGGCTGGCGCGCAACTACCCCGTCTATCTCAGCCACAAGAACACGATCCTCAAGGCCTATGACGGCGAGTTCAAGGACATCTTCCGCCGCATCTTCGACGAGGAGTTCGCCGAGCGCTTCAAGGCCGCCGGCCTGACCTACGAGGACCGCCTGATCGACGACATGGTCGCCTGCGCGCTCAAGTGGGAGGGCGGCTATGTCTGGGCCTGCAAGAACTACGACGGCGACGTGCAGTCCGACATCGTGGCCCAGGGCTTCGGCTCGCTCGGCCTGATGACCTCCGTGCTGCTCTCGCCCGACGGCAAGACCGTGGAATCCGAGGCCGCCCACGGCACGGTGACCCGCCACTACCGCGAGCACCAGAAGGGGCGCGAGACCTCCACCAACCCGATCGCCTCCATCTTCGCCTGGACGCGCGGCCTGCAGTATCGCGGCCAGTTCGACGGCACTCCGGACGTGGTGGAGTTCGCCAAGACTCTCGAGGCCGTCTGCATCGAGACGGTCGAGGCGGGCTTCATGACCAAGGACCTCGCCATCCTCATCAGCAAGGACCAGCCCTGGATGACCACCCAGGCCTTCCTCGCCAAGCTCGACGAGAACCTGAAGAAGAAGATGGGCTGAGGGCGCCGCCCGCGCCGCGCGGCGGGGCTTCCGTCGCGCGCGCGGGCGCGGCAGGCTTCGCGCCGCACGGCCCGGAGCCCCGCCCATGCATGTGGACTGCTACGCCTCGCTCAACAGCCCCTGGGCCTATCTCGGCTCGCGCCGCATCGAGGCGATCTGCGCCCGGCACGGCGCGAGCCTGCGCCTCTGGCCGGTGGATTTCTCCGTGATCTTCCCCGCCTCGGGCGGGCTCCCGCTGCCGCAGCGCGCGCCGCAGCGCCAGGCCTACCGCCTGGTGGAACTGGCCCGCTGGCGGGACCACCTGGGCGTGCCGCTCACCCTTCAGCCCAGGCACTTCCCGATGAACGAGGCGCCGGTGGCCAACGCCGTGATCGCGCTGCGCGAGACGGAGGGCGATGCGCCCGCCATCCGCCTCGCGCACCGCGTCATGGCCGCGCTCTGGGCCGAGGACGCGAACCCCGCCGATCCGTCCACCTTCGCCGCGCTGGCCGCGGAATGCGGGCTCGACGGCCCGGCCCTGCTGCGCGCGGCCGAGGATCCGCGCTGGGCCGCCATGCGCCAGGCCGACAGCGAGGCGGCGCTGGCCAGGGGCGTGTTCGGCGCGCCCTCCTACGTCATCGAGGGCGAGATCTTCTGGGGCCAGGACCGGCTCGACTTCGTCGACCGACGGCTCGCCCATGCGTGAGGCGAAGGCACGCCCGGGGCTCATCCGCCGGCGGGCGCGCGGATGATCGCGGGGCTGCTCACGCCGCTCGACCTCGCGGCGCTGGTCGTCTTCCTCGCCTGCTGGGCGGGCTATTCGGCGGTGGTGGACCGCATCCCCCGCGTGCGCGCACGCTCGGTCATCGCGGCGATGGACGAGCACCGGCGCCGCTGGATGCTCGCGCTGCTGCTGCGCGAGAACCGCATCGGCGACACGGCGATCATCGGCAACCTGATGGCGAGCACGAGCTTCCTCGCCAACACCGCCATCTTCATCCTCGCGGGGCTGGTGGCGCTGCTCGGCGCGCCCGACATGGGCCGGCGCGTGCTCGCCGCCCTGCCCTTCGCCGAGCCGCCCGCGAGCGACGTGGCGTGGGAGCTGCGCATCGGCCTGCTCGTGCTGATCTTCGTGCATGCCTTCTTCGAGCTCACCTGGGCGCTGCGGCAGTTCAACTACTGCTCGATCGTGGTGGGCGGCATCGGCCTCGGCCCCGAGCATGCGCCGCAGGCCGAGGTCGCGGCCGCGGTGGCCAACCGCGCGGCGCGGCACTTCAACACGGGGCTGCGCGCCTACTATTTCGGCCTGGCCGCGCTGGCCTGGATCATCCATCCCGTCGCGCTCATGCTCGCCTCGCTGCTGGTGCTGCGCGAGCTGCACCGGCGCGAGTTCCGCTCCGTGGTGCGCGAGGCGCTGCAGGGCAACCACCGCCCCTGACGCGGCGCGGGGATGGCCCCGCCCCGCGGCCTGCCCTAGCCTTCCCGCCCAATGGGAAGGGAGGGGCGCAGCATGGCGCGCATCGGCTTCGTCGGGCTAGGCAAGATGGGGCTGCCCATGGCCCGCAACCTCGTGACGGCGGGCCATGAGGTGCTCGGCTTCGACATCAGCCCCGCGGCGCGGCAGGCGGCGGCCGCGGCGGGCATCGCACTCGCGCCTTCGGCCGCCGAGGCGGCGCGCGGGGCGGGCTTCGTCCTCACCATGCTGCCCGCGGGCGCGCATGTCCGCGCCGCCTGGGCCGAGATGGACGCGGCCTGCGCGCCGGAGGCGGTGCGCCTCGACTGCTCGACGGTGGATGTGGAAACGGCGCGCGCCGTGGCCCAGGGGCGGCGGATGCTGGATGCGCCCGTCTCCGGCGGCACCATGGGGGCGGAGAACGGCACCCTCACCTTCATGGTGGGCGGCGCGGCGGAGGATGTCGCGGCCGCGCGCCCCATCCTGGAGGCGATGGGCCGGACCATCGTCCATTGCGGCGGGCCGGGCACGGGCCAGGCGGCGAAGCTGTGCAACAACATGCTGCTGGCGATCAGCATGATCGGCACCTGCGAGGCCTTCGCGCTGGCCGAGAAGCTCGGCCTCAGCCACGCGGCGCTGTTCGAGGTGGCAAGCCGCTCCTCGGGCCAGTGCTGGTCGCTCACCACCTATTGCCCGGTGCCGGGGCCGGTGCCGGGCAGCCCCGCGAACCGCGGCTATGCGCCCGGCTTCGCGACGGAGCTGATGGTCAAGGATCTCGGCCTGTCGCAGCAGGCGGCCGGGGCGGCGGGCGCGCACACGCCGCTGGGCGCGGCCGCGCTCGCCCTCTACGAGCGCTTCGCCGCCGAGGGCGGGGCGGGGCGCGACTTCTCCGGCATCATCGAGATGCTGCGGCGGGGCTGATCCCCGCCGGCCCAAGGCGCGCGCCTCACCGCCGGTGCAGCCATCCGTCCAGCACCAGGACGGCCAAGGCGGCGGCCAGAACCAGCCAGAGCCCGGGCTGATGGAGCGGCAGGAGGAGGAGGTTCGTCATGCCCCCCTTCCTGCCATGCCGCCGCGTCAGCCGCGGTCGCGCTCAGCCGAAGGGGTCGGGCACGCCCTCGGGCAGGGGCACCTGCGCCACGTTCAGCGTGAAGGAGACGGCGGTGTAGTAGCCGGCGATGCCCAGCAGCTCCGCGCAGCCCTTCTCGCCGAACAGGGCGCGCGCGGCCGCGAAGCGCCGGTCGCTGACCTGGCCCGTGGTCTGCAGCTCATGGACGAAGTGGAACACCGCCGCCTCGTCCTCGGCCATGGCGCGGGGCACGCGGCCGATGCGGATGTCCTCGGCGATCTCCGGCGCGAGCCCGGCTTCCATCGCCAGGCGATGGTGGGCGAACCACTCGTAGCGCGCCCGCCAGCGCGCGGCGGTGACGAGGATGGCAAGCTCCGACAGGCGCGGCGGCAGGCTCGTCTCCCAGCGGATGAAGCGACCGAGGCGCTGGAACAGCTCGGCCATCTCGGGGCTGTGCAGCCAGGCGGGAAAGGGCCCCTTGAGGCCGCCCCGCGCGCCGGCGGCGATGGACTGCGCCACCTCCCGCTGGCGCGGCGTCATCGCGGCCTCGGCGAGTTCGGTGAAGCGCGGCATGGACTGTCCTCCTCTGGGCTTGCCGCTACGATGCGGCGCGAGAAGAGGAACGTCCATGCCCGTGCGCAACGTGCTGTTCATCATGTGCGACCAGCTCCGCTGGGATCATCTGGGCTGCAACGGCCATCCGCGCCTCGCCACGCCGAACATCGACGCGCTGGCCGCGCGCGGCGTGAACTTCACCCAGGCCTATGTGCAGTCGGGCATCTGCGGCCCCTCGCGCATGAGCTTCTACACGGGCCGCTATGTCGCCTCGCACGGCGCCACCCACAACCGCGTGCCGCTCTCGGTGGGCGAGGTGACGCTGGGCTGGCACCTGCGCGAGGCGGGACGCACCCTGGCGCTGGCGGGCAAGACCCACATGCTGCCCGACGCGCACGGGATGCGCCGCCTCGCCCTCGACGGGCAGCACGACCTCGCCGTGCTGCTGCGCGAGGGCTGGTTCACCCTGGTGGACCGCCATGACGGCCACCACGCCGAGCCCGACAGCGCCTACGCCCATTGGCTGCGCGCCCATGGCTATGACAGCCCCGACCCCTGGACGGACTACGTGATCGCCGTCACCGACAGCGACGGCAGCGTGAAGTCCGGCTGGAAGATGCGCCATGCGCGGCTGCCCGCCCGGGTGCGCGAGGAGCACAGCGAGACCGCCTACACCACCGAGATGGCGCTGCGCTTCATCGAGGCGCAGGGCGAGCGGCCCTGGGTGCTGCACCTCAGCTACGTGAAGCCGCACTGGCCCTATGTCGCGCCCGCGCCCTGGCACGCGCTCTACGCGCCCGAGGACGCGCTGCCCGTGCGCCGCCACCCCGCCGAGCGCGGCAAGGACGTCCACCCCATCCTGCGCGAGTTCCAGAACGAGGAGGTGGCGCAGTCCTTCCAGAACGACGCCTGCATCGCCGCGGTGCGCCCCACCTACATGGGCCTCATCGCCCAGCTGGACGCGCATCTGGGGCGCGTCTTCGCGCTGCTGGAGCGCATGGGCCGCTGGCGCGACACGCTGGTGATCTTCACCAGCGACCACGGCGACTATCTCGGCGACCACTGGCTCGGCGAGAAGGAGCTGTTCCACGACTGCATCCAGCGCGTGCCCTTCCTGCTGTACGATCCCTCGCCGGAGGCGGACGCGACGCGCGGCATGCGCGATGCCCGCTTCGTCGAGGCCATCGACGCGGCGCCGACCATCCTCGAGGCGCTCGGCCTCGAGCCCGCGCCGCATCTGCTGGAGGGGCGCTCGCTGCTCGCCCTCACCCGCGGCCGAGCGGGCGCATGGCGCGAGCAGGTGGTGAGCGAGCTCGACTGGACCTTCCGCGCCGCGCGCCGCCGCCTCGGCCTGCCCACCGGCCAGCACCGGGGCTTCATGCTGCGCACCGCGCGCTGGAAATACGTCCACTGGACGGGCGGCTTCCCGCCCATGCTCTACGACCTCGAGGCCGACCCCGACGAGTTCCACGACCTCGGCCGCGAGCCCGGGCTGGAGGCGGTGCGCGCCGCGATGCGCGAGCGGCTGCTCGACTGGGCGACGAACCTCAAATGCCGCACCACCTTGACCTGGGCGGAGGCCGAGTTCCGCACCGACCGCCACAAGGCGGCGGGCGTGTTCTACGGCGAGTGGTAGCGCCTCACGCCGCGCGGGAGAGCGGGCAGTAGCCGCGGCGGAAATAGAGCAGCGCCGCCGCCTCGCCCGCGCCGAGGCGCACCGCCTCCACCTCGGCGAAGAGCACGAGGTGCGTGCCCTTCTCGATGATGTCGGTGATCCGCGCGTCGCAGGCCACCAGCGCCCCCTCCAGCACGGGCGCGCCGGTGACCAGCCTTCCCCAGCGGCCTGTCTCGAAGCGCGCCGGCCCGTCCACCCCCGTCATGCCGGCGAAGACGTTGGAGATCTCCTCCTGCGCCGCGCTCAGCGTGTTCACGCAGAGCACGCCGTTGGCGCGGAAGGCCTCGGCCGAGGAGACGGTGCGGTTCATGCAGACGAGCAGGGTCGCCGGGCTGTCGGTCACGCTGCACACGGCGCTGGCGGTGAAGCCGCCCTTCCCGCCCGCCCCGTCGGTGGTGATCACGTTCACGGCCGCGGGCAGTTGCGCCATGGCGTCGCGGAAATCCTTGCGCTCGACGGGCATGAGGGGCTCCTAGCTGCAACTCGTGAAGCGGATGCGCTCGACCAGCGCCGAAATCCGCGCCTGGGTGTCGTCGGCGTCGGTGCCGATCGCGATCTCCTGCAAGGGCGGGGTCTCTGCCCCGAAGGCGGCGCGCCAGTCGGCGTCGAGATCCACCCGCTCCTCGAACCAGCGGCCCTTCGGCGTGCTCGCCGGGCGCAGCACGCGCACCTTGCCGAGCCCGCCCATCCAGGGGCTGTAGAAATGCGGCGGCTCGCGCCCCGTGCCGCCCCAGGCGTAGATGAGCACCGACCGGGGCAGCGCATGGCCGCCCGCGCGCGCCTGCGCCACCGCGTGCTGGGTGCGCTGCCACATGGTCGCGCGTGCGGGCCAGCCGGCGAAGCCCACCGCGATGGAGACTGCCCGGTCATCGCCGCCGCGGCGGGTCAGGTCGGTGGGCGGCGGGCCGAGATCCACCCGCCAGCGCCAGGTGAGGCAGGCCGCCCGCCCTTCGACGCGGCGCCAGATGAAACTGCCCGCGCCTTCTCCCTCCACGACGATGGTCTCGCCCTGCAGGCGGAAACGGGCGGGGCGGATGCCGTCATATTCGGCATGCGTCCAGCCCTGGGCGGCGAGGCCGGGCTCCGTCGCCGCCGCGCCGCGACCGCGCGCCGGCAGGGCCAGCGCCGGCAGGGCCGGGAGGGTGCGGAGCATGGCGCGTCGCAGCATCCTGCGTTACATGGCGGCAGCCGGGAAAGACGCCAAGGGAGACAACGCCATGGAGAGCATCACCATCCCCGCCACCGACGGCAGCGGGCGATTCGAGGCGCTGGTCGTGGCGCCCAGGTCACGGCCGGCAGGCGCGGTGGTGCTGATCCAGGAGATCTTCGGGGTGAACGCCACCATGCGCGCCCTGTCGCAGTGGGTGGCGGACATGGGCTTCCTCGCCCTCTGCCCCGATCTCTTCTGGCGCCAGGAGCCCGGCGTTCAGCTCGACCCCGATGCGGGGCAGGACCAGTGGGACCGCGCCTTCGCCCTGTTCCGCGGCTTCGACCAGGAAAAGGGGGTGGAAGATCTCGCCGCCACCATCGCCGCCGCCCGCGCCCATCCGGCCTGCAACGGCAAGGTGGGCACCATGGGCTTCTGCCTGGGCGGACGCATGGCCTACCGCACGGCCGTGGCCACCGACGCGGACTGTCATGTGAGCTACTACGGCGTGGGCATCGAGGGGATGCTGGAGGACGCGCCGAAGATCCGCGCGCCACTGCTCATGCACATCGCCGAGCGCGACAAGTTCGTGCCGCCCGAGGCGCAGGCCGCCATCCTCGCCGCCCTGAAGGGCCACCCGAAGGTGACCTGCCACGTCTATCCCGGCGTGGACCACGCCTTCGCCCGCCTGGGCGGCCATGCCTGGGACGCACGGGCGGCCACCATCGCCAACGGGCGCACGGCGGAGTTCCTGGTGGCGCATCTGGGCTGAGGCCGCGCCTCAGCCCGCGCGCATCCGTTCCGCCAGGGCCGCGACGGCCTGGCCCAGCGCGTCGCGCCGGGCGCGCAGGGCCTCCGTGGCGATCCCCGCCTCCTCCACCGCCGTGCGCGTTTCGGCCGCGTTCCCGCGGAGCCCGTCCGCCATGCGCGTGACCGCGTCCGAACCCCGGGCGGCCTGCTGGGCGCCGGCGGCGATCTCGCGCGTCGCGGCGCTCTGCTGCTCCACCGCCTCGGCGATGGAGGCGGCGATGCGGTCCACCTCCCGCACCACGCTGCCGATGCCGTGGATGGCCTGCACGGCCTGCTGAGTGGCCTCGCCGATTTGCGCGATCTGCGCGCCGATCTCCTCCGTGGCGCGCGCGGTCTGCGTCGCCAACGCCTTGACCTCGCCCGCCACCACGGCGAAGCCCTTGCCGGCCTCGCCCGCCCGCGCCGCCTCGATGGTGGCGTTGAGCGCCAGCAGATTGGTCTGCGCCGCGATGCCCTGGATCAGCCCGACCACCTGGCGGATGCGCTGCGCCGCGCCGTCCAGCCCCTCGACCAGCGCGCCCGTGTCGCCCGCACGGCTCACCGCCTCGGCCGTGGCGCGCGAGGCCTCCTGCGCCTGCCGCGCGATCTCGGCCACCGAGGCGGCCATCTCCTCCGTCGCGGCGGCGATCGCCTCCACGGAATGCCGCGCCTGGGCGGCGACCTCCGACAGCTCCGCGCCCCGCGTCTCGCCCTGCCCGGCCATGGTCGAGAGACGCTGGGCGATCTCGCGGATGCGCTCGGCCACCTCGTCGAGGCCGCGGCGCTGCTCGGCGAAGGCCTCCTCCAGCGCGGCGGCGGAGGCCTCGCGGTCGGCGCGGCGCTCGGCCTCGCGCTCGGCGCGGCGGGCGGCCTCCAGCGCATCGGCGGCGCGGGCGCGAGCGAGTTCCCCGCGCAACGCCTCGAGCGCGCGGGCCAGCGCGCCCACCTCCGAGCGGCGGGACTGGTCGGGCATGGGCGCCTCCGCGCCCTCCGCGAACCCGCCCACGGCGCGCGTCAGGCGACGCAGCGGCTGGCCCACCCCGCGGTCGAAGACCAGCACGACCAGGAGCGCGATCAGCAGCAGGCCGCCCAGGCCGAGCAGCGCCCGTTGTTCGGCGGCGCGCCGGGCGGCGGCGGCGGCGCTGCCGTCGCGCACCGCCTCCATCACGCCGATGCGCTCGCCGGCCACATTGAACACCGGGAACACGCTCACCACCACCGGCCGCCCCTCGTGCTCGGCAAGGCGTGTCAGGGTGGCGCCGGCGAAGGCGGCCCGCATCTCCTCCTCGCGCGCCACCGGCGCGGCGTGCAGGCTGCCGACCGCATGCAGGCGATGCCGCGCGGGATCGAAGCTCTGCTGGCCCCGACGCAGCAGCGGCGCGAAGGAGGGCTGGCCGTTCTGCCCCTCCTCGGCCAGCAGGTAGAGGGCGTAGGAGCCGGGCCTGCGCTGGGCCACCCCTTCCAGGAAGGCGCGGTCGAAGCGCAGCCCCACGTTCAGCGTCCCCACATTGCGGCCCTCGTGGCAGATGGCGATGGCCCCGTGCATGGCGACGCCCGAGGTGCTCATCTCCAGCCCCGTCAGCCCCTCGCCGGGGCAGCTCTGGGCGAGGCTCCGGTTCATGATGATGCGCCAGCCCGAGACATCGTCGCCGAAGCGCGCCGGGGCCTGCATGCGCAGCAGCGCCGTGGTCCAGGGACCGGAGCCGGCCGCGCCCGAGGAGGGGCGTTCGTTCACGAAGACCTGGAACTGCTCGGTGCTCGGCCGGGCGCGGCGCAGCGCGTCGTGATCGGCCTGCAGCGCCGCGCGCAGCGCCTCGCGGTCGCGCGCCGCGGTGGCCGCCTGCACCGCCGGGCGCGCGGCCGAGGCGACCGCCGCCTCCAGCGCCCGCGCCGCCTCGGCGGCCAGTTCCATCCGCAGCAGTTCCGCATCGTTCTCGCCGATGCGCGCGAGGCTCTGAACCTGATACTCGGCGGCCCCGCGCACCTGGAGCCAGAGGATCGCGGCGGCGACCAGCGTCAGGAGGAGGAAACCCCCGGCGACACGCGCACGGATGGTGTGGAACGCGGCGAGCTTCTGCATCACACACACGTCCCTTCTGCTCTTCGGCGCTTTGTCGCCCCGACCGGTTAAGGGGCGCTGAACCCCTGGCGCGCGGGCCACGCGCATGCATCATCCCGCCATGCGTCCCCGCTTCGCCGACATCTCCGCCCCCCGCCCCGAACCGGCCACGCTGGCCGACGCCCATGGCGCCCTGCACGCGCGCCTCGCGGCCGACCCCGCCGGCGCGCTCGCCGCCTGGGACCGGCTGCGGCGCGAGACCGAGACCTGGTCGGCGCTCGCGCATCTGCGCTTCGCCCAGGACACGCGCGACGCCGAGGCCCGCGCGGCGCGCGAGCACGCCGACGCCATGGCCCCCGTGATCCAGGACCACGACACGCGCCTCAAGCAGCGCCTGCTCGACGAGGTGGACGGGGCCGTGCTCGCCGCCGCCGTGGGCCGCCACGCGCCGCGGCTCTGGGCCTGCGACATCACCAGCTTCGCGCCCGCCATCGCGGCCGATCTGGAGGAGGAATCGCGCCTCGTCGCGCGCTACACCGCGCTGCTGGCGGGCGCCGCCATCCCCTTCGAGGGCGAGGTGCTGAACCTCGCCGGCCTCGCGCCGCACGCGGAATCGCCCGACCGCGCGCGCCGCCACGCCGCCGAAGCCGCGCGCTGGCGCTTCTTCGCCGAGAACGGCGCGGAGCTCGATGCGCTCTACGACGCGCTGGTGCGGCTGCGCCACGGCATGGGCGCGAAGCTCGGCGATGGCGGCTTCACCCCCCTCGCCTACCGGCGGATGCGCCGGCTGGACTACGGCCCCGCCGAGGTCGCGCGCTACCGCGAGGAGATCCGGCGCGAGGTGACGCCGCTGGTGGCGGAGCTGCTGGAGCGCCGCCGCCGCGCCCATGGCTGGGAACGCCTGATGTTCTGGGACGAGGCCTTCATGGACCCAGAGGGCAATCCCGGCCCCGCCTTCCGGGGCGAGGCGCTGCTCGACGCGGCACGGGCCATGTTCGAGGCCATGGGCCATGGGCTGGGCGGCTTCTTCGCCATGATGCGCGAGGGCGGCTTCCTCGACCTCGAGAACCGGCCGGGCAAGGCGGGCGGGGGTTTCTGCACCGCCTTCCCCACCCATGGCGTGCCCTTCATCTTCGCCAACTTCAACGGCACGCACCAGGACATCGGCGTGTTCACGCACGAGATGGGCCACGCCTTCCAGTGCTGGGAAAGCCGGACCCTGCCGGGGCTCGACCAGCTCTGGCCGACCATGGAATCGGCCGAGATCCACTCCATGGGGCTCGAGTTCCTCACCCATCCGCAGATCGGGCGGCTGGTGGGCGAGGCCGCGGCCGGGCGCTTCCGGCGCATGCACCTCTTCGCCTCGCTTGCCTTCCTGCCCTATGGCGCCTGCGTGGACCATTTCCAGCACGAGATCTTCGCGCGGCCCGAGGCGACGCCGCAGGAGCGCCACGCGATCTGGCAGCGGCTCGAGCGGCTCTACATGCCCTGGACCGAGTACGGCGACCTCGCCTACCCCGCGAAGGGCGGGCGCTGGCAGGCGAAGCAGCACATCTACGCCTCGCCCTTCTACTACATCGACTACACGCTCGCGCTGTGCTGCGCGCTGCAGCTCTGGGTGCGGATGCGCCGCGCCCCGGAGGAGACGCTCGCCGCCTATGCGGCGCTCTGCGCGCGCGGCGGCTCCCTGCCCTTCGGCGAACTGATCGAGAGCGCGGGCCTCGCCTCGCCCTTCGCGCCGGGGGTGCTG
This sequence comes from Roseococcus sp., assembly GCA_026414745.1. Taxonomy (GTDB): domain Bacteria; phylum Pseudomonadota; class Alphaproteobacteria; order Acetobacterales; family Acetobacteraceae; genus Roseococcus. The sequence continues at coordinate 80,669 of JAOAIK010000037.1, forward strand.
GCCGAGGCGGTGCGCGCGGCGCGGGAGGTGCTGGCATGAAGGTCGCCTGGATCACCGGCGCGGCGCGGGGCATCGGCCTCGCCGCCGCGCAGCGCTTCCTCGCCGAGGGCTGGGCGGTGGCGATGCAGGACATCGAGGAGGCGCTGCTGGCGCGAAGCATCGCCGCGCTGGACCTGCCCGCGCGCACCCTCGCCCTGCCCGGCGATGTCGCGGACCCCGCCGCGGTGGAGGCCGCCGCCGCCGCCATCCGCGCGCGCTTCGGCCGGCTCGACGCGCTGGTGAACAACGCGGGCGTCGCCGTCTTCCGGCCCATCCTCGAGACCACGCTCGAGCAGTGGCGGCGCGTGCTCGAGGTGAACCTCACCGGCCCCTTCCTCACCGGCCAGGCCGCCGCCCCGCTGATGGCCGAGAGCGGCGGCGGGGCGATCGTGAACATCACCTCCATCTCGGGCCTGCGCGCCTCCACGCTGCGCGTGGCCTATGGCACCTCCAAGGCCGGCCTCGCGCATCTGACGAAGCAGCAGGCGGTGGAGTTCGCCTCCCTCGGCATCCGGGTGAACGCGGTGGCGCCCGGGCCGGTGGACACGGCCATGGCCCAGGCCGTGCATACGCCCGAGATCCGCGCCGACTACCACGACGCCATCCCCCTCGCCCGCTACGGGCTGGAGCGGGAGCTGGCCGCGGCAATCTTCTGGCTCGCGAGCGCCGAGGCGAGCTACGTCACGGGCCAGGTGCTGGCGGTGGACGGCGGCTTCGACGCCGCCGGCATCGGCCTGCCCACGCTGCGCGGCCAGCGGCGCAACCTATAGCCGGCGCTGCATCTGCGCGAGGTAGCTGCGGTTGCGCGTGGGCGCGATCAGCACCTCGTTGATGCAGACGTGCGGCGGCATGGTCGCGACGAAGGCGATGAGCCGCCCGCAATCCTCGGGCTGCACCATCTGCGCCAGCTCCTCCTCGGTGAGCTTGTTGGGCCGCTTGTCGAGGATGGGCGTGCGCACCTCGCCCGGGCAGATCACGGTGGAGCGGATGCCGTTGCCGCATTCCTCCATGTTCAGGCTGTGGCTCATCGCCACCACCCCGTGCTTGCAGGCGGTGTAGCCGGGCCCCGACAGGGGCGAGACGAAGCGCCCGGCGAAGCTCGCGGTGTGGATCATCAGCCCGCCGCCCTGGGCGCGCATCAGCGGCAGCGCCGCCATGGCGCCGTGAAAGGCCGAGAGCAGGTTGCCCTCGACCAGCGTCGAGATCCCCTCGGGCGTGAGCTTCGCCCAGGCGCGGTCGGTGATGTTCAGCCCCGCATTGTTCACCAGGATGTCGAGCCGCCCGAGCGTGGCGCCGATCCAGCGCGCCACCGCCTGCACCGCCTCGGCCTTCGCCATGTCGGCGGGCTGGACATGCGCCGCGCCCCCCTTGGCCGCGATGGCGGAGGCCACGCCCTCCAGCTTCGTTCGGGTGCGGCCGGTGAGCACCACCACCGCCCCCTCGGCCGCGAGCGCATGCGCCGCCGCCTCGCCGATGCCGCTGCCCGCGCCCGTGATCCAGGCCACTTGGCCCTGCAACGCCGCCATGCTCTCCTCCCTCGCGTCCGCGCCGCCGCAGGCTAGACGCGCGCGCGCGCCTTGTCGCGCCCCCTGGCCCATGCTTCGCTCCGCGCCGACCGAACAGAGGAGGAGGACACGCCCATGGCGAGTTTCCGCATCGTCACCCCCGCCGCGGCGAGCTTCACCGTCGCCGGCTCCGACTACTCGCTCGAGATGGAAGCGCTGGCGGGGCTGGATGCCGAGATCGTCGAGGCGCCGGCCGAACCCGCCGCCTTCCTCGCCGCGGCGAAGGACGCGGACGCGATCTACGCCAAGGGCATGACTTTCACCGCCGAGATCATCGCCGGGCTCGAGAAGTGCCGCGTCATCAGCCTCGGCTCCGTCGGCGTGGACAGCGTGGACGTGGCCGCCGCCACCGCCCGGGGCATCCCGGTCACCAACGTGCCCGACACCTTCATCGAGGAGGTGGCCGACCACGCGATGATGCTGCTGCTCGCCACCTTCCGCCGCTGCATCGAGCAGGACCGGATGGTGCGCGAGCATCGCTGGAAGGAGGGCCGGCCCGCGCTGCTCAAGATCCCGCGCCTGATGGGGCAGACGCTCGGGCTCATCAGCTTCGGCCGCACGGCGCGTGCGGTGGCGCGGCGCGCGAAGCCCTTCGGCCTCAGCGTCATCGCCTACGACCCCTTCGTGGACGAGACGGTGATGATCGAGCAGGGCGTGATCCCGGCCACGCTCGAGGAGGTGCTGCGCCGCTCGGACTTCGTTTCCATGCACGCGCCGGCGCGCCCCGAATGCACGCGCATGCTCACCGAGCGCCACTTCCGGATGATGAAGCCCAGCGCCATCTTCATCAACACCGGCCGCGGGCCGACGGTGGACGAAGCCGCGCTGATCCGCGCCCTCCAGGAGGGCTGGATCGCCTATGCCGGCCTCGACGTGCTGGAGCAGGAGCCGCCGAGCCACAACAACCCGCTGCTGTCCATGGAGAACGTGATCCTCTCCGCGCACACGGCCTCGGCCAGCGCGCGCTTCGACGAGGCGCGCAAGCGCCGCGTGGGGCAGGAACTCGCGCTCGTCGCGCAGGGCAAGTGGCCGATGAGCTGCGTGAACCCCGCGGTGCTGCAGAGCACCGGGCTGCGCCGCTGGCAGCCCGTCGGCATGGGGCGCGGGCCGAACAGCTGAGTCACGCCTCCGGCGGCCGGCGCGCGCGATGCCCGTTCGCGCGCTCCACCGCGTGCCCGGCGGCGAGCACCAGCCCATCCTGCCAGGGCTTGCCCACGATCTGCGCCGCCACCGGCAGCCCGCCCTCGCCGAAGCCCGTGCAGACGGACAGCGCCGGCCAGCCGAGCAGGTTGAAGGGGATGGTGAAGTTGGGCTTCTCCAGGCTCGCCCATTTCGACACCTCGCGCAGGCGCGGGGCCTCGCCCGGCGCGGCGGCGGTCAGCAGCAGATCCACCCCCTCCGTCGCGGCGAGGCTGCGCGCGATGAGCTCGCGCCGCCGCCGCTGCGCCTGGATGTAGTCCCCCGCCGAAAGCAGCCCGCCCAGCGCGAGACGCGCGCGCAGGAACTCGCCGTACTTGAGGGGCCGGGTGCGCATCCACGCCTCGTGCACCGCCCAGGCCTCGGCCGAGAGCGTCACCCAGCCCGCCGCGTTGAACTCCGCGAGGCTCGGCAGCCGCACCTCCACCACCTCCGCGCCGAGGTCGCGCAGGATGGCCGCCGTCTCCTCGATGCCCCTGAGCGTCGCAGGCGAGACGGGGTGATCCTGCTCGTGCATGTGGCGGACGAGGCCCACGCGCCGGCCGCGCCACTCCTGCGCGAGGTCGAAGCGCGGCGGGGGCCGGTCGGCGCTGCCGGGATCGAGCGGATCGTGCCCCGCCATGGCCTCGAGCAGGAGGGCGCAGTCCTCGCTCGTCCAGGCCATGGGGCCGGCGTGGTCCAGCGTCTGCGCGAGCGGCAGGATGCCGCGCCGCGAGCACAGCCCGTAGCTCGGCTTGATGCCGGCGATGCCGCACAGCGCCGCCGGCCCGCGGATGGAGCCGCCCGTGTCGGAGCCCGTGCCGCCGAGGATCAGCCCCGCCGCCACCGCCGCCCCCGTGCCGCTGCTGCTGCCCGCGGTGAAGCGCTCCGTGTCCCAGGGGTTGCGCGCGGGCGGCCAGGGCAGGTCGAAGGAGGGGCCGCCGAAGGCGAACTCGTGCGTGGCGAGCTTGCCGAGCAGCACCACCCCCGCCGCGCGCCACTTCGCCACCGTCACCGCGTCCTCCTCCGGCACGCGGTCCTGAAGCTGCGCGGAATGGGCCGTGGTGCGGATGCCGGCGGTGTCGTAGATGTCCTTGTGCGCGATCGGGATGCCATCGAGCGGCCCCTTGAGCGCGCCGGCCATCTGTCGCGCCTCGGCGGCCTTCGCGTCGGCCAGCGCGCGCTCCTCCGTCACCAGGATGAAGGCGTGCAGCGCGGGGTTGCGCGCGGCGATGCGCGCGAGGCAGGCCTGCGTCAGCTCCACGGGCGAGAGCCGGCGCGCGGCAATGAGGCGCGCGGCCTCGGCGATGGTGGGGATCATGCGCGCTCTCCCGCGGCGAAGGCGAAGGCGGGCTCGGCGGCCAGCGCGGGCGGCGGATCGCGCAGCAGGGCGAGCATCTGCGCGAGCTTCGCGTGCGCCTGGCGCAGGCTCTCCACCTCCTCGGGCGGCAGCGCGATTCCGGCGCGCGCCAGCAGCAGCGCGAACTCCTCGGGCGGAAGCGGCTCGGCCATGGTCGGTCCTTTCGATGCGGGCGGGCGCAGCTTGCGGCCCGCGCGCGGCGGGGTCTAGCCTTCCGGCAACACGAAGGCCTCGGGAGGGCGCGCATGAAGGTCGGCGACGCGATCGCGGAGATCATGAGGCGCGAGGGGATGGAGATCCTCTGCGGCTACCCGGTGAACCACCTCATCGAGCACGCCGCCGCGCGCGACATCCGCCCCGTGATCGTGCGGCAGGAACGCATCGGCCTGCACATGGCGGACGCGATCAGCCGCGTCACCTCGGGCCGCAGGCTCGGCGCCTTCTGCATGCAGCACGGGCCGGGCGCCGAGAACGCCTATGGCGGGGTGGCGCAGGCCTTCGGCGAGAGCGTGCCGGTGCTGGTGCTGCCCATGGGCTATCCGCGGCGGCTCGCGCATGTGCCGCCCAACTACAACGCGACCATCCAGATGCGCGGCGTCACGAAATCGGCCGAGGCGGTGATGAGCGCGGCGGAAGTGCCCAACATCATGCGCCGCGCCTTCGCGCGGCTGCGCAACGGCCGCGGCGGACCCGTGCTGGTGGAAATCCCGAGCGACCTCTTCGCCGAGGAGTTCCCCGGCGAGCTCGACTACCGCCCTGTCGTCGCCACGCGCAGCGCGCCCGATCCGCTGGACGTGGCGCGCGCGGCGGAGATGCTGGCGCGCGCGCACCGCCCCGTGATCTACGCCGGCACGGGCGTGCACTGGGCCCGCGCCTGGCCGCAGCTCAGGGCGCTGGCGGAGCTGCTGGCCGCGCCGGTGACGACGAGCCTCGGCGGCAAGTCCGCCTTCCCGGAGGATCATCCCCTCGCCCTCGGCTCGGGCGGGCTCGCCATCCCCAAGCCGGTGCGGCACTTCCTCGACAATGCGGACGTGATCCTCGGCATCGGCTGCTCCTTCACCGAATCCTCCTTCGCGGTGCGCATCCCCAAGGGGCCGAGGATCATCCACGCCACCCTCGACCCCGACCATCTCGAGAAGGATGTCCGCTGCGACATCGGCCTCGTGGGCGATGCGGGCCTGGTGCTCGATGCGCTGCTCGCGGAACTCGGCGGGCGGATCGCCGCGCCGCGCGATGCCGCGCCGGTGGCCCAGGAGATCCAGGCGGTGCGCGCCCCCTGGCTCGCGGAATGGGCGGCGCTGCGCGATTCGGAGGAGGTTCCGCTCAACCCCTACCGCGTGCTGCGCGACCTCTGGCGCACGGTGGATGTGGACAACACCATCATCACCCACGACGCGGGCAGCCCGCGCGACCAGCTCTCTCCCTTCTGGATCAGCCGCACGCCGCTCTCCTATCTCGGCTGGGGCAAGACCACGCAGCTCGGCTACGGGCTCGGCCTCGCCATGGGGGCGAAGCTCGCCGCGCCGGAGAAGCTCTGCATCAATGTCTGGGGCGATGCGGCCATCGGCTTCACCGGCATGGACATCGAGACGGCGGTGCGCGAGCGCATCCCCATCCTCTCCATCCTGCTCAACAACTTCTCCATGGCGATCGAGCTCAAGGTCATGGCGCTGAGCACGGAGAAATACCGCACCACCGACATCAGCGGCGACTATGCAGCCATGGCCCGCGCCTTCGGCGCCTATGGCGAGCGGGTGACGCGGCCGGAGGAGATCGTGCCCGCCATCCGCCGCGGCATCGAGCAGACGCGCAACGGCACGCCCGCGCTGCTCGAGTTCATCACGGCGAAGGAGACCCGCGTCTCGCGGCTGTGAGGGCGCCGGTCAGGGCCGGGACTGGTGCTCGGCCGTGGCGAGGTGGATGGCGCCGTTGCGCCGCACCCGCTCGGCCTGGCCGTCGGGGCAGCGCCAATCCCGGAACAGGTCGCTGCCCGGGCTGGTGACCTCCAGCTTGGCGCGCACCCGGCACACCAGACGGTGGGTGGAGGCGGCGCTGCCACCGTGCCAGCGGCGCAGCGCCTCGGCCCAGGAGCCGGTCTCGCGGTGCCAGCGCGCCATGATCCCGCCCGCCCAGTCGGCCGAGACATAGGGATCGAGCGGCCAGTGGCTGCCGCGCGCATGCACGCGCGCGTTCACCTGCACGCAGCCGGCCATCAGGCTGCGGCGGGCCGGGGCGGCCTCCAGCAGGGCGCGCGCCTCGGCCGCCGTCTCGGGGAAATGCGGCCGGCCGCCGATGGACAGCGCATAGGCGTGCAGGCCGCTCTCGGCCAGCGCGATGGCCGTGAGCAGGCCGCGCGGCACGCCATGGACCTCCTCCGCGCGCTGGGTGGCGGCGAGACAGGCGGCACGGGGAGAGAGCCCCTCGGCAATATGGCCGGGCGCCAGGACCGGAATGAGCTCCTGCGGGGCGTCGCGCATGCGTGGCCCGTCGGAGATCACCGCCCCAACCGGGCGAGGCGCCGCGGGGCGGGCCGAAGGGCGCTGCGGCGCCTCCCGCCGGACGCTGGCCGGACGGGCCGCAGGGCGCGGCTCGCCCTGACGGGCGGCAGCGGCGGTGGCACGCGCCGGCGCGGGACCGGCCTCCGCGGGGCGCACCGCCTGCGCCCAGGCCGGCGCGTTCCCACCCAGAAGCCAAGCCGTCAACGCGCCAAGGGCGATCCGACGAAGCCTGCCGCGCGCGGAGGGAAGGCGCCACCCGAACCACGCCCGCACACGGACCGCTGGGGTATGCCGCTGCCCACGGATCAACCGCGGGCTGGCGGGCAAGCCAGTCTCGGTCATCATGCAATGTCCGGTAGCATGGCGTGAACCGCCGGGGCAACCCTGGGCGTTCCCCCCCGGCCCCTGCCCCCGGCATGCTGCGCGCGGAGGATCGCCATGCATCTGCGCCGCCATCTGCTTGCTGCCTCGCTCCTGGCGCCGGTCGCCACGCGCGCGCAACCGCTCGAGCGCCCGGTGGTGCTGGTCGCGCCCTTCTCGGCCGGCGGCGCGGCGGACATCGCGGCGCGCAGCTTCGCCGCCCATGCCCCGCGCCACATGGGCGCGCATCCGCAGCCGATCGTGGTCGAGAACCGCACCGGCGCCTCTGGCGCGGTGGGCACGCTGCATGTCGCACGTGCGCGGCCGGACGGGCACACGCTGCTGCTGGCGCGCGTCGGCTCCTCCGCCATCCTGCCCGCCACCGATCCGCGCACGCCCTACACGCCGGACGACTTCACCTGGCTCGGCCTGCTCGACGAGAATCCCTTCGTGGTCTGCGTGCGCGCCGATGCGCCCTGGCGCGATCTCAGCGCGCTGCTTTCCGCGCTGCGCGACGCGCCGGGGCGCTACGATTTCGCCACCTCCGGCCCCGCGACCATCCTCGACCTCGGCGTGCGGCACATGCTGGCCGCGGCAGGGCTGCCGCTCGACGCCGCGCAGGCCATTCCCTTCCGCGGCGGCGGCGAGGCGCTGACGGCGCTGCTCGGCGGCCAGGCGCAGTTCGTCGGCAACAATCTCGGCGACATGATGGGCGCGATCCAGCAGGGCGCGGTGCGCGCGCTCGCCATCAGCGGCGAGGCGCGCCACCCGGCACTTCCCGATGTGCCCACCGCGGCCGAGGCGGGGCTGCCCGCGCTCTCCGTCCTCGCGGGCTGGAACGCGCTCGCGGGGCCGGCGCAGATGCCCGCCTCCCTCGCGCGCTTCTGGGAGGAAGTGATCGCGCGCACCGGCGCCGATCCGGAGTGGATCGCCGCGACGCGCCGCGTGGGCAGCGTGCCGCGCGTGACCGACGGCGCCGCCGCGCGCGCCCATGTGCTGGCGCAGATCGAGCTGTTCCGGGACCTCGCGCGGCGGCTCAACCTCGGGTGAAGCGCGCGGCCTCCCGCCCCGCGATGCGGCCGAGCACCACGGCGGAGAGAAGCCCGTTGCCCGAGAGATAGCCCGAGGCCTCCGGCCCGCTCACGCCGCAGGCCGCCCCGCCCGCGGCGTAGAGGCCGGGAATGGGGGTGCCCGCCTCGGAGATCACCCGCCCGGCCTCGTCCACCAGCAGCCCGCCCTGGGTGTGGAACAGCGCCCCCGTGACGCGGACGGCGTGGAGGGGCGGCACGAGCGGGGCGCTGCCCCTCCAGTCGCGCCCGAAGGCGTCGGTGGCGCAGGCGCGCTTGAGCGCCTCCACCTCGGCGAAGCTCGCGGCGAAGACGGCGGCCGGCAGCCCAGCGCGCGCCGCGAGCGCCGCCACGCTCGGCGCGGAGAGCACGGCGCCATGCGCCTCCGCAGCGCGGAAATCAGGGAACTGGCGGGCAATGGCGGCGATGCGCGCATCGAAGACGGAGAAGGCGATGCCCTCGGGCTGCGCCAGCACCGCCTCCGCGGCCTCGGAATAGCCCCGCGCCTCGTTCCAGAAGCGCCGCCCCGCGGCATTCACCTGGAAGCCGCCCGCGGTGATCACCGCCCAGGTGATCAGGATGCCCGCGGGATGCGCCACATTCCCATGCCCCTGGTGGCCGCCCATCTGGACAAGGCGGCCGCCCAGCGCGGCACCCCATTTCACCGCATCGCCCGTGTTGCCCGGATGGCCGAAGTAGGCCGCGCCGGCCAGAGCCGGGATGTGCCGGCGCACCATCTCCGGGTCCCCGCCATAGCCCGAGCAGGCCAGGAGAAGGGCGCGCGCGCCGATGCGCTCCCGCGCGCCGTCGGGCCGCGCGATCTCGATGCCGCGCGGCCTGCCCTGCGCATCGGCGACCAGGGCGGCGACGCGCGCGCTGGTCAGCAGTGTCGCCCCCGCGCCTTCGGCGGCCGCGCGCAGCCGGTCGAGCAGCTCCGCGCCGCTGCGGCTCGGCAGCCCGTGCATGCGCCGACGGCTGTGGCCCGGGTAGTCGAGATCCTCCGCCACCGAGAAGGGCAGCCCATGCGCCTCGGCGAGCCATTCGATGGCCGGCCCCGCCTCCCGCGCCAGCAGCGCGGCGAGGTGCGGCAGCGCCCGGCCCCCGGCCTTGGCCTGGATGTCGGCCTCGAACAGCGCCGGATCGTCCTCGATCCCGCGCGCGGCCTGCAAGCGCGTGCCGGCGGCGGGGATCAGCCCGGCGGAAAGGGCGGTGGAGCCCTGCGGCAGCGCGTCGCGCTCGATCACCAGCGCCTCCACCCCCTCCTCGGCGGCGGCGAGAGCGGCGGTGAGGCCCGCCGCCCCGGCGCCGATGATGGCAAGCGGCACCTCGACCTCGAAGCGCGGTGCGGCCTCGCGGATCACTCGGCTCATGCCAGCTCGCGCAGCGCCTCGGCGACGGTGGCGATGCGCGCCACGGGCCGCAGCCCGGCGATGGCCTCGCGGTGCAGCGTCTCGCTGAAGGCGGCGCAGCCGTCCTCCAGCACGGTCAGCTCGTACTCGCGCACATGCGCGTCGCGCACGGTGGAGGCAATACCGCCATTGGTGACGATGCCCGCCACCAGCAGCCGCCGGATGCCCGCGCGCCGCAACACCCAGTCGAGCCGCGTCTCGTAGAAGGCCGAGTAGGCGATCTTCTCCACGCTGAGATCGGCCGGCGCCAGCGCCTCCACCAGCGCCTGGCCCCAGCTTCCGGGCGCGAAGTCGCCGCGCGCGAGGAAGGGGCGCAGCTGGCGCAGATGCGGCGAGACGAAGGGCTCGCCCCCCTTGCCCGGCACCAGGGTGAAATGGGTGGAGACGATCCAGCCGCCCGCCGCGCGCATCCGCTCCGCGAGCGGCCTGAGGCGGTCGGGGAGCGCCGCGATGGCGGGGGCGGTGCAGCCGGCGCGGCCATAGGCCCCCTCGGGATGCAGGAAGTCGTTCTGCAGGTCGCAGAGCAGCAGCGCGCAGTCCCGCATCCTCACGCCCTTTCGATGACGAGGTTGCCGAGCGCGTCCACCCGCGCCGCGAGGCCCGGCTCCACCACGATGGTGGCGTCGGGCTGTTCGAGGATGGCCGGCCCCTCGATCGCCGCGCCCGCGGGCAGATCGAGCCGGGCGAGGATCCGCGTCTCGTGCCAGGCGCCCTCGAACCAGACGGGCCGCGTGCCGCGCCCGGCCGCGGCGCGGCTCGCCTCCGGCCCCGGCGCGAGCAGGCCGAGGTCGAAGGCCGGCCGCCGCCCGATGGCCGCGGTGCGCAGCGAGACGATGCGCCGCGGCAGGCCGGGCAGCAGGCGGGAGAACTCGCGCCGGTAGGCGGCCTCGAAGGCCTCGGCGACCAGCGCCTCGCTGAGGCGCTGCGGCGCGTCCTCGGGCAGCGGCACGGCGATGCTGTGGGTCTGCCCCGCATAGTGCATGTCGAGGGCGAAGCGCGTCTCGATGCGCTCCACCGGCAGCCCCGCCCCCGCCACCACCGCGCGCGCCGCCGCGCCCTCCTCGGCGAGCAGGGCGGCGAGCGGGGCGGGATCGAGCCCCTCGAGCCCGAGATTCACGGTGCGCACCTGGTCGTGCCGCACATCGGCGATCACGCAGCCGAGCGCCGAGGTGACGCCGGGGAAGCGCGGCACCAGCGCCGCACGCAGCCCCACCTCGCGGATCAGCGCGCCGACATGCAGCGCGCCGCCGCCGCCGAAGGGCAGCAGCGCATACTCGCCGGGATCGTGCCCGCGCTCGATGGAGACGAGGCGGATGGCGCCCGCCATCTTCGCGTTCGCCACCCGCAGCACCGCCTCCGCCGCCTGCTCGGGCGAGAGGCCCAGCGGCTCGCCGACATGCGCGCCGAGCGCGGCGCGCGCCGCCGCCACATCGAGCCGCGCCAGCGCCCCGCCGATGGGCCGTTCGGCATTGATGCGGCCGAGCACGAGGTTGGCGTCCGTCAGCGTGGGGCGCGTGTTGCCCTGCCCGTAGCAGACCGGGCCGGGCCGGCTGCCCGCGCTCTCCGGCCCCACCTGCAGGAGGCCGCCCGCGTCCACCCGCGCGATGGAGCCGCCGCCCGCGCCGATGGTGGTGATCTCGATCATGGGCAGGCGGATGACGAGGCCGAAGTCGATGCTCGCCTGGGGCGCGAGCTGCATCTCGCCCCCCGTGACCAGCGCGACATCGAAGGAGGTGCCGCCGAGATCGCCCGTGATCACGTTGGGAAAGCCGGCCGCGCGCGCGATGGCGGCGGCGGCGATCACCCCCGCGGCGGGGCCCGAGAGGGCGGTGCGGATGGGCTCGGCCGCCGCGCGCGCCGTGCTCATGATCCCGCCATTGGACTGCACGATGTGGAAGGGGCCGCCGAAGCCGCTCCCGGCGAGCGCCGCATCGAGCCGCGCGAGGTAGCCCGCCACCACCGGCTGCAGATAGGCGTTGAGCGCGGTGGTCGAGCCGCGCTCGAACTCGCGGATCTCGGGCAGGATGGCGTGGCTCGCGCAGAGGTGCGGGTTGGGCCAGATCTCGCGCAGCGCCTCCAGCGCCGCACGCTCGTTCGCGGGGTTGGCGTAGCTGTTGATGAAGAGGATGGCGCAGGCCTCGGCGCCGAGTGCGAGCAGGCGCCGCCCCGCCGCGCGCACCGCCGCGAGGTCCACCGGCCGGCGGATGCTGCCGTCGGCCAGGGTGCGCTCGGGCACCTCGAGGCGCAGTTCGCGGTCGGCGATGGGCTCGAAGCCGCCCCAGAGGCCCCAGGCCCGGGGCCGGTCGCGCCGGCGCATCTCCAGCACGTCGCGGAAGCCCTCGGTGGTGATGACGCCGAGCCGCGCGCCCTTGCGCTCGAGGAGCGCGTTGGTGCCGACCGTGGTGCCATGCACGATGGCCTGGAAGGCGGCGGGGCCGCCGAGCGCGTTCAGCCCCTCGAGGAAGCCCGCCGCCTCGTCGCCGCGCCGGCTCGGCACCTTCGCCACCCGGAAGCGGCGCGTCGCCGGATCGAAGGCGAAGAGGTCGGTGAAGGTGCCGCCCACATCCACGCCGAGGATCATGGGGCCTTCCCCGCGCTGACGAAGCCGCGCCGGATGTCCCTCGCGCGCGCCGCCGGGTCGCGCCGCGCGGGATCGCCCCAGCCGCCGCCGCCCGGCGTCTCGAGCCGCACCCGCCCGCCCGGGGGCAGCGTGACCCCGGCGAGCTTGCTCGCCATGGGCGGGCTGTGGGTGCCGTGCTCGTCGGTCCAGGTGAAGCGGTTGAGCGCGCCGGGCCCGCCGCCATTCACGCCGAAGGGGGGGAAGCGCCCGCGCTCGCCGAGCAGCGCGACCTCGGTGCGGCCGGGGGCGAGCGTCTCGATGCCGTAGATCGCGCCCACCCCGCCGCGATGCTCGCCCTCGCCGCCGGAATCGGGGCGCAGCGCCCAGTCCGTGAAGAGAACGGGATAGGCCGCCTCGAGGATTTCCACGGGCGGGATGGTGGCCATGCTGATCGGGTTGTTCGCATGGTGCAGCCCGTCGCCCTCCGGGTTGCCGCCGAGGCCCCCGCCGAAGAAGCAGAACATGACGAAGCGCGAGCCGTCCGCGCGGTGGCCGGAGAGGGAGAGCGCGTTGATGGTGCCGAAGGGCGCGGCGGTGGCGCGGGCGGGATCGGCCTTGGCCAGCGCGCCGAACACCACGCCGATCACGCGCAGGATCGTCTCCGTGTAGCCCCCCATGGGCCTGGGCGCGGGCGCGTCGAGGATGCTGCCCTCGGGAATCGCGAAGCTGACGGGGCGCAGCACGCCGGCATTGGCCGGCACCTCGGGGAAGGCGTGCTTGAGCGCCACATAGCAGCAGGCGATGGCGGTGGCGCGGCTGATGTTCACCGGCCCCTGGCAGGCGCGGGCGCTGCGCGCGAAATCCAGCAGCATGCGCCCGCCGCGGATGCGCATGTCGAGGGCGATGCGCAGCGGCGCGTCCTCGATGCCGTCATTGTCGAGGAAATCCTCGAAGGCGTAGTCGCCCTCGGGCAGGGCGGCGATGCGCTCCTCCATCATCCGCGCGGCCCGGTCGGAGAGGGCGGCGAAGGCGCCGCGCACCACCGCCTCGCCATACTCGTCGAGCAGCGCGGCGAGGCGCCGCTCGCCGAGGTCGAGGGCGTTGAGCTGGCCGTTGAGGTCGCCCCAGTTGGAGAGGGGCGTGCGCGTGTTGGCCTGCATCACGGCCATGAGGTCCCGGTCAATCCGGCCCGCACGCAGCAGCTTCACCACCGGCAGTCGGAAGCCCTCCTGCAGGCTCTCGGTGGCGCGGGCGTTGTAGCCGCCGGCCACGTTGCCTCCGACATCCAGCCAGTGGCCCGCGCTCGCCAGCCAGCAGAACAGCCGCCCGTCGCGGAACACGGGGCGCACCAGGCGCATGTCGTTGAGGTGGGTGCCGCCGGCGTAGCAGTCGTTGAAGGCGAAGGTGTCGCCGGGGGAGAGCCCGCCCTCCTCCGCCACCCTCGCGATCACCGCGCGCACCGCGAAGGCCATGGCGCCCACGAAGATGGGCAGGCCGCGCGTGCCCTGCACCAGCGTCTCGCCGGTCTCGGCGTCGTAGAGGCCGTGGCAGGCGTCGCGCGCCTCGGCGATGATGGGGTTGAAGGCGCTGCGGTAGAGCGTCGCGTCCATCTCGTCGGCGATCTGCTCGAGGCGGCCCTGCAGAACGGCCAGCGTCACGGCGTCCGGCACCGTCCTCTCCTCGCCCATGCGCCCCACCCCCGCTCCGGCTGCCCGGCGGCATCTGCCGCGCGGATGACAAAATCGCAACCCCCTCGGTTGACGCGGCGCGCCGGCGCGGCAAGGCTCCTTGCACGCAGACCCGGGGAGGATGCGATGACGCCGCAAGCCAGCACGCACGAACACGAGGGGCCGAGCCGCCCATGAGGAATCCAGCCTACATCGTGGGCGCCTTCGAGCACCCCACCCGCAAGGCCGAGGACAAGTCCACCGCCCAGCTCCATGCCGAGGTCGCCTTCGGCGCGCTGCAGGATGCGGGGCTCAGCGCCTCCGACATCGACGGCTATTTCTGCGCGGGGGACGCGCCCGGCATGGGCGGCCTCTCGATGATCGACTACATGGGGCTGACCAGGCTGCGCCACTACGACACGACGGAGAGCGGCGGCTCCTCCTACGTGATCCATGTGGGCCACGCGGTCGAGGCGATCATCCAGGGCAAGTGCAACGTCGCGCTGATCACCCTCGCGGGGCGTCCGCGCGCGGAGGGGATGCAGACGGGAACGGCGGTGCGCAGCTTCGGCGCCGGCGTGCCCGACGAGCCCTTCGAGATCCCCTACGGCCGCACCATCGCCACCATGCACGCCATGGTGGCCACGCGGCACATGTACGAGTTCGGCACCACCTCCGAGCAGCTCGCCTGGATCAAGGTCGCCGCCTCGCACCACGCGCAGCACAACCCGCACGCCATGCTGCCCAAGGTGGTGACGGTCGAGGATGTGCTGAACTCGCCCATGGTGGCGGACCCGCTGCACCGCCTCGACTGCTGCGTGATCTCGGACGGCGGCGGGGCGCTGATCGTCGCGCGGCCGGAGATCGCGAAGTCGCTCAAGCGGCCCCTCGTCGGCGTGAAGGGCTGGGGCGAGGCCTACAAGCACCAGAGCGCGGGGGCGATCGACCTCACCTACTCCGCGGCGCGCTTCTCGGGCGCGATGGCCTTCGAGAGGGCGGGCGTGAAACCTGCCGACATCAAGTACGCCAGCATCTACGACAGCTTCACCATCTCTGTTCTGGTGCAGCTCGAGGATCTCGGCTTCTGCGAGAAGGGCCAGGGCGGGAAGTTCGTCGCCGACGGCAACCTGATTTCGGGCGTCGGCAAGCTGCCTTTCAACACCGATGGCGGGGGGCTGTGCAACAACCACCCCTCCAACCGCGGCGGCATGACCAAGGTCATCGAGGCGGTGCGCCAGGCGCGCGGCGAGGCACACCCCAAGGTGCAGGTGCCCAATGCCGACCTCGTGCTCGCCAACGGCAAGGGCGGCAACCTCGGCACGCGGCACGGCTGCGGCACCGTGATCCTGGAGCGGGAGTGAGCACGATGGCGACCATGGCATTCGACCGCACCCCGGCCGCGCCGGCTGAAAACCCGGACAACAAGGTGTATTTCGACGGCTGCCGGGCGGGAAAGCTCCTCCTCGGCCGCTGCAAGGACACGGGGAAGCTGTTCCATTATCCGCGCCACGTCTCGCCCTTCACCCTCTCCAGCAACGTCGAGTTCGTGGAGGCGAAGGGAACGGGCGAGATCTACTCCTGGTCCGTCGCGCGCGGGAAGGAGCCCTATTGCGTGGCCTATGTGAAGCTCGACGAGGGGCCGATCATGCTCACCAACATCGTCGGCTGCGACCTCGACGCGTTGCGCTGCGGCATGCGCGTGAAGCTCACCTTCCGGCAGAGCGAGGGCGACGGCGCGCCGGTGCCGATGTTCGAGCCCGCCTGAGGCGCGGGCAGGGCGCGGCGCCGGCCGCTCAGGGCGCCGGGAAGATCCGGTGGATCACCCGGTCGCCCACGCGCAGACCGAGCCGCTCGGCCGTGCCGCCCGGCAGCTCGAGCGTGGCGCGCACAGGGCCGCGGCTCTCGATGGTGGCGAGGCTCTGCGGCACCGCCCGCTCATGGATGCGGTGGATGCGCCCGTCGGCGGCGATGAACACCATGTCGAGCGGGATGAGCGTGTTGCGCATCCACATCGCGCTCTCCCGCGGGGCGCCCCAGTCGAAGAGCATGCCCTCGTCCGGCGCCATGGCGGTGCGGAACATCATCCCCACCATCTGCTCCTCCGGACGGACGGCCATCTCGACGCGGAAGTGGTGGCGCGCGCCGTCGCGGGTGACGATGACGAGCGGCTCCTCCGGCAGGCGCGGCTGCGGCCGGTCCACCCCCGGCTGGGCGCGCGCCGGAGGCGGGAGGAGAAGGGCGGCGAGGAGCAGCGGACGGCGCTTCATGCCCGCCTTATGCCATGGGCGTGCGGCAGGGGCAGCCCCTCGGCGCGGGCGATCAGAGGCGCCACGAAGGCGCGCACCGGCCCCTCGCGCGGCGCATCGAGCAGGGTGGTGAACCAATGCTCGGGCGGGCGGCGTCCCGCGGCGCGCGCGAAGGAGAGGCGGCGGAGCACCGCCTCGGCCGCGGGCGGCAGGGCGAGGGGCGGCGCGAGACCGTTCAGCTCCGCCCAGACCAGCGCCCAGCAGCGCGCCACCGACCACGGGTTGTAGCCGCCCCCGCCCAGCACGATCAGCCGCGGCGCGAGGCCCCGGATTGCCGCCACCAGGTCGCGGTGCGCGTTGTTGGAGAGCGACAGGCGCGAGAGCGGGTCCTCCTCCAGCCCATCCGCCCCGCATTGCAGCATGATGGCCTGGGGCCGGAAGCGGCGGATGAGCGGCAGGATCGCGCGATCGAGGAGCACGCGCATCTCCGCATCGTGGAAGCCGGCCGGCACGGGGAGGTTGAGCGCGAGCCCGCCCGCATGGTCCTCGGCCGCGCCGGTGTGGGGCCAGCGGCCCTCCTCGTGGAGCGAGACGGTGAGCACGCGCGCGTCGTCGTGGAAGGCGTCCTGCACGCCGTCGCCGTGATGCGCGTCCACGTCGAGGTAGAGCAGCCGCGTCAGGCCCTGATCCAGCCAGGCGAGCAGGCCGAGCACCGCGTCGTTCACGTAGCAGAAGCCGCTGGCGCGGTCCGGCCGGCCGTGATGGGTGCCGCCGCCGGGCACATGCACCACGCCCCCATTCCGCGTGAGTTCGGCGGCCAGCAGCACCCCGCCCGCGCTGGTGGCGGGGCGGCGGAACACCTCGCGATAGACGGGGTTGCCGTCGGCGCCGATGCGGAAGCGCGCGCGGTCCTCCGCGCTCACCTGCTGCGTGGCCTCGGCGCGCTGCAGGGCGGCGATGTAGGCCGGGTCGTGGAAGCGCGCGAGCTGCGCCGCGCTCGCCATCGGGCTGTCGCGGTAGCGCGCGGGGTCGAGCCAGCCCAGCGCGCGGATCAGGTCGAGGGTGGTGGAGACGCGCGGGATGGCGAGGGGGTGCTTGGGGCCGTAGGTGGAGCGGCGGTAGATCTCGCTGCCCACCAGGATCGGGGCGTTTTCGCCCACGCCTAGCCCCGTTGCGGCATACCTTCGGGAATCACCGTCCGCACCAGCGAGGCGTCGAGCTCCTCATAGGCGTGATAGCCGATGGTGGCGTAGAGTTCCGCGCGCGTCTGCATGCGGTCCACCGCGTTGTGCGCGCCCCCCTCGGCGGCGATCTGCGCGTAGAGCTGCTCCCAGGCCTTGGCCGCGACGCGCAGGTGCGAGACGGGCCAGATCACCATGGCGTAGCCCAGCTCCTCGAACTCCTGCGCGGTGAGGAAGGGCGTGCGGCCGAACTCGGTCATGTTGGCGAGCAGCTTCACGCCCGGCATGCGCCGCGCGAACTCGGCGAACATCTCGCGGCTGGTCAGGGCCTCGGGAAAGATGGCATCGGCCCCCGCCTCGAGGTAGCGCTTCGCGCGCTCCACCGCCGCATCCATCCCTTCGGAGGCCACCGCGTCCGTGCGGGCGATGATGTAGAGGTGCCGCCGGGCCTTGCGCGCCGCCGCCACCTTGGCCGCCATGTCCTCGGCGCTGGCGAGCTTCTTGTCGTTCAGGTGCCCGCATTTCTTGGGCAGGAGCTGGTCCTCGAGATGCACCGCCGCCGCGCCCGCATCCTCGAAGGCGCGCACCATGTGCATCACGTTCAGCGCCTCGCCGTAGCCGGTGTCGCCGTCCACCAGCAGCGGCAGGCCGGTGGCGCGCGCCACCTGGCGGATGAAGAAGCAGACATCCTCCACCGTGATCATCCCGAGATCGGGCAGGCCCATGGTGGCCGACATCGCCGCGCCCGAGAGGTAGAGCGCCTCGAAGCCCTGCTTCTGCGCGAGCAGCGCCGCGAGGCCGAGATGCGCGCCGGGCATGCGCAGGATGCCGGGGCGGTCGAGCAGGGCGCGGAAGCGCTCGCCCGCCGGCGTCCCGGGCAGGTCGGCGCCGATCACGTAGGGCATGGGCTGGCCTTTCCTCAGACGAAGAAGATCAGGGTGCAGAGCAGGAAGAGCGGCAGCAGGAACAGCGCCGCCCAGGCGCAATAGCCGAAGAAGGAGGGCATGCGCACGCCGTTCTCCTCCACGATGGCCTTGACCATGAAGTTGGGCGCGTTGCCGATGTAGCTGTTCGCCCCCATGAACACGGCCCCGGCCGAGATCGCGGCCAGCGTGGCCGCGTCCTGGGTCATCAGCACGGCCGGATCGCCGCCCGCCAGGTTGAAGAAGACGAGGTAGGTCGGCGCATTGTCGAGGAAGCTCGAGAGCGCGCCGGTCAGCCAGAAATACACCCAGGGGATGGGCGCGCCCGCGGCGTCGGAGGTGAGCGCGACGAGCCCCGCCGCCGCCCCCTCCGGGCCCGCCTTGAGGATGGCGAGCACGGGCCCCATGCAGAGGAAGATGGCGGCGAAGAGCTTGGCCACCTCCCCCATCGCGCCCCAGGCGAAGCCGTTGGCCTCGCGCAGCGAGGCGGGGGTGAGGATCAGCGAGGCGGCGGTGACGGCGAGGAAGATGCCGATGGCGACGAGGCGCTCGATGCCCAGCCTCTCGCCCAGCACCTCCACCTCGCCCGGCTGCCACACGCCCTGCAGCAGCACGCCCAGAACCACCACGCCGATCAGCGCCACGTTCGGCCAGCCCTCGATGGACAGGCGCTGCCGCGCGAGCGCGGGCTCGGGACGCGCCTGCTCGCGCGCATAGAGCCAAGCGTCAAGCAGGTAATAGACGCCGAGCAGCGCCACGGCGCACAGCAGGAAGGGCCAGAACAGGTGCACCGTGGGCCAGAAGAAGGACACGCCCTTGAGGAAGCCGAGGTAGAGCGGCGGGTCGCCGATCGGAGTGAGGCTGCCGCCGATGTTGGAGACGAGGAAGATGAAGAAGACGAAGGTGTGCACCTTGCGTGTGCGCGTCGCGTTCGCGCGCAGCACGGGGCGGATCAGCAGCATGGAGGCGCCGGTGGTGCCCATCACGCTCGCCAGCATCGTGCCGACCGCGAGCAGCGCCGTGTTGGTCAGCGGCGTGCCCGTCAACGTGCCGCGCAGCAGCACCCCGCCCCCCGTGGTGTAGAGCGCGAGCAGCAGCACGATGAAGGGGATGTATTCCTGCACCAGCACGAAGGCGACCTCGCCCAGCGCCTTGTCGAGTCCGAAGACGAGGGCGAAGGGCAGCAGGAAGGCGGCCCCCCAGAAGGCCGCCACCTTCCCGTAGTGGTGGTGCCAGAAGGCAGGGGCGAGCAGCGGCATCAGCGCGATGGACAGCAGCACGCCGACGAAGGGCAGCGTCCAGACGAGGCCGAGCTGCCGTCCGTCCATCGCCGCGGCCTCGGCCGGCCCCGCCGCGATCACCGCCACCAGCAGCGCAGCCAAGAGGCGCAGCACGAACCCCCTCCTCCATCCCCGCCCGCGGGCTTTTCCTGAAAAGCGCCCCCCCGTCAACCGCGGGCGGGGGGTTTGCGGCCCGGCCCACGGGCGCGTAATACCGGACGCGAGTTCGGGAGAGATCTCTCATGGAAATGTCCGGCGAGCGCCGCATCCCCGCGCCCCGCGCCCAGGTCTGGCAGGCGCTGAACGACCCCGAGATGCTCAAGGCCGCGATCCCTGGCTGCGAGTCCATCGAGAAGCTCTCCGAGACCGAGTTGACGGCGCGGCTCGCGCTCAAGATCGGCCCGATGGCGGCGAAGTTCTCGGCCAAGGTGCATCTCGAGAACCTCAACCCCCCCGCGAGCTACACCATCACCGGCGAGGGCAATGGCGGCGCCATGGGCTTCGCCAAGGGCGGCGCCGATGTGGTGCTGGAGGAGGCCGGGCCCGCCGAGACGGTGCTGCGCTACCAGGTGAAGGCGCAGGTGGGCGGAAAGATGGCGCAGCTCGGCGCGCGGCTGATCGACAGCACGGCGAGGCAGATGTCCGACCAGTTCTTCGACCGCTTCGCCGCCGGTCTCACGCCCGCGCCCGCCGCCGGGGGCGCCGCCG
Source organism: Roseococcus sp. (assembly GCA_026414745.1). Classification (GTDB taxonomy): domain Bacteria; phylum Pseudomonadota; class Alphaproteobacteria; order Acetobacterales; family Acetobacteraceae; genus Roseococcus. Next base: position 100,708 of record JAOAIK010000037.1, read on the forward strand.
CGGCGACCCCGCCGCCCGCCGCCGGCGCCATCTCCGTCTTCTCCCTCATCCCGTCGGAGTTCCTGGGCATGCCGATCGTCTTCTGGCTGGGCAGCGGCGCGATGCTCGCCATCCTGCTCCTCATCTTCGCCTCGTGAGCGCGGCCCCGCCGCAGGATGCGCCGGCGGATGTCGCCGCCACGGCGGCGCTGCTGGCCTCGGGCGGCTATGTGGCCGACACGGCCCTCGCGACCACCGTCCATCTCGCCCTGCGCATGGGCCGCCCCCTCTTGTTGGAGGGCGAGCCCGGCACCGGCAAGACCGAGATCGCCAAGGTGCTGGCCGCGCGGCTGCCGCGTCGCCTCGTGCGGCTCCAGTGCTATGACGGGCTCGACCTCTCGGCCGCGGCCTACGAGTGGAACCACGCGCGCCAGCTCCTCGCCATCCGTCTGGCGGAGGCGCGCGGGCAGACGGCCGAGCTCGAACGCACCATCTACGACCGGCGCTTCCTCGAGGCGCGGCCGCTGCTGCAGGCGCTGGAGGGCGCGCCCGCGGTGCTGCTCATCGACGAGCTCGACCGCGCGGACGAGCCCTTCGAGGCCTTCCTGCTCGAGGTGCTCGCGGATTTCCAGATCACCGTGCCCGAACTCGGCACCATCCGCGCGGAAACCCCGCCGGTCGTGGTCATCCCCTCCAACCGCACGCGCGAGGTGCATGACGCGATCCGCCGCCGCTGCCTCTACCATTGGGTGGACTACCCCGACGCGGCGCGCGAGCGCGCGATCCTGAAGCTGCGCGCGCCCGAGGTGGGGGAGCGCCTCTCCGCCCAGGTGGTGGCCTTCGTGCAGCGCCTGCGCCAGGGCGACTATTTCAAGCTGCCCGGCGTGGCCGAGACCATCGACTGGGCCAAGGCGCTGGCCGCGCTCGACGCGCGCGAGCTCGAGCGCGGCGCGGTGGACGCCACGCTCGGCGTGCTGCTGAAATACCAGGACGACATCGCGAGGCTGCGCGGCGAGGAGGCGGCGCGGCTCGTCGCCGCGGCGAAGGAGGACGAGGCGGCGTGATCCCGCCGCGCGCGGCGCCGCCGCCCGCCCCCGGCCAGGCGCTGGCCTCCAACCTGCTCGGATTCGTGCGGCTGCTGCGCCGGGCGGGCCTGCGGCTCGGGCCCGGAGACGCGCTGGCCGCGGCCGAGGCGCTGACCATCGCCGGCATCGAAGAGCGCGAGGTGGTGCGCGCCGCCCTCGCCGCCACCCTGCTGCGCCGCCAGGATCAGCGCGAGATTTTCGACGCCGCCTTCGATCTCTTCTGGCGCGATCCGGACCGCGCCGAGGCCGGCGCCGCCCTCGCCCTGCTGGAGGCGCAGAAACCCGAGGAGCGGGCGAAGCCCGGCGGCCGCCGCCTCGCCGAGGCCATGGCGGGCGACCGCGCCTCGCCGCCCTCCGACCGGCCCGAGGAGGAGAGCGACCGCCGCCTCGACGCGGCAATGACCGTCTCCGAGCGCGAACGCCTGCAGCAGATGGATTTCGAGGCGATGAGCGCGGCCGAGATCGCCGAGGCCAAGCAGGAGATCAGGAAGCTCGTCCTCCCTCTGGACGCCCGGCCGACGCGGCGCTTCCGCCCGGATCCCGCCGGCCCGCGCGTCGACCTCCGCGCCACCCTGCGCGCCGCCGCCCGCAGCGGCGGCGAGATCGCGGCGATCGCGCGGCGCCGGCGCGTGCTGCGTCCGCCCCCGCTGGTCGCCATCTGCGACATCTCGGGCAGCATGGCGCGCTACGCCCAGGTGCTGCTTCACTTCCTGCACGCGGTGACGAACGAGCGCGACCGGGTGCACTGCTTCCTCTTCGGCACCCGTCTGACCAACGTCACGCGCCAGCTCCGCCACCGCGACCCGGAGATCGCCTTCGAGATGGTCGGCCGGCTGGTGCCGGACTGGTCAGGCGGCACGCGGATCGGCGAGGCGCTGGCGCGCTTCAACCGCGACTGGTCGCGCCGCGTGCTCGGGCAGGGGGCGGTGGTGCTGCTGATCACCGACGGGCTCGATCGCGAGGGCGGCGCCGGGCTCGGGGAGGCGATGGCGCGGCTGCGGCGTTCCTGCCGGCGGCTGATCTGGCTCAATCCGCTGTTGCGCTACGCGGGCTTCCAGCCAAAATCCCTGGGCATCCGCGCGATGCTGCCGCATGTCCACGAGTTCCGGCCGGTGCACAACCTCGCCAGCCTGAAGGAGCTGATCGCGGCCCTGGGGAAGGAGCACGCAAGATGAGCGACGACATCCTCGCCACCGCCGCCGCCTGGGCCGATGCCGGGGAGCAGGTGGCGCTGGCCACCGTGGTGGAGACCTGGGGCTCCTCGCCGCGCCCGGCGGGCTCCATGCTGGCGGTCACCGCCTCGGGGCGGATGGCGGGCAGCGTCTCGGGCGGCTGCATCGAGGGGGCGGTGGCCGAGGCCGCGCGCCAGACGATCCACAGCGGCACGCCCCAGCTCCTCGATTTCGGCATCAGCGACGAGCGCGCCTGGGAGGTGGGCCTCGCCTGCGGCGGCAAGCTCAAGGTCTTCGTCGAGAGGCTGGCATGAGGCGCGCCACGCTCGATTCGCTGCTCGCCGCGCGCGCGGCGAGGCGGCCCGTGGTGCTGGCCATCCGGCTGGGCGATGGCGCGCAGCACCTCTGGCCCGAGGAGGCGCTGCCCGGCGCCCTGGCCGAGGCGGCGCGCACGGCGCTCGATCTCGACCGCCCGCAGACCCTGGCATTCGACGGCGAGGCGTGGTTCCTGCAGCCCTTCACCCCGCCGCTGCGGCTGATCGTGGTGGGCGCGGTGCATGTGGCGCAGGCGCTCGCCCCGCTGGCCGCCATGCTCGGCTACGCCGTCACCGTGGTGGATCCGCGCCGCGCCTTCGCCACCGAGGAGCGCTTTGCCGGGGTGGCGCTGAACCACGACTGGCCGGACGAGGCGCTGGCCGCCCTCTCGCCCGATGCGCGCACGGCGGTGGTGACGCTGACGCACGACCCGAAGCTGGACGATCCCGCCCTCGATGCGGCGCTGCGCAGCCCGGCCTTCTACATCGGCGCGCTCGGCTCCACCCGCACCCATGCGAAGCGGGTGGCCCGGCTCAAGGAGCTCGGCCACGACGAGGCGGCCATCGCGCGCATCGCCGCCCCCGTCGGCCTTGACATAGGAGCGGTGACGGCGCCCGAGATCGCGCTCAGCATCATGGCCGAGATCGTGCAGCGCCGGCGCGGCCCCAGGCGGCGCGCGCCATGATCTTCGGTCCCACCCCGCTGGAGGAGGCGGAAGGCGCCGTCCTCGCGCACAGCATCCGCCTCAAGGGGCGCGTGCTGAAGAAGGGCACCGTGCTGGACGCCGAGGCCATCGCCGCGCTGCGCGCCGCGGGCCAGGGGCAGGTGGTGGCGGCGCGCCTCGCTCCGGGCGATGTGCCGGAGGACGAGGCCGCGGCGCGGCTGGGCGAAGCCATGCTGCGCCCCCTGATCGCGCGTTCGCGCGCCGCGACGGGCCGGGTCAACCTGCTCGCCGAAACCGCCGGGCTGCTGGTGCTGGACGAGGCGCTGATCCACCGCGTCAACACGCTCGACGAGAGCATCACCCTCGCCACGCTGCCCAACTTCACCGTGGTGGCGGCGAAGGAGATGCTGGCCACCGTCAAGATCATCCCCTTCGCCGCGCCCGGCGGCGCGCTCGGCGTGGCCGAGGCGCTGCTGCGCCGGGGCACGGCCCTGGCCCTGCATCCCTTCCGTCCGCTGAAGGTCGGCCTCGTTCTCACCGAACTTCCGGGCGTGAAGGAAAGCGCCATGGAGGGCGCGGTGGAGGTGACGCGCGCGCGGGTGGAGGCGCTGCACGGGACGCTCATGCCGGTCGAGCGGGTGCGCCACGAGATCGCGCCGCTCGCGGAGGCGCTGACACGGCTGCGCCGCCAGGGGGCCGGCATGCTGCTCATCGCCGGCGCCTCGGCGGTGGTGGACCGCCGCGACATCGGCCCGTCCGCCATCGTCAAGGCGGGGGGGCGCATCGAGCATCTCGGCATGCCGGTGGATCCGGGGAACCTGCTCTGCCTCGGCGCCATCGAGGAGGTTCCGGCCCTGGTGCTGCCCGGCTGCGCACGCAGCCCGAAGCTGAACGGCTTCGACTGGGTGCTGCAGCGGCTCTTCGCCGGCATCCCCGTGCGCGCGCGCGACGTGATGGCGATGGGCGTGGGCGGCCTGCTCAAGGAGATCGAGACGCGCCCCTTGCCGCGCGAGAAGGCGCCCGCCGCGCCCCCGCCCGCCCGCGCCCCGCGCCGGCCGCGCAGCGTCGCGGCACTCGTGCTCGCGGCGGGCCGGTCGCGCCGCATGGCGCCGCTCAACAAGCTGCTGGTGGCGGACGATCACGGCGTGCCCATGATCGCGCGCGTGGTGGACCAGGTGGCGCAAAGCGGCCTGCGGCCCATCCTCGTCGTCACCGGCCACGAGCGCGAGCGGGTGGAGGAGGCGCTGACCGGCCGCCCCGTGGTCTTCGTCCATGCGGAGGACTACGCGCAGGGCCTCTCGGCCAGCCTGCGCGCCGGGATCGCCGCCGTCCCTCCCGAGGCCGAGGGGGTGCTGGTCTGCCTCGGCGACATGCCGCTGGTGACGGCGGCGGTCATGCAGCGCCTCGTCGCCGCCTTCGACCCGGAGGAGGGACGGGCCATCGTCCAGCCCACCTATCGCGGCAAGCAGGGCAACCCGGTGCTGTGGGGGCGGGAGTTCTTTCCCGAGATGATGGCGATCACGGGCGATGTCGGCGCGCGCCAGCTCGTCGGCCGCCACGCGGACCGGCTGGTGGAGGTGGAGGTGGGCGAGGACGGCGTGCTGCGCGACTTCGACACCACCGAGGCGCTGACCTCCGACCCGGGCTTCGGCACGGCGGGCCCGGGCAAGACGCGCTGAACCTATCCGGCGCAGCGCGCGCAGAGGCCCTCAAGCTCCACCGTCATGCGCTGCACCGTGAAGCCGGCGCGGGCGGCAGCGGCCTCCAGCGCATGGGCGGCGGCGTGGTCGGCGATCTCGGTCGTGGCGCCGCAGCGGCGGCAGATGAGGAACTGGTGCGGGTGGTCGTGCTCGGCCTCGCCATGGGGGTGGGCGGCCTCGACGCAGGGCAGGAAGGCGTTGAGCCGCTCGAGCTTGTGGATCAGCCCCTGCTCGAGCAGGAAGTCGAGGGCGCGATAGACGGTGGGCGGCGCGGCCCCGCCCCGCTCGGCCTTGAGCTGGTCGAGCAGCGCATAGGCGCCCACGGGCTGTTCCGCCGCCAGCACGAGGCGCAGCACCTGCCGGCGCAGCGGCGTAAGTTGCGCGCCGCGCGCCGCACAGGCCGCCGCCGCCCGATCGAGCATCGCCTCCATGTCCATCCCGGCCCTCACCCTGATCCCGCCTCTCCCTTATACTCCGCCGCCATGACGGAAACCCCCTCCCCCCTGCCGGTCGCCGATCCGGCGGCGCGCGCGCGCGTGCTGGACGCGGTGCGCTTCGACCCGCGCGGGCTGGCGCCCGCCATCGCCCAGCAGCACGACACGGGCGAGGTGCTGATGCTGGCCTGGATGGACCGCGCGGCGCTGGAGGAGACGCTGGCCACCGGCCGCGCCTGCTACTACAGCCGCAGCCGCGGCGGCCTCTGGCGCAAGGGCGAGCGCTCGGGCCAGGTGCAGCGCGTGCTCGACCTGCGCCTCGACTGCGACGGCGATGCGCTGCTGCTGCTCGTGGACCAGGCCGGGGTGGCCTGCCACACGGGCCGGCGCTCCTGCTTCTTCCGCGCCCCGCGCGGCCAGGGGCTCGGGGAGATCGCCGCCCCTCTGGTCAGCCCCGAGGAGCTCTACGGCGCATGACGCCGCCCTGCCTCTCGGGCGGCCCCCTCCCCGCAAGGGCGCCGCGCCCATCGGCGGCGGGCGGCGCGGCGGCCGCGCGCCTCTGTGGCCTCCTAGAGGCCGTCCCATGAACATCACGATCGAGACCGTGACCGGGGCGGCGCTGCTGCCCCATGTACCCGCCCTCTCGCGCCTGCGCGCCGAGGTCTTCGCCGAATGGCCCTACCTCTACGATGCGGAGCCGGTCGAGGAAGCAAAGTACATGGCGCATTACGCCGAGGATCCCCGCGCGGCCATCGTGCTGGCGAAGCAGGGCGAGGAGGTGGTCGGCGCGGCCTCGGCCCAGCCCATGGAGACCACCCACCCCGAGGTCCGCACGGCCTTCCTCGAGGCCGGGCTCGATCCCGCCGAGTGGTGCTATTTCGGCGAATCCGTGCTGCGCGCGCCCTGGCGCGGCCAGGGTATCGGCGTGCGCTTCTTCGCGGCGCGCGAGGCGCATGCGCGCGCGCTCGGCTTCACGAAGGCCTGTTTCTGCGCAGTGATCCGCAACGCGAACGACCCGCGCAAGCCCCCGGGCTACGTGCCGCTCGACGGGTTCTGGCGGCGCCGCGGCTATCTGCATCAGCCCTCCCTGACCTGCCTGTTCCGCTGGCGCGAGCACGGGGATTCCGTCGAGACGCCGCATCTGCTCTCCTTCTGGACCAAGCACCTCGCGTGAGCCCGCTCACCCTCGCCTGCCTCGCCTGGCCGGTGGAGCCGCTCGGCTCCGTCGCCGCCTTCGCCGCCAAGCTCGACGGCTTCTGCGCCGAGGCGAAGGCGCGCGGGGCCGATCTTCTGCTCGCCCCCGAATACGCCTGCGTGGAGCTGGGCGCGGCGCTGGCCGGGACGAGCACCGCCGACGAGGCGGCGGAGCTGCGCGCCATGGTGGCCGCAAGCGGCGAGGTGCTGGAGGCGATGCGCGCCGCGGCACGCCGCCACCGCCTCTGGCTGCAGCCCGGCACCCTGCCCATCGCCGATGGCGCCCGGGTGGTGAATCGCGCGCCCCTGATCGCGCCCGATGGCCGCCTCGCGTTCCAGGACAAGCGGCAGATGACGCGCTTCGAGAGCGAGCGCTGGGGCGTCTCGCCCGGCGCGCCGCCCTGCGTCTTTCCCACGCCCTGGGGGCTGATCGGCATCGCCATCTGCTACGATGCGGAATTCCCGAAGCTCGTGCGCGCGCAGGTGGAGGCGGGCGCCTGGCTGGTGCTGGTGCCCACCTGCACCGACACGGCGCACGGCTTCCAGCGCGTGCGCATCGCCGCGCGCGCCCGCGCCATGGAGAACCAGTGCTTCGTGGCCGTCGCGCCCACGGTGGGCGGTTTCGCGGCCTCCGCGGCGCTCGACGAGAACCACGGCGCGGCCGGGATCTTCGGCCCCGTGGACCGCGGCTTCAGCGAGGACGGCGTCATCGCCGAGGGCGGGCCCGACGCGCCCGGGCTCGTGCTGGCGCGGCTCGATCCCGCGCGGATCGAGGCGGTGCGCGCCGAGGGCGCGGTGCGCAACCACCGCGATTGGCCGCGCGCCCCCATTCCGCGCCCGCAACGCGCGGTCTTCGCGTGAGCCTGATCTACCTCGTCGCCGGCGAGGCCTCGGGCGACATCCTGGGCGCGCGGCTGATGGCGGCGCTGCGCGCGCGCGCGCCGGGGCTCGCCTTCGCGGGGCTCGGCGGCGAGCGCATGGCCGCCGAGGGGCTCGAGAGCCTGTTCCCCATCGAGGAGCTGGCGCTGATGGGCTTCCTCGAGGTGCTGCCCAGCCTGCGCCGCCTCGCGCGCCGGCTGGAGGAGACGGTGCAGGACATCGCGCGCCGCGCCCCGCGCCTGGTCGTCACCATCGACAGCCCGGGCTTCACGCTGCGCCTGGCCGCGCGGGTGAAGGCGCTGGGCATCCCCGTGGTGCACTACGTGGCCCCGCAGGTCTGGGCCTGGCGGCCGGGCCGGGTGAAGGAGATCGCGCGCCGGGTGGACCGCATCCTCGCCCTCTTGCCCTTCGAGGCGCCGCTCTTCGAGCAGGCGGGCATTCCCGTCAGCTTCGTCGGTCACCCGATCCTGGAGAGCGAGGCGGCGCGGGGCGCGGCGGCGCGCTTCCCGATCGAGGGGCGCGGGCTGATCGTGATGCCCGGCAGCCGGCGCGGCGAGGTGCGGCGCCTGCTGCCCGTCTTCGCCGAGACGGTGCGGGTGCTGCCCGCCGATGTCGCGCCCGTCCTTGCGCTGGCGGGGCCGGTGGAGCCCCTTGTGCGCGCCCAGGCCGAGACCTTCGACCGGCCCCTGCGCTTCGTCCGCGCGCCGGCCGAGAAGGCGGATGCCATGGCCGCGGCGCGGGCGGGGCTCATCAAGTCCGGCACCTCCTCGCTGGAGGCGGCGGTGGCGGGGCTGCCGCATGTGGTGGCCTACCGCGTCCACCCGATCAGCGCGGCGCTGGCGCGGCGGCTGATCCGGGTGCGCTTCGTCAGCCTCGTGAATCTGCTCTGCGGTCGGGAGGTGGTGCCGGAACGGCTGCAGCAGGACTGCACCCCGGCTGGCCTCGCGCGCGCGCTGACGCCGCTGCTCGCGGGCGGCGCGGAGGCGGAGGCGCAGCGCGCGGGCTTCCGCGAGGCGCTGGCGCGGCTCGCGCCCCCTTCGGGCCTGCCCAGCGAGGCGGCGGCCGAGGCGGTGCTGGCCGAGCTTGGCCGGCGCCGCGTGTGAAGGCCGCGTGTATGCCTGCCCTGCCTTCCCGCAGTGGTTGGTGGGCGCGTGGCGACCACGCGCTAATCTTCCGTGCGCTGTCGCTGGGGAGACTGGGATGATGCGCGCTGCCCTTCTGGTCGTGACGCTGGTGTTGTCGCTGGCGATGATGCCCCCGCCCTCCGCAGCGCAGCCGCGCGCCCCGGCGACCGACGCGACGGGGGTGGCCAGCTGCGACGAGCAGGTCAGGCTCTGGCGTCAATGCATCGACGTCTCCAACAAGACGCCGCCCGAGAAGGCGGCCGCGCATGGCGAGGTGAGCCGCTTCATCAACGATGTGCGTCGGGCCACTGACGCGAACCGGCGCGGCCTCGCGGAAGCCTGCGTGCACGGGGCGGCCGGCTATGCGCTGATGCTGCGTGACGGAAGCTGCCAGCGCGGCACCACGGGGGCCTTCGACGACGTGCGGCGCCGCTGAGGCCGGCGCGCCCGAGCCCGGTTGGGGGCGCCGATGTGGCGTCGCCGGAACATCCGACCAAAGCTGTTGTCTATTTTAGCTGACATTCCCGGTCGTCAGGTGGCATCATGGAGGCAAGAAGGGGGAGACCTCCATGGATGCCATCGCGCGCATCGAGCGCAGCCTCGCGGAGGCGCTTGAGCCGGGAACGACCCCGCCCCTGCTCAGCCTCGCCATGCGCCATGCGGTCTTTCCCGGGGGCGCGCGCATCCGCCCGCGGCTGTGCCTCGCCGCGGCCGAGGCTTGCGGCGGCGATGACCCGGCACTCGCCGATGCCACGGCCGCGGCGATCGAGCTGCTGCATTGCGCCTCGCTGGTGCATGACGACATGCCGGCCTTCGACGACGCGGCGATGCGCCGCGGCCGCCTCACCGTGCACAAGGCCTACGGGGAGCCGCTGGCGCTGCTCGTCGGCGACGCGCTGATCGTCCTCGCCTTCCAGCACGTCCTGCGCTGCCCCACCGCGCATGCCGAGCGCGTCCGTACCGTCCTGCGCATCGTGAGCGAGGCGGTGGGAACGCCTGCCGGCATCGTCGCGGGGCAAGCCTGGGAATGCGAACCCCGGGTGGACCTCTCGGCCTATCACCGCGCCAAGACAGCCGCGCTCTTCGCCGGCGCCAGCATGGCCGGGGCTGCGGCCGCCGGCGGGCCCGTCGAGGCCTGGCGGGCCGTGGGCGAGCGCCTGGGTGAGGCCTACCAGGTGGCGGACGACATCGCCGACGCCCTGGCCGCCGAGGAGGAATTCGGCAAGCCGGTGGGGCAGGATGCGGCACACGGCCGGCCGAGCGCGGTGCGGGAACTCGGCCTGCAGGGGGCGGTGGCCCGGCTTCATGCGCTGGCCGAGTCGGCGGCCACCGCCGTGCCGGACTGTCCCGGGCGGGAGCAACTCGGCGCCCTGATCCGGCAGGAGGCTCGGCGGCTCTTGCCGAAGAGCCTTGCCGCCGCCGCCACCTGATCCCCCCCTCGGCCCGAACGGCAGATGGATGCCCGGAATGTCCATTCTTCTTGACAGTTAGGTTTGTCTCTTTAGATTGACCTCTGCTTCCTGAGGACATCCGCCCGATGGACACGATCGCCGTGATCCTGACCGAGCCGGAGCAGCTCCGGTTGGAGCGCGTGGCCCTCTTGCCGCCGGGCGAGGAGGATGTCGTCGTGGAGGTCGAGTGGTCGGGCATCTCCACCGGCACGGAAAAGCTGCTGTGGTCCGGCCGGATGCCGCACTTCCCGGGCATGGGCTATCCGCTCGTGCCCGGATACGAGAGCGTGGGCCGCGTGATCGCGGCCGGCCCTGCCTCGGGGCATGCGGTGGGAAGCCGCGTCTTCATCCCCGGTTCCCGGGGCTTCAAGGATGTGCGCGGCCTGTTCGGGGGGGCCGCCGGCCGCCTCGTCGCGCCCGGCCGGCGCGTCGTGCCGGTGGAGGAGAGGCTCGGGGAGCGCGCGGTGCTGCTGGCGCTGGCCGCCACCGCCTACCACGCTATTGCCGACCACCCCCCCCAACTGATCGTGGGCCATGGCGTGCTGGGCCGGCTGCTTGCGCGCATCACCCTCGCCATGGGCGCGCCCGCGCCCACCGTCTGGGAGGCGAACACGGCCCGCGCCACCGGCGCCGAGGGCTACATCGTCACGACCGCCGAGGCCGATACCCGCCGCGATTACGCCCGCATCTGCGACGCGAGCGGCGATGCCGGTCTGCTCGACGCGCTGATCGCCCGCCTCGCGCCCCTCGGCGAGATCACCCTCGCGGGGTTCTACGACCGTCTCTCCTTCGCCTTCGCGCCCGCCTTCATGCGCGAGGCGCGGCTGCGCATCGCCGCCGAATGGACGCCGGCCGACATGGCGGCCCTGCGCGCACTGCTCGATTCAGGCCGTCTGTCCCTCGACGGCCTGATCACGCACCGCCTGCCCGCCAGCGCGGCGCCCGACGCCTACCGCACCGCCTTCGGCGATGCCGCCTGCCTCAAGATGGTTCTCGACTGGAGGAAGACCGAATGAACGCCGTGCCCGGGAACATGCAGCCTTCCTCCGAGGGAGCGAGCGGCCCCGATGCCGCCGCTCCCGCGAAGAAGACCCAGATCATCGCGATCTACGGCAAGGGCGGCATCGGCAAGTCCTTCACCCTGGCCAACCTGAGCTACATGATGGCGCAGCAGGGCAGGCGCGTGCTGCTCATCGGCTGCGATCCGAAGAGCGACACCACCTCGCTGCTCTTCGGCGGGCGCTCGACGCCGACCATCATCGAGACCTCGAGCCGCAAGAAGGCCGCCGGCGAGGCGGTCGCGATCGGCGACGTCTGCTTCAAGCGCGACGGCGTCTTCGCCATGGAGCTCGGTGGGCCCGAGGTCGGCCGCGGCTGCGGCGGGCGCGGCATCATCCACGGCTTCGAGACGCTGGAGAAGCTCGGCTTCCACGACTGGGACTTCGACTACGTGCTGCTCGACTTCCTGGGCGACGTGGTCTGTGGCGGCTTCGGCCTGCCGATCGCGCGCGACATGTGCCAGAAGGTCATCGTCGTCGGATCGAACGACCTCCAGTCGCTCTACGTGGCGAACAACGTCTGCTCGGCGGTCGAGTATTTCCGCAAGCTCGGCGGCAATGTCGGCGTCGCCGGCCTGGTCGTGAACAAGGACGACGGCACGGGCGAGGCCCAGGCCTTCGCCGCGGCCGTCGGCATTCCCGTGCTCGCGAGCATCCCCGCGCACGAGGACATCCGGCGCAAGAGCGCCGCGTACGAGATCGTGGGCAGGCCTGATGGCCCCTGGGGGCCTCTCTTCGCCGCCCTCGCCGAGCAGGTGGCGAATGCGCCGCCGCTGCGTCCCACCCCCTTGAGCCAGGAGGCGCTGCTCGGCCTCTTCAAGGGCGAAAGCGTGGGCCGCGACGTGGTGCTCACCCCCGCCGCCCTCGAGGACATGTGCGGCGTCGAGAAGCGCCCCAAGCCCTCGCTCGAAGTGGTCTACGAGGGGGTGTGAGCGATGGAACTGGCTTCCCCCCGCGAGGCCGCCGCCGGCGCCGAGACCGGCTGCCACGCCGGTCGCGAGACGATGGAGGCGGCCGCCCGCGCGGCCGGCAAGAGCGCGGCGATGGACCGGTTGATGGCCGACTATCCGCGCGGCCCCCACGACCAGCCCCAGAGCATGTGCCCCGCCTTCGGTTCCCTGCGCGTCGGGCTGCGCATGCGGCGCGTGGCGACCATCCTCTCCGGCAGCGCCTGCTGCGTCTATGGCCTCACCTTCCCCAGCCACTTCTACGGCGCAAAGCGCAGCGTGGGCTACGTCCCCTTCAACTCCGAGACCCTCGTCACCGGCAAGCTGTTCGAGGACATCCGCGAGGCGGTGATCGCGACCGCCCGGCCCGAGGACTACGACGCGGTGGTCATCACGAACCTCTGCGTGCCCACCGCCTCGGGCGTGCCGCTCGACCTGCTGCCGCGCGAGATCAACGGCGTGCGCGTCATCGGCATCGACGTGCCGGGCTTTGGCGTTCCCACCCACGCGGAGGCGAAGGACGTCCTCTCCGGCGCCATGCTGCGCTACGCGCGCGAGGAGGCGGAACAGGGGCCGGTCGCGCGGCCGCGCAGCCTCGCCGACGGTCGCGCCGTGACGCTGATCGGGGAGCTCTTCCCCGCCGATCCCGTCGCGATCGGGCAGCTTCTTGCCCCGATGGACCTCGCCGCGGGCGCGCAGCTGCCTTGCCGGGAGTGGCGCGACCTCTACGCGGCGCTCGACGGGGTCGTGGTGGCGGCGCTGCATCCCTTCTACACCGCGAGCGTGCGCGAGTTCCTCGCCGCCGGTCGGCCCGTCGTCGGCTCGGGCCCGGTCGGCGTCGAGGGGACCGCCGCCTGGATGGAGGAGATCGGCCGCGCCGCCGGGGTGCCCGAGGCGCGGCGGGCGGCGGCGCGCCAGGCGGTGCTGCCCGCGATCCGCGCGCAGCTCGAGGCGAACCGCATCGCCGCGCGCATCACCGTCTCCGGCTACGAGGGCAGCGAACTGCTCGTCGCGCGGCTGCTGGTCGAGGCCGGCGCCGAAGTGCCCTATGTCGGCACCGCCTGCCCGCGCACGGAGTGGAGCGCGGCCGATGCGGAATGGCTTGCCGCGCGCGGCTGCCATGTGCAGTTCCGCGCCTCGCTCGAGCAGGACATCGCGGCGATGAAGGAGGCGAAGCCCGACCTCGCGCTCGGCACCACGCCGCTCGTGCAGAAGGCGAAGGAGATGGGCTGGCCCGCCCTCTACTTCACCAACATGGTCAGCGCCCGGCCGCTCTTCGGCATCATGGGCGCGGGTTCGATGGCGGGCATCGTCGCGGCGCAGACGCGCGGGCGCGAGCGCTTCGCCACCATGGTCAGCTTCTTCGACGGCGTGGGCACGACCGACCGCGCCGGCTACGGCTTCGCCGCGAAGCCCCAGGATCCCCCGGGTTTCCGCGAGCGGATGCGCAGGCAGCGCGCGGCCCGCGCGAAGGCCGAAGAAGCGGTGGGGAGCTGAGCGATGCTCGTGCTCGACCATGACCGGGCCGGTGGCTACTGGGGCGCCATCTACGCCTTCTCCGCAGTGCGGGGACTGCGCGTGGTGATCGACGGGCCCGTGGGCTGCGAGAACCTGCCGGTCACCGCCGTTCTTCACTACACCGACGCCCTGCCCCCGCACGAGCTGCCCATCGTCGTCACCGGCATCGACGAGGACGCGATGAGCAAGGACGGCACGGAGGGCCTGCTGCGCCGCGCCGCCGCGACGCAGGACCCCGACCTGCCGGCCGTCGTCGTCACCGGCTCCATCGCCGAGATGATCGGCGGCGGCGTCACGCCCCAGGGCTCGAACCTGCAGCGCTTCATCTGCCGCACCATCGACGAGGACCAGTGGCAGGCCGCCGACCGCGCCATCATGTGGCTGTGGAACGAGTTCGGTGCGCGCGGCCGCAAGGTGCGCCCGCGCAACCCGAAGCTCGGCGAGCGGCCGCGCGTCAACCTCATCGGCCCCATCTACGGCACCTTCAACATGCCCTCCGACTTGGCGGAAATCCGCCGCCTGGTCGAGGGGATCGGCTGCGAGGTGAACCTCGTCTTCCCGCTCGGCTCCCATGTCGAGGACATCCAGCGCCTGCCGGACGCGGACGTGAACATCTGCCTCTACCGCGAGTTCGGCCGCAAGCTCTGCGAGGCGCTGGAGCGGCCCTACCTGCAGGCGCCGATCGGGATGTTCGCCACGACGAACTTCCTGCGCACGCTGGGCGAACTCACGGGGCTCGACCCCGAGCCGTTCATCGAGCGCGAGAAGCACACCACGCTCAAGCCCCTGTGGGATCTCTGGCGGTCGGTCACGCAGGACTTCTTCGCCTCCGCCCCCTACTCCGTGGTGGCGAACCACACCTACACCTTCGGTTTGCGGCAGTTCCTCACCGAGGAGCTCGGCATCCCTTGCGCCTATGCCGCCGCCCGCAAGCCGGGCGAGAAGCCGCGCAACGACGAGACACGCGCCGCCATGCACGGCACCCCTGGCCTCGTCGTCTTCGGCAGCTTCAACGAGCGGATGTATCTCGCCGAGGCGGGCAGCCGGGCCGCCTACATCCCCGCGAGCTTCCCTGGCGCCATCATCCGCCGCGCCACGGGCACGCCCTTCATGGGCTACGCGGGCGCCACCTACATCCTTCAGGAATACTGCAACGCTCTCTTCGATGCGCTGTTCCACATCCTCCCGCTCGGAACGGAGCTCGACAAGGTGCCCGCAACCCCCGCGCGGCCCTCGGACATCTGGGAGCCGGAGGCGCAGGCGCTGCTCGACGCGCGCGTCGCGCGCGAACCCTTCCTGATCCGCATCTCGGCCGCGAAGCGCCTGCGCGAGCAGGTGGAGCAGGCGGCGCGCGACGCGGGCGAGGCGCGCGTCACCGCCGAGCGCGCCCGAGCCATCCTGGCGGCGGAGGCGCAGCCCGCATGAGCGCGCATCCGCCCCCCTGCCCTGCCCGCCCGGGATGTCCGGGCAGACAGACGTGCGTGGCCGGTCGGGCCACGCACATCCCTGCTGCGCGGGAGTTGCGCGGTAACGGGCCGAAAGGCCGAATGGAGGTCAACTGATGGCCGATGTGAGTGCGAGGACGGGCCTGACCGAGCCCGAGGCGCGCGAGGTCCACCGCCTCGTGATGCAGGGCTGGATCTTCTCGGTGTTCGCGTCGATGGGCGCGCACATCCTGGTCTGGCTGTGGCGTCCGCTGGTCTACGGGTCGCAGGTCGTCCCGCCCGACTGGCGCTTCTTCGTCAACTGAGGGTGCGGCCCGGCGGCGCGCGCCGCCGGCCTGCCCCTCCTTTCCCGGAAAGGAGATCAACGCAGTGCACAAGATCTGGATGGTGTCGAACCCGCTGCGCCTCGGCATCCTCGGTGCCGTGGGCGTGATGGCGATCGCCCTCGTGATCCACTTCGTCGTGCTGTCCTCGCCGCGTTACTGCGACCACCTCGGCTGGTGCGCCGGGTCGGTCACGTACACGACGGGCCAGCCGGTTCAGCGGACTCCGGCCGGCCGCTAGCGCCGGCCGCGTCGCGCCGCGGCAGCGGGGGCTTCGGGATTCCTCCCTCCTCCCGCTGTCGCGGATCGCGGCAGGCCGCCGGTCTGCGCCGAGCCCACACAGG
The DNA here is from genome assembly GCA_026414745.1 of Roseococcus sp. Taxonomy (GTDB): domain Bacteria; phylum Pseudomonadota; class Alphaproteobacteria; order Acetobacterales; family Acetobacteraceae; genus Roseococcus. Next base: position 116,339 of record JAOAIK010000037.1, read on the forward strand.
AGCATCAAGCCATGGCGATGCTGACATTCGAAGCCAAGTACCGCGTCCGGGGCGGCACCCTCGTCGGCGGCAACCTGTTCGATTTCTGGATCGGCCCCTTCTACGTGGGCTTCTTCGGCGTGACGACCTTCTTCTTCACGCTCGTCGGCGTCTCGCTGATCCTCTACGGCGCGGCCATCGGCGGAACCTGGAATCCCTGGCTGATCAACATCGCGCCGCCCGATCTCAGCTACGGCCTCCGGCTGGCGCCGCTGCGCGAGGGCGGGCTGTGGCAGCTCATCACCGTCTGCGCGCTCGGCGCCTTCATCTCCTGGGCGTTCCGCCAGGCGGAGATCGCGCGCAAGCTCGGCATGGGGATGCACATCCCCTGGGCCTATGGCATGGCCGTCTTCGCCTACTTCACGCTGGTGGTGATCCGGCCCGTGCTGCTCGGCGCCTGGGGCCACGGCTTCCCCTACGGCATCTGGAGCCACCTCGATTGGGTGAGCAACGTCGGCTACCAGTTCCTGCACTTCCATTACAACCCGGCGCACATGATCGCGGTGAGCTTCTTCTTCACCACGACGCTGGCGCTCTCGCTGCACGCCTCCCTCGTGCTCGCCGCCATCAATCCCAAGAAGGGAGAGGCGGTGAAGACGCCCGAGCACGAGAACACCTTCTACCGCGACTTCATCGGCTACTCGATCGGCACGCTGGGCATCCACCGGCTCGGCCTGTTCGTCGCCCTGTCCGCCGGTTTCTGGAGCGCGGTGTGCATCGTCATCAGCGGCCCATTCTGGACGCGCGGCTGGCCCGAGTGGTGGAACTGGTGGCTCCAGCTGCCGATCTGGAACTGAGGGAGAGGACGCGACCCATGGAATACCAGTTCCTCTTCACCCGCATCCAGCCGCACGGCCCTTCCTATCCGGGCGTGCCGCTGCCGCCGGACAACGACGCGCGCGTCGGCCGGCCGCGGCACAGCCGGATCCTCGGCTTCTTCGCGGACGCGCAGATCGGCCCGCTCTATCTCGGCACGCTCGGTTCGCTCTCGCTGCTGTGCGGGTTCATCGCGATCGAGATCATCGGGCTCAACATGCTGGCCTCGGTGAACTGGGATCCGGTGCAGTTCATCCGTCTGCTGCCCTGGCTGGCGCTCGAGCCGCCCGGGCCACAGTGGGGGCTGCGCATCCCGCCGCTGAACGAGGGCGGATGGTGGCTCGCCGCGGGCTTCTTCCTCACGCTCTCGATGTTCCTCTGGGCCGCGCGGGTGTGGCGGCGGGCCGATCAGCTCGGTCTCGGGCAGCACACCTTCTGGGCCTTCCTCTCCGCGATCTGGCTCTATCTGGTGCTCGGCTTCCTCCGCCCGCTCTGGATGGGATCCTGGAGCGAGGCGGTGCCTTTCGGCATCTTCCCGCACCTCGACTGGACCGCGGCCTTCTCCATCCGCTACGGCAATCTCTTCTACAACCCCTTCCACGCCCTCTCGATCGTCTTCCTCTACGGCTCCACCCTGCTCTTCGCGATGCACGGGGCGACCATCCTCGCGGTGGCACGCTTCGGCGGCGAGCGCGAGGTGGACCAGGCGATCGACCGCGGCACGGCGATGGAGCGGGCCGGCCTGTTCTGGCGCTGGACCATGGGCTTCAACGCCACCTCGGAGAGCATCCACCGCTGGGCCTGGTGGTTCGCGGTGCTCACTCCGCTCACCGGCGGCATCGGTATCCTGCTGACCGGCACGGTGGTGGACAACTGGTATCTCTGGGCCGTCGAGAAGCGCTTCGCACCGGAATATCCCCAGGTGTGGGGCCCGATCCTCGACCCGGCGGCGCGGTGAGGAGGATCGAGCCATGAAGCCCGAGTTCTACAAGACCTTCGGTTTCCTCTTCTGGACGGGCGTGGCGGCGATCGCCACCGCGGCCTTCCTGGTGGTGACCTTCGAGCGCCCCGGGACCACCGAGGTCCAGATGGGCTTCCGCGGCACGGCGATGGAGGTGGTCTACAACAACCGCAACCTGGACCGCATCCAGGCGCGCAACATCATCCCCGCCGCCATCGAGCCCGCCGATCCGGAGGGGCCGCGCGCCTCGGAGGTGTTCGAGAACGTGCAGGTGCTCGGCCATCTCTCGGTGGAGCAGTTCAACCGGATCATGCAGGCCATGTCCGAGTGGATCTATCCCAACGAGAACCCGGCGGAGAGCTGCAACGGCTGCCATGTCCCCGGCAACTTCGCCGCCGAGGACATCTACACCAAGCACGTGGCGCGGCGGATGCTGCAGATGGTGCACACCATCAACAGCACCTTCGCCAACCATGTGCAGGACGTGGGCGTCACCTGCTACACCTGTCATCGGGGCCAGGCCGTGCCGGCCGCGGTGTGGTCGCAGGCGCCCTCCAACGCGCCGGCCTCGCGCATGTGGCAGGTGGCAGGCGAGCAGAACCGACCGGTCGCCGCCACCGGCTACGCCACCCTGCCCTCCGATCCCTTCACGCCCTATCTCTGGCGCGACGAGCCCATCCGCCACCTCTCCGGCACGGCACGCGAACGCAACAACAACGCCAGCATCATCCAGGCGGAGTGGGTCTATGGCCTGATGATGCACATGTCCACCGCGCTCGGCGTCAACTGCACCTTCTGCCACAACAGTCGCTCCTTCGCCTCCTGGGAGACGAGCACGCCGCAGCGGGTCACCGCGTGGCACGGGATCCGCATGGTGCGGGCCATCAACAACGACTACATCGAGCCGCTGCGGGACCGCTTCCCGCCGCACCGCCTCGGCCCGCTCGGCGACACGCTGAAGGTGAACTGCACCACCTGCCACCAGGGCGTCTACCAGCCGCTCTATGGCGCGCCCATGCTGCGCGACTATCCGGAACTCAATCCACCGCCGCGCCGCGCCGAGGGCGGAAGCCAGCCCGCGCGCAACTGATCCGCGCGGCGGAGGCCTCGAAGGGGGGGGCGGAGGGCCAGGTCCTTCCGCCCCCCTCCCTTTTCGCCTTCCCTCGAGCTGATGAGCGCCCTCACCGCCTACGTGACCCTGTTCCTCCTCGCGTTCGGCGCCGCCTCGCTGCTGCCCATGCAGTCGGAGCCGGCGCTGGTCGGTCTTCTTCTCGCGTCCGACCATCCCCCCTGGGCGCTGGTGCTGGTCGCGAGCCTCGGCAACACGCTCGGGTCGGTGGTGAACCACACCCTCGGGCGGCTGCTCGAGCGTTTCCGCCACCGGCGCTGGTTTCCCGTGGGCGAGGCCGCTCTCGACCGCGCCCAGGCCTGGTATGCGCGCTGGGGCTACTGGTCGCTGCTGCTGAGCTGGGCACCCATCGTCGGCGACCCGCTGACCGTGATCGCCGGCGTGATGCGCGAACCGCTGTGGCGCTTCGTGCTGATCGTCGCCGTCGCGAAGACCGGGCGCTACGCCACCCTCGCCTGGCTTGCCTTCTCGCTCGCGTGAAGGCGCGTCTTTTCCTTTGGATTTGCCGCCATGATGCGCGAGGATGGCGCGGCCGGGGAAGGCCGAGGATCGCAACGCGCATGAACGTCATCTCCGCGCCGCCGCGCCCGGACGCCGTGGTGATCGGGTCCGGTTTCGGCGGCCTCGCCGCGGCGGTGCGGCTGCTCGCGCGCGGCTACCGCGTCACGGTGCTCGAGAAGCTCGATGCGCCGGGCGGCCGCGCCTACACTTTCCGCCAGGACGGCTTCACCTTCGATGCCGGTCCCACCATCATCACCGCGCCCTACCTGCTCGAGGAGCTGTGGGCGCTCCACGGCCGGCGCATGTCCGATCACCTCGAGCTGCGCGCGCTCGATCCCTTCTACGTGATCCGCTTCGACGACGGCACCGAGTTCCGCGCCAGCGCCGACCCCGATGCGATGCGCGAGGAGGTGCGGCGCATCGCGCCCGAGGATCTGGAGGGATTCGAGCGCCACATCCGCGACTCCGAGGCGATCTACGAGGTCGCCTTCGCCCAGCTCGCCGACCGCCCCTTCCATCGCTTCCGCACCATGCTGGCGGCGGTTCCGGACATGATCCGCCTGCAGGGCTACCGTTCGGTCTTCGGCAAGGTCTGCGCGAACTTCCGCAATCCGAAGCTGCGCGTGGCCTTCAGCTTCCACCCGCTGCTGATCGGCGGGAACCCGCTGGACACCACCGCCTACTACTGCCTGATCGCGCATCTCGAGAAGCTGCACGGCGTGCACTACGCCATGGGCGGCACGGGGGCGGTGGTGCGCGCCCTGGTGCGCCTGATCGAGGCCGAGGGCGGCCGCCTGCGCTGCAACGCGGAGGTGACCGAGATCCTCGCCGAGAACGGCGCCGCGGCCGGCGTGCGCCTCGCCTCCGGCGAGGTGCTGCGCGCCGATGTCGTCGTCTCCAACGCCGATCCGGCCTGGACCTACTCGAAGCTGCTCGGAGCGCGGCCGCGCCGGCGCTGGACCGACGCGAGGCTGGCGCGGGCGCACTACTCCATGGGCCTCTTCGTCTGGTATTTCGGCACCGACCGGCGCTTCGAGCAGGTCTATCACCACAGCATCGTGCTCGGCCCGCGCTACGAGGGGCTGCTCAAGGACATCTTCCGGCGCAAGCGCCTCGCGCAGGACATGTCGCTCTACCTCCACCGGCCGACAGCCAGCGACCCCTCCCTCGCACCGCCCGGCTGCGATGCCTTCTACGTGCTCTCGCCGGTGCCGCATCTCGGAAGCGGCACGGACTGGCGGGAGATGGCCGAGCCCTATCGCGCGCGCATCCAGCAGCGGCTGGAGGAGACGGTGCTGCCCGGCCTCGGGCGGCACATCGTCACGCAGCGCCTGCTCACGCCGCTCGACTTCCGCGAGCGGCTGAACGCATGGCAGGGCGCGGCCTTTGCCATGGAGCCCCGGCTCTTCCAATCGGCCTGGTTCCGGCCGCACAACGCGAGCGAGGAGCTGCGCAACCTCTTCCTCGTGGGCGCGGGCACCCATCCGGGCGCGGGCGTGCCGGGGGTGATCGCCTCGGCGCGCGTGCTCGACCAGGTGCTGCCGCCCGCCGACTCCTTCACGCCGGCGCGGGCCTGAGGCCGAGCCCGAGCACCGGGCGACGTCGCCCCGCCCGGTCCTCGAGCAGCCGCGCCGCGGCGAGGCGACCCGACATCGCGGCCATGGGCACGCCCGCCCCCGGATGCACCGACCCGCCGGCGAGATAGAGCCCGGGCAGGCGCGAGGCCGCGCCAAGCCGGGCGAAGCTGCCCATCATCCCGTGGTTCGCCCTGCCGTAGAGCGCGCCGCCCGTGCCCGGGAAGAGCGCATGGAAGCCCTCGGGCGTGGTTGCCACCATGCGCCCGGGCGCGCGCGCCACGTGCAGCCCGCAGGCGGCGAGCAGGGCGAAGGCCTCCGCCTCGTGCCGCGCGAGGTCGAGGGCCTGCGCATCGCCATCCGCCGGCGCGTTCACCAGCACGAGAAGACGCTCCGCCCCGCCCGGCGGCGGCGGCTTGGCGGCGGGGCCCCGATCCTGGGCGCAGACATAGACGGTCGGGGCCGCGCAGAGCGTGCGGCGGCGGAAGATGGCATCGAACTCCTCGGCATAATCCTCGGCGAAGAAGACGTTGTGGTGCGCGAGCGGGAAGCCCTCGGTCGGCGCGTTCAGGCACCAGGTGAGGGCGGAGAGCGACCGGCGCGCGCGCGGCGTCTCCGGCGCGGCCCGCCGTGCGCCCGGCCCCAGAAGCCCCTGCCCCAGCGCCGAGGCGTCGCCGTTGAACACCACCGCCTCCGCCCGGTGCATCTCGCCCGTCGCCAGCCGCACGCCGGCGGCGCGGCCATTCTCCACGAGGATCTCCGCAACCGGCGCGGCGAAGCGGAAGCGCGCCCCCTGCCCCTCGGCAAGCGCATGGAGCGCGCGCGCCAGCGCGTGCATGCCCCCGCGCAGCTGCCACACCCCGTCCTGCTCCACATGGGCGATGAGCATGAGGGTGGCCGGCGCGAGGAAGGGCGAGGCGCCGACATAGGTGGCGTAGCGCGCGAAGAGCTGGCGCAGCCGCGCATCGCGGAACTGCGCGCCGAGCGCGCTCCACAGCGTCGCCATCGGCGCGGTGCCCCACAGACGCCCGAGGTTGCCGAGGCCCACGCGGCGCACCAGCGCCAGCGGCGAGGGCCTCTCGGAGGCGATGAAGGGCCCCGCGAGGGTGCGGTAGATGGCGGCGCTGCGCGCGCAGAAGGCGCGGTAGTTCCGGGCATCCTCCGCCGAGGCGAAGGCGGCGATCGCCTCGGCCGAGCGGTCGATGTCGGCGAAGAGGTCGAGCCGCCCGCCGGCGCGCCAGGCATGGCGCGCGAGGATCTCCGACGGCACGACCTCCAGATGATCCTCGAGCCGCCGCCCGGCATCGGCGAAGAGTCCCTCGAAGATCCAGCGCATGGTGAAGACGGTGGGGCCGGCATCCACGCCGCGCCCCGCCACATGGATCTGGCGCATCTTGCCGCCCGGGCCTTCGGCGGCCTCGAAGACCGTCACCTCGCAGCCGCGCCGCGCGAGATCGGCCGCGGCGGCGAGCCCGCCCACGCCGGCCCCGACGACGGCGACGCGCATCGCGCTCAGACCGCGGCGGCGCGTCGCGCGCGCAGGCCGAGCGTCACCTTGCGCTGGTGCCAGACGATGAGCGCGATGCCGGTGACGAGCGGAATCGCCCAGGTGACCGGGTGCAGCGCCAGCACCGGCATGATCCGCACCGAGCCGAAGGCGAAGAAGGCCGTGTAGACGCTGATCCCGGCACCGACCAGCGCCTTGATGTGCTCCTTCAGCCAATCGAGCGGCCCCGGCCGGTCCCGCCAGAGGAACCACCAGTTGGTCGCGACCGTGGCGAGGCCCACCACCGCGATGCCCACCATCAGCGGCTCGCCGATGCGCCAGCCGTCGGCGGCGCAGACGAGGGCCGCGGCCAGCAGCAGCCATTGCAGGGCGCGGTTGAGCGGCGTGCGGTTCGCCGCATGGTCGCGCCGGTTGCGCACGCACAGCCAGCCATACCAGACGAGATTCACGGTCAGGATGGCGTTGTGCAGCATCATCCAGCCGAAGATTCCGCGGATGAACTCCGCCTCGAAGCGGCCGACGAGGTGGGGATGGGTGCCGAAGGGGTCGTCGAGCGTGAGCAGGCTCATCCCGAGCGCGAGAAGCCCCGTCGTCAGCAGGCAGATGTTGAACACGCGCCCCCAGAGCCTGTGGTGCACGCCGCCCTTGCGGCCGATCACCGGCACCCAGAAGGCGACGGCCCCTGTGGTGCCCGTCAGGATGTGCAGCAGGACCAGGGTGTGGAACAGGTCCAGTTCGGCGAAGTCGAGCAGCTTGCTCAGGTCCATGCGCGGCCCCGCGGACGACGACAATCCTTCTTGACACTCTACACCGTCACGCCGCCGAATACATCCGCCTTCTCCGACGGGTACGCCGATGAACATGATGGCGCCGCCGCCCCGGCCCGACACCTTCATCCCGCCGAAACCCACCTCGCTCTCCGCCCTCGTCTCGCTCCTGCGGGTGGTGCTGCGCGGCGATGGCGACCTGCTCTCGCTGCTGCCCGCGGCGGCCTACCGGGTGGAGGTGGGGCATCTCGGCTGGTCGCGCCGGCAGATCCTGATCGTGAACCGGCCCGACCAGGTGCGGCGCGTGCTCTCCGATCCCGAGGGGATCTTCCCCAAGAGCGACCTGATGGTGGAGGCGCTCGACCCGCTGATCGGCGATTCGATCTTCGTCTCCTCCGGCGAGACGTGGAAGCGGCAGCGGCGGATGCTCGACCCGTCCCTCACCATGATGCGCGTGACCAACGCCTTCCCGGCCATGGTCGCGGGCTGCGAAGCGGCGGAGGAGGCGCTGGAGGAGGCGGCCGCACAGCGCCGTCCCGTCTCGCTCGACCTCACCATGAGCCATCTGACGGCCGACATCATCTGCCGCACCGTCTTTTCCACCAGCCTTCGCCACCAGGCCGCCCAGGACGTGTTCGACGCCTTCACGCTCTTCGAACGCAGCGTGGCGCAGGTGGAAATCCGCCGCCTGATCTTCGACGAGGCCTGGAGCAACGCCCCGCAGCGCCCGGAAGTGCTGGAGGCCTGCCGCACCATCCGTCGCCATCTCGCGGCGCTGCTCGACACCCACACGACGGCGCCGCCGGGCCGCTTCGACGACATCGCGAGCGCCGTCATCGCCGCCCGCGACCCCGAGACGGGCGCGCCCTTCACCCGCGAGGAGCTGATCGACCAGCTCGGCGTGCTCTTCCTCGCCGGGCACGAGACGAGCGCGAGCGCGCTCACCTGGGTGTTCTTCCTCCTCGCCACCCGGCCCGCCCTGGTGGCGCGGCTGCGCGCCGAACTGCGCGCGGTGTGCGGCGAGGGGCCGGTGGAGTTCGAGCACACGAAGCGCCTCGTCTTCGTGCGCAACCTGTTCCGCGAGACGCTGCGCCTCTATCCCCCCATCACCTTCCTGCCGCGCGTCGCGCTGGAAGCCACGCGGATCGGCGAAGTCATGGCGAAGCGCGGCGCGCTCGTGATGGTGGCACCCTGGGTGCTGCACCGCCACCAGCGCTACTGGCGCGAGCCCCACCTGTTCGACGCCGACCGTTTCCTGCCCGAGAGGGAGGAGGAGATCACGCCCGGCACCTACATCCCCTTCGGGCTGGGGCCGCGGGTCTGCGCCGGCGCCGCCTTCGCCACCACCGAGGCCATCCTGCTCATCGCGCGCCTGTTCCGGCGCTTCGACTTCCGCGTGCTGCAGCCGCACCGGGTCCGCCCCGCCGCGCGCCTCACCACCCGCCCGGCCGAGCAGGTGATGGTCGTCGTCTCGCGCGCCGGCGCATGAGCGCGCCGACCGTCCTGCTCACCCTGGGCCGGCTGCCCAAGGCGCTCGACATCGCGCGCAGCTTCTCCGCCGCCGGCTGGCGGGTGGTGGTGGCCGAACCCTTCGCCCGGCACCTCACGGGCGCCTCGCGCCATGTCGCGGCCTCCGTCGCGGTGCGGCCGCCATCGGAAGGGAAGGAGGCCTATCTCGAGGATCTGCTCCGGGTGGTGCGGGCAGAGGATGTCCGCCTCGTCCTGCCGGTGTCGGAGGAGACGTTGCATGTGGCCGGGCTGCATGGGCGCCTGCCCGATGGGGTGCGCCTGTTCGCCCCCCCGCCCGAGCGGCTGCTGCCCCTGCACGACAAGCTGGCCTTCACCCGGCTCTGCACCGCCTGGGGCGTGCGCGCCCCGGAGACCCATCCGCTCGGCACGGCGGAGGCGGAGGCGCTCGCCGCGCGGCAGGACGTGGTGGTAAAGCCCGTGCATTCCTGCGGCGGGCGCGGCTTCCGCCTGATCCGGCGGGGCGCGCCGCTCCCGGCCGAGTCCGTGCCGCATGTGGTGCAGGCCTTCGTGCCGGGCCGGGTGTACTCCTCCTGCGGCATCGCCCATGCAGGACGCCTCGTCGCCAACGCCATCTACCGCGGCGTGATGTTCGCGGGCTCTGTGGCCACCGTCTTCGAGCGCGTGACCGACGCGCCGCGACTCGAGGAATGGATCGCGCGCTTCGTCGCCGCCTCCGGCCACACGGGCTTCATCTCCTTCGACCTGATCCTGGACGAGGCGGGCGAGCCATGGGGCATCGAGTGCAACCCGCGCGTGACCAGCGGCGTGCATTTCCTGCGCACCGGGCAGATCGCGCCGGCCATCCTGAACGGAACCCCGGCCGCGCTGCGCGAGGAGGCGCGGTTGCAGCAGTTCTACTCGGTGCTCACGGCGCTTTCGGGCGTCATGTTCCGGCGCGGCTATGTCGCCACGCTGCGCACGCTGCTCGGCACGCGCGACGTCACCTGGTCCTGGCGCGACCCGCTGCCCTTCCTGACCATGACCTGGACCACCTGGCCGATCCTGCGCCTCGCCCTGCAGCGCCGGCGGCCCTTCGGCGAGGTGGCGACCCTCGACCTCGACTGGTACGAGGGCGAGCGCCCGGCCTCAGCCTAGCGCCCGCGGCACGCGGAAGGGCAGCATCGCGTACATGGCGGGGTGCGCGAAGCGGTCGAGATCGAGGCTCTCATGCACCGCGATCGCCCGCTCGCCGAGCAGCCGCGTCTCGATCACCGAGCGCGAATAGAAGGGCGTGTCCTCCAGCGTCCTGACGAGGCGCGCATGGCCGTCCTCCGAACGGGTGGGGCGACGGATGCGCCACAGCGTGCGCGGGAGGCTGGCCGGCGGCGGGACGGGGAACTCGGCCACCGCGCCGCTGTCCTCGACCCGCAGCGCGAGGCTCTGCGTCGAGCCGTCGCGCCGTTCGGCGTGGTAGAGGATGGCGGTGCGATCGGCCATCGGCGCGCGGCACCAGTCCCAGGCGCGGAAATCCTGTTCGAGCGGCGCGGCACCCGCGTTCCAGTCGAAATAGGCGGGGCCGGACCAGCGCAGCGCGGGACTCTCCAGCGCCACATCGATGCGCGCCCGCGCGGCGATGGGATGCCAGAGGTGACGCCCCGCATGGTCGAGCTGGAAGCGGCGGCTGCTGAGCGCGCGCGGAGAGACCCGCACCACACCCGAGAGGCGCGAGGGAATGGGGGCGGTGACCTCGTTGATGCGGATGGTCAGCGTCGCGCCGTCCCAGTCGAGGCGCGAGGGTCCGATCTGGAGGAAGTCCTCGCCGCGCGCGAGGGCGCCGCGGCGGCGGTCGGTCATCGCCCAGCGGCGCGGCCGGCCGTAGAGGGCGACGTTGAGGCAGCAGTGGTTGTGCGGATCGCCGCCGCCGCCGCGCCGCGCCAGCGCATACCAGGGCGAGAACACCGTGCCGATGAAGGCGATCAGCGCGATGCCCTGCGCGCCGTCGTCCGAGAGCGCGTCCACATACCACCACGCATAGCCGCGCTCGGGCACCGGCCTGTCGAACTCCCAGCCTCTCATCGCCCCTCCCCCGGCGCCACCCCTCGAGGCCGTGGCGCATTCCGGCTGGCCATGCCCGCAGGCTCGTCGGCCCCGCAGTCACGCGCGAACCGCCCCCCGTGTCAATCCGTCCTGACATTCGCGGCCGACGGCGCGCGCCTCCCGCGCCGCAGGGCGGGGACCGGGTGGCCCCGTCTCGCAAGCCTCGCCGGCGGCGCCAGCGGGGCGGAAGCCACCGGCGGCGGCGCCATGCCGACATCCGGCGCAGCCCGGCAGTCGTCGGGCCCGGGGGGCGGGCTTGGCGTCGGGCTAGGCGCCGGCAGGCCGCTAGAGCTGCAGGTCCATCCGCCGCAGCACCGCCCCCCAGCGCTCGCTCTCGCGGTCGAGGAAGGCCGCGAACTCCTCGGGGGTGGAGGCGATCAGGCTCTGCCCCTCCGCCGCGAGGCGCGGCGCGAGATCGCCCGCGCGCAGCGCCGCGACGGCCGCGAGATGCAGGCGCTCGACCATCGCAGACGGAGTGCGCGCAGGCACGAGAAGCCCGAACCAGGTGACCGCGACCGCCTGTGGCCAGCGTTCGGCGACGGTCGGAATCTCCTCGAAGCCCGGCATGCGGCCTTCGCCCGTCCAGGCGATGATGCGCCCGCGCCCGTCGCGGTGCAGCGGAATGGCCGTGGAGCCGCCCACCACCAGCAGATCGAGCCGCCCGCCGAGGAAGTCATGCACCTGCTGCGCGTCGCCGCGGTAGGTGATGTCCTGCATGCGGATGCCGAGCTGCTCGGAGACGAGCACGGCGGCGATGTTGTTGAAGCTCGAGGGACCGTTGGTGCCGTAGGTGATCTGCCCAGGCCGGGCGCGGGCGCGCTCGATCAGCTCATCGAGGCTGCGCGGCCCGCCAGGCCGCGCGACGATGGCAAACGGCAGGGTGGAGATCAGCGTCACCGGCGCGAAATCCTCCCGCCGGTAGGGGAGATTGCGCACGATGTGCGGGTTGATGGTGAGCGTGCTGCCCGAGGCGATGAGCACCGTGTGCCCGTCGGGCGCGCTGCGCGCCACATGCTCGGCGCCGATCACGGTCGCCGCGCCGGGGCGGTTCTCCACCTGCACGGGAAGGCCGAGCGGGGCGGCCATGCGCTCGGCCAGCAGCCGGGCCGTCACGTCGGTCGAGCCGCCGGGCGGGAAGGGCACGACGATGGTGACGGGCCGTGCGGGCTGCGCGAGCGCGGGCAGGGGAAGCAGCGCGGCCGCGAGCAGGGCCGCGCGGCGCGGGATGTCGGTCATGGCGGTCCTCCCTGGTCTGCGCCGGAGGGTGCCATGCGGTCGGCCCCGCGCGCCAGCGCCGCGCGCTCAGGCCCGGAGCCGCTCCGCCTCCGCCGGGGCGGGGCCATAGACGGTGCGTTCGCCCGGCAGCGGCACCAGGGCGCGGGTGACCCCGATCGCCGTCTCGGCCGCGCCGAGGTAGAGGGCGCCATCGGGCGCGAGCTGGGCGGCGATGCGCTCCAGCACGCGCGCCTTCGTCGGCACGTCGAAGTAGATCAGCACGTTGCGGCAGAAGACCACGTCGAAGCGGCCGAGGATGCGCGGATCGCCCAGCAGGTTGAAGCTCTGGAACCGGCAGGGGGCCGCGATCTCGGGCTTCACGCGCCAGCGCCCTTCCTCCTGGGTGAAGCGCTTCATCAGGGTGCGGATGGGCAGGCCGCGCTGCACCTCGAACTGGGTGTAGAGCCCCGCTCGCGCGCGTTCGAGCACCGCCGCGGTGATGTCCGTGCCCAGGATCTCGAAGGGGCGGGCGCGCAGCCCGGCGTCGGCCTCCTGCAGCTCGGCGATCACGATGGAGATCGAGTAGGCCTCCTGCCCCGTCGAACAGGCGGCCGACCAGATGCGGATCTTCTGCCCCGCAGGACGGGCCGCGTGCAGGCGCGGGATAAGCGTGCGCAGATGCTCGAAGGGCTTGCCGTCACGGAAGAAGCTGCTCTCGTTGGTGGTGAGCAGCTCGGTCATCTCCTGCGCCAGCGCCTCGGTTCCCGGCGCGCGCAGCCGCGCGGCCAGGGCATCGAGGCTCGCCAGCCCCTCGCGCTTGAGCAGCGGCGCGAGGCGCGTCTCCAGCATGTAGCCCTGGTCGGGCCCGATGACGCCGCCCGAGCGCGCGCGCACGATACCGGTGAGGAAGGCGAAGCTCGCGGGCGTCATCGGCCGGCTCCGAGCGAGTGGGCGAGGGCTTCCGCAAGCGCCTCGGGCGGGCCGACCTCGCTCGCGAGGCCGGCCTTGGCCACAGCGCCCGGCATGCCCCAGACAACGGAGCTGGCCTCGTCCTGCGCCCAGACCGTGCCGCCCGCGGCAGCCAGCGCCTTGCAGCCGGCCAGCCCGTCCTGGCCCATGCCGGTGAGGATCACGGCCTGCGCCCGGCCGCCGCAGGCCGCGACCACGCTGCGCAGCGTGGGATCGACGGCGGGGCGGCAGAAATTCTCCGGCGGGGCGTCGGAGAGCTGCGTGATCAGGCTCTCGCCCTCGGCGCGCAGGAGCAGGTGGCGATCGCCCGGAGCGAGCAGCGCCTGGCCGGGCTTCAGCACTTCGCCGCCGGCGGCTTCGGCCACGCGCGGACCACCCAGCGCATCGAGGTGCTTCGCCAGCATGGCGGTGAAGCCCGCCGGCATGTGCTGCACGAGCAGGATGGGCAAGGGGAAGCTGCGCGGCAGCCGCTTGAGAAAGGCGGCCAGCGCCTGCGGCCCGCCGGTGGAGCTGCCCACGCAGAGCAGGCGCGGGCGCGCACCCGCTCCGTGCCGCCGGGCAGGGCGCGCGGGCGCGATGGCAGGCGGGGCGGGCCGGCGGCTGCGCACCCGCGCCCAGCCCTTCACCTTGGCCAGCAGCTCGGCGCGGAAGCCCGGATCGGAGAGGCCGCCGCCGACCGCCGAGGGCTTGGGCACATAGTCGGCCGCCCCGGCGCGCAGCGCCTCCATCGTCGCAGCCGCGCCGCGCTGGGTCAGCGCGGAGGCGACGATCACGATGGGCTTGGGCTCGCGCCGCAGGATCAGCGGCAGCGCCGTCATGCCGTCCATCACCGGCATCTCGAGGTCGAGCAGCACCACCTCGGGCCGGCTCGCCGGCGGGGCGGCGTCCAGCGCCGCGAGCGCGGCCTGGCCATCGCCGACACGCGCCACCACCTCGATCTCGGGGTCCGACTGCAGCACGCGGGCAAGCGCGCCGCGCACGGTGGCGCTGTCGTCGCAGAGCATCACCCGCAGGCGCCCGCCGATCTGGCCGCTCATGCGGGCAGCAGCCCCACCTGCGCGAGCTTGTCGAGCAGGATGGCCTCGTCGAAGGGCTTCATCACGTATTCCTGCGCGCCGGCTTCCAGCCCCTCCATGATGCGTTCCATCGCGGCCTCGGTGGTGCACATCACCACGATCGGCTCGTCGGGGCCGTGGTCGGCGCGCAGCGCGCGCAGGAAGCCGATGCCGTCCAGCACCGGCATGTTGCGGTCGAGCAGGACGGCGCGCGGCATGGCGGCGCGGCAGGCCGCCAGGGCCTTCTCGCCGTCCTCGGCCTCGCGCACCGCGAAGCCGTGCTTCTCGAGGATGCGGCGCGCGACCTTCCGGACCACCGCGCTGTCATCCACCACGAGGATGTCGTTGCTCATGACGAGAGCACCAGCAGCCGATCGACGTCGAGGAGCACGAGCAGCCGCTCACCCAGCCGATGCACGCCGAGCGACACCTCGCGCCAGGCGGGGTCGAGGGTCGGCGGATTCGCCGCGCGCTCGGCCGGGTCGAGCGAGAGCACCTCGCCCACCGCATCGGCGAGGAGCGAGTAGAGCTCGCCGCCGATCTCCACCACCACGCTCATCGCGCCCTTCGCCCCGCCGCCCGCGGCGAGGCCGAGGCGCACCCGCAGGTCGACGGCGGTGACGATTCGCCCCCGCAGGTTCAGGCTGCCCGCCACCTCCCGCGGGGCGAGCGGGATGGGCGTGATGGACTGCACGCCCAGCACGTCGCGCACCGACAGGACGGGCACACCGCAGAGCTGGCCGGCCACCGTCAGCGTCAGCACCATCTGCGCCGCGTCCCCCGCCGGGCCGACGGCGGGGCGGGCCATGCCGCGCTGGATCTCGATCTGCTGCATCGTCGCTCTCCCTTTCCGCGATCACCGGACCGCGAGCGGCTCGAGGCACTGCTGCAGGCTGGCCAGCAGCGCCTCGCGGTCGAACTTGCCGATGTAGTCGCTGAAGCCGGCCTCCCGGCCGCGGGCCACGTCGCGCGGCTCGCTGCGGCTGGAGAGCGCGATCATCGGCAGATCCGCCCAAGGCCCCCCGTCGCGCACGGCACGCGCGAGGCCGAGCCCGTCGAGCTCGGGCATCTCGATGTCGGAGACGATGACATCGAAGCGCTCGCCCGCCTCGCGCAGCGCCAGCGCCTCGCGGCCGTTGGGCACCGTCACCACCTCGTAGCCCGCGGCGGTGATGGCGGGCACGACGAGGTTGCGGAAGAAGGCGCTGTCCTCGACCACCAGCACGCGCGGGCGCGCGGCCGTCTTCGGCGCGAACCAGTCCGGCTGGCCCTGTTGCAGCCAGAAGACCGTGTCGAGGATCTCCGTGACCTTGCCCTCGACCACGCAGGAGCCGAGGAAGCCCGGCCGCGCCCCGGCGGGGTCGATCTCCAGCACCGCCTCCACCACGTCGAGGATCTCGTCCACCATCAGGCCGATCGCCCGCTTGCCCTCGCCGAAGACGAGCACCGCCTGGCTCTCGCGCTCCTCGGCCCCGAAGCCGTGGTGCAGCGGCACCAGCGGCATGAGGTGGCCGCGATATTGCACCACCAGCGTCTCGCCCGCGCGCTCGATGCGCTCGCGCGGAAGCTGTTCGAGCCGCGCGACAAGCTCGAGCGGCACCGCCTTCGGCGCGCCCTCGCCCGCGCGCATCAGCAGCAGCGCGACCCGCCGCCCCGCCCGCTGGGCGCTGCCCGAAGCGACCGCGGCCGCCGCCCCCTCGCCCGAGCCCTCGACCGCGAGGCCGGTGGCGCGCGCGATCCCGTTGGGGTCGAGGATCATGATCACGCTGCCGTCGCCCAGGATGGTGTTGCCCGAGAACATGGTGATGTGGCGCAGGATCGGCGCCACCGGCTTCACCACGATCTCCTCCGTGTCGAAGACGCGGTCGACCACGATGCCGAACATCTGCGCGCCCACCTGGGTGACGACGACGAAGCCCTGATCCACCCGGGACTCCTGGGCGCCCTCGAGCCGAAGCGTGTCGCGCAGCGGCACCAGCGGCAGCAGCCGGTCGCGCAGACGCAGCACCATGGCGTCCTTGATGCGCTCCGCCTTCACCCCCTCGCCGAGGCGCACGAGCTCGATCACGCCGGCCTGCGGGATGGCGAAGCGCTGGCCGCCCACCTCGACGATCAGCGCCGCGGCGATGGCAAGGGTCAGCGGGATCTTGATGATGAAGGTGGTGCCCTGCCCCTCGCGCGAGCGCAGGTCCACGAGGCCGCCGATGCGCTCGATGTTGGTCTTGACCACGTCCATCCCCACGCCCCGGCCGGAGACGGAGGTGACGGCCGCCGCGGTCGAGAAGCCGGCGCGGAAGATGAAGCGGTGGATCTCGCGCTCGCTCATTCCGGCGAGCTCCGCCTCGGTGGCGAGGCCCTGCGAGAGCGCCTTCTGGCGGATGCGCTCGGTGTTGAGGCCGCGCCCGTCGTCGCCCACCTCGAGCACGATGTGGCCGCCCTCGTGGAAAGCGTTGAGGATGATTCGCCCCGTCTCCGGCTTGCCGGCCGCGCGCCGCTCCTCGGGCGATTCGAGGCCGTGGTCGGCGCTGTTGCGGACCATGTGCGTCAGCGGGTCGCGGATCAGCTCCAGCACCTGGCGGTCGAGCTCGGTCTCCGCGCCCTGCATGACGAGCTCGATCTTCTTGCCGAGCTCGTGCGAGAGATCCCGCACGAGGCGCGGCAGCTTGGACCAGGCGTTGCCGATCGGCTGCATGCGCGTCTTCATCACCCCGTCCTGGAGGTCGGAGGTGATCTGCGACAGGCGCTGCAGCGGCACGGCGAAGGCGGAGTTCTCCTCGCTGCGGGCGAGCTGGAGGAGCTGGTTGCGCGTCAGCACCAGCTCGCTGACCAGGACCATCAGATCCTCGAGCACGTCCACCGCCACGCGAATGGTCTGCGCGGCGACGCCGCCGCCCTCGGGCGCGGCCTCGGCCGCGGGGGCGGGGGCGGCGGCAGCGGCCGAGGCGGCGGCGGAGGCGCCGGCGGGAGGAGGTGGAGGCGCGGCCTCGGCCCGCGGCGCCGCCGGCGGCGGTGCGGTCTCCGCCCTGGCGGGCGCGGCGGGGGCGGGGGCGTCACCGCCGGCGGCCGCGGCGTCCAGCGCCGCGAGCAGCGGGCCGTCCTCGCCCGCAGGTTCCTGCCCGGCCGCCTCCAGCCCGGCGACGATCTCCTTGATGCGGTCCAGCGCCGAGAGCATCAGCGACACGCCGGCGGGCGTGACCGCCAGCGCGCCGTCGCGCCACAGGCCGAGCACGTTCTCCGAGGCATGGGCCACCCGCTCGAGCCGCGACAGGCCGAGGAAGCCGCATGTGCCCTTGATGGTGTGCACCGCGCGGAAGGCCTCGGAGAGCAGAGCGCCGTTCCCCGGCTCGCGCTCCAGGCGCAGCAGGACGGCATCGAGCCCCTGCAGCGCCTCGTTGGTCTCGGTCAGGAAATCGGCGAGCAGATCGTCCATGCGTGCCACCCTTTCGACTGGCCCCGGCGGGGCGTCGCCGGAGACTGTCTCGGCCGCCGCGAAGAAAGGGTTAAGCGCGAGACGCGGGTCGCGGTCCTCGCGGCGCGGCCTCAGTCGCCCTGGCCGATGAACAGCACCGGCGCGCCGCCCCCCGGAGGCCAGGCGAGGTCGAGCGCCTCCCCGCCCTCGGCCGCAAGGCAGAACAGCCAGGGCGCGAGGACGTGGCGCGGACCAAGCTCCAGGGCCGCCTGCGCCGGTTCGCCCGCAAGCAGCCGCAACAGGCTCTCCGACCAGGCGACCTGTCGGCCCTCCGCGCGCACGGCGATCCGCCCAGGGGCCGGTTCGGTTGCGTGCACGCTGCCGCCGCGCGGCAGCGCCTCGGCGGCCAGCAGCAGTGCGGCCAGGACGAGGCGGCTCCGGGCCGCGGGCAGGGCGCCCGCGCGGGCCGGAACGGCAAAGGCGACCCGGTGCGCCATCGGCGCCCCGGTCAGCAGCCGGGCGATCTCAGCCCAGTCGCGCTCGTCGGCGGGGCCGAACAGCGCCGCCAGGAGCTGCAGCCGCGCGCGCAGCTCCTGCGCCGTCTCGCGCAGGATCTCCTGCGCCGCGGGGTCGGCGGCCTGGGGCAACAGCGCCCCGAGGCTTGCCACCGGCGAGCCGAGATCGTGGCAGACCCGCGCGGCCACGAGTTCGGCCAATCGCGGATCGAGAAGGGTGGCCGAGGCAGAACTCATCCACTGTCACTCCTGGGACAGGACAGCCCCCTGGAGGGAGACCCCGGTCCTTTGCAAGCTGACTGGCACGCCGGGGACACCGCCGTCAGGGCGGCGCGGCGTCGGTGGCGCGGCCGGCATGCCGGGAACAGATGGGACGGCGATGGTTGCGGCATCCTTTAGCCCGGATGATGATGCCGCCGTGTCAGCGGAATGGCGCGGAGGAGCCTCCCGTGAGCGAACTCGCGCCCGGCATGCGCGTGATCCAGCCCGACCGGCCCGACTGGGGCGTGGGGCAGGTGCAGTCGGTGGTCGGCCAGAGGGTGACGGTCAATTTCGAGCATGCGGGCAAGCTGCTGCTCAATCTCGCCGTGGTGCGCCTCGAGCCCGTCGGGGAGTGAGCCGGCCCTGCCGGGCGCCGCGCCCCGGGGCTTGCGCCGCCCGCCCGCCGCGCGCCAAATGAAGCGCGTTTCATCGCCGGGATACACACGAGCCGTTCCATGATCGATCCGTTCGGCCGCCGCGTCAGCTATCTTCGCGTCTCCGTCACCGATCGCTGCGACCTGCGCTGCGTCTACTGCATGGCGGAGGACATGACCTTCCTCCCGAAGGCCGAGGTGCTCACACTCGAGGAGTTGGACCGGCTCTGTGGCGCCTTCATCGGCCTCGGCGTGGAGAAGATCCGCCTCACCGGCGGCGAGCCGCTGGTGCGGCGCAACGTCATGAGCCTCGTCGAATCGCTCGGCGCGCGGCTCGGCGCGGGCGGGCTGCGCGAGCTCACGCTGACCACCAACGGCACGCAGCTCGCGAAATACGCCGAGGGGCTGGCGCGGGCGGGGGTGCGGCGCATCAACGTCTCGCTCGACACCCTCGATCCGGCGGCCTTCCGCGCCACCACCCGATGGGGGGATCTCGAGAAGGTGCTGGACGGCATCTTCGCCGCCAAGGCCGCGGGGCTGCACATCAAGATCAACGCCGTCGCGCTCAAGGGCGTGAACGAGCACGAGTTCGACCGCATGCTCGCCTGGTGCGGCGAGCACGGCTTCGACCTCTGCCTGATCGAGACCATGCCGATGGGCGAGATCAGCCAGGACCGCACCGACCAGTTCCTGCCGCTCAGCCTCGTGCGCGCCCGGCTGCGCGAGCGCTGGACGCTGCGCGAGACGGACTACCGCACCGGCGGCCCCGCCCGCTATTTCGACGTCGCGGAGACGGGCACCCGGCTCGGCTTCATCACGCCGATGACGCACAACTTCTGCGAAAGCTGCAACCGCGTGCGGCTGACCTGCACCGGCACCCTCTACATGTGCCTCGGCCAGGACGACGCGGCCGACCTGCGCGCGCCGCTGCGCGACCCCGCCCTCGGCGAGGAGGGGCTGCGCGAGGCCATCCTCGCGGCCATCGCGCGCAAGCCCAAGGGCCATGACTTCGTGATCGACCGCCGCCGCAAGGCGCCCGCGGTGGCGCGCCACATGAGCGTGACGGGCGGCTGATGCTGCAGGGCTGGGCCGAGCGCCTCGCCATTCCCGGCCTGCCGGAGTGGACGGGCCTGCTCGCCCTGCTCGTGCTGCTGCTCCTGGCAGGCTGCCTGCTCGCCATGCCCTTCAGCGTCTTCGGCCTCAAGGGTCGGCTGGACGCCATCGAGGCGCAGCTCGACGAGCTGCGCGCCGACATCCGCGGCCTCGCGGCGCGGCTCGCCGAGCCCTCGCGCGCCGCGGCGCGGCTCGATCCCGAGCCGCCCCCCCTGCCCACAGGCCGCAGCGAGCCCCGCATCACCTGGCCGCGCCCGCGCTGAGACGCGGCTGGCGGGCTTCCGTTCCCGCGGGGGGTCGCTAGAAAGGCGACGTCATGAGCGAACGCCTCGCGCAACGCGCGCTGTGCCTCGAGGATTTCGAGGCGATGTCCCGCCGCCGCCTGCCGCGCGCCATCTTCGGCTATGTGGCCGGCGCCACCGAGCGCAACGCCTCGCTGCGCGACAACGCGGCCGCCTTCGCCGAATGGGCCTTCCGGCCGCGCGTGCTGGTGGATGTCTCGCGGCGCAGCGCCGCCGCCACCCTGTTCGGCCGCACCTGGGCCGCCCCCTTCGGCATCGCGCCCATGGGCATGAGCGCGCTCGCCGCCTATCGCGGCGACATCGTGCTGGCGGAGGCGGCGCGCGCGGCCGACATCCCCATGATCCTCTCCGGCTCCTCGCTGATCCGCATGGAGGAGGTGATCGCCGCCAACCCCGACGCCTGGTTCCAGGCCTATCTGCCGGGCGATGCGCGGCGCGTCGAGGCGCTGGTGGACCGCGTCGCCGCCGCGGGCTTCGGCACGCTGATGGTCACGGTGGACACGGCCGTGCTGCCCAGCCGCGAGAACAACGTCCGCAACGGGTTCTCCGCGCCGTTGCGCCCCTCGCTGCGCCTCTTCTGGCAGGGGCTGACGCATCCCGCCTGGTCGCTGGGCACCTTCCTGCGCACCTGTGCGAAGTCCGGCATGCCGCATTTCGAGAACAGCTTCGCCGAGCGCGGCGCGCCCATCCTCGCCCGCCACGTCCTGCGCGACTTCACCGCGCGCGACCACCTGAACTGGGAGCATCTGGCGCTGATCCGCCGCCGCTGGCCGGGCGTGCTGATGATCAAGGGCGTGATGCGGCCCGAGGACGCGCGCCGCGCCGCGGAGGAGGGCTGCGAGGGCGTCATCGTCTCCAACCATGGCGGGCGGCAGCTCGACGGCACCGCCTCGCCGCTCAGGGTGCTGCCCGCGATCCGCGCCGCCGCGCCGGGGATCGCCGTGCTCTACGACGGCGGCGTGCGCCGCGGCACCGATGCGCTGAAGGCGCTGGCGCTCGGCGCGGATTTCGTCTTCGTCGGCCGGCCCATGCTGCATGCCGCCGCCGCCGCCGGCCGCGCGGGGGTGGACCGGGCGATCGCGCTGCTGAAGGGCGAGATCGACCGCAACATGGCGCTGCTCGGCGTGAACAGCCTCGCCGAGCTGAACCCGGACTTCCTCCTGCGCGTGGGCGCCTACAGCTCCACCACCACGTAGTCCTGCTCCACCCGCACCGGGAAGGTCTCGGCCTGCAGGGCCTCGCCCTTCTCCACGCAGGCGGGGAAGGCACGCACCTTCATCCGCCGCGGGTCGAAGCGCGAGCGGCCGGTGCGGATGTCGAACTCCCAGGCGTGCCAGGGGCAGCGCAGGATCTCGCCCGGGCGGCCGTAGCGGTATTCGCCTGGGCAGGGGCTCTCGACCAGGCCCATCACCGGGCCCTGGGAGAGCGGCCCGCCCTGGTGCGGGCAGCGGTCGGACAGCGCGAAGAACTCGCCGCCCAGGTTGAACACCACCACCCGCCTGCCATGCGCCTCGACAAGCTTTCGCCCGCCGGGCGGGATCTCCTCCACCGGGCCCACGACGTGGCGCATGCTCAGAACCCGTAGAGGGCGCGGGCATTGCCCCCGAAGATGGCCGCGCGCCGCGCCTCGGGGATGAAGGCGGGCAGGGCGTGGCGCGGGTCGTCGAAATCCCAGTGCGGGTAGTCGCTGGCGTAGAGCACCTTGTCCCAGCCGATCCACTCCAGCGTGTCGAGAAGCTGCTCGGGCCGCGGCGGCTCCTCGATGGGCTGGGTGGAGACCCAGATGTGTTCGCGGATCTGCTCCGAGGGCGCGCGGCGGATGTGCGGGAGCTCGTCGCGCAGCGTCGGCCAGTGCCGGTCGAGCCGCCAGGCGAGGCTCGGCAGCCAGGCGAAGCCGCACTCGATGAGCACGATGCGCAAGCCGCGGAACCGCTCGAAGACGCCCTCGATGACCAGCGAGTTCACGAGGGACTGGCAGGAGGTGGCGTGCTCGCTCACCTCCTCGATGTAGAAGCTCGGCCAGCCGCCATTGGTCATGGGCCAGCCCGAATAGCCGAAGGCGTGGATGCCGATCGGCAGCCCCGCCTCGCAGGCGGCCTCGAAGATCGGCCAGTATTTCGGGTTGCCGAGCGGGTGGCTGGTGCGGCTCATCAGCAGCACCTGGCAGAAGCGGCGGTCCCCGGCGCGCTTGCGGATTTCCACGGCGCTGGCCGCCGGATCCTCGTAGGGCACCACGACGCTCGCGCGCAGCCGCGCATCGCGCGCCACCCAGTGCGCGAGCTGCCACTCGTTCACCGCATGGGCCATGGCGGCGGAGAAGGCGTTGTTCACATCCCCCTGGCCCGAGGGCTGCAGCGGGTTCAGCACCCCCACATCCACGCCGTGGAAGTCGAGGTGCTGGCGGGCGACGAAGTCGGGATCGGAGGCGGGCGTGCCGCCCCCCGGCGGCCAGGCGTCGCGCCGCGAGGCCAGGGGCTGCGCCTTGAAAAAGGGCGTCCCCCGCACGAAGCCGTGGCGCGGGCGGTTGCCATAGGTATGCAGGCGGTGGCGCATCTCCGCCGACAGCCAGGGATCGTAGTCGGAGAGCGAGCGCGGGCGCGGGTGGATGTCCACGTCCACCAGCCCCTCGGCGGCCGCGAGCGGGCGGCCGGGGGCGGGGTGCGGGCGATGCACGTTCATGGCGTCACCTCCAGAGCGAGGCGCTCATACACCGACAGGGCGTTCTCCACGCAGATCTTCCGCGCGAGCGCGGGGCCGATGCCCGGCGGCAGGGCGGGCGCACCGTCGAACTGCCAGTGCGGCCAGTCGGAGGACCACAGCAGCAGCTCCTCCGAGCCCAGATGCTCCATCACCCGCTGCACCGTCGCCTCCTCCTCCGGCACGTCGAAGGGCGTGAGGGAGAGGCGCACATGCTCGCGCACGATCTCGATGGGCGAGCGGTCGACCCAGGGCACCTCGAAGCGCACGCCCTTCCAGGTCTTGGCGAGGCGCCAGAGGAAGGCGGGCAGCCAGCTCACCCCGCTCTCCAGCAGCACCACGCGCAGATCGGGCACCTTCTGGAAGGCGCCCTCGGTGATCAGCGAGGCGAGGGTGGACTGGAAGCCCTGCGCGTTCGCCGCGTAGTCCTCGGCGTACCAGGAGGTCCAGCCGAGCGAGGTGGTGGGGTTGCGCCAGGCGCTGCCGGCATGGATGGCGAGCGGCAGGCGGTGGCGCGCCAGCGCCTCGAAGACCGGCCAGTTGTGCCGCCGCCCCAGCGGGGTCTCGCCCATCACCAGCACCATGGCCTGCACGAAGCGGGGATCGGGGGCGAGGCGCTCGATCTCGGCCACCGCGTGCTCGGGGTTGAACATGGGCAGGATGATGGTGCCGGCGAGCCGCGGGTCCTTGTCGAGGAACTCCGTGCGCGTCCAGTCGTTCAGCGCGGCGGTGAAGGCGGCCGCCATGTCCTCGCTGAAGAGGAGCTGCACGCCATAGAGGGGTGTGACGATGCCGCGCGCGAGCCCCCAGGGCTCGAGCACCTGGGCGCGGAGCTGCGCCAGCGTCGCGGCGGGCGGCCCGCCGTCGGCCGGGCGCCAGTCGGCGCGCACGGTCTTGGGGGCGCGGGGCGGGTAGGAGTGGGTCTCGAACCCCTCGAGCCCGCGCGCGGCGATCTGGTCGCGCCAGAGCGGGGGCAGATGCGGCGCGAGGGCATCGAGCCCCGGGACCATGGGGTGAAGGTCCACGTCTATGGCGCCGGGGGGCAGCGGGGTCATGGCGTCTCTCCCTCGCGCCATGGCACGCCCTCGCGCCCGCTTCGTCAACCGGGCATGATGGGCGGAAGGACGAAGGAGGGAACGCCATGATCCGGATCTCGCGCCGGGCGCTGGGCGCGGGCCTCGCGGCCCTGCCGCTGCCCGCGCCGGCCCAGCCCTGGCAGCCGCAGCGCAACCTTACCATAGTGGTGCCCTTCGCGCCGGGCGGCAGCACCGATGTGGTGACGCGGCTGATGGCCGAGCGCATGGGCCAGGCGCTGGGCCGGCCGGTGCAGGTGGAGAACCGCCCGGGCGGCAACACCATCGTGGGCGCCGAGGCGGTGGCCCGCGCCCAGCCCGATGGCCACACCCTGCTGATGGCCGCCGGCACCACGCTGACCGTGAACCCGGTGATCCACCGCAACCTCTCCTACCGGATCGAGGATTTCGCGCCCGTCACCCTCGTCTCGACCTTCCCCTTCGCGGTGATCGCGCGCAACGACGGCCCGCGCGACATCGCCGAGCTGGTGGCCGCCGCCCGCGCCAGGCCCGGGCGCATCACCTACGGCACCAACGGCCCCACCACCCTGACCAACGTCGCGATGCTGATGGTGCTGGAGCGCCTGGGCGTGACCATGCAGGACGTGACCTATCGCGGCGACGCCGCCCAGCTGAACGACTTCCTGGCCGGCACGCTCGACCTGCTGGTGGTGGCGGGCAGCACCGCGCTGCCGGTGCACCGCAACGGCCAGGGCCGGATCCTGGGTTGGACCAGTGCCGAGCGCGTGCCCTCCACCCCCGATGTGCCCACCTTCGGCGAGCGCGCCGCCCCGGGGCTGGTGGCGGAGAGCTGGTTCGGCCTGCTCGCCCCCGCGCGCACGCCGCCGGCCGCGGTGCGCGCGCTCCATGCCGCCGCGGTGGAGGCGCTGGGCGAGCCGCGCGTGCGCGAGCGGCTGACGAACGAGGCGCAGTTCCTCAAGGCCAGCACGCCCGAGGCCTTCGCCGATTTCCTGCAGGAGCAGCTTCGCCTCTGGCGGCCCACGCTGAGCCGTCTGGAGGTGCCGCTGAACTGAGGCGAGGCGGGGCGGCGCGCTGGACAAGCCCCGCGCGCCGCCCGACAAGGCGCGCATGGCCCCCGAGACCCGCACCCCCGCCGCCGCGGCCCCCGCCGTCACGCCCCCCCCTGTCACGCCCCTCGAGCCCGCCCGCGCCGCGCAGCTCGCCGCCGAGTTCGGCCTCAAGCCCGAGGAATACGCGCGCGTGCTCGAGATTCTCGGCCGCACGCCGAGCCTGACGGAGCTCGGCATCTTCTCCGTGATGTGGAGCGAACACTGCTCCTACAAGTCGAGCCGGGTGTGGCTGCGCCAGCTCCCCACCAAGGCGCCCTGGGTGCTGGTGGGCCCGGGGGAGAATGCCGGGGTGATCGCGATCGGCGAGGGGCTGGCCGCCGTCTTCAAGATGGAGAGCCACAACCACCCCTCCTTCATCGAGCCCTACAACGGCGCCGCGACCGGGGTGGGCGGCATCCTGCGCGACGTGTTCACCATGGGCGCGCGCCCCATCGCCAACCTCAACGCCCTGCGCTTCGGCGATCCCTCGCTGCCGCGCACGCGGCGGATCCTGGACGGGGTGGTGCGCGGCATCGGCGGCTACGGCAACTGCGTGGGCGTGCCCACCGTGGGCGGCGAGGTGAACTTCCACCCGGCCTACAACGGCAACCCGCTGGTCAACGCCATGACCGTGGGCATCCTGCGCGCGGATCGCATCTTCACGGCGAAAGCGACCGGCGCGGGGAACCCGGTGGTCTATGTCGGCTCCAAGACCGGGCGCGACGGCATCCACGGCGCCACCATGTCCTCGGCCGAGTTCGGCGCGGATTCCGAGGAGAAGCGCCCCACCGTGCAGATCGGCGACCCCTTCGCCGAGAAGCTGCTGATCGAGGCCTGCCTCGAGCTCATGGAGACGGACGCCATCGTCGCCATCCAGGACATGGGCGCGGCGGGGCTGACCAGCTCCAGCGTCGAGATGGCGGGCAAGGGCGGCATGGGCATCCGCCTGGACCTCGAGAAGGTGCCCCAGCGCGAGGCCGGCATGTCCGCCTACGAGATGATGCTGAGCGAAAGCCAGGAGCGCATGCTCATGGTGCTCAAGCCCGGGCGCGAGGCGGTGGCCGAGGCCATCTTCCGCAAATGGGAGCTCGATGTCGCCGTGATCGGCGAACTGACCGAGACGGGGCGCATCCAGATCTTCCACCACGGCGTCTGCGAGGCCGACATCCCGCTCGCGCCGCTGGAGAGCGCGGCGCCCCTCTACCACCGCCCGACGGTCGAGACGCCCAGGCGCCCCCCGCTCGGCGAGGTGGCGGACCCCGTGGGCATCCTGCCGGCGCTGAAGCGCCTCGTGGCCTGCCCCGACCTCTGCTCGCGCCGCTGGATCTGGGACCAGTACGACGCCCAGGTGGGCGGGCAGACGAACAAGCGCCCCGGCGAGGCGGATGCGGCGGTGGTGCGCATCGAGGGCCATCGCCGCGCCCTCGCCATGACCACCGACTGCACGCCGCGCTATGTGGCCGCCGACCCCGAGGAGGGCGCGAAGCAGGCGGTGGCGGAGGCCTGGCGCAATCTCACCGCCGTGGGCGCGCGGCCGCTCGCCATCACCGACAACATGAACTTCGGCAACCCCGAGAAGCCCGAGATCATGGGCCAGTTCGCCGCCGCCGTGCGCGGCATGGCCGCCGCCTGCACGGCGCTCGACTTCCCGGTGATCAGCGGCAATGTCTCGCTCTACAACGAGACGGACGGCCGCGCCATCCTGCCCACCCCGGCGATCGGCGGCGTGGGCGTGCTCGAGGACGTGGCGCAGGCGGTGGGCCTCGCCCTGCCCCCGGGCTGCGACCTGGTGCTGGTCGGCGGCACGGAGGGGCATCTCGGCCAGTCGCTGTGGCTGCGGGAGATCGCGGGGCGCGAGGACGGCCCCCCGCCGCCGGTGGACCTCGCCGCCGAGCGCCGGAACGGGGATTTCGTGCGCGGCGAGATCCTCGCCGGGCATGTGCGCGCCTGCCACGACGTGAGCGATGGCGGGCTTCTGGTGGCGGTGGCGGAGATGTGCATGGCCTCCGGCGTGGGGGCGCATCTCACCGCGGTCTCCGACCACGGCTTCTGGTTCGGCGAGGACCAGGGCCGCTACGTGCTGGCGGTGGCCGAGGCGGAGGCGCTGCTGGCCGCCGCCCGCGCCGCCCATGTGCCGGCCATGCGGCTCGGCCGTTCCGGGGGCGGGGACTTGGTGTTGGACGGGGTGGGCGCCATATCCGTGGCCGAACTGCGCGAGGCGCACGAATCCACGCTGCCGCGCCTGATGGAGGGGGTCTGAACACGCCATGCCGATGCAGCCGGCCGAGATCGAGGCGCTCATCAAATCCGCCCTGCCCGATGCCGAGGTGACCATCGAGGACCTCGCCGGGGATGGCGACCACTACGCCGCCAAGGTGGTGAGCGAGGCCTTCCGCGGCCTTTCCCGCGTCAAGCAGCACCAGCTCGTCTACGCCGCCCTGCAGGGCCGGATGGGCGGAGCGCTGCACGCCCTCGCGCTGCAGACCAGCGCGCCCGGCCAACCCTAACCCCGACAGGAAGCGAACCGATGAGCGACGTCGTCGAGCGCATCGAGGCCGACATCAAGAACAACCCGGTGGTGCTCTACATGAAGGGCACGCCGGTCTTCCCGCAGTGCGGCTTTTCCGCGCGCGTGGTGCAGATCCTCAGCCACCTCGGCGTGCCCTTCAAGGGGGTGAACGTGCTCGAGGACATGGAGATCCGCGAGGGCATCAAGGCCTACACCAACTGGCCCACCATTCCGCAGCTCTACGTCCAGGGCGAGTTCGTCGGCGGCTGCGACATCGTCATGGAGATGTTCCAGTCGGGAGAGCTGCAGGGGCTGTTGAAGGAGAAGGGCATCCCCATGAAGGAGCAGGCCTGATCGATCCCGCGGGCCGCCCCGTGCCCGCCCGGGGCGGGCGGCCCGTCTAGCGCAGCTGGGGTGCGGCCAGCGCCCCGCGCAGCAGCACCACATCGTCCAGCAGGTCGCGGAACTGGATGCCCTGGATGGCGGTGAGCGGCCGGCAGCGCAGCAGCCGGTGCGCGCCGATGGCCTGGGCCATCTCCATTTCCGGGAAAGGGCCCTCCGGCCTCCCCTCCACCAGGGCGATGGTGACCAGCGTGGCGCCGCGGGCGCTGCGCTCGAGGAACTCGGCGGTCTCGGCGAAGACCTCCGCGGTGTTGTCCTCCTCTTCCAAGACCTGGAACAAGAGCTTGCCATGGAGGCCGCGCAGCGCCTCGCGCAGGCGCAGCACGGCGCGCTCCAGCGCCGCATAGCCCTCCGGCGTCAGCGGATCATGCACATGGAACAGGGTCGGACCATAGAGCTGCGAGAAGCGCCGGTGCCGGCAGAGATGGCCGGCCGCGCCCGGCGGCCGTTCCTCGGGCGGGATGGCCTCATGCTCGTGCGGGGTCATGAGCAGGGCGAAATCGTCCACCAGGCAGTCGCGCACCGCCTCGGCCGGGATGGTCATCCAGTCGAAGGGGGCCGCCCAGCGCCGCAGCCCGCCCCGCCGCAGCGTGCCGGCGGCGACCGGCAGGCAGCCCAGACCGATCACCGAGAGTGCCGCGGGCCGGGCGCTGATGGCCGGGGCCACCACAGGCTGCAGCGGCGCGCCCACCGCACCGGAAATGCCCAGGCGGTTCCGCGCCTCCTCGCTGCCGAGGATGATCTTCATGAAGTCGCCCGTCACCTCGGGCAGGTTCTTCTTGCGCAGCCGGTTGCGCAGCTCGTTGACGAAGGCGGCGAGCCAGGTGGGATCCACCTCGCGGTCGAGAATCGACACATGCGACCCGCGGACGATGGCTTCCAAGGCCTCCTGCAGAGGAAGGGGATCAGGCGCGGGCATCGGGGGCTATCTCGCCCGCCTGTTGCGGTGCGTCAACGTCCGCGACCCGGGAGGCGGGGCAGGGCGCAGCAAAAAGGCCGCGACACCGGAGGTTTCGCGGCCCTCTTGCCCGGCTGCCCGCCACCCGGAGGGGCGGCGCGGGATCAGCGCGAGTAGAACTCGACCACCAGGTTCGGCTCCATCTGGACGGGATAGGGAACGTCGCTGAACTTGGGGGCGCGCAGGAAACGGCCCTTCATCGCGCGGTGGTCCACCTCCAGGTATTCCGGGACATCGCGCCCGGCCTCCTGCGCCGCATCCAGCACCATGGTGAGCTGCTTCGACTTCTCCTTCACCTCGATCTCGTCGTTGTCGCGGAGGAGATAGGAGGGGATGTTCACGCGCTTGCCGTTCACCAGCACATGGCCATGGTTCACGAACTGCCGCGCGGCGAAGGGCGTGACCGCGAATTTCATGCGATAGACCACGGTGTCCAGCCGGCGCTCCAGCAGTTCGATCAGGTTCTCGGAGGTGTCGCCCTTGCGGCGCACCGCCTCCTGGTAATAGCGGCGGAACTGCTTTTCGCCGATATTGCCGTAGTAGCCCTTCAGCTTCTGCTTCGCCATGAGCTGCACGCCGAAGTCCGTGGGCTTCTGCTTGCGGCGCTGGCCGTGCTGGCCCGGCCCATAGGTGCGGGCCCCCTGCTCGCCCTTGCGGGGCTTGGCGACCGGGGACTTGGCGCGGCCCCAGAGATTCTCGCCCAGGCGACGGTTGATCTTGTACTTGCTCGCGAGGCGCTTGGTCATGCGCTTTCCCTCCCGGCGGCTGTCGCGGCGCCGGGCCTCTCGTTGCGCGGCGCGGCGCCGGGCCGTCAGCCGCCAGGTTGTCCCGGTAGGCCCGGGCCGAATGGCCAAGGCGGGCGCGCGCCACCGCCCCTGCGGGCGGGCGCGTCCTCGTTCCCGGGAATGGGCGGGGGATAGGGCGGCGCACAGCCCTTGTCAAACCGGACCGGCGCCGCCTACTCCCCCGCCATGGTGACGCGCGCGGATATCCTGGTGCTCGGGCTCACGGCCGGGGTGATCGGCTGCCTCGTGGGGGGCATGCTGTTCGGCATCGGCATGGGCCTTGTGGTGCAGCGCGTCCATATCGGCTGGCTGATGATCCTGCCCTCCGCTCCGATCGCGGGGGGCATCGGCTATCTCCTGGCCCGGCGCCTCGCCCGCAAGCTCGGCTGACGGCGGCGTCAGGGGGTGCCCGCCGCCCTCGGCCTTGTCTTCGCACGGCGCCTCGTCGGCGCATTCATCTTCCTGAAAGCTTTCGGGGTGCAGACTGGGGAGGCCACGGAAGGAGGCCCCCCACATGCCTTTCGACGGTTCGGCCTGCCCCTTCGAACCGCTGCCGCCCCGGCGCACGCCGCCCCCGGCGGAGAGCTGGACGCCACGCGCCTTTTCCGCCCCCATCACCAACCCGGCGGCGGAATGGGGTCGCTTTCTGGTGGCGCTGGGCGCCGGCCTGGTCCTGGCGGGCGCGGTGGCCCTCGTCGTGATGCAGTTCTGAGGCGCGGACCCCGCCCCTGGGCGGCCGGTCCAGGCGCCGCTTGACGCATCCGGCCCGCTCTCTTTTCCCTAGGCGGCCATGGCCCGGGTCGAGATCTACACCACGCTCTTCTGCCCCTATTGCGAGCGCGCCAAGGCGCTGCTCGACCGCAAGGGCATCAGCTATGTGGAACACGACGCGCCCCATGGCAGCGCCGCGCGCCGCGAGGCCATCGCCCGCTCCGGCGGGCGGAGCACCGTGCCGCAGATCTTCATCGACGGGCAGCCGATCGGCGGGTCCGACGACCTCCTGGCCCTGGAACGGTCCGGCCGGCTGGATGCGCTGCTGGCAGGCTGAGACAACAGGGCTTGGCACTCGAAACGGGCGAGTGCCAAACTATATCATCTCCATCAGATGACACAGCCGGGGCCGTGGGGGCCGCCGGCCCAGGTTGACCGGGATGATCCGCTTCTCGCTGCGTTGCGACAACGGCCACGAGTTCGACAGCTGGTTCAAGGACGGCGCCGCCTATGACCGGATGGCCGCAGCCGGCCTTGTCGAGTGCCCCGCCTGCGGCGACACGCGCGTGGCCAAGGCCCTGATGACGCCGGCCATCGCCAAGGTCCGCGGCGGGAAAGGCCGGGCCGAGTCGCCCGGCCCCACCGCCTCGGCTCCGCTCGCCCGCGCCGCCGCCGGCCCCCTGCCGGCGCAGGTTCTCGCCCTGCTGCAGCGCATGCGCGCCGAGATCGAGCGGAGCTGCGACTATGTGGGGGCGGATTTCGCCGAGGAGGCGCGGCGGATCCACTACGGCGAGGCCGAGGCGCGCGGCATTTATGGCGAGGCCTCGGACGAGGAGGCCGAGGCCCTGCGCGAGGAGGGCATCGCCATCGCCCGCCTGCCCTGGGTGCCGCGCAGCGACGGCTGACCTACCGCCGCCCGGCGATCAGGTAGTTCACCCCGAGGTCGCGCGTCACCCGGAACCCCTGGCGAAGACTGGGCGAGAGCCCGGCCGCATCCGCCACGCGCAGCCCCGCCCCGCGCATCAGCGCGCCGAGCTCGGCCGGCCGGAGGAACAGGCGCGGGTCATGCGTGCCCACCGGCAGCCAGCGCAGCAGATATTCCGCCCCCAGCTTGGCCGTCAGCCAGGCGCGGACGGTGCGGTTCAGGGTCGAGAGGATCACCCAGCCGCCCGGCTTCGCCGCGCGCGCGAGGGCGGCGAGAAAGCCGGGCCGCTCCGCCTCGGGCACATGCTCGATCACCTCGAGGGCGAGCACCGCATCGAAGTCCCTCTCCGCGAGCGTCTCGGGCGTGCCCGCACGATAATCGATCCGCAGCCCGGCGGCCGCGGCATGG
Source organism: Roseococcus sp. (assembly GCA_026414745.1). Taxonomy (GTDB): domain Bacteria; phylum Pseudomonadota; class Alphaproteobacteria; order Acetobacterales; family Acetobacteraceae; genus Roseococcus. The sequence goes on from JAOAIK010000037.1 coordinate 147,951, forward strand.
GCACGCGCGGCCTCCAGCGCCGCGCCGGCGGCGTCGAGCCCGGTGACCACGGCGCCGCGCCGGGCCAGCCACTCGGCGGCGAGCCCCGCCCCGCAGCCGACATCGAGCACGCGCAGCCCCTCGAGCGGCCCGAGTCGCTCGGCGATCCAGCCCATGCGCGCGGGGTTCATCGCGTGCAACGGGGCCATCGGGCCGCGCGGATCCCACCATGACGCGGCGAGCGCCTCGAATTTCGCCACCTCGGCCGCATCGGCGCTGGGCCCCGATGCGGGGCCCCGGTTGTCTCGCCCGTTCATGCCCGGTATCTGACGCGCCCTTGAGGCCCCCGCAAGGCCCGCATCCCGGGGTCAGGAGCGCGAGGGGCCAGGATCGTTGATGGCACGCATCGTGATGAAGTTCGGCGGCACCTCCGTCGCCGATCTCGACCGCATCCGCAACGTCGCCGCCCGCGTGAAGCGCGAGGTGGAGGCCGGCCACCAGGTGGCCGTGGTCGTCTCCGCCATGGCGGGCGCCACCAACCAGCTCGTGAAATGGTGCCAGGATCTCTCGCCGCTGCACGACGCGCGCGAGTACGACGTGGTGGTGGCCACCGGCGAGCAGGTGACCATCGGCCTGCTCGCCATCGCGCTGCAGGCCATCGGCGTGGAGGCGCGCAGCTGGATGGGCTGGCAGATCCCCATCCGCACCGACGCCGCCCACGGCAAGGCGCGCGTCGAAGCGATCGAGGGGGCGGAGCTGATCCGCCGCATGGAGCAGGGCCAGGTGCCGGTGGTGGCGGGCTTCCAGGGCATCGAGCCGGTGCGCAACCGCGTCACCACGCTCGGCCGCGGCGGCTCCGACCTCTCGGCGGTGGCGCTGGCGGCGGCGCTGAAGGCCGACCGCTGCGACATCTACACCGACGTGGACGGCGTCTACACCACCGACCCGCGCATCGTGCCGCGGGCGAGGAAGCTCGAGCGCATCTCCTACGAGGAGATGCTGGAACTCGCCTCGGTGGGGGCCAAGGTGCTGCAGACGCGCAGCGTCGAACTGGCGATGAAGGAGCGCGTGCGGGTGCAGGTTCTGTCCTCCTTCGAGGACAAGCCGGGCTCGCTCGTGGTGGATGAGGACGAGATCATGGAAAAGCCCATCGTGTCGGGCATCGCCTATTCCCGCGACGAGGCGAAGGTGACGCTGCGCCGCGTGCCCGACCGGCCCGGGGTGGCGGCGCGCGTCTTCGGCCCGCTCTCCGCCGCCAACGTGAACGTGGACATGATCGTGCAGAACATCGGCGCGGACGGCTCCACCGACATGACCTTCACCGTAGGCCGGGCCGACCTGCCGCGCACGCGCGACATCCTGGAGAAGGCGCGGGCCGAGCTCGGCTACGAGGCGCTGGATGCGGACCCCGACGTGGCCAAGATCAGCGTGGTGGGCATCGGCATGCGCACCCATGCGGGCGTCGCGGCGACCATGTTCAAGGCCCTGGCGGAGAAGGGGATCAACATCCAGGTGATCTCCACCTCCGAGATCAAGGTGAGCGTGCTGGTCGGGGCCGAGTACACGGAGCTCGCGGTGCGCGCCCTGCACACGGCCTATGGCCTCGATGCCTGACGCCCTGGCCGAGCCGATCCCGGCCGCCGCCTTCGCCGCGCTGGATGCGCTGATGGCGCGTGGCGCCGCCTTCCTCGGCGCGCGCCACGCCATCCTGGGCGGCGCGATGTCCTGGGTGAGCGAGCGCAACCTCGTCGCCGCGCTGTCCAACGCGGGCGCCTTCGGCGTGATCGCCTGCGGCGCGATGGAGCCAGACCGTCTGGCCGAGGAGATCGCCGCCACCCAGGGGCTGACGCAGCGGCCCTTCGGCGTGAACCTGATCACCCTGCACCCGCGGCTCGAGGCGCTGGTGGATGTCTGCCTCGCGGCCGGCGTCTCCCACATCGTCTTCGCCGGGGGCATCCCGCCCGGGGCGGCGCTGAAGCGCGCCAAGGACGGGGGCGCGAAGGTGATCTGCTTCGCGCCGGCGCTGGCCCTGGCCCGGAAGCTGATCCGCAGCGGCGCGGATGCGCTGGTGATCGAGGGCAGCGAGGCGGGCGGGCACATCGGGCCCGTCAGCCTCAACGTCCTCGCGCAGGAGATTCTGCCGCATGTGCGCGAGGTGCCGGTCTTCGTCGCCGGGGGGATCGGCCGGGGCGAGGCGATTCTCGCCTATCTCGAGATGGGCGCGGCAGGGGCGCAGCTCGGCACGCGCTTCGTCTGCGCCACCGAGAGCATCGCGCACCCGAACTTCAAGCGCGCCTTCATCCGGGGCTCGGCGCGCGACGCTGTGCCCTCGGTGCAGCTCGACGAGCGCTTTCCCGTCATCCCGGTGCGGGCGCTGCAGAACGAGGGAACGAAGCGCTTCATGGCCCATCAGGCCGAGGTGATCCGTCGCTTCCAGGCCGGGGAGCTGACGCGCGAGGCGGCGCAACTCGACATCGAGCATTTCTGGGCCGGCGCCCTGCGCCGGGCGGTCATCGAGGGGGATGTGGAGCACGGCTCGCTCATGGCCGGGCAGAGCGTGGGCATGGTCACGCGCGAGCAGCCGGCGGCCGAGATCGTCGCCGAACTGATCGGCCAGGCCGCCGCCGCCCTCGCCGCCCGCCGCTGCGGCGCATGACGGTTCCGTGCCCGCGCCACTGCGCGCTTGGCCCGGCCGGAGGCTTGCTCTAACCATGGCCGGGTGTTCGAGGAGATGAAGCGCTTCCGCACCCCCGAGGCGCCGCCGGTGGATGCCGCGCGGCTGGGTGAGGAGCTGCGCGACGCGCGGCTCGCGCTCGGCGCCTCCATCGAGGACATGGCCGCCCAGACCCGCATCCGGCGGGTCTATCTCATCGCGCTGGAGGAGGGACGGCTCAAGGATCTCCCCTCGCCGGCCTACGCCATCGGCTTCGTGCGGAACTACGCCGCCGCGCTCGGCCTCGACGTGAACGACATGGTGCGCCGCTTCCGCGAGGCGGCCTCCGGCCGGAAACAGGATCTCGTCTTCCCCGAGCCCGTGCCCGAGCGCGGCTTCCCGACCGGGCTTCTCGTCCTGCTCGGCGCGGCGATCGCCATCGGCAGCTACATCACCTGGTACAACTGGACCGGCGCGGGGGACCGGACGGTGGATGCGGTGCCCCCGCCTCCGCCGCGGCTCGAGAGCGCGGTGCGCGAAGGCGAGGCGCTGCGGCCCGAGGGTCCGGCCACGCTGGGCGCCGCCCTCGCGCCGCCGCCGGCCGCCCCGCCCAGCCCGAGCCTGCCCGTCCCCACGCCGGTGCCGGTCCAGGTGCCCCCGGCCGCCCCCGCCCAGAGCGGCTCCGCGGCGGTCGGCGAGGGCCGCATGGTGATCCGCGCGCGGGGAGAGGCCTGGGTGCAGGTCCGCGACCCGCGCACGAACCAGAACCTGTTCGCGCGCGTGATGCGCCCCGGCGAGAGCTGGACCGTGCCCGCCGACCGCACGGGCCTGCTGCTTTCCACCGGCGCGGCCCAGAACATCGACGTGCTGGTGGACGGCCAGGTCTCCCAGGTCTTCGCCGCCACCCAGGGGGTGCGGCGCGACGTGCCGCTCAACCCCGCCGAATTGCGCAACCGGCCGGCGCCTGCCGCACCCGCCGCCGCACCGGCCTCGCCGCCGGCCGCCCCGCCCCGCCCGCCGGCCACCCCCGCAGCTCCGCCCGCAGCGCCCGCGGCCGCGCCGCCCCCGCCCGCAAGGCTGCCGCCTTCCCCATCGTCCGCCCCCGCCGGTCCGCCGCAGATGGGACGGCCCTGACGCCGCCCCTTGGGATGCTCCGCGCGCGCGGCCTATATCTCCGACGCCACGCCCGAGGGATCCCATGAGCTACCGCCCCTATCAGCACATCGCCCGCCGCAAGTCCCGTCAGATCCGCGTAGGCAAGGTGGCGGTCGGCGGCGACGCGCCGATCAGCGTGCAGACCATGACGAATACGCTGACCTCGGACGCTGCGGCCACCATCGCGCAAATCCGCCGCTGCGAACTGGCCGGAGCGGACATCGTGCGCGTCTCCTGCCCCGACGAGGAGAGCACGGCGGCACTCAAGGAGATCGTGCGCGAGGTGAACGTGCCCATCGTGGCCGACATCCATTTCCACTACCGCCGCGCCATAGAGGCCGCCGAGGCGGGGGCGGCCTGCCTGCGCATCAACCCGGGCAACATCGGCAGCCCCGAACGGGTGAAGGAGGTGGTGAAGGCCGCGAAGGACCATGGCTGCGCCATCCGCATCGGCGTGAACGCGGGCAGCCTGGAGCGGCACCTCCTCGAGAAATACGGCGAGCCCAACCCCGAGGCGCTGGTGGAATCCGCGCTGTGGCACGCCGACCATCTGCTGCAGAACGACTTCCACGAGTTCAAGATCAGCGTGAAGGCCTCGGACGTCTTCCTCGCGGTGGCCGCCTACACGCAGCTGGCCGAGGCCTGCGATCACCCGCTGCACATCGGCATCACCGAGGCGGGCGGGCGGCGCACCGGGACGGTGAAGAGCGCGATCGGGCTCGGCAACCTCCTCTGGGCCGGAATCGGCGACACCATCCGCGTCTCGCTCTCCACCGAGCCGGAGGAGGAGGTGCGGGTCGGCTGGGAGATCCTCAAGGCGCTGCATCTGCGCCACCGCGGGGTGAAGATCATCTCCTGCCCCTCCTGCGCACGGCAGGGGTTCGACGTGGTGAAGACCGTCGCGATGCTCGAGGAGCGGCTCGCGCACATCGAGCAGCCGGTGACGCTCTCCATCATCGGCTGCGTGGTGAACGGCCCGGGCGAGGCGCTGATGACGGATATCGGCCTCACCGGCGGCGGGGCGGACAAGCACATGGTCTATGCCGCCGGCAAGCAGGACCACACCACCACCACCGAGGAGATGGTGGACCATCTCGTCGAGCTGGTGGAGCGGCGCGCCGCGCTGCTCAAGGCGGAGGCGGAGGCGAAGGCGGCGGCCGAGAGGGCGGCCAAGGCGGCCGCCGCGGCGCCTGCGGCGGAGTGACCGGGCGCCGCCCGCGCCCCCGCCGCCCTCCGGTCAGGATCCGAAGCCGGCCAGCCAGAAGATGAACATCATGAAGCCGAGGCCGCTCGCGCCGCGAAGGATGTAGCCGCCGAGCGGATCCGGCGCGTGGTCGTACCGCCGGCGGTGTTCGGGCGCGCGCAGGGCACGGGCGGGATGCGACGAGGCAGGGGGGCTGGTCATGGGGCGGCCTCTGTGTGCTCGATGGGCTGCCCCGGTCTTGCAAGCCATGTGCCACGCGTCGTCGTGGCGCAAGGTCACCGAACTCCCTGGTGGCGTTGGACGCGGGGACCGGCGGCGGCGGGCGAAGGGACGCGCCGGCCCTCTCCGCCTTGCATAACGCGACGCGCTTTTCGTCCGCGGGCGGTCCGCGGCGCCCCCGCCGCGCGAAGCCCCCGCGCGCCATGGCGCGCGCAGGACCTGCGGGCGGGGGCGGCCCACCCGGGCGACCGGGCCTCGCTCTACGCGTAGACTTGGCTCAGGGTTTCCGCCACCAGCGCGGGGCGGTCGCTGCCTTCGATCTCGACCTCGTTGTCCATGGTCAGGCGCACACCGCCCGGGATCGGCTCGCAGGCCTTCAGCGTGAGGTGAAGGCGGATGCGCGACCCCGCCGGCACGGGCGCGGTGAAGCGCACCCGGTTGCACCCGTAGTTGAGCGCCCGCGAGCGGTGCCGGATGCGGTAGATGCTGGGCGCGAGGCGCGGCAGCAGCGAGAGGGTGAGGAAACCGTGCGCGATGGTCTTGCCGCCCGGCAGCTCGCGCTTCGCCCGCTCCACGTCCACATGGATCCACTGATGGTCGCCCGTCGCCTCGGCGAAGAGGTCGATGGTCTTCTGGTCCACGGTGAACCACTCGCTGGTTCCGAGCTTGCGGCCGACCCACTGGGCCATGTCGGCGGGTGTGGCGATCTCGAGCATCCGGCTCCTCCCTTCATGTGCCGCGCAGAGTCGCGCGAAGACAATGTCCTGGCCAGCCCTGCAACCCTCTGTTAAGCGATCGCGCGCCATGGTGGGCGGGAACGCCGCAGCACGCGGCCCCGCAGCGCCAGCCCGGCGCGGCGGGCCAGCCAGGAAGAGCGCATGGCCCCCCTTCCCATGATCCAGGAGCTCCCCGTCGCCGAGACGCTCTCGCCGCCGTCGCTGGCGGCGGCCGCCCTGTCGCGGGACGAGCGTGTGCTCGCCCATCTCTGCGCGCGCTGCGCCGGCGCGCTGGCCGCGCTGGCCGCGAGTCTCGAGGGCATCGAGCTGGTGCTGGAACGCCTCGGCGACGCGCCCGGGAACATCAAGGGCCGCGAAGAGGCGCGCGCGCTGGTGACGGAGGTCACGGCCATGCTCCGCCGTGACGGCCCGCCGCTGCTGCTGCGCGTGCAGGCCTTGCGGATGCATCTGCATCTCGCGGGGTTCATCGGCCCCGATTCGCTCGGTGCGGCGCTCGCCGCGCTGCAGGGCGAGATCGCCCGATTGGCGGAGCTGGAACTGCCCGAGGACCGTTCGGACATGACGGGCTGGTTCCTGCCGCTGCGCCAGGGCCGCGCCCATGCCATGCGGCTCGCCGCCGAATTCGTCAGCCATGCCCGCCGCCTGAGCGGCAGCCCCTGACCGCCCCTCCCTACCGCCCCGTCTGCCAGAAGCTGGAGGGGGCGAGTCTGCCCGAGGGCGGCGTCACGGCCGCCCCGGTCGCGCCGGAGCCCGCGATGGGCGGCAGGGGCGAACTCGCGAGCGGCAGCGCCGTGCCGCCGGGTGTGACCGGGCGCATCGGCGCCGCCGCCTGCGGCGCGGCAGGAAAGGAGACGGGCGCCTCCGTCGCTGCCGGCGGGGTGGTGAAGGCGGGCACGACCGCGGAGGGCGCCGCCGCCAGCTCCGGCCCCGACGCCGGCGGCACGCCACCCGGCACGGGGAGGCAACGGAAGGCGATCCGGTAGCCGTCGCGCTCGATGCGCGTGGACTGCACCGAGATCATGCGGTTCATGTCCGCACAGTGCTGCGAGGCGCGGTTGAGGCCGCGTTCGACCGCTGCCGCCGGGCTCGGCCCCCGCTGCGCGAGGGTGAAGAGGCCATCGCCCTGCTCCTCGATCCCGTCCGCCACGGGGCGCGGCCCGGCGCAGCCCGCCAGGAGCACGATGCCCAGAAGCGCCACCGCCGGAGGCCGCACCCTTCCCCTCGCGCGCATCAGCCTCTCCCTTGCCGCCGATCCGTCCTGGCCTTCCCGCTTAACGTCAGCCGCCGGGCCGCGTAAAGCTTCGCGCGAAACGCCCCGGGAGGACATGGATGCACCTGCGCCGCCGTTCGCTGCTCGCCGCCCCCGCCCTGCTCGCCGCGACGGCCGCCTCGGCGCAGGAGGCTTGGCCGAGCCGCCCCGTCACCATGATCGTGCCCTGGGCGCCGGGCGGCTCCAACGACATCGTGGCCCGCCTCTTCGCCCCCGTCTTCGAGGCGCGCACCGGCCAGCCCTTCGTGGTGGAGAACCGCCCGGGCGGCGGCGGCTCCATCGGCATGGGCCAGGCCATGCGCGCGCGGCCCGACGGGCACACGCTCTTCGTCTCCTCCGCCTCCAACCACGTCTTCCACCCGCTCGTCTCGGGCGATCTCGGCTATGACGTGCGCGAGGCCTTCCACGGCGCGGCGATGTGGGTGGACGTGCCGAACGTGGTGGCCGTGCACCCCTCCGTGCCCGCGCGCAGCATTCCCGAGCTGGTGGCGCTGATCCGCCGCACCCCGGGGGGGATGAGCTTCGGCTCCTCCGGCGTGGGCTCCTCCAACCATCTGGCGGGGGAGCTGTTCCGCATGCGCACGGGGCTCGACATGACGCATGTGCCCTATCGCGGCGGCGGGCCGGTGCTGACGGACCTGATCGCGGGCACCATCCCGCTCGCCTTCATGAACCTGCCCACGGTGATCCCGCCCATGCAGGCGGGGCGGGTGCGGGTGCTCGCCGTCTGCACGGCCGAACGCGTCTCGCTGCGCCCCGATCTGCCCACCGTGATGGAGGGCGGCGTGCCCGACTATGCGGTGCGCTCCTGGACGGGGCTTTTCGCGCCGCGCGGAACGCCGGCGGCGGTGCTCTCGCGCGCCGCGCAGATCTCGCGCGAGGCGATGGAGGTGGCGAGCGTGAAGCAGCGCCTCACCGACCTCGGCAGCGAGCCCATCTGGATGGACGCCGCCGCCACCGACCGCTTCGTGCGCGAGGAATACGACCGCTGGGGCCCGATCGTGCGCGCCGCGGGCGTCAAGATCGAATAGCGTCGAGCAGGAAGCCGAGGAACAGGGCGGGGTTCTCCGCGAAGGGAAAGTGGCCGATCCCGGGCATGGGCACGAAGCGCGCGCCCGGGATCTTCGCCGCCGTCGCGGCCGAGGCCTCCTGCGTGCAGGAATAGTCGTATTCGCCCGTCAGCAGCGTCAGCGGGCAGGCGCGCGTGTCGATGCGCTCGACGCGCCCGCGCGCGTCCCAGCCGCCGGAATAGAACAGGATGTCGCCGGGGAAGGTGCCGAAGCCGCCCTGGCTGTAGTGCCACCAGATCTCGGCCGCGCATTCGGCCGGCGACTGCGGGGCCATCAGCCCCTCGATCCATTCGGGCGTGAAGGCCATGGCGTTCACCGCCGGGTGCAGCGGAAACAGGGTGCGCCGGCCGGGGATGTGCTCGCAGGCCTCGCAGGCGAGGATGCGCGCGAAGCGCCCGGGCGCGCGCAGCGCCAACTCCAGGCAGATCTCGCCCGACATGGAGGCGCCGAGCAGGATGGGCGGCTCGGCGAAGCCCCAGGCCTCGCGGAAGCCGAGCACGATCTCCGCATAGAGATCGGTGGTGAGCTCCCAGGCCCCGGGCGCGGCGATGGGCGGGGAGCGGCCATGGCCCGGCAGGTCGAAGGCGACCAGCGAGAGGCCGGCGGCGCGGAACCCCGGCTCGGCGGCGAGGCGGTGGAACTGGCGCGAATCGCTGCCCGCCGTGTGCAGGCCGAGCACGGGCCGCCCCTGCCCGTGCTGCTCGGCATAGACCACCACCTCGCGCCCGGCCGCGCGCAGCGTGAGGTAGCGGCCCTGCGCCTGCGGGCAGGGTGCGGGCGTGCCGAGGCGCGGACGCAGGCTCTCGGGCGCGGGCCCCGCCGCGCCGGACAGGGCCCAGCGGGCGAGTTCGCAGGCCCGGCGCAGGAGATGCGCGTGCTGCAGCCAGGGCAGCTCCTCGCCCTCCATCGCGAAGCCGGGCACGCGCATGCGCAGGGCGAAGAGGTTGTGGTGGTGGCGCACCGGCAGCCTGTCGAGGAAGCGCGCCCAGGTGCCGGCCTCGGCCGTGAAGCGCGTGGGCGCCTCGGCCCCCGGCGTGGCCTCCGCGCGGCCGTCGGCGAAGGTCAGGGTCACGGCGGCGCCCGGCTGGAGGAAGGCGAAGCGCGCCGCCGCCCCGGGCAGCCAGCGCCGCAGCACCGCATCCCCGGCGAGCAGCGCCTGCCAGCGCGCCAGCCCTTCGCCCTGCATCAGCGCCGCCCAGCCCGCCATGGCCTCCCTCCCCTGCCGTCGCTGGCGGCGATGTTCGGCCGAGTGGCGGGTCCGGGCAACTGCGCGCGAGCGGTTTCCAGATGACGGGACACCGCTCTCGCTTCGTCAGCCCGAGCGGCTTCACGCCATGGCCGATTCCAGCCATGTGCGATCCGCTCTAGGCTCGCCGCCATGAGGCTGCCCGAACACCGCCGCTACGCGCACAGCGCCATCCCCGCCCGCCCCGTCTATGACTGGCCGGGAGGGGCGCGCCTCGCGCTGCTCGTGGTCAACAACATCGAGCATTTCGCCTATCGCGCCGGCCTCGGCTCCGACGTGACGGGCCCCGCGCCGGTGCAGAACCAGCGCGCCTATGCCTGGCGCGACTACGGCAACCGCGTGGGGCTGTGGAACCTGCTCGAGCTGCTGGACGAGCTCGCGATCCCCGCCGCGCACAACATCAACAGCGCGGCGCTGGACGCCTGCCCCGAGATCGCGCCCGCGCTGCGCGCCCGCGGCGACGAGTTCATCGGCCATGGCCGCACCAACTCCGAACGCCAGGACGGGCTGTGGGAGGAGGACGAGCGCCGGCTGATCGAGGAGAGCCGCGACGCGCTGGCGCGCCATGCCGGCGCGGCGCCGCGCGGCTGGCTCGGCCCCTACATCGCGCAGTCTCCCGTCACGCTCGATCTGCTGCGCGAGGCGGGCTTCACCTATGTGATGGACTGGCCGGCCGACGACCAGCCCTTCTGGATGAGCACCCGCGCCGGGCCCATCCTCTCCGTGCCCTATTCGGTCGAGCTGAACGACAGCCCGGCGCTGGTGATGCGCCACCACACGGGGCGCGAGTTCGCCGACATGATCGTGGACCAGTTCGAGGAGATGCTGGCCCAGTCCGAGCGCCGCCCGCTGGTGATGAGCGTGGTGCTCCACCCCTTCATCCTCGGCCAGCCGCACCGGCTGCGGCCGCTGCGCCAGGCGCTGCGCCATGTGCTGGCCCGGCGCGAGCGGCTGTGGGTCACCCGCCCCGGCGCGCTGGCCGACTACGTCGCGGCCCTGCCGCGCGGCGTGGTTCCCGGCTCCGAGCAGGTCTGAGATGCCGCCGGGCCGCGTCTTCGAGGAGTATGGCCCCCGCCCGCCCGATCCGCGCTGGCCGAACGGCGCGCGCGTCGCGCTCAACTTCGTGATCAACCACGAGGAGGGCGGCGAGGAGAGCGTGCCCGACGGCGACCCGAAATCCGAGGCGGGGCTGACCGAGGGCAGCAGCGCGCCGGTGAAGGGGCGCGACCTCGCGGCCGAGAGCATGTTCGCCTATGGCAGCCGGGTGGGCTTCTGGCGCCTGCACCGGCTGTTCACCGAGCGCGGCCTGCCCTGCACCGTCTTCGCCGTGGCGCGCGCGCTGGAGCGCACGCCGATGTGCGCCGCCGCGATCCGCGCCGCGGGCTGGGACGTGGCGGCGCATGGCTGGAAATGGGAGATGCACGCGGGCATGGAGGAGGCGGTGGAGCGCGCGCGGATCGCCGAGGCCACCGCCCTCATCGCGCGCCTCATGGGCGCGCCGCCGCTCGGCTGGTACACCCGCTACGCGCCCTCCGAGCACACGCGGCGGCTGCTCGCGGAGGCGGGCTACCTCTACGACAGCGACGCCTATGACGACGAGCTGCCCTACTGGCGCGAGGTGAACGGCAAGCCGCACCTCGTCATCCCCTACAACCTGGCGCACAACGACGCGCGCTTCATCCGCCAGGGCATCACCGGCGGCGAGGAGTTCTTCCGCTACATCCAGGGCGCGGTGGAGATGCTGCTCTCCGAGCCCGGCGGGCGGATGCTGAGCGTGGGCCTGCACAACCGCATCATCGGCCAGCCCGGCCGCGCCATCGGGCTGGCGCGGCTGCTCGACTGGGTGGCGGCGCAGCCGGGCGTGTGGGTGTGCCGGCGCGAGGACATCGCGCGCCACTGGCTGCGCGAGCACCCGCCGGGATAGCGGGGCGCGCGGGGCTGTGGCTTGATGGAGGGATGCGCGTCACCGTCATCCAGATGAACCAGGGCAGCGACAAGGCCGCCAACATCGCCCAGGCGCGGCGGCTGATGCAGGCCGCGCTGGAGGCGGACCGCCCGCAGATGCTCTGCCTGCCCGAGACCTGGACGAACCTCGGCGGCGGGCGCGCGGCGCGCGAGGCGGCGGCCGAGGCGCTGCCCGAGCCCGGCGGCACGGGCGGCCCGGCCTACGAGTTCCTGCGCGAGGTGGCGCGCGGCGCGGGCGTGCATGTGCATGGCGGCTCGCTCATCGAGCGGGGGGCGGAGACGCTCTTCAACACCACCCTCGTCTTCGACCCCGAGGGGCGCGAGGTCGCGCGCTACCGCAAGATCCACCTCTTCGACATCGTCGGCCCCGACGGCACCGGCTACCGCGAGAGCGCGCTCTACGGGGCGGGTGACTCGCTCGTCACCTTCGAGGCGGGCGGGACGCGCTTCGGCTGCACCATCTGCTACGACATGCGCTTCCCCGAGCAGTATCTCGCGCTGCGGCGGCTGGGCGCGGAGGCGATCCTCGTGCCCTCCAACTTCACGCTGATGACGGGCAAGGACCACTGGGAGGTGCTGCTGCGCGCCCGCGCCATCGAGACGCAGTGCTGGATCATCGCCGCCGCCTCGCATGGCGGCTACGAGGAGCGCGGCGCGCTGCGCCAGGTCTATGGCCACTCCCTCATCGCCGACCCCTGGGGGCATGTGGTGGCGAAGTGCAGCGACGGCGTGGGCTGGGCCACCGCGCGCCTGGATGCGGCGCTGACCGGGCGGGTGCGCCGCGACATGCCGGTGCTCGAGCACCGCCGCCTCGCCTGAGCATGCGCATCGCCTTCCTCGCCGCGCAGACCGAGGCCGCCCAGCAGGCGCGCGAGCGGCTGGTGGCGCGCTACGGCGATTGCCCGCCGGGGGAGGCGGATGTCATCGTCGCCCTGGGGGGCGACGGGATGATGCTGGAGACGCAGCACCGCTTCCTCGGGCGCAACCCGCCCGTCTATGGCATGAACCGCGGCAGCGTGGGCTTCCTCATGAACGACTACCGCGAGGAGGACCTGCCCGCCCGCCTCGCCGCCGCCCAGGCCGCGCGGGTGCATCCCTTGCGGATGCGGGCGCACAGCGCCACCGGCACCCATGCGGCGCTGGCGATCAACGAGGTCTCGCTGCTGCGCGAGACGCGCCAGGCGGCGAAGCTGCGCATCATCGTGGACGGCAAGGTGCGGCTGCCGGAGCTGATCTGCGACGGCGTGCTGGTGAGCACGCCCGCGGGCAGCACCGCCTACAACCTCTCGGCGCACGGGCCGATCGTGCCGCTGGACGCGAAGCTGCTGCCGCTCACGCCCATCTCGGCCTTCCGGCCGCGGCGCTGGCGCGGCGCGCTGCTGCCCAGCACGGCGCGGGTGGTGTTCGAGGTGCTGGAGCCGGACAAGCGCCCCGTCTCCGCCACCGCCGACTACACCGAGGTGCGCGACGTGCGCCGGGTGGAGGTGCGCGAGGACCCCTCCATCACCCTGACCATGCTCTTCGACCCCGACCACAGCCTGTCGGAGCGGATCATCGCCGAGCAGTTCACGGTCTGAGCCACACGGCGGCAGGGGGCGGCGCGTCAGGCCGCCTTCACCTCCGCGAGGAAGCGCGCGACCTCCGCCTGGGTGGAGGCGGCATGGCGCGACAGCTCTCCCGCCGCCTCGCGCACCTGGCCCGCGGCGCCGGCCGTGCTGCCGGCCAGCTCGCTCACGATGGTGATGCTGCCCGCCACCTGGCGCGTGCCCGATGCGACCTCCTGCACGCTGCCGCTGATGGCGCGCGTGGCCTCCTCCTGCTGCTGGACGGAGGCGGCAATGGCGTTGCTGATCTCGCTGACTTTGCCCACCGTGCCGGCGAGGCCGCGGATGGCTTCCACCGCGTCCTTGGTCGCGGTCTGGATCTGACCGATCTGCGCGCCGATCTCCTCCGTGGCCTTCGCGGTCTGCTCGGCCAGCGTCTTCACCTCGCCGGCCACCACGGCGAAGCCCTTGCCGGCCTCGCCCGCCCGCGCCGCCTCGATCGTGGCGTTGAGCGCGAGGAGGTTGGTCTGCGCCGCGATCTGGCGGATCAGCGTCACCACCTCGGTGATGCGCGCCGCGCCGGCCGCGAGCTCGCGCACCAGGCCGTCGGTGCGCTGGCTCTCGGCCACCGCGGCGTCCACCACTTGGCGGGACTGGGCGATCTGGCAGGCGATCTCGGCGATGGAGGCGGCCAGCTCTTCGGCGCTGCCGGCCACGCTCTCGATGCCGGCTCGGCTGGTTTCGGCGGCGCGCGCGATGGCCCCGGCCTCGGCCTCGCTGCGCTCGGCCGTGCCCGTCATGACGGCGGCGTTGGCCTCCAGCTCCTGCGAGGCGGCGGCCAGCGCGGCGATCAGCTCGCCCACCCGGGCCTCGAAGCCCGCGGCGGCCGCGCTGAGCGTCTCGGCGCGCGCGAGGCGGGCCGACTGCGCGGCCGCCTGCTCCTCGGCCAGCCGCTGCGCGGCGATCAGCCCGTCCTTGAAGTTCTGCAGGGCGCGGGCGATGGCGCCGATCTCGTTCGGCCGCTCGCAGTCGGGGATCTCCACCGCGAGGTCGCGCGCGGCGAGGCGGTCCATCGCGACGGTGGCGCGCGCCAGCGGGCGCAGCAGCAGGCGCTGCACCGAGACCAGCCCGCCGGCCACCAGCAGCAGCGCGCCCAGCAGCAGCGCCGCCCCCGCGGCGAAGCCCCAGGCGGCCCGGGCCGCGCCCGCCTTGGCATGCGCCACCAGCGCCTCGAAGGCTGCCTCGGGCACGCGGTTGAGCAGCGAGAGCCCGGCGATCTGCGGGTTGCGGAAGGCGTTGTGGTCCATCCCGGCGCGCTCGCCGCGCAGAAGCCCGGGCAGCAACTGCGCGCGCGTGGTCGCGAGATCGCCGGTCACGACCGGGGTGGCGGCCGCCATCGCCTCGCGGAGCACGGGCGGGGCGGCGGGGGCGGCAGCCAGGAGGCGCGCCCAGGCGCCCTCCGCCTGGCCCTGCGCGCGCAGCGCGGCGATGGACTGCTCGGGCGTCCAGCCGCGGCCGGCGCCGATCGCGCTTGAGATTGCCAACATCACTTCGCCCACCGCGCTGCGCACGGTCCAGCCGTCGCGCCGCATGGCGATGAGCTTGTCCACGGCGGGATCGGCCCCGAGGGCGAGGTTCTCCACCCCCTCCGTGATGGCGAGGAGGTTGGAGACATGCGCGAGGCTCATCTCGGCCCAGCGCCGGGCCAGATCCTACGGGCGCTGCTCGCGCGGCAGGCGCAGGGCGGCGTCCACCGCGGCGCGCAGCTCCACCACGGGGGCGAGGCTCGCCTCCAGTTGGCGGGCCTTCTCCGTCAGCCCCATCCCGCGCAGCCCGGCCAGGGCGGCGGTGGTGGCGGCCTCGGCCTCGGCGCGGCGGGGGCGGATGCGGCTGCCCTCCGGGTCGGGGGCGGGCGCGGCCAGCGCCGTCATTGCCTCGCCCCGCTCCAGCCGGGTGGCGGCGGCGGCGCGGAACAGCTCCCGCCCGGCCTCGGCCATCTTCACGACGCGCTCGGCCTCGGCGTGGCGCGACCAGCCGCGCCAGGCGAGGTCGGTGGCAAAGGCGAGGAGGAAGAGGGCAAGCACGCCCATCACACATCCAAGCAGCGCGCGGATGGAGAGGGCTTCGAGGGTGCGGCGGAGCATGGGCGGCAGCGGGCCTAAAGGGAGGAGCCGGGGCCTTGCCGCGTATCAGCCGTGTCTTACCCTCGTCTTGAGGCCCGGCCCACGCCGCCGCCGTCCATGACACCGCGCGGCCACGAAAAAGCCGGCCGCGGCGGACGCCGGGCCGGCCTTCCCGCGGGCTGCGCGCAGCGGGTGGCGCTCAGTCGGCCGCCAGCGCCCGGCGGTTGCGGTTGAGCACCGAGAGCACATGATCCTCGGCCATGGCGGAGAGCGTCTCCACCTGCTCGGGCGTGAACACGTGGCCCGCACCCGGAATGGTGCGGAAGTCGATGGAGACGCCCTTCTGGGTGTTCAGCTTGTCCACCAGCTTTTGCACGCTGTTGAGCGGCACGAGCTCGTCCTCCTCGCCATGCAGGATCATGCCCGAGCAGGGGCAGGGCGCGAGGAAGCCGAAATCGTAATGGCTCGCCGGGGCGCTGATGGAGACGAAGCCCCCCATCTCCGGCCGGCGCATGAGGAGCTGCATGCCGACATAGGCGCCGAAGGAATAGCCGGCGACCCAGAGCATGGAGGCGTTGGGATTCACCGCCTGCAGGAAATCGAGCGCCGCGGCGGCGTCGCTGATCTCGCCAATGCCGCCGTCATACCGCCCCTGGGACTTGCCCACGCCGCGGAAATTGAAGCGGAGCACCGAGAAGCCCATGGCCTGGAAGCGGCCATAGAGGCTGTGGACCACCCGGTTGTTCATGGTCCCGCCATGCAGCGGGTGGGGATGCAGCAGCAGGGCGACGGGAGCATTGGGGCGCTTCGCGTGGTGGTAGCGCCCCTCGAGGCGGCCATCCGGCCCGGCGAACATGACTTCAGGCATTTCGTCCTTGCGTCCGTCTCTGTCTTGGGCGCGCCCGGCAGCGCCGGCCGCGCCGATCTTCCGCTGGGCCGACAGCCGGCCGGCCGCACGCCGCACCCGCCCGGTCCATGCCACGCAACGCAGCCGCCGCCCGCCACGCCATCGGGGATCGCCGCGACACGCAGGTGCCCTGGCGATCGACCCGCATCATGCCGGCAGAACGAGAGGATGATGACCGCGTGCCCCGCACCGCCCGGGCGCGAAGCGGCGCGCACTATACGCAGCCGAACCCGGTTTTCATAAATGATTCGCCGCGGCGGATGCATGGCAGCCTTCTTTCTGGCGCATGACAGCCCGCGCAAGGCCTCCCTCGCGCGATGACAGCCGCGGATTTCTCCCCACTTGCGGGACGAGTTGCGACATAGTGTCGAAGATCCCCGACACCGGCGGGGCAGGTGATTCGGGGTACAGGGGCTTGGCCGCCTCTGCCGGCGCCCTCTGCGTGTGAAGGTTGAAGTCATGCGCCTCTCCACTCGCGGCCGCTATGCGGTCATGGCGATGGTCGAACTGGCCGCGCGTCAGCACGCGCTCCCGCCACCCGCGCCGGGCAAGGCGAGCCCTCCGGTGAGCCTGGCCGAGATCGCGGCGGCGCAGATGCTCTCTCTCGCCTATCTCGAACAGCTCTTCGGTCCGCTGCGCCGCGCCGGGCTCGTGGCCTCCGCGCGCGGCCCGGGCGGCGGCTACCGCCTGGCCCGTCCGGCACGGGAGATCGCCATCGCCGCCATCGTGGACGCGGTGGACGAACCGATCCGCGCCACCCGCTGCGAGGACGGCGCGCCCGGCTGCCTCGCCGGCCGCCGCTGCCTGACCCATGACCTCTGGGCGGAGCTCGGCGAGCAGATCCGCCTTTTTCTCGACGGGCTGACACTGGAAGACGTGGTGCGCGGGCGGGTGCTCGGCCGCGCGGCCAGCCCGCTGCCGGCGGAGGAATGGAGCAAGAGCTGACCGCGTCCCGCCTCGCGCGGCGCATGCCGGCGGGCCTCTACCTCGACGCCAACGCCACCGAGCCGCTGCGCCCCGAAGCGCGGGCCGCGCTGCTCGAGGCGCTCGACCTCGGGGGCAATCCTTCCTCCGTCCATGCCGCGGGGCGGGCCGCCCGCGCCCTGCTGGAGCGCGCCCGCGCCGCCATCGCCGCCCGGGCGGGCGCTGGTCCGGGGGAGGTGGTGTTCACCTCGGGCGGCACCGAGGCCAACGCGCTGGCCCTGCATGCGCTCGGCCAGGGCCGGCGCATCCTGGCGGGCGCGACCGAGCACGCCGCCGTGCGCGCCGCCGCGCCGGCGGCCGAGACGCTTCCCGTGCATGGCGATGGCAGGCTGGCGCTGGAGGCGCTGGAGGCGGCGCTGCGCGCCGGCCCCCCCGCCCTGGTCTGCGCCATGGCCGCCAACAACGAGACGGGGGTGCGCCACCCTCTGCCCGAGATCGCCGCCCTCTGCGCCGCCCATGGCGCGCTGCTGCATGTGGACGCGGTGCAGGCGGCGCGCGAGGGGCCGCTGCCGGCCGCCGATTCCCTCGCCCTCTCGGCGCACAAGCTGGGCGGCCCGCCGGGCGCGGGGGCCTTGCTGCTCCGCCCCGGCCTGCCCTGCCCGCCCCTGTTCGCGGGCGGTGGGCAGGAGCGCGGCCGACGCGGCGGGACCGAGGCGCTGCCCGCGCTCGCCGGCTTCGCCGCCGTGATCGACCTGCCCTATGAGGCGGCGCGCCTCGCCGCGCTGCGCGACGCCATCGAGGCAGGGGTGCGCGCCTTCGCCCCCGAGGCGGTGATCGCGGGGGCGGGCGCGCCCCGCCTGCCCAACACCAGCCTCGTCATCCTGCCCGGCGTGCCGGCCGAGACGCAGGTGATCGCGCTCGACCTCGCCGGGGTGCGCGTCTCCGCCGGGGCGGCCTGCTCCTCGGGCCGGGTGGCGCGCTCGCATGTGCTGGAGGCAATGGGCTTCGGCGCCGATGCCGGCTGCGGGATCCGCGTCTCCCTGCCCTGGAACGCGCCGCCGGACGCGGCCGACCGCTTCCTCGTCGCCTGGCGGGAGATGCGCGCGCGCCTCTCGTCACGGCGCGAGCGTCGCGCCACATAGGGCCCATGCGCCCGAACCGGCCCATCTATCTCGATCACCACGCCACCACGCCGCTCGATCCGCGGGTGCTCGCCGCCATGCGCCCCTGGTGGGAGGAGAATTTCGCCAACCCCCACAGCGTCGAGCACGCCATGGGCCGCGCCGCGGAGGCCGCGGTGGAGGCGGCCCGCGCCCATGTGGCCGCACTGGTCGGCGCCGACCCGCGCGAGATCCTGTTCACCTCCGGCGCCACGGAGAGCAACAACCTCGCCATCAAGGGCGCGGCGCGCTTCGCCGGCGCGGGGGACAGGCGGCGGGTGATCACGCTCGCGACAGAGCACAAATGCGTGCTCGAGAGCGTGCGCGACCTCGCCGCCGAGGGATTCGAGCCCGTGGTGCTGCCCGTGCGGGGCGACGGGCTGCTCGACCTCGCGGCGCTGGAGGAGGCGCTCGCCGTCCCCACCCTCCTCGTCTCCGTCATGGCGGTGAACAACGAGACGGGCGTGGTGCAGGACCTTGCGGCCATCGGCGCGCTGGCCAAGGCGCATGGCGCGCTCTTCCACACCGACGCGGCGCAGGCGGCAGGGCGCATCCCGCTCGATGTGGAGGCGATCGGGGCCGATCTGCTTTCGCTGTCCGGTCACAAGATGTACGGGCCCAAGGGAATCGGCGCGCTCTATGTCCGCCGCCGGCCGCGGGTGCGCCTCGCCCCCCTCTTCTCCGGCGGCGGGCAGGAGCGGGGGCTGCGCTCGGGCACCCTGCCCGCGCCGCTCGTCGTGGGGCTGGGCGAGGCGGCGCGCATCGCCGCCGCCGAGGGCGCGCTGGATGCGGGGCGCATCGCCGGCCAGCGGCAGATCCTGCTCGAGGGGCTCATGGCCGCGATCCCCGGGCTGCGCGTGAACGGCGCCTGGGAGCAGCGGGTGACGGGCAATCTCAATCTCACCTTCCCCCGGGTGCGGGCGGCCGAGCTGCTGGCGGAGCTGCCGGAGGTGATGCTCTCCACCGGCTCGGCCTGCAGCTCGGCTGAGATCGCGCCCTCGCATGTCCTGACCGCGATGGGCGTGCCGCCGGAGGAGTGCCTGCGCACCTTGCGGATCGGCCTCGGCCGCTTTACCTCGCCGGCGGAGGCGCAACAGGCCGCCGCCCTGATCGGCGCAGCCTGGCGGCGTCTCGCCTCCACCCCAGCGGCCGCGGAGTAGCCCTCGTCCATGCCCAAGATGACCTTCATCGAACGCGACGGCACGCGCCGCGAGGTGGAGGCGCCGCTCGGCCTGTCCGTGCTCGAGATCGCGCACCGCCACGGGGTGGACATCGAAGGCGCCTGCGAAGGCAGCCTCGCTTGCTCCACCTGCCATGTCATCGTGGACCCGGCCTGGTACGGCAAGCTGGTCGAACCGACCGAGGACGAGGAGGATATGCTCGACCTCGCCTTCGACCTGCAGGAGACCAGCCGGCTCGGCTGCCAGATCATCATGACCGAGGCGCTGGACGGGCTGGTGGTGAAGCTGCCGGCGGGCAGCCGCAATGCCGGCGGCTGACGCGCTGCCCTCCCCGCTCGCCTTCGGCCGCGAGGGCGGGCTGTTCCGCCGCCTGCGCGACGCCGCGGGCGCGGACTGGACAGGCTACACCTGGCATCCCTTCGTGCGGCAGCTCTCGGCCGGCACCCTGCCGCTCGCGGCCTTCCGCCACTACCTGATCCAGGACTACCTCTTCCTCATCCACTTCGCCCGCGCCAAGGCGCTGGCGGTGGTGAAGGGCGAGAGCCTCGCCGCCATGCGCGAAAAGGCCGCCGCTGTGCTCGCCATCCTCGACGAAACCAAGCTGCACCTGAAGTACTGCGCCGAATGGGGCCTGTCGGAGGGCGAGGTGGTCGCGGTGCCCGAGACCGCCGAGACGGTGAGCTATACGCGCTGGGTGCTCGACCGCGGCCTCGCCGGCGACATCCTCGACCTCGAGGTGGCCCTCGCCCCCTGCACGGTGGGCTATGGCGAGGTGGCGCGGCGCATCATGGCCGATCCGGCCCGCAAGGCGCAGGGCAACCCCTACCAGTCCTGGATCGACACCTACGCCGCCCCCGACTACCAGGCCCTGGCCGAGGCGGCGGCGGCGCGCATTGACGCCCTGGGCGAGAGCCATGGGGGGGAGGCGCGCTTCGAGAGGCTCGCGCGCGACTTCGCCGAGGCGGCGCGGCTCGAGCAGGCCTTCTGGCAGCAGGGGCTGGACGCGGCGCGATGAGCCTCACCCCATGAAGCCCGCGATGCGGCCTTCACGGGGGCCCCGATGAGAATCCTCGTCGCCATGTCGGGCGGCGTGGATTCCTCCGTGGTCGCCGGCCTGCTGCGCGAGCAGGGCCATGAGGTGATCGGCGCCACGCTGCAGCTCTACGACCACGGCGCCGCCGTGGCCCGCAAGGGCGCCTGCTGCGCGGGGCAGGACATCCACGACGCGCGCAACGTCGCGGCCCATCTGGGCATTCCCCACTACGTGCTCGACCGCGAGGCGCGCTTCCGCCGCGCCGTGATCGAGCCCTTCGCCGACGCCTATGCCCGCGGCGAGACGCCCATCCCCTGCATTGCCTGCAACCAGACGGTGAAGTTCCAGGATCTGGTGGAGCTGGCCGAGGATCTGGGCTGCGACGCGCTGGCCACCGGCCATTACGCGCGCCGCCTGGACGGGCCCGCCGGCCCCGAGCTGCACCGCGCGGCCGATGCGGCGCGCGACCAGTCCTATTTCCTGGCCATGACCACGCCCGCGCAGCTCGCGCGCGTGCTGTTCCCGCTCGGCGGCATGGCGAGCAAGGCCGAGGTGCGCGCCGAGGCCGCCCGGCTCGGCCTGCCGGTGGCGGAGAAGCCCGACAGCCAGGACATCTGCTTCGTGCCCGAGGGCGACCACGCCGAGCTGGTCGGCCGGCTGCGCCCGGAGGCCCTGGCGCCGGGCGAGATCGTCGATCTGCAGGGCCGGGTCCTCGGCACGCATCGCGGCCTTGCGCGCTACACGGTGGGTCAGGGACGGGGGCTTGGCATCGGCGGGGGCGAGCGCCTCTTCGTCGCCGCGCTGGACGCGGCGCGCCGGCGCGTGGTGGTGGGGCCGCGCGCGGCGCTGCCCGTGCCGCGGGTGCAGGTGGGCGCGGTGAACTGGCTGATCGCCCCGCCCGAGGGCCCGCTGCGCGTCACCGTGAAGCTGCGGGGGCGCGAGCAGCCCCAGCCGATGACCGCGGAATGGAACGGCGACACGCTGATCCTGACGCCCGATGAGCCGGCCATCGCCGCGCCGGGCCAGGCGGCGGTTCTCTACCAGGGCACGCGCGTGCTGGCGGGAGGCACGATCCGCTCCGCGCCGCGAGGCGCCTGGGCGCGCGCCGAACATGTTGACCCTGCCGCGCCCGCGGCCTAAACCGCGCGGGACCGTGTCGGCTCCGTGGTGGTGTAGCTCAGCTGGTTAGAGCACGGCACTCATAATGCCGGGGTCGGCGGTTCAAGTCCGCCCACCACTACCATCCCCCCGTCCCCCCCACGGCTCCGCTTGCGCTCGACCGCCTCGCGCCTGAAGCTGCGCGGGAGGAGAGACCCATGCCCGCCCTGTCCCGCCGCGCCACGCTGCTGGCCGTTCTGCTGGTCGCGGTCTCGCCCGCCTGGGCACAGGTCAAGCCGCCCGTCGTCCCCGCCGAGGGCCGCTGCCGCGCCGAGCAGATGGGCGCGATCCGCACCGCCTTCGCCACCGCGCGCACGCGCCAGGCCGAGGCCATCGCCTTCCTCTTCCGCGCGCCCGATCACGCGCATGTGCGCCGCTGGTTCGGCGATGCGCCCCGCCCCGTGCTGGCGCAGAACCTCAAGACCATCGCGGCCGCCCTGGCGCGCGAGGACGCCTTCCGCTTCGAATGCCTGCACCCCCAGGCCTGCGCGCGCGGCCCGCTCGCCTACACCCGCCCCGCGGGGCTGGTGATGGGCTTCTGCCAGGGTTTCTTCGCCGCGCCCGACGAGGGGCGGGACTCGCGCTTCGGCATCGTCATCCACGAGGCGAGCCACGCCGCCCTCGGCACGGTGGACGCCGGCTACGGCCCCGAGGCGGCCCTCAAGCTCGCTCTCAAGGAGCCGGGGCGAGCCCTCGGCAACGCCGACAACTACGAGTACTTCGTCGAGTTCCTGCCCCGGCCCTGATCGGCCGCGCCGGCCGCGCCATCGCCCAGCCCGATCACTCCCGCCGCCGCCAGCGCCCGCAGCCGGGCCTCGTCGAGGCCCAGCACCGCGCCCAGCACCGCCGCCGTATCCGCCCCGAGCGGCGGCGGGGCGGCGAGCGGCTCCTCCTCCCCCGACAGGCGAAGCGGGCTGCGCAGCAGCGGCGCCGCCACCCCTGCCGCATGCGGCACGCTGCGGATCAGGCCGCGATGCGCCACCTGCGGGTCATCGGCCACGCCGCGCATGTCGAGAATGGGCCCGCAGGGCACCCCGGCCGCCTCCAGCGCGGCGATCCACGCGGCCGTGGGCCGCGCGCGCAGTGCCCCGGCCACCTCGGCATCGAGCGCCGCCCGGTGGCGCACGCGCAGGTCGTTGGAGGCGAAGCGCGGATCGGCCGCGAGATCGTCCCGGCCGAGCGCGGCGCACAGCGCCTCGAACTGCCGGTCATTGCCCGCGCCGACGATCACATGCCCATCGGCCGTGGGATAGACGTTGGAGGGCGCGGCGACGGGGTTGGAGTTGCCGATGCGTGCCGGCACCTCTCCCGTCATCAGGAAGCCGAGCATCAGGTGCGCGGTCATCGCCACCGAGGCGTCGAGCATCGCGCAGTCCACATGCCCGGCCTCGCCGGTGCGCGCGCGCCTGAGCAGCGCGCCCAGCACGCCCACCGCCGCCGTCATGCCGGTGAAGAGATCCGTGACGGGGATGGCGGTGCGGGTGGGCGGGCCGTCCGGCTCGCCCACCGTGCTCATCAGCCCGGCCATGCCCTGCATGATCACGTCATAGGCCGGGCGCCTCGCATAGGGCCCGTCGGGGCCGAAGCCGGTGATGGAGCAGGTGACGAGGCGCGGGTTGAGGGCGCGCAGCTGCGCCGCGCCGAGGCCGAGCTTCTCGAGGCTGCCGGCCTTGCTGTTCTCCACGAACACGTCGGCATGGCGGGCGAGGTCGCGCACCAGGGCCGCGCCCTCGGGCCGCTGCACGTCGATGGCGAGGCCGCGCTTGTTGCGGTTGCAGGCGAGGTAGAAGGCGCTCTCGCGCGTCGGCGCGCCGGATGCGTCGCGCAGGTGCGGGCCGATGCGGCGCGTGTCGTCCCCCGCCCCGGGCGGCTCCACCTTCCACACCGTCGCGCCGAGATCGCCGAGAAGCTGCGTCGCCCAGGGCCCCGCGACGACGCGCGTGAGGTCGAGCACCACCATGCCCTCGAGCGGCCGCATCACGCCTCCCGCAGCACGGCGAGCAGCATGCCGGCGGAGACCTCGCGCCGTCCCGCCACGGGGAGCGAGTCCACCACCCCGTCGCGCGGGGCGAGGATGGGAGTCTGCACCTTCATCGCCTCCAGCACCAGCAGCGTCTCGCCCGCGCGCACCGCATCGCCCTCGCGCACGGCGATGCGCGCCACCATGGCGGCGAAGGGCGCGCGGAGCACGCCATCGCCCGCGCTCTCGCCGGCGCGGCGCGGCACATGGCGCGCGAGGCGCAGATCCCGCGCCCCCCAGTGCAGGTGCAGCGCCCCGCCATCGCCCGCGACGGCGAGGGGGCGCGTCACGCCATCCACCGTGGCGAGGCCGGGGGCGAGGGCGATGCGGTGCACGGCCTCGCCCAGCGTCACGCGCCATCCTCCCTCCCAGGCGATGGCGACGCGGCGCGGCCCCTCGAGGTCGAGCACATGGCCGGGACCGCCGGCGAAGGGCGGGGGCGTGTCGTGCCGGATGCCGGCGAGCAGCAGCGCCCCCAGCGCGGTGAGGGCGCTGTCCTCGCCCTCCGCCAGCAGGGAGGGCGCCGCGCGCCCGAGCCAGCCGGTATCGGGCGGCCCCTCGGCGAAGCGCGGCGCGCGCAGCACGGCGGCGAGCAGGGCGCGGTTGCTCGCGACGCCGAGCAGCACGGTCCGCTCGAGCGCCGCGGCCAGCCGCTCGCGCGCCTCCGCGCGCGTCGGCGCATGGGCGATGAGCTTCGCGAGCATGGTGTCGTAGTCGCGCGGGATGTCGCGCCCCGCCTCCAGCGCATGATCCACGCGCAGGCCCTCGGGCGGGCGCCAGGCCAGCACCGGCCCCGCCTGCGGGGCGAAGCCCTGCGCCGGATCCTCGGCGCAGAGCCGCGCCTCGATGGCATGGCCCGAGAGGCTCACCTCCTCCTGGCGCAGCGTCAGCGGCTCGCCGCGCGCGATGCGCAGCTGCCACTCCACGAGGTCGAGCCCGGTCAGCGCCTCGGTCACGCCATGCTCCACCTGCAGGCGCGTGTTCATCTCGAGGAAGACGAAGCGGCCATCGGGGGCGAGGAGGAACTCGACCGTGCCCGCGCCGACATAGCCCACGGCGCGGACGAGGCGCAGCGCGGCCTCGCCCATGGCCGCGCGCGTCGCGGGCTCGAGCGCGGGGCCCTCCTCGATCAGCTTCTGGTGGCGGCGCTGCACCGAGCAGTCGCGCTCGCCGAGGTGGATCGCATGGCCCGCTGCGTCGGCCAGCACCTGGATCTCCACATGGCGCGCGCCATCGAGGCAGGGTTCGAGCAGGAGCCGTCCGTCGCCGAAGGCCTGCTCGGCCTCGCGGCGGGCGAGCGCCAGGGCCTCGGGCAGGGCCGCCGCCGTCTCCACCCGGCGCATGCCGCGCCCGCCGCCGCCGGCCGCGGCCTTCACCATCACCGGAAAGCCGAGGCGGAGGGCGGCCTCCTCCGTGGGCTCGGCCGTCTCGAGGCAGGGCAGGCCGGCCTCCCGCGCCAGGCGCTTCGCCTGCGCCTTGTCGCCCATGGCGGCGATGACGCGCGCGGGCGGGCCGACGAAGACCAGCCCCGCCCGCGCCACCGCCTCTGCGAAGGCGGCCCGCTCGGAGAGGAAACCGTAGCCCGGATGCACCGCCGTCGCGCCGAGCGCGCGGGCCGCGGCGATCACCCCCTCGATGTCGAGATAGCCCCCCGGCAGGGGTGCGGCGGCATCGGCCTCGCGCACATGCGGCGCGCCGGCATCGGCGGCGGAATGCACGGCGAGCACGGCGATGCCCATGCGCCGGGCGGTGCGCGCGATGCGCCGCGCGATCTCGCCCCGGTTGGCGACGAGCAGCCTCACCGCCGCCCCTTGCGCGCATCGAGGCCCATGCGCCGGGCGATGATCTGCAGCATCACCTCGTCGGCGCCGCCGCCGATGGAGCCGAGGCGGAAGTCCCGATAGGCGCGGCTGATCCAGTTCTCCCAGGTATAGCCCATGCCTCCCATGAACTGCATGCACCAGTCCGCCACCTCGCGCGAGACGCGGCCGGCCTTGAGCTTCGCCATGGAGGCGAGCTCGGTCACGTCCTCGCCGGCGACGTAGAGTTCGGTGGCGCGCCAGGTCAGGGCGCGCAGCGCCTCCACCTCGGTCTTGAGCTCGGCGAGCTTGAACTGGATGAACTGGTTGTCGAGCAGCGGCCGGCCGAAGGCCTCGCGCGTGCGCAGATACTCGGCCACATGCTCGATCAGCCCGCCGATGGCCAGCCGCCGCGCCGCGGCGTTCAGCCGCTCCTCCTGGAACTGGCGCATCTGGTAGAAGAAGCCGCGCCCCTCCTCGCCGATGCGGTTGCGCCGCGGCACGCGCACCTCGTCGAGGAAGAGCTGCGCCGTGTCGCTGCACCACATGCCGAACTTGCGGATCTTGCGGCGGGTCACGCCCGGCCGGTCCGGCCCGCCCGGGCGCTCGCGCAGCGGCAGCACGATCAGGCTCTTGTTGCGGTGCGGATCGTCGCCCCCGGTGTTGGCGAGGAGGCAGACCCAGTCCGCCTCCATGCCGTTGGTGATCCACATCTTGCCGCCGCTGATCACGTAGTCGTCGCCGTCGGTGCGCGCCACGGTGCGGATGGAGGCGACATCGGAGCCCGCGCCCGCCTCGGAGACGCCGATGGCCACCACCACCTCGCCCGCGATGGCGGGGGCGAGATACTCGGCGCGCAGCGCGTCGCTGCCGAACTCGGCGAGGGCGGGGGTGGCCATGTCGGACTGCACCGAGAGCGCCATGCCCACGCCCTGCGCCTTCATCGCGCCCAGCGCCTCTCCCGCCGCGACGGAGAAGGAGAAGTCGAGACCCTGGCCGCCATACTCCACCGGCTTGGTGATGCCGAAGAGGCCGAGCCGCCCTGCCTTGCGGAACAGCTCGCGCGAGGGGAAGCACTCCGCCTCCTCCCACGCGTCCACATGGGGGTCGATCTCCTCGGCGACGAAGCGGCGCACGCTCTCCATCAGCGCGCGGTGCTCGGGGGTGAGGATCATGGCCGGGCCACTCCGAACTGCACGGGGTTCAGTGTGCGCGCCGCCCCTTCGCGGATGGTCGCGAAGACGAAGGCGAGGATGGCGCGCGTCTCGCGCGGGTCGATCACGCCGTCGTCCAGCAGCAGGCCGGAGGTGACGAAGGCGTCGGACTGCCGCTCGAAATTCGCCATGATGGCCGCGCGCTGGGCGGCGAGGCGCGCCTCGTCGGGCGGCTCGCCGCGGCGGGCGGCGGCGGCACGCGCCACGATCTCCATGGTGCCCGCCGCCTGCGCCGCCCCCATCACCGCGGTGCGCGAGAGCGGCCAGGAGAAGAGGAAGCGCGGGCCGAAGGCGCGCCCGCACATGCCGTAGTTGCCCGCGCCGAAGCTCGCGCCGCAGAGCAGCGTCACCTGCGGCACCGGCGCGTTGCTCAGCGCCTGGATCAGCTTCGCGCCGTGCTTGACCATGCCGGCCTCCTCGCTGGCGCGGCCGACGATGAAGCCCGTGGTGTTCTGCAGCCAGAGCAGGGGCGTGCCCGACTGCGCCGCCGCCTGCACGAAATGCGTGGCCTTGGCGGCGCCGGCGGGGTCGAGCGGGCCGTTGTTGGCGAGGATGCCGATGGCGTGCCCCTCGAGGCGTGCGCGGCCGCAGAGGGTGGCCGGACCGTAATCGGGCTTGAAGGGCAGGAAGGCGCTGTCGTCCACCAGCCGCGCGATCACCTCGTGCATGTCCACCGGCTCGCGGAAATCGGCGGGCATCACGCCGGCGAGCTCGGCCGGATCATGCCGGGGCGGGCGGGGCGGCACGGGCGGCGGCGGGGCCTCGGCGCGCCAGTCGAGGCTCGCCACGATCTCGCGCAGCAGCGCCACCGCGTCCGCGTCGTCGGCGGCGAGATGCTCGCACAGGCCCGAGACGCGCGCGTGCATCGCCGCCCCGCCCAGCGCCTCGTCATCGGCCTGCTCGCCGGTCGCGGCGCGCAGCAGGGCGGGGCCGGCGAGGTAGGCGCGCCCCTGCCCTTCCACCATCACCACATGGTCCGACAGGCCGGGCATGTAGGCCCCGCCCGCCGCCGAGGGCCCGTGCACCGAGGTGATCACGGGAATCCCGGCCGCCGAGAGCCGCGCGAGGTTGCGGAAGATCGCCCCGCCGTTCACGAACTTCTCGACGCGATACTTGAGCAGGTTGGCCCCCGCGCTCTCCACCAGGTGCAGGAAGGGCAGCCGGTTCTCGAGCGCGATCTCCTGGCAGCGCAGCAGCTTGCGGTTGCCCATCTCGCTGAGCGCGCCGCCGGCGATGCCCGCATCGGTGGCCACCACCATCACCCGCGTGCCGGCGACGAAGCCGATGCCGGCGAGCTGCGCCCCGCCGGGCACGGCATCCTCCTCCGTGCCGTATCCGGCGAGGCTCATCAGCGGCAGGAAGGGCCGGTCGGCGTCGAGCAGCCGCGCGAGACGCTCGCGCGGGGGCAGCTTGCCGCGCGCCGCCCAGCCTGCCGTGCCGCGCGCCGAGGCCGCCGCCGCCTCGGCCTCCAGCGCGCGCAGCGCCGCGAGCTTCTCCTCGAGCGCCGCACGCCGGGCCGCGAAGACCGCGCCCGAGGTGTCGAGCGCGCTCTCGATCGGCCTCATGCCCGTGCGGCGAGGGCGCGCGCCGCGCGGAAGCGCGCGAGGCTGCCCGCCCGCAACAGATGCCCGTTCAGCCGCCGGCCGATGATGGATTCCGCGAGGCGCGCGGCCTCCAGCAGCGCCTCCAGATCCACCCCGGTGGCGATGCCCATCTCGTGGCACATGAACACCATGTCCTCGGTGCAGATGTTGCCCGCGGCGGTGATGTCGCCCGGCGCCGAGAAGGGGCAGCCGCCGAGCCCGGCCACCGAACTGTCGAACAGGTCCACCCCCATCATGAGGCCCGCGAGCATGTTGGCCGCCCCGAGGCCGCGCGTGTCGTGCAGGTGCAGCCCCACGCGCGCCGTGGGCACCGCCTCGCGCACCGCGGCCACGAGGCGCTTCACCGCCACGGGGTTCGCCCAGCCCATGGTGTCCGCGAGCAGGATCTTCGGCACGCCATGGCCCTGGGCGCGGCACAGCGCCTCGGCCGCGCGGGCGGCGGCGACGCTGCGCTCGGGCGGCACATCGCCCTCGAAGTTGCAGCCGAAGGCGGCGAGCACCGTCATGGTCTCCACCCGCAGCCCGTGCTCGGCGTAGAGCGCCATCCAGCCCTGCTGGCGCGCCGCCATCTCCTCGGCCGAGCAGCCGTTGTTGCGCCGGGCGAAGGCGTCGGAGGCGTAGTAGGCGAGGCGGGCGCGCACATCCACGCCCGGCGTGGCGAGCGCGCGCAGGAAGCCCTTCTCGTTCAGCCAGAGCGCCGCATAGGTCACGCCCGGGCGCTTGCGCAGCGCGGCGAAGAGCTGCTCGCTGTCGGCCATCTGCGGCACCGCCCGCGGGCTGACGAAGCTCGCCACCTGGATGTAGCGCAGCCCCGTCTCGGCCAGCGCCTCCACCAGCCGCACCCGCTCTTCCAGCGGATAGACGCGCGGCTCGATCTGGAAGCCCTCGCGCGGGCCCTCCTCGCGGAACTCCACCTCGGCCGGCAGCTCCATGCGCGTTCCTCCCCTCTGCCCCGGGGGAGCATGGCATGGCTTCAGCCGGAGGGCGACTGCCCCGCCAGCAGATACAGGCGCACCGCCTCGGGCAGGCTGCGCACCTCGAGCTTCTCCATCAGCTTCGCGCGGTGCACCTCCACCGTGCGCGGGCTGATGCCGAGGCGCGCGGCCACGAGCTTGTTGGGCTGCCCCTCGACGAGCAGGGCGAGCACCTCCGCCTCGCGCGGCGAGAGCAGGGCGAGGCGGCGGCGCGCCGAGGCCGTGCGCTCGCGCGCCTCGCCGGCGGCGCGGGCAGCGGCGAGCGCCTCCTCCACCGCGCCCAGGATGCGCGCCTCGGTGTAGGGCTTCTCCACGAAGTCGAAGGCGCCGGCGCGCATGCCGCGCACGGCGAGCGGGATGTCGGCGTGGCCGGTGACGAGCACGACGGGCGGCGGGGCCTCCCGGGCGCGCAGGGCGGCGAGCACCTCGAGCCCGTCCATTCCCGGCATGCGCACGTCGAGGATCACGCAGCCGCCGGCAAGGCCGCGCCCCGCCTCGGCGAGCAGCGCCTCCCCGCTTTCATAGAGGGCCACCGCATGGCCTGCCGCGCCGAGCAGCGCGGCCAGCGAGCGCCGCACCGCCGCGTTGTCGTCCACCACATGCACCACCTCGGTCATGGGAGTTCCCGCGCCAGGGGAAGCTGGATGACGAAGGCGGCGCCGCCGCCAGGCCTGTCCTCTGCGGCGATGCGTCCGCCCAGCGCCTCGATGATGGTGCGGCAGATGGACAGCCCCATGCCCATGCCCTGGGCGCTGGTGGAGACGAAGGGCTCGAAGAGCCGCGCACGCACCTCGGGCGCGAGGCCGGGCCCCCGATCCAGCACGCTGAGCCGCGCCTGCCCACCTTGCACCGAGAGCTGCACCGCGAGGCCGCGCTCCGGCAGGCCCTCGGTCGCCTCGATGGCGTTGCGCAGCAGGTTCACCAGCACCTGCTGGAGCTGCAGCCGGTCGGCGCGCACGACCACGGGCGCCTCCGGCAGCTCGAGGGCCACGGGCAGCTCCTCCCCGCCGCGCGCGGCGGCGAGCAGCCCCACCGTCTCCGTGATCAAGGGCGCGAGCGCGACCTCCGACTGCCCGGCCACGCCACGGTCGATGAAGTCGCGCAGGCCGCGCAGGATGGCGCCGGCGCGCTGGGTCTCGGCCACCGCCTCGGCGATGGCGGTGCGCGCCGCGGCCATCTCCGTCCCCTCCCCCCCGGCGCGGTCGAGCCAGCGCAGCGCCGCGGCCAGGTAGTTCGCCGCCGCGGTGAGCGGCTGGTTGAGCTCATGGGCGATGCCCACGCTCATCACCGTGAGACTGTCGGCGCGGGCGAGGCGGCGCATCGCATCCTCGGCCGCGCGCAGGCGTGTCTCCGCCTCGCGCCGGCGCGTCACGTCGCGGGCGATCCCGACCACCCCCGCCAGCCGGCCATCGGCGTGCCGCCAGGGCGATTTCGTGGTGAGGAAGATCGTGGTCCCGCCGCCGGATCCCGAAGGAAGCCGGTCCTCGAACTCCATGGGCCCGCCGAGCGCCATCACCTCCTGGTCCTGGGCGGTGAGGCGCTCGGCGACATGGCCGGGCAGGAGGTCCGCATCGCCCCGGCCGAGAATCTCTTGGGCGGGGCGGCCGATCGCGCGCGCCGTGGCCTCGTTGACCATGACGTAGCGCAGCGCCCGGTCCTTCACGAAAATGGGGTTCGGGGCCGACTCCATCACGGAGCGCAGCAGGCGTCGGTCGTTCTCGGCCTCGCGCGCGAGACGGCTGTTCTCGGCCGCCACGGCGCGGGAGCGGTCGACCTCGCGGCGCAGGGCCGCCTGGGCCTGACGAATGGCTTCCTCCGCCGCCTCGAACTCGGCCACGCGCAGGGCGAAGCCGGGCGTTCGCCCCGTCCGGACGGCGACGGCGCTCTCGGTCCGCCCCGGCAGGGCGGCGAGCAGCCGGCGCGTGAACCAGCCCGCCACCAGCAGCCCGGCCGCGACGATGGCCGCAGCGCCGG
The DNA here is from genome assembly GCA_026414745.1 of Roseococcus sp. Lineage (GTDB taxonomy): Bacteria > Pseudomonadota > Alphaproteobacteria > Acetobacterales > Acetobacteraceae > Roseococcus. The sequence goes on from JAOAIK010000037.1 coordinate 179,064, forward strand.
CCATGTAGCGCAGCGCGGGCGCGCGCCAGCGCGCGGCGAAGCTGGCTTCGGGCTCCGCCACCACCACGGTCCAGCCGGTGCGCTCCACCGGCTCGGCCTGGATCAGGAGCCGGGCGGAGCCGAGGGTGACGGGAACGAGCCCCATGCCGATCGCGGCCCGCAGCGCGGCTTCCTGCCCCTCCGGCCAGCGCGAGAGGCCGGGCAGCACCGCCTCCGAGGAGCGGGCGATCACCTCGCCGCCGGGACCGAGCAGGAAGAGGGCGCTGCCCGCCGGCAGTTCGGGCAGGCGCAGCGCCGCGTCGAGCACCGCCGGGTCGATCGGGATGCCGAGGGCCCCGAGCCGCGCCTGGGGGCGCTGGATGGGAACGATGACGAAGGGCAGCGGACGCCCCGCCGGCTGCGGCAGGAGCGGAAAGGCCGGCTCGCCGCGGGCCAGCGCGGTCTCGGCGAGCTGCTGCAGCAGGCCGGGCGCATCGGATTCGCCGGCGCCCTCGGGCCCCGGGAGGAAGAGGATGCGACCGCCGAACGCCTCGAGCGCCGCGCGGCTGCCGGCACGGAATCCCTCCCGGTCCCCCTCGCCGCGATCGAGGCTGCGCGAGCCCGCGAGCGCGCCGAGCAGGAAGACGCGCGTCTCCACCTCCTTCACCACGGCGACGGCAGCGGCCCGGCCGGCGTAGAAGAAGGCGGTCTCCAGCCCTTCGCGGATGCGCCGCGTCTGGTCGATGGCGGTCATCACGCCGAGCCCGAGGGCGGGGGCGAGCAGCAGGCCGGCCAGCAGGGCGATATGACGCGACAGCGGGCGCGCAGGCCGCAGGGATGACGCGAACGCGACCTCGGACGGCGGGGTCGGGGCGTGCATGACGGCTCTCCCTGCAGGCCCCGCGCGAGGGGCCATGCGCGATTCTCCCCCTCCACCCCGGCAAGGGCAAGCATTCCTTGTCACGCGAACGGGCGAAGGGCGGGGATGGGCGACCTACGGGACTCGAACCCGTGACATCCAAGACCACAACCTGGCGCTCTACCAACTGAGCTAAGGCCGCCGTGGTGGGCGGGGAATAGGGCCGCGCGCGCCGGGCCGTCAACCCGGCCGGCGGCGCGCATTCCTGTTGCGCGCGCCGCGCGGGGTGGCGAGACTAGCCGCCTTCGCCGCGGAGCGCCGCCGATGCTGAGCCCCGACATCCTCGCCGCGCTCTTCCCGCGCGCGCCGGCCGCCCATCTCGAGGCCTTCGCCGCGCAGGCGCCCAGCCTCCTGCCCCGCTTCGGCCTCTCCGCCAAACCGGTGCGGCTGCACTTCTTCCTGGCGCAGATGGGGCACGAGAGCGGCGGTCTCACCATAGAGACCGAGAACATGAACTACAGCGCGGAACGGCTGATGGAGGTCTGGCCGCGCCGCTTCCCGACCCTGGAGGCCGCGCGCCCCTACGCACGCAACCCCGAGAAGCTCGCGAACTTCGTCTATGCGGACCGGATGGGCAACGGTCCCCCCGCCTCCGGCGACGGGTTCCGCTATCGCGGACACGGCTACATGCAGTTGACGGGGCGTGATGCCTTCCGCGAGGTCGGCGCGCTGGTCGGCCTCGACCTGGAGGCCGACCCCTCGCTCGCCTGCGCGCCCGCCCATGCGCTGCTCGTCGCCTGCGGCTTCTGGCAGTGGAAGACGCTGAACCCGGTCTGCGACACGGGCGATTTCGTGGCGGTGACGCGGATCATCAACGGCGGGACGAACGGCCTTGCCGACCGCAAGGCCTGGCTCGACAAGGTGCGGCGCGTGCTCGCCACGCCGCCGGGTCCGGAGGCGCAGCCGCCGGCCGAGGAGGCGATCCGCCTGCAGCGGCGGCTGCAGGCGCTCGGCTACCGCGAGGTCGGCGCGGCCGATGGCGTGATCGGCCCGCGCACCCTGGCCGCGATCGCGCGCTTCCGGCAGGAGAATGGCCTGCCCGCGGGCGGCCTCGACAAGCGCGTGCGGGAGGCGCTCGGCCTCGCGGGGCGCTGAGGCGGCGCGCGCGTCCCTCAGGCGCGGGCCGCGCGGGGTGCGGCGCGGCGCGCCTCGATCCAGGCGCCCAGGCGGGAGAGCGCCTCGCGCAGCACCGGCTCGTTCTTGCAGAAGGCGAAGCGCGCGTAGTGGTTCGGCGGATTCTCGCCCGCATAAAAGGCGGTGACGGGAATCGCCGTCACCTTCGCCTCCTCGGTGATCTGCCGGCAGAAAGCCACGTCATCGCCCGCATAGCCGATGGAGCGGATGTCGGCCGTCACGAAATAGCTGCCCTGCACGGGCAGGGTGGCGAAGCCGAGCCCGCGCAGCCCCTCCGTCAGCAGGTCGCGGCGCGCGGCGAGCTCCGTCGCCAGGCGCTCGAAATAGGCGTCCTCCTTGGCGAGGCCCACCGCGACCGCGCGCTGCAGGTTGGGCGGCGTGGTGAAGGTGAGGTTCTGGTGCGCCTTCGCGACATTGGGCTGCAGCGCGGCGTCGCAGGTGACGTACCCCACCTTCCAGCCGGTCAGGCTGAAGGTCTTGCCCGCGCTGCCGATGCGCATGCAGCGCCCGCGCATGCCGGGCAGCGTCATCAGCGGGATGTGCTTCCAGCCGTCATAGGTCAGGTGCTCATAGACCTCGTCGCAGATAGCATAGGCGTCGTGGCGCTGGATCATCTCCGCGAGGAAGGCGAGCTCTGCTGCGGTGAACACCTTGCCCGTCGGGTTCATCGGCGTATTGAGCAGGATGGCCTTGGTGCGCGGGCCGAAGGCGGCGGCGAGCTCGGCGCGCGGCAGCTCCCATTTCGGCGGGGCGAGGCGCACGAGGCGCGGGATGGCGCCGAGCAGCCGCACCACGGGCAGGTAGGTGTCGTAGAGCGGCTCGATCAGCACGCACTCGTCGCCCCGGTTGAGCACGGCCATGAGGCAGGCGGTGATGGCCTCGGTGGCGCCGGAGGTGACGACCACCTCGCGGTCCGGGTCCACCGCCAGCCCGTAGAAGCGCCGGTTCGCCTCGGCCACGGCGCGGCGCAGCTCGGGCACGCCGGTCATAGGCGGATACTGGTTGCGCCCGTCCTTCAGCGCTGCCGCCGCGGCCTCGATCACGTCGGGCGGGCCGTCATAGTCGGGGAAGCCCTGGCCGAGGTTGATCGCGCCGTGCTCGTTGGCCAGGGCCGACATCACCGTGAAAATGGTGGTGCCGGTGGCGGAGAGCAGATGATTCATCGGCTGCACGGCAGACCTCCCCGAAAGGCAAACGAGCCTGGGTGCTTAGCACGGCTCTTCCCCCCGCCCAACGCGGAGGTGGGGGTGGGCGTGCCCAGATTGCAGTCATTCTGCCCGGAAACAAGGCGGGCACGGGGTCCGGCGGGGGTGGTTTCGGGAGGAGCCGACGATTGCGCCGGCCGCAGCCCGCGTGCAAAACACGCGGGCCTCCGGCGCGGGCGGAACGACCTGCGCGGCGGCGCCGGGGAAACGCCGCGGGCCGCCTTACGCCCGTTCACAGCGAAGTTGGATGCGATGAAGAAGATCGAGGCCATCATCAAGCCCTTCAAGCTCGACGAGGTGAAGGACGCGCTGCACGAGATCGGGCTGCAGGGCCTCACCGTGGTCGAGGCCAAGGGCTTCGGCCGTCAGAAGGGCCACACGGAGCTCTACCGCGGCGCCGAATATGTGGTGGACTTCCTGCCCAAGGTGAAGATCGAGGTGGTCTGCGCCGACGACATGGTCGAGCGGGCGGTGGAGGCCATCCAGCAGGCGGCGCGCACGGGCCGCATCGGGGACGGCAAGATCTTCATCTCCGACATCCAGGAGGTGATCCGCATTCGCACCGGCGAGCGCGGCGAGGAGGCGGTGTGAGTTTCCGGCCGCAGGCGGGGCGCGGTCCCCGCCGCGGCCACCAGCACAGCGCGGCATGCGCGGCGCGGGGGCGTCCCTGGCCGCGGATGCGGCGGCCGCGCGGGCGCCCCGGGCCGGGGAGCGGCGCGGCAACTCCAACAGGGACGCAGGACAACAGGACAGCGACATGGCGATGAATTCCCCCGAGGCCGTCTCCAAGGTCATGGAAATGATCAAGGAGAACAGCGTGGAGTATGTGGACTTCCGCTTCACCGACCCGCGCGGGAAGTGGCAGCACACGGCCCAGCACGTCTCCACCATCGAGCCGGACACCTTCGAGGAAGGCATCATGTTCGACGGCTCCTCGATCGCCGGCTGGAAGGCGATCAACGAGTCCGACATGATCCTGATGCCGGACGCGACCACGGCCTGCATGGACCCCTTCTCGGCCAAGCCGCAGCTCATCCTGTTCTGCGACATCTATGAGCCCTCGACCGGCCAGCGCTACTCGCGCGACCCGCGCTCGACCGCGAAGAAGGCCGAGGAGTATCTGAAGAGCACCGGCATCGGCGACACCGCCTATTTCGGCCCGGAGGCGGAGTTCTTCATCTTCGACAACGTCCGCTTCGGCACCGGCGGCAACTACGGGATGTATCAGCTCGACAGCGTCGAGGGCCCGCAGGCCTCGATGAAGGAGTTCCCCGAGGGCAACATGGGCCACCGCCCCTCGGTCAAGGGCGGCTATTTCCCCGTGCCGCCGGTGGACAGCGAGCAGGATCTGCGCGCCGAGATGCTCTCCACCATGGGCGAGATGGGCGTGGTGATCGAGAAGCATCACCATGAGGTGGCGCAGTCCCAGCACGAGCTCGGGATGAAGTTCAACACGCTCGTGCGCATGGCCGACCAGATGCAGATCTACAAGTACTGCATCCACAACGTCGCGCACAGCTACGGCAAGACCGCGACCTTCATGCCCAAGCCCATCTACGGCGACAACGGCTCGGGCATGCACGTCCACCAGTCCATCTGGAAGGACGGCAAGCCGCTCTTCGCCGGCAACGGCTATGCCGACCTCAGCGAGACGGCGCTCTACTACATCGGCGGCATCATCAAGCACGCCAAGGCGCTGAACGCCTTCACCAACCCGCTGACCAACAGCTACAAGCGGCTGATCCCGGGCTTCGAGGCGCCGGTGCTGCTCGCCTACTCGGCGCGCAACCGCTCGGCGTCCTGCCGCATCCCCTACGCGACGAGCCCGAAGGCCAAGCGCGTGGAGGTGCGCTTCCCCGATCCGGGCGCCAACCCCTACCTCGCCTTCGCCGCCATGCTCATGGCCGGCCTCGATGGCATCAAGAACAAGATCCATCCCGGCGACGCCATGGACAAGGACCTCTACGACCTGCCGCCCGAGGAGCTGAAGGGGATTCCGACGGTGTGCGGCTCGCTGCGCGAGGCGCTGCAGTCGCTCGAGGCGGACCACGAGTTCCTGCTGGCCGGCGACGTGTTCTCGAAGGACCAGATCGAGAGCTACATCGAGCTCAAGTGGACGGAGGTGTACCGCTTCGAGCACACCCCGCACCCGGTCGAGTTCGAGATGTACTACAGCGTCTGAGAGGGGCGCTGCCGAAGGGCCGGGCGGTATTCCGCCCGGCCTCCCCGAGGCCGGGGCCTACCGCGACTCGGCCAGGCTTTCGTACACCACCATCCGGTGGCCGCGGTTCATGAACTCGCCGCATTCGCGCATGCCGATCTCGGTCAGCACGGCCCGGCTCGGTGCATTGGTTTCGCGCGCCACGCCGATGATCCGCGCGAGGCCCGCCGCATGGCCGAAATCGAGTGCGGCGCGCGCCGCCTCGCGGGCATAGCCGCGGCCGCGGCAGTCGGGCCAGAGCGCGAAGCGCACCGCGACGCCGCGCCCGTCCGGCCGCTCCATCAGCCCCGCGATGCCGAGGAAGCGGCCCGTGTCGCGTTCGAAGACGCTCCAGGTGCCGTAGCCGCGCACCTGCCAGAAGGCCATGTCGTCCTCGAGCTCCTCGCGCGTGCGCTCCGGCGTGCGGGTGCCGTGCAGCATGAAGCCGAACACGGCCTCGTCGGCCTTGAGGCGGATGAGGTCGGGCAGATGCTCCGGACAGGGCGGCAGGAGGGAGAGGCGCGCCGTGGTGACGGTGCGCGGCGCCTTCAGGAGCTGGCTCATCCCCGGGGCTCCCCGCGCAGGCCGCCCGCGCCGGTCACCGCTCGAGCGGCCGGTACTTGATGCGGTGCGGTTCGGTGGCGTCCTTGCCCAGGCGGCGGCGCTTGTCCTCCTCGTAGGCCTGGAAATTCCCCTCGAACCACTCGACGTGGGAATCGCCCTCGAAGGCCAGGATGTGCGTGGCGAGGCGATCCAGGAACCAGCGGTCGTGGCTGATCACCACGACGCAGCCGGCGAACTCCATCAGCGCCTCCTCGAGCGCGCGGAGCGTGTCCACGTCGAGGTCGTTGGTCGGCTCGTCGAGCAGCAGCACGTTGTGCGGCGTGCGCAGCATCTTGGCGAGGTGCACCCGGTTGCGCTCGCCGCCCGAGAGCACGCCGACGCGCTTCTGCTGGTCGGGACCGCGGAAGTTGAAGGCGGCGGTGTAGGCGCGCGAGGGGATCTGCCGCTTGCCGATGTTGATCACGTCATCGCCGCCCGAGATCTCCTCCCAGACGGTCTTGCTGTCGTCCAGGCTGTCGCGCGACTGGTCCACGTAGCCGAGGCTCACCGTCTCGCCGATCCTGAGCGTGCCGGAGTCGGGCTTCTCCTGGCCGGTGATCATGCGGAAGAGGGTGGTCTTGCCGGCGCCGTTGGGGCCGATCACGCCCACGATGCCGCCCGGCGGGAGCTTGAAGGAGAGGTCGTCGATCAGCAGCCGGTTGCCGTAGCCCTTGCGCAGGTGCTCCGCCTCGATCACCAGGTTGCCGAGGCGGGGCGGCGGCGAGATCAGGATCTCGAGCTCGCCGGGCCCGCGCTCCTGGCTCTTCTCGAGCAGCTCCTCGTAGCGCTGGATGCGCGCCTTGTTCTTCGCCTGGCGGGCCGCGGGGGTGCGGCCGATCCACTCCTGCTCGGCGGCCAGCGCGCGGATGCGGGCCTGCTCCTCGCGGTTCTCCTGCTCGAGCCGCTTCCTCTTCTGCTCGAGATAGGCGGAGTAGTTGCCCTGGTAGGGGTAGCCGCGGCCGCGGTCCACCTCGAGGATCCAGTTCGTCACGTTGTCCAGGAAGTAGCGGTCGTGGGTGACCACCAGCACCGCGCCCGGATAGTCGCGCAGCGTCTTCTCGAGCCAGGCCACGCTCTCGGCATCGAGATGGTTGGTCGGCTCGTCGAGCAGCAGCAGGTCGGGCTTCTCGAGCAGAAGCCGGCAGAGGGCGACGCGCCGGCGCTCGCCGCCCGAGAGGTTCGTCACGGGGCTCTCGGCCGGGGGGCAGCGCAGGGCGTCGAGGGCGATGTCGATGCGCCGGTCGAGCTCCCAGCCGTCGGCGGCATCGATCTTCTCCTGGAGCTGGCCCTGCTCGGCGAGCAGGGCATTCATCTCCTCCTCGCTCATCGGCTCGGCGAACTTCTCGGAAATCTCGTTGAAGCGCGCGAGCTGCGCCTCGAGCTCGGCGAAGGCGGCGCGAACATTCTCGCCCACCGTCTTGGTGGGGTCGAGCTGCGGCTCCTGCTCGAGGTAGCCGACGCGCGCGCCCTCGGCCGCCCAGGCCTCGCCGCCGAAATCCTGGTCGCGACCGGCCATGATGCGCAGCAGGGTGGATTTGCCCGCGCCGTTGGGCCCGAGCACGCCGATCTTCGCATCCGGAAGGAAGGAAAGAGTGATGCCTTTGAACACCTCGCGCCCGCCCGGGTAGGACTTGGTGAGGTTCTTCATCACATAGACGTACTGCCAGGCGGGCATGCGGGCG
>JAOAIK010000046.1 GCA_026414745.1 Roseococcus sp.
TCCGCGCGACCTTGCGGCGGCCTTCCTCGCCAGCCCCGAGCACCAGGCCCGGCGCGGGCGCCCCTTCGTGCCGCGCGTCGCCGCGCGGCCGGACGCGGAGGCGCTGGACGCCTGGCACCGTCTGCGCTTCGGCACCCCCGCACCGCCCGGGGCGGCGGTGCCCGACCTCGCCGCGCTGCGCGAGAGCCTGGTGGCGGGCTTCGCCGCCCCGCCGGCCGAGGCGACGCCCGTGCGCCTCGGGGGGCGGACCCTTTCCCTCTCCGCGCCGGCGGGCGATGGCTACGCGCGCGCCCTGGCGCAGGAGGCGGCGGCGCAGGAGGCGCTGCTGCGCCTCGTGCGCGCCCTGCTGCCCGACGGCGGGGAGGGGGCGGTGCTGCTGGATGGCGGGGCGAATCTCGGCCTCGGTGCGCTCGCCATGGGCTTCGGCGCACCGCGCCATGCGCGGCTCTTGGCCTTCGAGCCGAATGCGGCGCTGCGGCCGCACCTCGCCCAGAACCTCGCCCGGCACGGCTTCCTGCGCGCCGAATGCCGGGCCGAGGCGCTGGGCGCCGCGCCGGGCGAGGCGGTGCTGCGCGTCCCGCGCGACAACGCCTCGGTCGCCTTCCTCGCCGGGCCGGACGCCCCGGCGCCGCCCGGCTGGGCCGAGGACCGGCGCGTGCCCGTCACCACCCTCGATGCCGTCGCCGCGGGGCTGCCGCGGCTCGATGTCGTCAAGCTGGATCTCGAGGGCAGCGAGCCGGCCGCGCTCGCGGGCGGGCGCGAGGCGCTGCGCCGCTTCCGCCCGCTGGTGCAGGTGGAGTTCAACCTCTGGACGCTGATGCGCTTCGCCGACCGCAACCCCTTCCGCGTGATGGAGGAGTGGGCGGCGCTGTTTCCCCACCTCCTCGTGCTGCGCGAGGGGCGGCCCGTGGCGGTGGAGGGCGCGCTGGCGCGCTCCACGCTGGTGCACGAGGTGCTGATGTCCGACCGCCGCTACGAGGATCTCATCCTCTGCCACGACCTCGGCTGGCTGGCGCGCTGGGGGGCGTGATCAGGCGGCCCAGTCGGGGGCGAAGGACGGGTTCACGAAGCGGCGGTCCTTCGGCAGCGCATCGAGCGCCGCGACATCCTCGGGCGCGAGGCGCAGCGCGAGGGCGCCCAGGTTCTCCGCCTGGCGCGCCGCGCTTGCGGCCTTGGGCACGGCCGCCACCCGGCCCTTGCCCAGCAGATAGGCCAGCGCCACCTGCGCCCCGGTCGCGCCATGGCGCGCGGCGATGGCGCGCACCGCGGGGTGCGCCGCCACCTCGCCCTTGCCGAGCGGGGTGTAGCTCGTCAGCACCATGCCCGCCGCCTCGGTGAGCGCCAGCAGCCGCGACTGGTCGAGCAGGGCGTGGTGCTCCACCTGCAGGCAGGCGAGCGGGGCGATGGCGAGGTCGAGCGCCCGGCGCAGCAGCCCGGGCGGGAAGTTGGAGACGCCGAGCGCCTTCGCCCGCCCCTCCTCGCGCAGCCGCGCCATCGCCTCCAGCACCGAGGGCAGGTCGAGCGCCGGCGAGGGCCAGTGGATCAGCAGCAGGTCCACCGCCGCGAGCCCCAGCCGCTCGAGCGAGGCCATGGCGGCGGCGCGGAAGCGCGGCCCGTCGGGCTTGTCCCACCAGAGCTTGGTGGTGACGAACAGCGCCTCGCGCGGCAGGCCGCTGGCGCGCAGCGCCGCCCCCACCGCCGCCTCGTTGCCGTACATCTCGGCCGTGTCGATGTGGCGGTAGCCGAGCGCCAGCGCGCTCTCCACCGCCGCCTGGCACGCCGCCCCCTGCATCGGCCAGGTGCCGAGGCCGAGCGCGGGCATGACGAGCTGCTCCGTGCGCAGGATCATCGCCGGGAGAGGTCCAGCAGCGCGGCGAAGCCCTGCTCGGTGCCGAAGGCGAGCAGCGCGCCGGTCGCGTTCCACGCGAGCGCCGAGACGGCGCCGCGCCCGGGCGGCGCGATGGGCAGCACCCGGCCCGAGGCGATGTCGGCCAGCAGCACCAGCCCGTCCTCGAAGCCGGCCGCCACCATCTCCTGCTGGGGGTGGCAGGCGACCCGGGTGCAGAGCACGGAATCCCCGCCCGCGAGCTCTGTCGGCGCCTTGCCCATCGGCCCGCCGCCGAAGAAGGGCCAGAGCACCACGCTCTCCGCCCCGCTCGTGGCGAGCCAGCGCCCCTTGGCGCTGAAGGAGAGGCTGTGCGTCTTGGCCGGGTAGCCCGACATGCGCATGTGCTGCCCGTCGGCAAGGCGCCAGCCGTGCAGCGCATTCTCCTGCATGGCGGTGACGACATGGCCGCCGTCGGGGTGGATCGCGATGGCGTGGTGGCTGCCCTTCCACTCCAGCAGCCGCGGCTTGTCCTCGCGCGCGGCGACGAACCAGAGCGAGGCGCCGTTGTAGTGGCTCGCCGCCACGCGCTTGCCCTTGGCGTCGAAGGCGAGCCCGGCCACCGTCGAGGGGTGGGGCAGCGACTTCAGCACCTGCCCCGTCGCGTCCAGCACGTGCACGGCCTTGGCCACGGCCGCCGCGCGCAGGCCCGACTCATGGGCCGCGACATGCTCCACCCATTTGCGGCCGAAGGCGGCCACCTCCTCCACCGCGCCGGCGGGGGTGACGCGCGCGAGGCGCCCGTCATCGCCCCCCGTCAGCACGCCCTCGGCCGCATCGGGGCAGAGCGAGAGCACCGCGCCCCTGTGCGCCTCCACCCGTGCCCAGTCGGCGCCCGGGTTGCGCGGGTCGGCGACATGCACGCTGCCATCGCCCAGGCCGAAGGCGAGGCTCTGCCCCTCGCGCCCGAAGCCGAGGCCGACCACCCAGGCCCCCAGCTCCCGCGCCACGCCGCGGGAGTCGAGGAGGTAGGCGATCTCCGCGCTCGCGCTCACGCCTCCACCTGGCAGGCTTCGAAGCCCCGGCGCAGGACGGGCCGGTTCAGGTCGCGCCCGATGAAGACGATCTTCGACCGCCGGGGTTCGCCGGGCTTCCAGGGCGAGATGAAGTCGCCATCCGCGATCATGTGCACGGCCTGGAAGGCGAAGCGGCGGTCCTCGCCCGGATAGGCGAGGATGCCCTTGGTGCGCAGCAGGTCCTGGCCCTTGCTGGCCAGCAGCTCCGTCATCCAGGCGTTGAACTTCTCGGGGTCTATGGGGCGGGAGACCTCGAAGCTCACGCTGGTCACCTCGCTGTCGTGCTCGTGCGCGTCCTCGCCGGAGAGGAACTCCGGCTCGCGCGCCAGGATGCGCTCCAGGCTGAAGGCGTCGCGGCCGATCACGCGCTCCACCGGCACGGCCGAGCGCGTGGAGCGGAGGATCTCCGCATAGGGGTTGATGGCGCGCACCTTGGCCTCGACGGCGGCGGCCTCCTGCTCCGTCACGAGGTCCATCTTGTTGAGCAGGATGAGGTCGGCGAAGGCGATCTGCTCCTCGGCCTCGCGCGAGTCGTTCAGGCGCTGGGAGAGGTGCTTCGCGTCCACCACCGTCACGATGGAATCGAGCCGCGTGGCGCGCTTCACGTCCTCGTCCACGAAGAAGGTCTGCGCGACGGGGGCGGGGTCGGCGAGGCCCGTCGTCTCCACGATGATGCCGTCGAACTTCTCGCGCCGCCGCATCAGCCCGGAGAGGATGCGGATGAGGTCGCCGCGCACGGTGCAGCAGATGCAGCCGTTGTTCATCTCGAACACCTCCTCGTCGGCGTCCACGACGAGGTCATTGTCCACGCCGAGCTCGCCGAACTCGTTGATCACCACGGCGAAGCGCTTGCCGTGGTTCTCGGTGAGGATGCGGTTCAGCAGCGTGGTCTTGCCGGCGCCGAGATAGCCGGTCAGCACGGTGACGGGGACGGGTGCGCGGGTGTCGCTCATGGGGGGGGAACTCCTCCCCCCAGAGATGGACCGCGCGCGGGGCGCTGAAAAGCCCCGCGCGGGGCTCAGTCATACTTCAGCTCCCGCGCCTTGCCCCCGAACACCCGCCAGATCACCGCCGTGTAGAGCCCGATCACCGGCAGCACGAGCCCCGCACCCACCAGGATGATGAGCAGGCTCTCCGGCGCCGCCGCGGCCTCGAAGATGGTCAGCCGCTCGGGCACGATATAGGGCCAGAAGGAATAGGCGAGGCCCTGGAAGCACAGCGCGAAGATGGCGCAGGTGGCGGCGAAGGGCACCCAGTCCAGCGCGTGGTCCGCGCGCGGGAAGCGGCGCAGGAAGATGTGCAGCAGCAGGAACAGCGCGCCGGTGGCGAGCGGGATGGGCGCGAGCCCCAGCACCTCGGGGAAGTCGAACCAGCGCTCGAAGATGCGCGGGCTGGCGAGCGGGGTGGCTGCGCTGATCACCAGCACGCCGCCCCAGGTGGCGTAGAGCGCGCCGCGCGCCCAGGCCGCCGCGCGCGCCTGCAGCGCGCCCTCGGTGCGCCAGACCAGCCAGCAGGCGCCGATCAGCGTGTAGCCGGCCACGACGATCAGCCCGACGAGGACGGAAAAGACCAGCGCCCCCCAGCCCTCGGCGAAGCCCAGGATGTAGCTGCCCAGCATCCAGCCCTGGCTGAAGGCGGCCAGCACCGAGCCGGCCTGGAAGGCCATGTCCCAGCGCGGCTTCTGCCCCTCGGGCGCCTTGGCGCGGAATTCGAAGGCCACCCCGCGCAGGATCAGCGCCGCCAGCATCAGCGCCACCGGCAGGTAGAGGGCGGTCAGGATCATCCCGTGCGCGGCGGGGAAGGCCACGAGCAGCAGCCCCACCCCCAGCACCAGCCAGGTCTCGTTCGCGTCCCAGAAGGGGCCGATGGAGGCGATCATGCGGTCGCGCTCCGCCTCCTCCGGCGTGCGCCGCAGCAGCACCCCCACGCCGAGGTCGAAGCCGTCCAGCATGGCGTAGAGCAGCATGGAGAGCGCCATCAGCAGGGCGAAGGCGATGGGCAGCCAGGCGCCCGGGGGCAGGGTCTCCATCGCGCTCACTCCGCCGGCTGGGGCTGGGGCCGGAAGGGGCCGGTGCGCACCTCCTCGCCCGCCCGCCCGCCCCTGGCCGCGAGGTGGTAGAGCGTGCCGATGTAGGCCGCCAGCAGCACCGCATAGATGGCGAGGTAGAGCGCGAGGGAGACGCCGATGGTCGCGGCCGGCACGGGCCCCGCGGCCTCGCCGGTGCGCAGGATTCCGGTCACCAGCCAGGGCTGGCGGCCGATCTCGGTGACATACCAGCCCGCGAGGGTGGCCACCCAGCCCGAGAAGGTCATCGCCACCAGGGCGCGGGCCAGCCAGCGCCCGGGCGCGCGGCCCCGGCGCAGGGCGAGGGCGCCCCACCAGCCCACCAGCAGCATCAGCACGCCCACCCCCACCATGACGCGGAAGGCATAGAACACCGGGGCCACCGGCGGGTGCTCGCCGATGAACTCGTTGAGGCCGCGCACCTCGCCCTCCCACTCATGGGTGAGGATGAGGGAGGCCATGTTGGGGATGGCGATCTCGAAGCGGTTGGTGCGGTTCGCCTCGTCGGGGATGGCGAAGAGGCGCAGCGCCGCGCCGCGCTCGGTCTCCCACACGCCCTCCATGGCGGCCACCTTCTGCGGCTGGTGCTTCAGCGTGTTCAGCCCGTGCAGGTCGCCCGCGAGGATCTGCGCCGGGATCAGCACCGCCCCCAGCACCACGCCGGTGCGCAGCGCCTTGAGCACGCCGGGCGCACGGTCCCCGCGCAGCCAGCGCCAGGCCGAGAGGCCCGCGATCAGGAAGGCCGCCGTCAGCCCCGAGGCGAGCAGCATGTGCGCGAGCCGGTAGGGCATGGAGGGGTTGAAGACGATGGCGAACCAGTCGGTCGCGTGCGCCACGCCGTCGCGGATCTCGTAGCCCGCGGGCGTGTGCATCCAGGAGTTCAGCACCAGGATCCAGAAGGCCGAGAGCGAGGTGCCCACCGCCACCAGCACGGTGGCGAGGGTGTGCAGCCAGTCGGGCACGCGGCGATAGCCGAACAGCATGATGGCGAGGAAGGAGGCCTCGAGGAAGAAGGCCGTCACCACCTCATAGGCCAGCAGCGGCCCCGCGATGTTGCCCACGCGCTCCATGAAGCCCGGCCAGTTGGTGCCGAACTGGAAGCTCATGGTGAGCCCCGAGACGACGCCGAGGGCGAAGCTCAGCGCAAACACCTTCACCCAGAAGCGGTAGGCCTCCATCCAGGCCTCGTCCCGCGTCGCGTTGAAGCGCAGCTTGAAGAAGAGCAGCAGCCAGCCCAGCGCGATGGTGATGGTGGGGAACAGGATGTGGAAGGAGATGTTCGCCGCGAACTGGATGCGCGCGAGCAGCACGGGGTCCATGGGTCAGCCTTTCTTCGCGGCGGCCCTCGCGCCCGGGGGGCGCCGCGGCCTGCGGGTGACGATCTCCTGGAAGCGTTCGGTCGCCTCCAGCACGCGGGCGACGCGCCCGCCGAGCTTGAGCAGCGCGATCAGCCGCTCGTCCGGCAGCGTCTGGACATCGTCCATCCAGCCGGTGAGCAGGGAGATCACGTCGTAGAGGGACTGCATGCGCGCCTGGGCGTGCGCCTCCTCGGGGCTCGCGGGCCGCTGCATCAGCGTGTCGCGCAGCAGGGTGAGGGTGGGGTCCACCTCGCGCTTGCGGCGCTCCTCGGCGAGGATGCGCACGATCTGCCAGACATCCTCGGGCGTGGAGAAATGCTCGCGCCGGTCGCCGGGCAGGTGCTGCAGGCGCACGAGGCGCCAGGCCTCCAGCTCCTTCAGCCCCATGGAGACGTTGGAGCGGGAGAAGCCGAGCTTCTGCGCGATCTCGTCGGCCGGCAGGGGGCGTTCGGAGAGGAAGAGCAGGGCGTAGATCTGCCCCACGGTGCGGTTGATCCCCCAGCGCGAGCCCATCTCGCCGAAGTGGAGGACGAAGGCGGCGGTGGCGGGGGGGAGGTCCATGGCCACGAGTATGTTCAGGAAGTTCTGAAAATACAAGCCGGGCTGTCGGACTTTCCGCGAGCGTTCCGAAAGCGGGAACCCTGCTTCCCCCGTCCGCCCGGCCGCCTCTCCTGCTACATCCCGCCCCATGGCCCTGCCCCCCGCCTTCCTCGACGAGCTGCGCGCCCGCACCCCCATGCCGGCGCTCGCCGCCCGGCGCGTGCGGCTCTCGAAATCCGGGCGGAACTGGAAGGGGCTCTGCCCCTTCCACACTGAAAAGACGCCCTCCTTCTACGTCTACGAGGACAGCTTCCACTGCTTCGGCTGCGGCGCGCATGGCGATGCCTTCGCCTGGCTGATGCGCTGCGAGGGGCTCGGCTTCATGGAGGCGGTGGAGCGGCTCGCCGCCGAGGCGGGCATGGAGCTGCCCAAGCCCAGCCCCGAGGCCCGCGCCCGCGACCAGCGCGCGCGCGATCTGCACGCGGTGCTGGAGGCCGCCGAGGCCGCCTACCGCCGCCGCCTCTTCGCCCCGGAGGGGGCGGAGGGCCTCGCCTATCTGCGCCGCCGGGGCCTCTCGGACGAGACCATCGCCCGCTTCGGCCTGGGCTGGTCCGGCGGGGGGCGCGGCGCGCTGGCGGCCGAGCTGCGCGCGCAGGGCATCGAGCCCGCCCAGCTCGTCGAGGCCGGGCTGATGCAGCCGCGCGAGGAGGGGCCGCCTGCCGACCTCTTCTTCAACCGCGTGATGTTCCCCATCCGCGACCGGCGCGGCCGCACCATCGGCTTCGGCGGGCGCATCCTGGGCGATGGCCAGCCCAAATACGTGAACGGGCCGGAGACGGCGCTGTTTTCCAAGCGCCGCAGCCTCTACGGGCTCGACCTCGCGCGCGAGGGCGTGTTCCGCGGCGCCCGCCTCCTCGTCGTCGAGGGCTACATGGACGTGATCGCCCTCCATCAGGCGGGTTTCGCCGGCGCGGTGGCCCCCCTCGGCACGGCGCTGACGCCCGAACAGCTCGAGACGCTCTGGCGCATCAGCCCCGCCCCCGTGCTCTGCTTCGACGGGGACGCGGCGGGCGCGCGGGCGGCGGGGCGCGCGGCGGAGGTGGCGCTGCCCCTGCTCGGCCCGGAGCGCACCCTCCTCTTCGCCGCGCTGCCCGCGGGCGAGGATCCGGACTCGCTGCTCGCCAGGCGCGGCCCGGCCGGGATGGAGGCGGTGCTGGACGCCGCGCGGCCGCTCGCGGAGGCGCTCTTCTCGCTCATCGCCGGAACGACGCTGCCCGAAGCGCCCGAGGCGCGCGCCGCCATTCGCCACCGCCTGGCACAGGCGGCGCAGTCCATCCCGGACCGTGCCCTGGCGGCCGAGTTCCGCCGCGCCCTGCTCGACCGCTTCTTCGCCCTCTCCCGCCGCCGCCCGGGGCCCGCCGCCGCCCCCCGCCATCCGCGACCCGTCCCCGATGCCCGGGCGGTGCAGGCCGAGCGCGCGCGCATCCTGGTGGCGATCTGCCTCCACCACCCCGGGCTGCTGCCCGAGATCGAGGAGCCGCTTGCGCTCCTCGACCTCCCAGAGGGGCCGGCGAAGCAGGTCAGGGATGCCCTTCTCGCCTGGATCCCGCAGGCCGAGCGCCTTGACTCGGCCGAGTTGATCGCCCACCTCGAGAGTGGCCCCACCGCGGCGGCAACAGCCGTGGTGTTGCGGCCCGCCGGCCTTCCGCCGGAAGCGCGGGCCGGCGCCCAGCCGCGCGAGGCGCTGGACGCCTTCTGGCAGATGTTCGGCTTCCTGCGGGGCGAGGCGCAGCTCGCCGAGGACATCCGGGCGGCGATCGCGGCCCTGGCCGAGCACAACGATCCAGCGGCCCAGGCCCGCCTGATCGGCCTGACGGCGGCGCGGGAGGCGCGGCGCCGGGGCGAGGTGGAGGATCTCTCCGCCGCGGGGTGACCCGCGCGCGGCGATGCACATAGGTTAGAGGGGGTCTTCTCCCCCGCAGCGACGGAGTGGCGCATGGCGAGCAAGACGGCGACGACGAGCGAGACGGCCGAGGCACGCGAGGAAGCGGTCGAGGGCGCGCTGCTCGATGTCACCTCCGCAGCCGTCAAGAAGCTCATCGCGCGCGGCAAGGAGCGCGGCTACGTCACCTTCGACGAGGTGAACGCGGCCATGCCCGAAGGGCAGGTCAGCCCCGAGTTCATGGAGGACACGCTCTCCTCCCTCTCCGAGGCCGGGATCAACGTCGTCGAGGCCGAGCAGGACGATGACGAGGTCGCCCAGAAGCCCGCCAAGGCCGAGGACGCCGAGGAGGACGAGGAGGGCGGCGGCAATGTGGACGAGGAGAGTCTCGGCCGCACCGACGACCCTGTGCGCATGTATCTGCGCGAGATGGGCAGCGTGGAGCTGCTCTCGCGCGAGGGCGAGATCGCCATCGCCAAGCGCATCGAGGCGGGCCGCGACATGATGATCGGCGGGCTGTGCGAGAGCCCGCTCACCTTCAAGGCCATCGTCGCCTGGCACGATGCGGTCAAGGAAGGCCGCATGCTGCTGCGCGACGTGATCGACCTCGAGGCCACCGCCAACGCCGACAACCCCGACGGCGCGCCGGCGGAGCCCGAGGAGTTCGAGGAGGGCGAGGAGGGCGAGGGTCTCGGCCTCTCCCTCTCCGCCCTCGAGGAGAAGCTCAAGCCCGAGGTGCTGGCCAACTTCGAGGCGATCCAGGCCGCCTACGCCAAGCTCCAGAAGCTCTCCTCGAAGCGCATGGACGCCTACGCCCAGGGCGGCGAGCTCGGCGGGCGCAGCGAGAAGACCTACGAGAAGCAGCGCCAGGAGCTGGTGGCGCTGGTGCAGAAGGTGCATCTGCACAACAACCGCATCGAGGAGCTGGTCGACCAGCTCAAGCAGCTCAACCGCAAGCTCAACACCCTCGACGGGCAGGTGCTGCGCCTCGCCGAGAGCCACAAGGTCAAGCGCGAGGAGTTCCTCGCGCAGTGGAAGGGCTCCGAGCTCGATCCGGGCTGGCTCGACCGCGTCGCCAAGCTGAAGTCGAAGGCGTGGCAGAACTTCGCCGCCAAGTCGCGCGGCGAGCTCGAGGCGATCCGCGCCGAGATCGCCGCCATCGCCGCCGCCACGGGCCTGCCCATCTCCGAGTTCCGCCGCGTCTACGCCACCGTCAGCCGCGGCGAGCGCGACATGAACCAGGCGAAGAAGGAGATGATCGAGGCGAACCTGCGCCTCGTCATCTCCATCGCCAAGAAGTACACCAACCGCGGCCTGCAGTTCCTCGACCTGATCCAGGAGGGCAACATCGGCCTCATGAAGGCGGTGGACAAGTTCGAGTACCGCCGCGGCTACAAGTTCTCCACCTACGCCACTTGGTGGATCCGCCAGGCGATCACCCGCTCCATCGCCGACCAGGCGCGCACCATCCGCATCCCCGTGCACATGATCGAGACGATCAACAAGCTGGTGCGCACCTCGCGCCAGATGCTGCACGAGATCGGCCGCGAGCCGCAGCCCGAGGAGCTGGCCGAGAAGCTCGGCATGCCGCTCGAGAAGGTGCGCAAGGTGCTGAAGATCGCGAAGGAGCCGATCAGCCTCGAGACGCCGATCGGCGACGAGGAGGACAGCCACCTCGGCGACTTCATCGAGGACAAGAACGCCGTCATTCCGCTGGACGCCGCCATCCAGTCCAGCTTGCGCGAGGCGACCACGCGGGTCCTCGCCTCGCTCACGCCGCGCGAGGAGCGGGTGCTGCGCATGCGCTTCGGCATCGGCATGAACACCGACCACACGCTCGAGGAGGTCGGCCAGCAGTTCAACGTGACGCGCGAGCGCATCCGTCAGATCGAGGCCAAGGCGCTGCGCAAGCTCAAGCATCCCTCGCGGTCGCGCAAGCTTCGCAGCTTCCTCGAGAACTGATGCGCCGGGCGGAGCCCTCCACCCTCGTCGCCGTGGAGGTGACCTTCCTTCGGATGGACGCGCCGCCGCCGCCGGGGCAGGACCGGCTGCCCGCCGGTTGGCGCGTCACGCGCCTCAGCCCCCGCTGTTCCGTCCAGCAGTATCGCCGCCTCTACGACGGCGTCGGGCGGGACTACGTCTGGTGGCTGCGCCGCAGCCTGTCCGACGCCGAGCTCGACGAGGTGCTGGCCGAGCCCGCACTCAGCGTCCATGTGCTGCACGACCCCGCGGGCGCCGAGCAGGGCTTCTACGAGCTCGACCGGCGTCCGCGCGGGGTCATCAACCTCGCCTATTTCGGACTGATGCCGGGGGCCATCGGCCGCGGCCTCGGCATGGCCTTCCTGCACCACGCCATCGCCACGGCCTGGGCGGAGGGCTGTTCCGCCCTGACAGTGAACACCTGCACCGCCGACCATCCCCGCGCCCTGCCCAACTATCTCAAGGCCGGCTTTCGCGTGCTGCGCGTGGTCCGCGAGGAATGGCCCATCCCCGACCGGCTGGGCCTGCCCATTCCCGAACACCTGAAGGTTTGACGCGCCCGGCCGCTTCCGGCACCTCTCGCCGCAGGGGTGGGGAGACCGCGCGGAACCGATGTTGGCCGCCGAGTTGCGCGAGGTGGTGGTGCTGCTCGGCGCCACCGGGCTGGTGGCGCTGGTCTGCCACCGGGCGCGGATCAGCACGGTCCTGGGTTTCCTCGCCGTCGGGCTGCTGATCGGCCCGCATGGGCTCGGCGCCCTGGTGCCGCCCGATTCCTGGGCGGCCCTGCTGGTGCTGCGCGAGACGGAGGGGATGAGGCTCGCCGCCGAGCTCGGCGTCGCCTTCCTGCTGTTCATGATCGGGCTCGAGCTCTCGCTCGCGCGGCTGTGGCGGATGCGCGGGCTCGTCTTCGGCCTGGGGGGCGCGCAGGTCGGGCTGACCGCGGCCGCCATCGCCGCCCTCGCCTGGGGGCTTGGCCATGCGCCCGCGGCGGCGGTGGTGCTGGGCGCGGGGCTCGCGCTCTCCTCCACCGCCATCGTGATGCAGTTGCTGGCCGAGCGCGGGCGGCTCGGCACCTCCACCGGGCGCGCGGCCTTCGCCGTGCTGCTGTTCCAGGATCTCGCGGTGGTGCCTGTGCTGCTGCTGGTGGGGCTGCTCGGCGCCGCAGGGGCCGCCGGGCCCACGGGGGGCGAGATCGCGCTCGACGTGCTGCTGGCGCTGGGCAAGGCGGCGCTGGCCATCCTGCTGATCGTGCTGGCGGGGCGGCTCCTGCTGCGGCCGCTCTTGCGCGCCGTGGCCGCGACCGGCAGCCGCGAGGCCTTCCTCGCCGCCGTGCTGCTCTCCGCCATCGGCACCGCCATCGCCACCGAGGCGGCGGGGCTCTCGCTCGCCCTCGGCGCCTTCCTCGCGGGGGTGCTCCTGGCCGAGACGGAGTTCCGCGCGCAGGTCGCGGTCGATCTCGAGCCCTTCAAGGGGCTGCTGCTCGGCGTCTTCTTCGTCAGCGTGGGGCTGATGATCGACCTCGGCGCGGTGGCGCGGGCGCCGGGCCTGCTCGCCGCCGCGGCGGCGGGCCTCGTGCTGGTGAAGGCCGCGCTGGTCTATGCGCTGATGCGCGCCTGGGGCGAGCGGCGCGAGGTGGCGGCCGAGGCGGCGCTGCTGCTCGGCCAGGGGGGCGAGTTCGGCTTCATCGTCGTCGCGCTCGCCGCCTCGCTGGCCGTGCTGCCGCAGGAGACGGCGCAGATCGCGGCGCTCGTGGTGGCGCTGACCATGCTGGCCACGCCCGCGCTGGCCGGGCTGGGCCGGCGGCTGGGCGGGCGGCTCGCGCCGCCGGGGCAGGGCGAGGCCCCCGCGCCCGAGGCCGATGAGGCGCTCTCGGACCATGTGATCATCGTCGGCTATGGCCGGGTGGGGCGGCTGGTGGGCGAGGTGCTGGACGGCCAGCGCGTGCCGCATGTGGCGCTGGACCGCGACGCGGCGCGGGTGGCGGCGCTGCGGCGCGCGGGCGCGGCCGTCTGGTACGGCGAGGCGACGCAGGTGGAGATCCTGGCGCGGCTCGGCGCCGCCCGGGCCGCGCTGCTGGTGGTGACGGTGAACGACGCCGCCCAGGCGCGCGCCCTGGTGGCCGCGGCGCGCCAGGGCTTCCCCGATCTCCCCATCCTCGCGCGGGTGCGCGACGAGGCGCATGCGCGCGAACTCTGCGCCGCCGGGGCCGATGACGTGGTGCCCGAGGTGCGCGAGGCCGCGCTGCTGCTGGGCGAGGCGGCGCTGCTGCGCCTCGGCGTGCCCGAGGAGGCGGCGCGCGCGGTGGTGGCGGAGCGGCGGGTGCGGCGGTGAGGCGCCCTCAGCGCCTCGTCCGCTCCAGCAGGTAGTCCAGGATCAGCGGCCGCGCCTCGTCGCAGGCGCAGGGGTGCCGGGCCATGAAACGCTCGATCCAGGCGCGGCGCTCGGCCTCGGGGCGGGAGGGGATGGCGCGCAGGACGGAGCTCTCGCGCCGGTGGCATTCGGCGCAGCCGCGCTGATAGGCCTCGGCCGGCGTCATGGCCGGCGCGGGCGCCTGCGCCCCGGCCGGAGGCGCGCCGAGGAGGAGCAGGCCGAGCAGGGCCAGGCTGGGCAGGATGGCGGCGGCTTTCATGCGCGTGATCTTGTGCGAAGGGCCCCGGGGCCCCGCAAGCACGGGCAGGCGCCGAAGGCGAGGGCCGCGGCGCCGGTCAGCCCCCCGCCGCCGCCCCGCCCGCCTGGGCGAGCGCACGGGCGGGCCCTGGCGCGGGCGTGCCGCGCATCGAGGCGTAGGCCACCTGCTGGAAGTCGAGCAGCCGGCGCTCCACCTGCTGGAAGGCGGCGCGCTCGCGCGCGCTGAGCGGCGCATCGGGCGTGTTGGCCCGGTGCGCGAGGTAGCGGGCGAGGGTGCCCGCCCCGCGCCGGTGGGCGGCGGCGACCAGCCCCGATTCGGTGAGCGCGATCTCTTCCCCGTTCAGCCCGCGCACCCGCTGCCCCTGCAGCGCCAGCGCGCCGTTGCGCTCGATCTGCACCTCCACGCGGCGCAGGAAGGCGCTCATCGCCGCCTCTTGTGCCTCGGGGTTGGCCAGGAAATCGGCCTCGCTGCCCACGCCATGGCGCTGGGCGGTGGCCGTCCAGCGGCCGTCGGCGGTCTTCCACCCGATGTCGAGCAGGGTGCTCGGCAGGAACTGGTAGCGGCCGAGCGCGCCCGAGCTCGGGTTGCGCTGGCCGTAGCCGTGGCGCGGGTGTTCGGCGCTGCGCTCCGCCTCGGCGATGCGCTGGCGGAACTCGGCATTCTGCACGGTCTCCCAGGCCCGGGGCGTGGGGCCGATGCCCGAGAGCGGGCGAGCGGCGGGCTGGGGGCGCGGCTCGCTCGCCCGGGCGAGGGCGAGGTCGAAGCGGCCGTCGGCGGCGGAGGGGCGGGGGCGGGCGGGGGCGAGGCCGCCGGAGGCACGGACGGGTTCCACGCCCCCATTCTGCGCCCGCGCCCTTAAGAGCGCCTTACATCCAGCGCCGCACCCGGCGGCGGTATTCGGCGTAGGCATCGCCGAAGCGGCGCGCCAGATAGGCCTCCTCCCGCCGCACCACGCCGAAGTCCAACACCAGGAACAGCGCCCCCACCGCCAGCCAGGCCCAGAGCGTCCCCCAGCTCAGCGCCGCCCCGGCCAGCACCATGACGAAGCCGAGGTAGATGGGGTTGCGCCCGAAGCGGTAGGGGCCGCCCGTGACCAGGGCCGAGTCCGGCCGGTCGGGGCGGGGGTCGTTGCCCACGCGCACCAGCACCAGCAAGGCCCAGCCCACCCAGGCGAAGGCGAGAAAGATCAGCGCCATGCCGAGCCCCGGCGCGGGCGGGCCGAGCTGCACAGGCAGCAGCCGCTGCATCAGCCAGGCCGCCGCAAGCGCCGCGCCCGCCCAGACGGGCGGGGGCACGCGCACCCCGGGGCCGTGCTGGTCGTCCGGCTCAGGCGGCATGGCTGGGCTCGGGCAGGCGCATCCAGGCGGGAATCTCGGGCGTCAGCCGCGCCTCGCCGCAGGCGAGCGGCCCGCCCGCCCGCAGCGCCTCCAGCCGCAGCAGGGCGAGGCCCCGCGCGCCGCGGCCCGAACGCATCTCGCCCCAGGCCTCGCCGCCGGGCCCGTGGATCGGGGCGCCGCGCGGCGGCAGCGGGCCCTCCACCCGCACCGGCACGAGGCGCCGCTTGACCAGGCCGCGATACTTCGTGCGCGCCGTCAGCTCCTGGCCCATGTAGCAGCCCTTGGTCCAGGAGACGCCGTTGAGCTCGTCGAAGCCGGCCTCGAGCAGCACCGTCACCTCCGCTTCCAGATCGCGCGAGCCATCGGGCAGGCCGAGCGCGAGGCGATGGGCGTCATAGGCGCCCTCGTCGCTGTCCGCCTCGGCACCCTCCGGGGCAGGGCCGCGCCAGCCTGCCTCGGGGTGGCGCGGGTCGCGGAAGGCCGAGGGCGGCATGGGCGCCCCGCCCCAGCCGGCCCAGATCCGGCCCGGGGCGGGGGCGATGGCCACCCGCGCGCGCAGCCGGAAGCGCGTCAGCAGCGCGGCGATCATCTCCGCCTGCCCCGCCTCGGCATCGAGCCAGAGCGCCCCCTCGCGCTCATGGATGAACAGATCGGCGCGCCACTTGCCCTGCGGCGTGAGCAGCGCCGCCCACACCCCCTCGGCGGCGCGGGTGACGTCGTTGGAGACGAGGCCCTGGAGGAAGGGAACCCTGTCCTCGCCGGTGACGGCGAGCAGGGCGCGGCCCGGCAGGAAGGCGACTGGCATGGCAGGGATATCGGGCGGCGGCGTTCCCGCCTCAAGGCCGGGCGTGCTAGGCGGCGCGCGTGCGCATCCTCTTCGTCACCTCGACCCGGCTCGGCGATGCCGTGCTCTCCACCGGGCTGCTCGACCACCTGCTCCGCACCCATCCCGAGGCGCGGATCACCATCGCCTGCGGGCCGATCGCCGAGGGCCTCTTCGCGCGAATGCCCAATCGGGAGCGGACCATCGTGATGGTCAAGCGGGGGCTTGGCCGGCATTGGTGCGACCTCTGGCGCGCCACCGCCTTCCGGCGCTGGGACCTGGTAGTGGATCTGCGCGGCTCGGCCTTCGCCTGGACGGTGCCGGCGCGGCGGCGGGCGATCAAGCGCGGCGGGCGGCGGCCGGGCCATCGCATCCTGCACATCGCCGAGACGCTGGGCGTCACCCCCGCGCCGCGGCCGGTGGCCTGGTTCGCGCCCGAGGACGCGGCGGCCGTGGCGCCGCTGCTGCCCGACCGGCCGCTGCTGGTGCTGGGGCCCACGGCCAGCGGGGCCTGGAAGGCCTGGCCCGCCGAGCGCTTCGTCGAGCTCGCCGCGGCGCTGACCGCGCCGGGCGGGCCGCTGCCCGGCGCGGCGGTGGCCGTGCTCGGCGGCCCGGGCACGGCGGAGCGCGCGATGGCCGCCCCGGTGCTCGCCGCCCTGCCGGGGGCGGTGGATCTGGTCGGGCGGCTCGGCTCGCTGCCGGAGGTGGCGGCGGTGCTCTCCCGCGCCGCGCTCTATGTGGGCAATGATTCGGGGCTGATGCACCTCGCCGCCGCCTGCGGCGCGCCCACCCTCGGCCTGTTCGGGCCGACGCTCGCCAGCGAATACGCGCCCGTGGGGCCGCGCGCGCGCGCGGTGCTGGCCAAGGGGCCGCCCGGCGCCACGCCGATGCAGCGCCTCACGGTCGCGCAGGCGGTGCGGGCGGCGGAGGCGCTGCTCGCCGATGTGCCCGAGCCGGCGACGGACCCCGCGTGATCGTCATCGCCACCCACAACTTCCCGCCCGACACGGGCGGCATCCCCGTGCTCATGGGCGGCCTCGCCGAGCGGCTGGCGGCGCGCGAGGCGGTGCATGTCTTCGCGCATCGCATCCGCGGCCGCGGCCTCGCCGAGCTGTCGGGCCACCCCTATGCGGGGCTGCACCGCTTCGCCGCGCTCTGGCCCTTCCGCTCCTGGATGAAGGCCCGGGCCATGCGGCCCCTGCTGCGCGACCCCGCGCTGCGCGGCGTGATCTGCGATTCCTGGAAGAGCGCGCTGATCCTGCCCGCCACCCGCGCGCCGGTGATCGTGCTGGCGCATGGCATGGAGTTCCCGCCGCGCCCCTCGCCGCGCCGCGCCTTCCGCATCCGCCGCGCGCTGGCCAAGGCGACGGTGGTGGTGGCCAACTCCCGCCACACGGCGGGCCAGCTCGCGCCCCATCTCGCGCCCGGGGCGCGGGTGGAGATCATCCCCCCGCCCATCGCGCCCCAGCCCGCCCCCTCGGCCGAGGCGCGGGCGCGGCTGCGCGCGCGGGTGGGGCCGGGGCCGCTGATCGCGACCGTCGCGCGCCTCGAGGACCGCAAGGGGATGGACCGGGTGATCGCCGCCCTGCCCGGCCTGGCCGCCCGCCATCCCGGCCTCGCCTATGCCATCGCGGGGGAGGGGGAGGACCGGCCGCGCCTCGAGAAGCACATCCGCGCCGCCGGGATGGAGGGGCGGGTGCATGTCCTCGGCCGGGTGGACGAGGAGGAGAAGGCCGCGCTGCTCGCCGAGGCCGACCTCTTCGCCATGCCCGCGCGGCGCGAGGGCGCCTCGGTGGAGGGCTTCGGCATCGCCTATCTGGAGGCCGCCTGGCATGGCTGCCCCGCGCTCGCCGGCCGCGAGGGCGGCGCGGAGGACGCGGTGGTGCACGGCCTCACCGGGCTGCTCTGCGACGGGGCGGACCCGGCGGCGGTGGCGGCGGGGCTGGCGGTGCTGCTCGACGACCCCGCGCGCCGCCGCGCCATGGGCGAGGCCGCCGCCGCGCGGGTCCGCGCCGGCTTCCTGTGGGAGCATCTGCTGCCCCGCTACGAGGCCTTGCTTGCGCCGCCGCCCGCGCGGGAGTAGGCCCGGCGCGGTTCCGAAGGAGGCGATCCATGGACGGCTTCCCGCTCCAGCCCGGCGCACGCCTGTTCAACTTCGACGCGCTGCGCGCCGCGCCCGCGCGCAGCGACCCCTATCCGCACATCGTCGCCTCGGGCTGCGTCACGGAGGCGCAGGCGGCCGCGATCCGAGCCGACTACCCGCCGATCCAGCAGTCGGGCTACCTGCCCTCCTCGAAGCTGCCGCGCAAGGGCGCCTATGACGCCATCCTGCGCGACCTGGAGAGCGCGGAACTGGCGGAGATCCTGTCGGAGAAGCTCGGCCTCGACCTGACCGACAAGCCGCGCATGATCACGGTGCGCCGCCTCTCGCAGCTCTCGGACGGGCCGATCCACAACGACAGCCGGTCCAAGATCTGCACCGCGCTGCTCTACCTGAACGCGGAGTGGGACCGCACCAGCGCCGGCTGCATCCGCGTGCTGCGCAACGAGCACGACATGGACGACTACGTGACCGAGGTGCCGCCGCTGTCGGGGCATTTCTTCGCCTTCAAGCGCACCGAGAACTCCTGGCACGGCCACCCGCCCTTCGCGGGCGAGCGCTTCGTGATCCAGACCACCTTCCTGATCTCGCAGGAGGCGCTGGACCGCAAGGAGAACCGCGGCAGGCTGCAGCTCTGGCTGAAGCGGCTCAACCCCTTCCAGAAGTGAGGCGGGTGCCGGCGGCGAGGGCGGCCGCCAGCACCAGGAGCAGCCCGATCCACCACTCCTGCCAGGCGCCATAGCTCAGCAGGCCGACGATGATGGCCGCCCCGAAGGCGCCGGTGGCGGCGGGCTGCGGCCGGGCGCGCGCGGCCGCCGCCCCCAGCAGCCAGGCCAGCACCGCCGCCGCCAGCGCACCTGGCGCCCCCAGTTCGAGCCAGATCTGCAACGGCATGTTGTGCGGATGGAGCGGCAGGCGATTGGCCTCGGGCCGGGCGAACCAGGCGCGGCTCGCCTCGCTGGTCAGGCCGAAGCGGGCCAGGGTGCCGGCGTCGAAGGTCTCCCCCCCGCCCGGCATCACCCGGCTCGCCTCCGCGCCCCAGCCGAGCAGCGGCCTTTCGGCGATGCGCTCCAGCACGAAATCCCAGGTCAGCACGCGATGCGCGGCGGAGGGCGGCAGGCGCTCCAGCGAGGGCAGCAGCGCCAGCGCCCCCGCCATGAGCAGCGGCGCCGCCAGCACCCCGAGCGCCAGCGCCCCGCCCAGGGCGCGCGCCAGCCAGGGGCCCGCGGCCGTGGCGGCGAGGCCGAGCAGAAGCCCCGCGACCAGGGCGAGGCGCGCCGATTCCGCCGGCAGCGCGAAGGCGACACCGAGGCCCAGGGCCGCGAGCCCGGCCCGCAGCGCCCGCGGCAGGGCGGGGGCGAAGACCGCGAGCGGCAGCAGCACCGCCAGCACCGAGACGGCCGGCTTCAGCCCGAAGCCGATCCGCCAGGACAGCTCCGCACCCGCCCGCACGGCGGCGCGCAGCGCATGGCCCGAGGCGTCGTCATACAGCGCCGCGAGGGCCCCGGCCGCGAGCCCCCCCGCCAGCACCCAGGGCAGGGGGGCGAGGCGCTCGGGCGGCAGCTCGGCCAGGGCGCGCGCCGCCATCGCGCCGAGCAGCAGGAAGACGGAGAGGCGCAGCCCGAGAGTCACCACCCGGAGCGGCTCGGGCGCCCAGAGGGCCGAGAGCGTCAGCAGCCCCATGAGCCCCAGCGCGGCCAGCGCCAGCGCCCCGCGCGGCCAGGGCCAGCGGCCGGTGGCGCCCCGTGCGGCCAGCACCGTGAGCAGCAGCGCCACCGTGGTCCCGGGGGCGATGGTGCGGAACTGCAGCACCGCCCCCAGAGGCAGGATGGCGAGCAGGACCAGGAAGGGCAGGGCGGGGCGGGGCGTGAGCACGCCCGGGGGCTAGCGCAGGATGGGCGGAACCGGAACCAGGCTCGCGCGAGGCCGCCCGGCGGCAGGCCGCGGCCGGCAGCTTCCGTCCCAGGAGCTCTCCGGGCGCTCGGCAGCGCGCAGTCGGCGCCGGGTTGGGCCACCCCCGCGTGGCGCCCGCCCCGACCGCATGGCAGGGAAAGGCCAGGCCACCCCGGATCGCCCCGATCCGCCCGCCTGTCCAGCCCCGCGCCGCGGTGCCAGACTGCGCGCGAGCGAAGGAGGCGCAGATGGCCCGTTACGACCTGATCCTGCGCGGCGGCCAGGTGGTGCTGCCCTGGGCGATCGAGCCGCTGGACATCGGCGTGCGCGAGGGGCGCATCGCCGCGCTCGGCGATCTGCGCCGCGCCGAGGCCGCGCATGTGCTGGACTGCGCGCGGCTGCACGTGCTGCCCGGGCTGATCGATGCCCATGTCCACCTGCGCGAGCCCGGCGACCCGGCGGTGGAGACCATCGCCACCGGCACGCGGGCCGCCGTGCTGGGCGGGCTGACGGCGGTCTTCGACATGCCCAACACCAGCCCCGCCATCACCGACTCCGCGCAGCTCGCCTGGAAGCGCCGCCATATCGAGGGGCGCGCCTGGTGCGACATGGGCCTCTATGTCGGCGCGACCAAGCGCAACATCGCCGATCTCGCCGCGCTGGAGGCGGAGCCCAATGTCTGCGCCATCAAGGTCTTCGCAGGCTCCTCCACCGGCGATCTCCTGGTCGAGGACGACGCGAGCCTGGAGGCGGTGATGCGCTCCGGTCGCCGCCGCATCTGCTACCACTCCGAGGACGAGTATCGCCTGCAGGCCCGCAAGGGCCTGTTCCACACCGGCCAGCCGCACCGCACCCACATGGTCTGGCGCGACGTGGAATGCGCGCTGCTGGGCACGAAGCGGCTGATGGCGCTGGCGCGCAAGACCGGCCGGCCCGCCCATATCCTGCACGTCAGCACCGCCGAGGAGCTGGCCTATCTCGCCGACCACCGCGACATCTGCACGGTGGAGGTGCTGCTCAACCACCTCACCCAGACCGACGAGGCCTATGAGCGGCTCGGCGGCTATGCGGTGATGAACCCGCCCATTCGCGACCGCCGACACCTCGAGGCCGCCTGGGAGGCGGTGCGCAACGGCACGGTGGACGTGGTGGGCAGCGACCACGCCCCGCACAGCCGCGCGGCGAAGGAGCGGCCCTGGCCGGAGACGGCGGCGGGGCTGACGGGGGTGCAGACCCTCGTGCCGCTGATGCTCGACCATGTGAGCCAGGGCCGGCTCAGCCTGCTGCGCCTCGCCGACCTGATGGCGGCCGGGCCCGCGCGCGTCTATGGCGCGGTGAACAAGGGCCGCATCGCCATGGGCTATGACGCCGATTTCACCCTGGTGGACATGGCCGCGAGCCGCGAGATCACCGAGGACTGGATCGCAAGCCCCTGCGGCTGGACGCCCTTCGCCGGCCATCGCTGCCAGGGCTGGCCGGTCGGCACCATCGTGCGCGGCCATGTGGTGATGCGCGAGGGCGAGGTGCTGGGCCCGCCCATCGGCCGGCCCGTCGCCTTCCGCTGAGGGCGGCCTACAGGTTCCCGAGCGGCCAATGGGCCGTGCGGTTCGCCTCTTGCGCGGGGGAGAGCTGGTGCGGCCCGTCCGCCACCCCGCGTTGCGCCGGCAGGGCGGGCGGGCGCGTCACCCAGCAATCCACATGGCCGAGGCTGCGGGTGCAGAAGGGCGGGGGGCCGGGCGGGGGCTCGGCCGGCGCGCAGTAACTCTGCCCGCGGTCGAGCCGGACCAGCGAACACTCCCGCCCCGAGACGCCGCTCACCACCATGTCCGGCACGGTGCGGCCGACGAGGGTGAGGGTCAGCACATTGGCCGCCCCCACCCCCACCAGGGTCGGGCCGTCGCAGGCGGCGAGCAGGGGCGCGAGGGCCAGCAGGGCAAGGCGCATGCCCCATCCAGGCCTGGCCTGCCTTAACGCATCGCGAAGCCGCCGCTATACCCGCGCCCACCATGGAAGAGGGCCGCCCGTGCCGGACCTGATCGACGAGGTGGAGGAGGATCTCCGCGCCGAACGCGCGAAGCGCCTGGCCCAGCGTTTCGGCGGCCTCGCCCTCGCTGCGGTGCTGCTGCTGCTGGCCGGCGTGGGCGGCTGGCAGGGCTGGCGCTGGTGGGAGGGCCGCAAGGCCGCCGCCGCGGCCGGGGCCTTCCTTGCCGCCGCCCAGGAAGCGGCGGCGGAGGGGGCGGACCTTGCCGCCGCCGCCGAGCGCTTCGCCGCCATCGCGCGCGAGGCGCCCGCCGGCTACCGCATGCTGGCGCGGCTGCGGGCCGCCGCCCTGCTGGCCGAGACCGGCCAGAAGGAGGCCGCGCTGGCCGCGTGGCAGGCGCTCGCGACCGATTCGGCCGTGGCCCCGCTCTACCGCGATCTCGCCACCCTGCTGTGGGGCCTGCACGCGCTCGATTCCGATGATCCGGCGCAGATCGCGGCGCGGCTCGCCCCGCTCGCCGCCCCGGGTGCGCCCTGGCGGGCCTCGGCGCGAGAGGTCCTGGCGCTGGCCGCGCTGCGGCGCAACGATGCGGCCGAGGCGCGCCGCCAGTTCGACGCGCTGCTCGCCGATGCGGCGACACCCCAGGGGGTGCGCGAGCGCGCCACCCGCCTCCTGCAAGGACTGGGAAGCTGATGCGCCACCCCCTCCCCCGCCGCGCCGCGCTGCTCGGCGCCGCCGGCCTGCTCGCGGGTTGCGAGACGGTGACCGATCTCGCCGACCGCGTGCTCGGCACCAGCAAGACGCCCCTGCCGGGGGAGCGCCGGGCCATCCTGGCCGGCACCCGCGCGCTCGAGGCCGATGAGGCGGCCGCCGCGCGGCCCTTCAGCCTGCCCGCGCCGGTGGTGAACACCGAATGGCCCTTCGCCGGCGGCCCGGCCAACCACGCGCCCGGCCATCTCGCCCTGCCGCGCCCGCTGGGCGAGGTGTGGCGCAGCTCCATCGGCGCGGGCACCGGCTATCGCCAGCGCCTCACCGCCGCCCCCGTGGCCGGGCCGGACACCGTCTACGCGATGGACGCCTTCGGCTGGATCACCGCGCTCGACGCCGCCCGCGGCGGCCGGCGCTGGCAGACCGACACGCGCCCGCGCCGCGACCGCGACGGCGCCATGGGCGGGGCCATCGCGCTGTCGGGCGAGACGCTCTACGCGGTCACCGGGCTCGCGGAGGTGATGGCGCTGGACGCCGCGACGGGGGCGATCAAGTGGCGCGCGCCCATGCCCGCCCCGGCGCGCGGCGGCATCGCCGTGGCGGGCGGGCGCATCATGGCCCCGACCGTCGAGAACCATCTCGTGGCCTTCTCGACCGAGGATGGCAGCCGCCAATGGGTGTTCCGCGCCACGCCGGTGCTTGCGCTCGTCGTCGGCCAGCCGAGCCCGGCAGTGGAGGGCGACATCGCGGTGGCCGGCTTCGCCTCGGGCGAGATCGTGGCGCTGCGCGTGCCCGACGGGCGCGTGGTGTGGAACGAGAGCCTGGGCGCCTCGCGCGCCGCGGCCGCCTCCATCGCGGACATCAGCGCCATCACCGCGCTGCCCGTCATCGACCGCGGCCGCGTCTTCGCCATCGGCATGGGGGGTGCCGCCACCTGCCTCGACTTCCGCTCCGGCCGGCGGGTGTGGGAGCGCGACATCGGCGGCACCGTCACGCCCGCCGTGGCGGGGGACTGGCTCTTCGCCCTCTCGCGCGATGCCGAGCTCGTCTGCCTCGGCCGCGAGGACGGGCGGGTGCGCTGGATCACCCAGCTCCCGCGCTTCCAGAACGAGGAGCGCCGGCGCAACCCCATCGCCTGGGGGCCGCCGCTGCTGGCGGGGGGGCGGGTGCTGCTCACCGGCAGCCATGGCCAGATGTTCGAGATCGCGGCGGCCTCGGGCGAGATCCTCTCGCGCCTGCGCCTTCCCGCCGGGGCCACGCTGCAGCCGGCCATCGCCAACAGCAGCGCCTATGTGCTGACCGACAGCGGCACCGTGGTCTGCCTGCGCGGCGTGGGCTGAACGCGATGGGCGAGCCCGATCCGCCGGGCGCGGCGGGGGTGCCCGTCGTCGTCATCCTGGGTCGGCCCAATGTGGGGAAATCCTCGCTGTTCAACCGCCTCGCCGGGCGGCGGCTGGCCATCGTGGACGACGTCCCGGGCGTGACGCGCGACCGCAAGGAGGCGCTGGCGCGCATCGCGGGGCGCGCGCTGCGCCTCGTGGACACGGCCGGCCTCGAGGAGGCGGCGCCGGAGACGGTGTCCGGCCGCATGCGCGCCTCGAGCGAGGCGGCGCTCGAGATGGCGGACGTCGCGCTCTTCGTGGTGGACGCGCGCAGCGGCATCACCCCGGCCGACCGGGCCTTCGCCAACTGGCTGCGCCGCGCGCGCCGGCCGGTGATCCTGGTCGCCAACAAGGCCGAGGGGCGCGCCGGCGCGGCCAATGCGATGGAGGCCTATGAGCTCGGCCTCGGCGATCCCATCGCCGTCTCGGCCGAGCATGGCGAGGGCATCGCCACGCTGATGGAGGCCATCGCCGCCCATCTTCCCGCCCCGACCGAGGAGGAGGAGAAGGAGGAGGCCGGCGGCGCGCCGAAGCCGCTGCGCATCGCCATCCTCGGCCGGCCCAATGCCGGCAAATCCACCCTGCTGAACACGCTGATCGGCGAGGAGCGCATGATCACCGGCCCCGAACCGGGGCTGACGCGCGACGCCGTGGCCTCGCACTTCTCGGACGAGGTCGGCCCCGTGCGGGTGGTGGACACGGCGGGCATGCGCAAGCGCGCGCGCATCACCGACCGCCTCGAGGAGATGAGCGTGGCCGCCTCCATCGCCGCGCTGCGCGAGGCGGAGGTGGTGGTGCTGGTGCTGGACGCCACCCTCGGCCTGGAGGAGCAGGATCTGCGCATCGCCCGCCTCGCCGAGCGCGAGGGGCGCGCCATCGTCATCGCGCTCAACAAATGGGACGCGGTGGAGGACCGCGCCGCCGTGCGCGCCCGGGTGAACGAGGTGCTGGAGAGCTCGCTCGCGCAGCTCAAGGGCGTGGAGGTGGTGCCGATGTCGGCCGCCACGGGGGCGGGGGTGGAGAAGCTGATGCCCGCGGTGCGCCGTGCGCACGAACGCTGGAACCGCCGCATCGCCACGGGGGCGCTGAACCGCTGGTTCGAGCAGGCGCTGGCGCGCCACGCGCCGCCGCTGGTGGATGGCCGCCGCCTCAAGCTGCGCTACGTCACCATGCCCAAGGCGCGGCCGCCCACGCTCGTGATCTTCGGCACGCGCGCGGAGCTGCTGCCTCTCGACTACCGCCGCTACCTGCTCAACGGCTTCCGCGCGGAGTTCGACATGCCCGGCGTGCCCATCCGCCTGCAGCTGCGCGGCACCGAGAACCCCTACGCGGAGAAGGAGGAGTAGGCGGCCTCCCTCTTGGAGATTCGCCCCCGCCGCTTCACACTCGCGCACGCCTGCAGGACCATCCGGGAGGACAGGGTGATCAACAAGATCGTCGCCTCGCTCGCCGAGGCGCTGGCCGGCGTCAAGGACGGATCGACCGTGCTGATCGGCGGCTTCGGCAGCGTCGGCCAGCCGGATGCGCTCATCGAGGCGCTGATCGAGCAGGGGGCGAAGGATCTCACCTGCGTCGCCAACAACGCGGGCACGGGGCGGGTGGGGCTGGCGCGGCTGATGGAGCTCGGCCGCGTGCGCAAGATCATCTGCTCCTTCCCGCGCAGCGCGGGCAGCGTGGTGTTCGAGGAGCTCTACCGCGAGGGGAAGATCGAGCTCGAGATCGTGCCGCAGGGCACGCTGGCCGAGCGCATGCGCGCCGCGGGCGCCGGCATCCCTGCCTTCTACACCGCGACGAGCGTGGGCACGCTGCTGGCCAAGGGCAAGGAGGAGCGCGTCTTCAACGGCCGAACCTACGTCCTCGAGCACGCGCTCAAGGCCGATGTCGCGCTCATCGAGGCCTGGGAGGCGGATCGCTGGGGCAACCTGACCTACAACCAGTCAGGCCGGAACTTCAATCCGGTGATGGCGATGGCCGCCGATCTGACCATTGCCCAGGTGCAGCACATCCGCGAACTCGGCGAGATAGATCCGGAACGCGTGGTCACCCCCGGCATCTACGTGGACCGCGTGGTGCGGGTGGACCGCGGCCCGCCCTGGGCGTGAGGCGCCTCCCCCCTCGTCACCGTCGCCTTCACCCTCTTCCCCTCATCGGCGGCGCGCCAGAGATACCAGGCGGCCACGCTGCGCCAGGGCCGCCAGGCGGCGCCGATGGCGGCGAGGTCGCGCGGGCGCAACTGCGCCTCGGCCCCGGTGAGCAGGCGCCAGCCCTCGCGCACGCCGAAATCGTCCACCGGCAGCACATCGGGCCGGCCGAGCGTGAAGATCAGCAGCATCTCCACCGTCCAGCGGCCCACGCCGCGCAGCGGCAGCAGCCGCTCGACCAGCGCCTCGTCGGCCATGGCGGCGGCTTCGGCGAGGCTGGGCACGCGCCCCGCCGCGCTGGCCTCGGCGATGTCCCGGATGGCGGCGCATTTGGCGGCCGAGAAGCCGCAGCCGCGCAGCGCCTCCTCCGGCAGCGCGGCCAGCAGCCGCGGCGGGGGGAAGCCGCCAGCGGGATGGAGAGCGAGCAGCCGGCCGAGCATCGCCTCCGCCGCGCGGCCGTGCACCTGCTGATGCGCGATGGCGCGCACCAGCGCCTCATAGGGCTCGCGCGGCTGCGGGGCGAGGGTGCAGGGGCCGATGCGGCGCACCAGGCCGCGCAGCACGGGCGCGCGGGAGAGCTTGCGCTCGGCGGCGCTCCAGTCGGTCATCGCCTCACCTCATCAGCATGAGGCCCGCCGTGCCGATCAGCGCGACGAGCAGCATGGAGGGCAGCAGGAGCCGCCAGACCTGGGCGGGGCGCGTGCCGTCGGCCAGCAGGGCGCAGAGCATGGCGGTGACGCCCACGCTCATGCCCGCCCCGGCCGCGCCCGCGAAGTTGTGGATGGCGGGGGCGAGCAGCGGCGGCAGGCCCAGCACCTGCCCGAGCGCGGCCTGCACCGGCATCAGCGCCGCATTCGCCCCCACATTGGAGCCGGTGACGAAGCCCGCGAGGAAGCCCATCGGCGCCATGGCGAGCAGCGCGCTCTCGCCCTGGCCCTGCACCATGGCCTCGGCCAGCGCGCGCGCCACGCCGCCCTCGGCCAGCCAGCGCCCCAGCAGCACATAGAGGAACAGCACCGCCATGGGCCGGCGCGCGCGGGCCATCGCCGCGCCAAGGCGCGCGCGCGCCTCGCCGCCGGCGACCAGCAGGCCGAGCGCCACCGCCCAGAGCACCACCGCGACATGGGTGAGGGGAAAGGCGGGCAGCTCCGCGAAGGGCCTCCAGGCGGGCGGGTGCGGCACGGCGCGCGCGGCGAGCAGCGCGGCGGTGAGGATCAGGTAGGGCAGGGCGGCGCGCAGCGCGGCGCGCCGCTCGCGCGGCGGATCCGCCCGCCAGAGCGCCCAGAGCGCGACGAGCCCGCTGGCCAGAACGCCCACCACCTCGAAGGGCAGGAGGGCGTGCAGCGCGATGAGCAGCACGCCGAGCACCAGCAGCATCAGCGCCTGCATCGCCTTCTCGCGCGGCGGCACGGGCACGCCCGCGCGCGCCTGCAGCCACCACAGCACGGGCGCCAGCAGAACCAGCCAGGCCGCGTTGGGCCAGGCCGCCAGCGCCGCGGCCGCATGCGGCGACACCCCGGCCAGCGTCGCCCCCAGCAGGGTGCCGGGGCCGAGCCCGCCCCAGGGCACCAGCACCAGCGCCTGCACCGCCAGCGCCACCGCCACCGCGCCGCCGATCCGCATGGCCCGCAGCGCGGCCAGCGCGAAGACCGCGCCCACCGCGAAGCCCGTGACGCTCTCCAGGAAGCAGCCGAGCGGCAGCGTGACGGCGAAGACGCGCGCGGGGCTGGGCGGGCGCGCCTCGGCCCCGGCGGGCCGCTCCACCGCGGCGTGGAAGGCGAGGCCGCCCGCCACGATGGCCATGGGCTGCAGGGCGAGCCAGGCGGCGGAGAGGCTCGCCCCCGGCAGGAAGCCCGGCAGCGTCACGCCCGCGGGCAGGCTGAGCGCGATGGCGGGCAGGGCCAGCAGCAGCGCCACGCCGCAGGCGGCGATCGGCCCCGCGCGCCCGCTGGCCAGCAGCGCCAGCAGCAGAAGAAGCGGCGCGGCCTGAACGGCGAGGGTCATCGCCGCCGCGCCTCGGCGATGGTCACGATCACCGCGCCGGTGAGGATGACGGCCGCCCCGGCCAGCGCCCAGGCATCGGGCACCTCGGCGAAGAGCAGCCAGCCGAAGCCCATGATCACGACCAGGCGCAGATACTGGAAGGGCGCCACCGCGCTCGCCTCGCCCGCGCGCAGCGCCTCGGTGACGAACCAGATGATGCCCGGCGTGAGCAGGCCGAAGACGAGAAGGATCAGCGCATCGCCCGGCCCGATGGGCCGCCAGCCCCAGATGGCGAAGGGCAGCACGCAGAGGGAGGTGACGAGGCCCACCCAGGCCAGCACCGTCTCGGTGCGCTCGGTGCGCGAGAGCAGGCGCGAGGTGAGGGTGATGCCGCACCAGGCCAGCGCCGCCCCCAGCGCCGCCAGCGCCCCGGCCAGCGGCACCTCGTTGCCCGGCCTGAGCATGACCGCCACGCCGAGCAGCCCGATCAGCGTGCCCGCCCAGCGCGCCGCGCCCACCCGCTCGCCCAGCACCGGCCGGGCGAGCAGCGTCGTGAACATCACGTTGGTGAAGCTCAGCACCGTGGCGGTGGCGAGGTCGAGGAAGGCGAAGGAAAGGAAGTAGAGGCCCCATGTGGCGGCCGAGGAGAGGCCGCGCAGCAGGTGCAGCCCCGCCCGCCGGGTGCGGAACACCGCGAGCCCCCCGGCCGCGATCAGCGGCAGCACCCAGACGAGCTGCCCCACCGAGCGGGCGAGGAGCTGGGTGGTGGTGGGGATGCCGCGCTCGCTCATCCAGCGGATGAACAGCGCCTCGACGGCGAAGAGCACGGCGCCGACCGACATCAGGATGGCGCCCCGCAGATTGCCGGGCAGGGACGCGAAGCGCCGCAACATGCCCCCAATCGTGCGACCGCGGCGCTTGCGAAGCAACGCCCGCGGGCGCAGTTTTGCCCTCGCGCGGAGAGGGAGGGAGGGCGCGTCATGTCCGGCTACGAGGAGGCCTATGCGGCCTGGCGGAACGATCCCGAGGGCTGGTGGCTCGAGGCGTCCCGCGGCATCGAGTGGAGCCGCCCGCCGCGCCGCGCCTTCGACCCTGCCCTCGGCCTCTACGGCCGCTGGTTCCCGGACGGGAGGCTGAACACCTGCCACAACGCGCTGGACCGCCACGTGGCCGCGGGCCGGGGCGACCAGGCCGCCCTGATCCACGACAGCCCGATGACCGGCACGACGCAGCGCATCACCTATGCCGCGCTCCGCGAGCGCGTGGCGCGCCTCGCCGGCGGCCTCGCCGCGCGCGGCATCGGCAAGGGC
The DNA here is from genome assembly GCA_026414745.1 of Roseococcus sp. Taxonomy (GTDB): domain Bacteria; phylum Pseudomonadota; class Alphaproteobacteria; order Acetobacterales; family Acetobacteraceae; genus Roseococcus. The sequence goes on from JAOAIK010000046.1 coordinate 29,075, forward strand.
GACCGCGTGATCATCTACATGCCGATGGTGCCCGAGGCGGTGATCGCCATGCTGGCCTGCGCGCGGCTCGGGGCCATCCATTCCGTCGTGTTCGGCGGCTTCGCCGCGGCCGAACTCGCCGCGCGCATCGACGATGCGACGCCGCGGGCGGTGATCAGCGCGAGCTGCGGCCTGGAGCCGGGGCGCGTGGTGCCCTACAAGCCGCTGCTGGACGCGGCGATCGGCATGGCCGCGCACAAGCCGGAGTTCTGCCTGATCCTGCAGCGCGAGCAGGCGCGCTGCGAGATGCTGCCCGGCCGCGACCTCGACTATGCCGCGCTGGAGGCCGCCGGCACGCCCCACGCCTGCGTCGAGCTGGCGGCGACCGATCCGCTCTACATCCTCTACACCAGCGGCACCACCGGGAAGCCCAAGGGCATCCTGCGCGACAATGGCGGGCATGCGGTGGCGCTGCACCGCTCCATGTCCATGATCTACGGCGTGGGCGCGGGCGACGTGTTCTGGGCGGCCTCGGATGTGGGCTGGGTGGTGGGCCATTCCTACATCGTCTATGCGCCGCTGCTGGCGGGCTGCACCTCCATCCTCTACGAGGGCAAGCCCGTGGGCACGCCCGATCCCGGCGCCTTCTGGCGCGTCTGCGCCCAGCACGGGGTGAAGGTGCTGTTCACCGCGCCCACCGCCATCCGCGCCATCAAGAAGGAGGATCCCGAGGCGAGCCACCTCGCGCGCCATGACCTCTCGCGGCTCGAGGCGCTGTATCTGGCCGGCGAGCGCTGCGACCCGCCCACCGCCGAATGGGCGGCGGAGAAGCTCGGCAAGCCCGTCGTGGACCACTGGTGGCAGACCGAGACGGGCTGGCCCATCACCGCGGGCTTCCGCGAGTTCGGCCTGTTCCCGCCGCGCCCCGGCTCGGGCGGCAAGCCCTCGCCCGGCTTCGCGCTGCGCGTGCTGGATGCGGAGGGCCGCGAGGTGCCGCCGGGGCGGGAGGGGGCGCTGGTCCTGGCGCTGCCGCTGCCGCCGGGCTGCGCGCCGACGCTGTGGAACGCCGATGCCCGCTACCGCGAGGCCTATCTCTCCACCTTCCCCGGCCACTACGACACCTCGGATGCCGGGATGGTGGATGCGGAGGGCTACGTCTGGGTGATGGGCCGCACCGACGACATCATCAATGTCGCGGGCCATCGCCTCTCCACCGGCGCGATGGAGGAGGTGCTGGCCAGCCATCCGGACGTGGCGGAATGCGCCGTGGTGGGGGCGGCCGATGCGCTGAAGGGCCAGGTGCCCGTGGGCCTCGTGGTGCTCAAGGCCGGCGTGGACCGCGAGGAGGCGGAGCTGGCGCGCGAGCTCGTGGCGCTGGTGCGCGAGCGCATCGGCCCCGTCGCCGCCTTCAAGGAGGCGCGGGTGGTGCCGCGCCTGCCCAAGACGCGCTCGGGCAAGATCCTGCGCGCCACCCTCCGCAGGATCGCCGACGGCCAGCCCTACAGCGTGCCGCCCACGATAGATGATCCCGCGATCCTCGAGGAGATCGCCGCCCTGCTCGGGAGGGCCCACGCATGATCCGCAGCGAACGCCGCAACGACGGGGTGGCGCTGCTGGTGCTGGACCGGCCGGCGCAGCGCAACGCCCTCTCGCTGGCCATGCTGGAGGCGCTGGCCGAGGCGCTGCGCGCCGCCGAGGATGCGCGCTGCATCGTGCTGGCCGCCGAGGGGCCGGCCTTCAGCGCGGGCCATGACCTGCGCGAGCTCACCGCCGCGCGCGCCGGGCCCGATGGCGGGCGGGCCTTCTTCGCGCGCACCATGGCGCTGTGCAGCGCGGTGATGCGGCAGGTGGTGGAACATCCCGTGCCGGTCATCGCGGCGGTGGAGGGTGTGGCGACCGCGGCCGGCTGCCAGCTCGTCGCCTCCTGCGATCTCGCCGTGGCCTCGCCCGCCGCGCGCTTCTGCACGCCGGGGGTGGACATCGGGCTGTTCTGCTCCACCCCTGCCGTGGCGCTGGCGCGCAACATCCCGCGCAAGGCCGCGATGGAGATGCTGCTGACCGGGCGCTGGGTGGGCGCGGAGGAGGCGCGCGCCCTCGGCCTCGTCAACCGCATCGCCGCGGATGCGCGGGCCGAGGCGCTCTCGCTCGCCGCGCAGGTCGCCTCCCGCAGCGCCGTCACCATCCGCATGGGCAAGGCCGGCTTCAACGCGCAATGCGCCCTGCCCTTGCAGGCCGCCTATGATGCGGCGAGCCGGGTGATGACCGAGAACCTGCTCGCCGCCGACGCGGCCGAGGGGATCTCCGCCTTCCTCGAAAAGCGCCACCCGCACTGGCAGGATCGCTGACATGGCCGCTTCCGACTACGATGCCCTGCCGCGCCAGGCGGCGAACCACCAGCCGCTGACGCCGCTGCTTTTCCTCGAGCGCACGGCGCAGGTCTTCCCGGACCATCCGGCCGTGGCCTATGGCGCCATCCGCTACGGCTACCGCGCGCTGCGCGACCGCTGCGCGCGGCTGGCGCATGCGCTCGCCAAGCTCGGCCTGGGGCGGGGGGACACGGTGGCGGTGCTGCTGCCGAACATCCCCGAGATGGTGGAATGCCATTTCGGCGTGCCCATGGCGGGCTGCGTGCTCAACACGATCAACACGCGCCTCGATGCTGCGACCATCGCCTACATCCTCGATCACGGCGAGGCGCAGGCGCTGATCCTCGATCGCGAATGGGCGCCGCTGGTGCGCGCCGCGCTCGCGCAATGCAGCGCGCGCCCCGCCATCATCGAGGTGAACGACCGCGAGGCGCCCTCGCAGGAGACGCTGGGGGGGCAGGACTACGAGGCCTTCCTGCAGCAGGGGGATCCCTCCTTCGCCTGGCCCATGCCGGCGGATGAATGGGACGCGATCGCGCTGAACTACACCTCCGGCACGACAGGAAAGCCGAAGGGCGTGGTCTATCACCACCGCGGGGCCTATCTGCTCGCCATGGGCAACGTGCTCTCGGCCGGGATGGGGCGGCATCCGCGCTATCTCTGGACGCTGCCCATGTTCCACTGCAACGGCTGGTGCTTCCCCTGGACCATCACCGCCATGGCGGGCACCCATGTCTGCCTGCGCGCGGTGCGGGGGCCCACCATGTGGTCGCTGATCGCGGGCGAGCGCGTGACGCACATGTGCGGCGCGCCCATCGTGATGAGCACCCTGCTGCAGACGCCCGAGAAGGAGAAGCGTCACCTCCCCGGACCCGTGACTTTCGTCGTCGCCGGCGCGCCGCCGCCCGAGGCGGTGCTGGCCGCCATGCGCCACGCGGGCTTCGAGGTGCTGCACGTCTATGGCCTGACCGAGGTCTATGGCCCCGCCGTCACCAACGAGTGGCACGCGGAGTGGGACGCGCTGCCGGCGCCCGAGCAGGCCAGGCTGATGGCGCGCCAGGGCGTGCGCTACCTGCCGCTCGAGGCGCTGGAGGTGATGGACCCCGCGACCATGACGCCGATCCCGGCCGATGGCGCGGCGATGGGCGAGGTGATGTTCCGCGGCAACGTGGTGATGAAGGGCTACCTCAAGGATCCGGAGGCGACGGAGAAGGCCTTCGCCGGTGGCTGGTTCCACTCTGGCGACCTCGCGGTGAAGCACCCGGACGGCTACATCCAGCTCCGCGACCGCTCGAAGGACATCATCATCTCGGGCGGCGAGAACATCTCCTCGATCGAGGTGGAGGACGCGCTCTACAAGCACCCCGCCGTCGCCGTCGCGGCCGTGGTGGCGCAGCCCGACGAGAAATGGGGCGAGGTGCCCTGCGCCTTCGTCGAACTCAAGCCGGGCGAGAGCGCGACGGAGGCCGAGCTCATCGCGCACTGCCGCGGCGTGCTTGCCGGGTTCAAGGTGCCCAAGCGCGTGGTGTTCCAGGATCTGCCCAAGACCAGCACGGGCAAGATCCAGAAGCACATGCTGCGCGCGGCGGTGCGCGCCCGGGGCTGATCAGTCCGAGAGGAAGCGGAGCACCGCCGCGGCCACCGCCTCGGGCTGCTCGGAGATCAGCGAATGGGTCGCGCGCGGGATCACCTCCACCCGCGCATCGGGGATCGCGCCCGCCAGCGCCGCGACATTGGCGACGAAGGCCGGCTGGGTCTGCGCCCCCTGCAGCAGCAGGGTGGGGGCGCGGATCGCCTCCGCCTCGGCACGCGCATAGGGGGCGCGCGCCTCGTGGATCTGGCCCAGCAGCGTGCGCGCATTGGCGCGGCTGATGGCCTTCTGCGCCTCGGCCCGGCGGTCCCAGGCGCCGGGGCCGCCGGTGTGCTCGGCGATGTGGCGCAGCCCCGCCTCCTCCTCGCCCGCCGCGATCAGCCGCGCCCCTTCCGCGAAGGCGGTGGCCTGGGCATTGGCCCCGGGCGCGCCGCCGAGACTCGGGTCGCGCTCGCCGCCCGGCTCGGCGAGCACGAGGCGGCGCACGAGATGCGGGTGCTGGTGCGCCACGCGGAAGGCGATGTGCCCGCCGCGCGAATGGCCGAGCAGATCCACCGGCCCCCGCCCGAGCGCGGCCAGGAAGGCGGCCACATCGGCCACATGGGTGGCGATGCGGAAATCCCCGCCCTCTTCCCAGGCGCCGGGCCAGCAATGGCGCAGGCTGAGCGCCAGCACGCGCCGCCCGCCGGCCGCGAGCGGGCCCATCATGGCGGCGAAGCTGCGCTGGTCGCCCAGCGTGCCGTGCAGCAGAACCAGCACCGGCCCATCGGCCGGCCCCGCCTCGGCGAAGTGGTGTGTGAGCCCCTCGATGGTCAGGCTCGGCATGCGTTTCCTCCCTGCGTCGCGCGGGTGCGATGCTGCGCCGGCGCGCGGCGCGCGTCCATCAGCCCCGCGGCGCGGCGTGGCGCTTCAGCCGCTCGGCCGCCAGCAGATAGGCCCCCACCAGCACCGCCACCGCGCCGAGCAATGCTCCCGGCAGCGGCGCGAAGCCGAGCCAGTGTGCGACCGGCCCGAGGGCGAGCGCCAGCGCCAGCGCCAGCGCGCCGAGCGAGCTCGCCGCCAGCGCCGGGTGCGGCAGGGAGGCGAGGGCGGGCCCGCGCGTGCGGATGAGGAAGATCACCAGGATCTGCGTCGCCATGCTCTCGATGAACCAGGCGGTGCGGAACTCCTCCGGCGTCGCGCCGAAGCCGAGCAGCAGGATGGCGAAGGTGGCGAGGTCGAAGGCCGAGGAGAGCGGCCCCATCACCAGCGTGAAGCGCAGCACCTCGCCCATCTTCCAGGATTGCGGCGTGGCCAGCTCCGCCTCGTCCACCGAGTCGAAGGGGATGCCCGTCTCCGAGAGGTCGTAGAGCAGGTTGTTCAGCAGCACCTGCACCGGCGTCAGCGGCAGGAAGGGGATGAACAGCGAGGCCACCGCCATGGAGAGCATGTTGCCGAAGTTCGAGGAGGTGCCCATGCGCAGATACTTCATGATGTTGGCGTAGGTGCGCCGGCCCTCGGCCACGCCATCGGCCACCACGCGCAGATCCTGCTCGAGCAGGATGAGGTCCGCCGCGGCGCGGGCCACCTCGGTCGCGCCCGCCACCGACAGCCCCGCATCGGCGGCGCGGATGGCCGGCGCGTCGTTGATGCCGTCGCCGAGGAAGCCCACCGTGTGGCCGCGCGCCTGCAGCGCGCGCACCAGCCGCGCCTTCTGCTCGGGCGAGACGCGGGCGAAGAGCGTCGTGGCCTCCGCCCTGGCGGCCAGCGCGTCCTCGTCGAGGCGCGCGATCTCCTCGCCCGTCAGCAGCGCGGGCGCGCCGAGCCCCACCTCCTGCGCCAGGTGGCGCACCACCTCCGCGGCGTCGCCCGAGACGATCTTCACCGCGACCCCGAGCCGCGCGAGGCGGGCGAGGGAGGCCGCGGCGTCCGGCTTCGCGGGGTCGGAGAAGGCGAGGAAGCCCGCGAAGACGAGCCCCCCCTCGTCCTCGGCGGAGATCGCCTCCGCCCCCGGCATGGGGCGCAGCGCGACGGCGAGGCAGCGCAGCCCCGCCCCCGCCAGCGCGGCATGTTCGGCCTCGAGCGCCGCGCGGTCGAAGGCGCCGTGCAGCGCGGTGGCGCACAGCGCCAGCACCTCCTCGGCCGCGCCCTTGACGATGAGCAGCCGCCCCGGCGGCCCCTCCGCCAGCACGGCGCTGCGCCGACGCGCGAAGTCGAAGGGCAGGTCGTCGAGGCGCCGCCAGCCTTCCGGCGCCGGCGCCGCGGCCAGGATGGCGGCGTCGAGCGGGCTCGGCACGCCGCGGGCGAAGCGGGCATTCACCGCGGCGAGGGCGAGCGTCTCCGGCGCCCCGTGCTGGGATGCGAGCGCCACCCGCGCCTCGGTCAGCGTGCCTGTCTTGTCGGTGCACAGCACCGTCATCGCGCCCAGGTCATGGATGGCGGAGAGGCGCTTCACCACCACCTGCCGCCGCGCCATGCGCTGCGCCCCGCGCGAGAGCGTGACCGTGGTGATCATCGGCAGCAGCTCGGGCGTGAGGCCGACGGCGAGCGCGATGGCGAAGAGGAAGCTCTCGATCGCGTCGCGCCCGAAGGCGAGGTGTGCGAGCAGCAGGAACAGCACGAGGAAGGCGGTCAGCCGCAGGATCAGCAGGCCGAGCGCGTGCAGGCCGCGCTCGAAGGCAGTGGGCGGGGGCTCGGCCTCCAGCGCGGCGGCGATGGCGCCGAAACGGGTGCGCGGGCCCGTGGCGGTGACGAGCATCATCGCCTCGCCCGCCATCAGCGCGGTGCCGGCGAAGAGCGCGTCATGCGCCTGCGCGGGGGCCGTGGCGTGCGAGGGGCCGGGGCGCTTCTCGACGGGATAGGGCTCGCCCGTCAGCAGCGCCTCCTGCGCCTCGGCATGGACGGCCTGCAGCACCAGCCCGTCGGCCGGCACGAGGTCGCCGGGGCCGAGGCGCACCACGTCGCCGGGCACCAGCGCGGCGGTGGGCACCTCGCGCTCCACCCCGTCGCGCAGCGTGCGCGCGGTGAGCGCGACCGAGCCGCGCAGCGCCTCCACCGCGCGCTCGGCACGGTGCTCCTGCAGCATGTCGAGCGCGATGGAGAGGGAGAGGATGAGCAGGATGATGGCGCAGCTCGCCCACTCGCCCGTCAGGCCGGAAAGCAGGGCGGCGGCGAGGAGGATGGCGATCAGCGGCTCGGCGAGGCGGCGCGCGAGCCGCGCGGGCCAGCGCCGCCGCGGTGAGGGGGCGGGGCTGTTGGGGCCGAAGCGGGCGAGGCGTGCGCGGGCCTCGGCCTCGCTCAGCCCCTCGGGGCTGCTGTGCAGGGCGGCGAGCGCGGCCGCGGGCCCCTCGTGCCAGAACCGCTCGGCGTCATCCATGGGCGCGAGAGACCACGCCGCGCCTGACGCGCGCCCTGCCGAGGCATGAACAGGCGGTGAGCTAGTCGCGGTGGGCGAGGTAGTGCGCGATGGCACGGATGTCGGCGTTGCTCAGGCCGTGCATCAGCCCGTTCATCTGGGTGTCGGCCCCCACGCGCAGATTGTCTCGATACTGGGTCAGGCTATGGACGAGGTAGTCCTCGCGCTGGTGGTTGATGCGCGGCACGTTCGCGCGGCCGGCATAGTCGGTCAGGTGGCAGGCGTTGCAGTTGCGCGCGGCCGAGAGCTCCGCGCCGCGGCGGGCCAGCGCCTCGTCGCGCGGGCCCCGGTCGGGCTTGGGCGCGGAGGGCTGGGCGGCGAACCAGCCGGCGATGTCGAGGATCTGCTGGTCGGTCAGGCCCCTCACCGGCTCCGCCATGGCGGGCACCTGGCGCAGCCCCTCGCGGAAGAGGATCATCTGCAGGGCGAGGAAATCCGCCTGCTGACCGGCCAGCGAGGGGGTCAGCGGCACGGCGGAGACGCCAGCGGGCCCGTGGCAGGCGACGCATTGGCGCTCGGCGATCAGCGCCTCGGCGGCCGGGTTGGCGGCAGCGGGAAAAGAGAAGGCGGCGGCCAGGAGGGCCGCCGCCAGGACGATGCGCGCCGCCATCACCGGCCGCGATAGGTGATGCGGTAGATCGCGCCGTTCTCCTCGTCCGAGACCAGCAGCGCGCCGTCGGGCATGGTGAGCAGCCCCGCGGGGCGGCCCAGGAAGCGCTGGTTCGCGTCGTCGCGCAGGCCGGAGAGGAACTCCTCCTGGATCAGACGGCCGCCCTCGACTTCGCGCACCACCACGACGTTGAAGCCGGAGAGGCGCTCGCGGTTCCAGGAGCCGCGGTTGGCGATGAACAGCGCGTTGCGATAGCGCTCGGGGAAGGCGGTGCCCGTGTAGAAATGCGTGCCGATGGGCGCGACATGCGGCCCGAGGATCAGCGCGGGCGGCGGGAACTCGCTGCACAGCCGGTCACGCGGCACGGCCGGGTCCTGGAAGCCGCCGGCGCACCAGGGGAAACCGTGGTGCTCGCCGCGACGCAGATTGACGTGCAGCGTGTCGGAGGGGTTGTCGTTGCCCGCCCAGTCGCGCCCGTGGTTGGTGAACCAGAGCTGGCCGGTGCGCGGGTGGAAGTCGAAGCCCACCGAGTTGCGCACGCCGCGCGCCTCGATGCGGCGGTCGCTGCCATCGGGGTTGAAGGAGGCGATCAGCGCGTAGCGCTCGCCATCCGTCTCGCAGATGTTGCACGGCACGCCGACGGGAACGTAGAGGCGCCCGTCGGGGCCGAACTGGATGTGCTTCCAGCCGTGGTGCACGTCCTCGGGCAGACCGAAGGCGGCGGTGAGTTCCACCGGCTGCGGGTTGGCCAGGTTCTGCTCCACATTGTCGATGCGCAGGATCCGGTTGATGGCGGCGACGTAGAGCGCGCCGTCGCGGATCGCGAGGCCGGAGGGCTGGGTCAGGCCCTGCAGGAGGATGCTCACCTGCCGCTCGGAGCCGGTGTCGCGCACGGCATAGACGCGGCCAATCACGCGGGTGCCGACGAAGATGGTGCCGCCCGGGCCGCGCACCATGACGCGCGCGCCGGGCAGGCCATGGGCCCAGAGCTCGGCCTGGAAGCCCTCGGGCAGGCGCAGCGAGGCGACGGGCACCCGCTCGGGCGGCGTCACGGTGAGGCGCGGCGGATGCGGGGCGAGGCGCGAGTTGGCCATCTCCGGTGGCCGGCCTTGCGCCCAGGCGGGCGGGGCCTGGGTCTGCTGCGCCAGGGCGAAGCCCGGCAGCAGGGCCGCCAAGGCGGCCAGTCCGAGAATGCGGCGTGACGTGATCATGGTCTCCTCCCCGATCCTCTCTGGGATGGTTCGCGCCATGAAAGGCCCTGAGGCGGCATCGGGCAAGATGGCGGCGGCCGCGTCACCCCCGGTTCATGTCGCGGCCCCGTGTTCGCGCCAGACGAAGGCCTCGGTCCCCGCCGCCTCCAGCGCCTCGGCCAGGAGATGGTGGTGCGGCGAGAGGGCGCAGGCGGGGTCGGTGGACGCGGCCTCCCCGGTCAAGGCGAAGGCCTGGCAGCGGCAGCCGCCCCAGTCCAGCTCGGCGCGCGCGCAGCCGCGGCAGGGCTCCCGCATCCAGCCCGTGCCGCGGAAGGCGGTGAAGGCGGGGCTCTCGGCCCAGGCGGCGGCGAGGCTGGTCTCGCGGATGTTCGGAAACTCCATCCCCGCGAGGGATTCGGCCGCATGGCAGGGCAGCACTTTCCCGGAGGGCGAGACGGCGAGGAAGCGCCGCCCCCAGCCGCCCATGCAGGCCTTGGGGCGGCGCGCGTGGTAGTCGGGCACCACGTAGTCGATCACGAGCCGCCCGCGATGCGCCGCGCGCGCGGCCTCGACGCAGCGCGTCGCCGCATCGAGCTGCGCGCGCGTCGGCAGCAGGGCGGCGCGGTTGCGCAGCGCCCAGCCGTAATACTGCACATGCGCGACCTCGAGCCGCGCCGCCCCCCAGTCGAGGGCGAGGGCGATCAGCTCGGGCAGGTGGTGCAGATTCTGCCGATGCACCACGGCGTTGAGCGTGAGCGGCAGCCCCGCCGCGCGCACCAGCGCCGCGGCGCGCGCCTTGCGCGGCTGCGCGCCCTTGAGGCCGCCGATGCGCTCCGCCCCCTCCTCGGTGGCGTCCTGCACGGAGAGCTGCACATGATCGAGACCGGCGGCGACGAGGCGCTGCAGCAGCGCCGCATCGAGCAGCACGCCCGCGGTGATCAGGTTGGTGTAGAGCCCCGCGGCGTGCGCGGCCGCCGTGATCTCCACGATGTCGCGCCGCGCCGTGGGTTCGCCGCCCGAGAGATGCACCTGCAGGCAGCCCAGCGCCGCCGCCTCGCGGAAGACGCGCGCCCATTCCTCCGTGGACAGCTCCTCGGAGGCGCGGGCGAGGGCGAGCGGGTTGGAGCAGTAGGGGCAGCGCAGCGGGCAGCGGTGGGTGAGCTCGGCGAGCAGCGCGAGGGGCGGATCGAGGCTCATCCCATCAGCGCCCCGCGCGCGACGAGATCCTCGAGCAGCGCGCGCACATCGGCGGCGATCACCTCGCGCGGGGCGTCGAAGCGCGCGGCAAGGGCATCGACGATCGCCGCCTCGTCGCGCGCCCCGTCCACGAGGCGCAGCACCTCGAGCGCCGTCTCGTCGGGCACGAACATGCGCTCGGGCGCCATGACGATCCAGCGGCCGCGCGCCCTGTCCTCCTGCAGCCGCACGCCGGGGGCGAAGCGCGGGGTCATGGCATCAACGCCGGGTCGGGGCGGAAGGCCCCGGGCGGCGGCAGGCGCGGCGCGACATAGGCGAAATGCAGCGCGTCGAGCTGCGCCCAGAGCAGGTCGCACTTGAAGCGCAGCGCAGCGAGGCAGGCCTCCTGCTTCTCGCGCGTGTCGGCATGGCGTTTCACGTAGTCGAGCGCGAAGGCGACGTCCTGCGGCGCCTGCGTCAGCCGCGGCTGGAAATAGGCGAGGGTGGCCTCGCTGACGAAGTCGTAGCCCGCCAGCATCCCCGCCACGCGTTGGCGGATGATGCCCGGGGAGAACATCTCGGTCAGCGAGGAGGCGATGGCCTCGAGCACGCTCGCCTCGCGCACGAAGCGCACATAGGCCTGCACGGCGAAGCGGGTGGCGGGCAGGGCGCCCGCCTCGGAGGTCACGTAGTCGCGGTCCAGGCCCAGGCTGTCGGTCAGGATCAGCCAGCGCTCCACGCCGCCGGGCGTCACCCCGTCGCCGTCATGGTCCACGAGGCGGCGGCGCCATTCGCGGCGCAGCTCGGGCGTGGGCAGCCGCGCCAGCAGCGAGGCGTCCTTGGCCGGAATGGCCGCCTGGTAGCAGTAGCGGTTCAGCGCCCAGGCCTGCACCTGGCCCTTGCTGAGCTTCCCGCCATGCAGCAGGTGATGGAAGGGATGGTGGATGTGGTAGCGCTCCTCGCCGACGGCGCGCAGCGCCGCCTCGAAGGCCTCGGGCGGGAGGGGGGTCACAGGGCGAACTCCATGCCGTCCTCCGCCACCTCCCAGCCGGCGCGGGCGAGCAGGGCGCGCTCCGGGCTGTCCTCGAGCAGGGCGGGGTTGGTGTTGTTGAGATGGATGAGGATGCGCCGGCGCACGCCGAGCCCCGCGAAGGCCTCCAGCGTGCCGCCGGGGCCGCAGATGGGCATGTGCCCCATGCGCCGGCCCGTCTTGGGGCCCGCGCCGAGGGCGATCATCTCCTCGTCGGTCCAGAGCGTGCCGTCGAAGAGCACCGCCTCCGCCCCGCGCAGCCGCGCGGCCAGGGCGGGCGTCATCATCGCGCAGCCGGGGATGACGTGCAGCGTGCCCCCGCCGGCCGAGAGGGCGAGGCCGAGGGTCTCGCCGCTCTCGGCGAGGCCGGGATCGGCCCCGCCCTGTTCCGCGAAGAGCGGCACCTTGCCCGGCACCGCATAGGCGGTGAGGGTAAGGCCGAGCGGCGCGCCTTCTGCATCGCGCGGGGCGAGGGGTTCGTCCAGCGGCAGGGGCTCACGCGGCACCAGAGCGGGGTCGAGGACGCGGAAGATGGGGTTCTCCGCCAGCACGGCGAGGCTCGCCGCGCTGCCGTAAAGCCGGAAGGGGTGGCGTTCGCGCAGGTGCAGCAGGCCCATCACCGTGTCCACCTCGGCCCCGGTCAGCGCCACGGCGGCGATGGGCGAGTTGCGCAGCGGCGCGGGGCGCGGATGCAGGGCGGGGGTGGCGGCGATCTGCTGGCGCAGGTCGGGCGAGGCGTTGATGAGCAGCCATCGCGCGCCATCGGCCGAGACGGCGAGGCCCGCTTGGCTGCGTGGTTTGGCCGCCGGATCGCCGCCGCGGGCGCGCAGGCAGCCCGGCCCGGCCGAATTCCATTGCGGGAAGCCGCCGCCGGCCGCCGCCCCCAGCACGATCACGCGCAGCATGGCGGAACAGGGAAAGGCCCGCGGCGCTCGCCGCGGGTCGGGCGCCTCAGCCGATCTCGGCGCAGGCGTAGCTGTTGATCTCCAGCGCGAGGGAGATTTCGACGATCTTCGGGGTCTTCCAGCGCATGATGCATCCTCCCAAGGGGCCGGCCCGCCGCCGGCTCGCGCGAAGATGGCCGCAGAGGGGCGCGCGATCAAGCCGGCGGTGCTACAGGGGTGGCCATGGCGAAGACGGCAGGGCGCGCGCTGCGCGTCGCGGTGGCGGGGGCGAACACGGCGGCAGGGCGGGAGGTGCTGCGCGCGCTCGCCGAGCGCGGCCCGCCGCTGGCCGAGATCCGCGCCCTCGGGCCCGCGCGACTCGCCGGCCAGGAGCTGAGCTTCGGCGAGCGCACGCTGCGCCTCGCGGGCGCGGAGGGCGCCGACCTCGCGGGGCTCGACCTCGTGATCCAGGCGGGGGGCGCGGCGGAGGCGCGCGCGCTGGCGCCCCGCGCGGCGGCGGCCGGGGCCTGGCTGCTCGACCTCTCGCCCGCCTTCCGGCTGGAACCCGGCGTGGCGCTGCTCGCGCCGGACGTGAACCCGAGGGCGCTCGCGCGCGCGAAGAAGCGGCGGATCGCGGCGCTGCCCCAGCCCTCGGCGCTCTTCGCCGCGCTGGTGCTGCGGCCGCTGATGGCGCTCGCCCCCCTCCAGCGGGTGGTGGCGGTGAGCCTGCAGCCCGCCTCCGGCGCGGGCAAGGAGGGGATGGACGAGCTCTACGCGCAGACCCGCGCGAGCTTCGTGCACGAGATCCCCGCCCCGCAGCATTTGCCGAAGCCCATCGCCTTCAACCTGATCCCGCAGACGGGCGGCTTCGACGCCGACGGGGAGACGGCGGAGGAGGCGCTCTTCCCGCGCGAGCTGCGCAAGCTGCTCGACCCCGATCTCCGGGCGGGCTGCACGGCGCTGCGCGTCCCGGTCTTCGTGGGCGAGGCGCTGGTGCTGCACCTCGCCTTCGCCGCGCCCGTGACTGTGGCGGCGGCGCGGGCGGCCCTGGCCCGGGCGCCTCGGGTGGCCCTCTTCGACCGGCGCGAGGACGGCGGCTACGCCACCCCGATCGAGGTGGTGGGCGAGGAGGCGGTGAGCGTCTCGCGGCTGCGGCGCGATCCCGGCGTGGCGCATGGGCTGGCGCTCTGGGTGGCGGGGGACAATCTGCGGCTCGGCGCGGGGGTGGCGGCGGCGGAGGCAGTGGCCTGGTTGGCGCGAGAGGGCGCCTTTCCCGAATAGAGGATTTTTTTCCTTGAAACGGGGATGATATTCTGGCATCCGGGAGATCCCCCGCCCGGAGCCCCCCGTGCCGCGCCTTCTCCACCTCCCCCTCGCCCTTCTCCTCGCCGGTCTCGCTCTGCTCGCGCCGCTGGCGCTGGCCCACGCCATCGGCCTGCGCCTCGACGCCCTGGCCTCCGCCCCCGCCCTCGTCGCGCTGCTGGTGTTCGGCGTGGGCCTCGGCTTCGCCGGCTTCCTCTGGTGGCTCGCCGCGCGCTGCTTCGCCCTGCTGCGCGATCCCGCGACCACCCCCGCCCAGATGGCCGCGCTGCACGAGCTGCCGCTCGCCTTGCCCGAGGGGACGGTGCGTGCGCTGCTCGCGCTCATCGTCGGCGTGGTCGGGCTGCCGCTGCTGCTGTTCAGCCAGTCGCTCGGCCTGAACGATGCCGTGGCCGGCTACGTGAACGGCATCATCGCCGGCGTCTTCGGCTACTATTTCGGCGCCCGCTCCACCAGCACCGACGCCCAGGCCGCGCGCCGCCTGGGCGAGGCGCTGAACGCCGAGCTGCGCGCCAACGAGGAGCTGCGCGCGCGCGAGGCCGCCGCCCGCGCCGAGGCCGCCGCCGCCGCCCGCCCCGCGCGCCTCGCCGAGACGCTCGGCCGACTGGAGCGCCAGGCGGGCGTGGCGCGGATCATCCTCCAGCGCCTCGCCCCCGCCCTGCCGCCGGGCCTCATCCCGCGCGAGGCCGAGGCGCCGCTCGCCGCCGCCGAGCAGGCGCTGGCCGGCGCCCGCAGCCTGGGCGAGGCGGCGGAGGAAGCGCCGCTCGCCGCCGCTCTGGCCGGGCTCACCGGCGCCTCCGGCCCCCTCTCCGCCCTGCTGCGCGCCGCCGCGCCCGCCTTTCCCGCGCTCGCCGGGGGGCCGCTGGGCGCGGTGGCGCTGGCGCTGGGCATCGGCTGGAACCTCGGCGCCGGCGCCTGGCGGCGCTTCCGCGCCCGGCTGATGGAGGCGCCCTTCGATCCCGCCCTGTTCGAGCCGGGCGCCATCACCCCTGAATCGGCGGCGCTGCGCCTCGCGGATGCGCCGATCTTCCACCGCCTCTTCGCCGCCCGCGCGGCCGAGCCGGGCTTCCTGGCCGCGCTGCTCGACGCCGCGCTGCGCGAGGACGCGGCCCAGCGCCTCTGGGCCCGCTTCCCGGGCTTCGCCTCGCCGGAGGAGGCGCGCCAGGGTCTCGAGGAGTTCCGCGCCGCGCTGCTCGCCGATGCGGTGGCGCATGACGTGACGCCCGAGCTCGCCGGGCGGGTGGCCGCGGCGCTGCAATCCGCCCCGCCCGCCCTCCGCCCCGCCCCCGGCGCGCGCCCGGTGCTGCCCGCCCCGCCCACGGCCGAAGCGCGCGCCGCGGTCGAGGCCCTCGCCCTGCTCACCGCCGAGCTGCGCGAGAGCCACAGCGACCCCCTGCCCCTGCTCGCGGAGCTGACCCCATGAGGCCCATCCTCCCGCTTCTCGCCGCCGGCGCGCTGGCCGGATGCGCCCCGGCGGCGGCGCTGCTCGACCCCCCGCTCGCGCAGCTCGCGCGCTGGGAGAGCGCACCGCCCGAGGTCATCGCCGCCGAGCCCGTCTCCTGCCCCGCGGGCCACGCGGCCTGCGCCCGGCTGCACGCCCGCCGCGCCGAGGCCTGCCTCACCCTCGCCTTCCGCGACCGCGCCCCCGGCGCGGCCTGCCCGGGCAGCGAGGCGCACCTCGCCTGCGCGGCCGAGCACTACGCCGCCGCCCGCGCGCTGCGCCCGCATCCGGCCCTGGCGGATGGCGAGGCCCAGGCCCGCCTCTGCCGCGCCGCCTTCCTGCCCCCGGCCGAGGCCGCGGCCGAGGCGCGCCGAGCGCTGGAGGCCGCCGCCGCCGCCCCGCCCGAGCGCGCCGGGAGGTGGCGCGCCCGCGCCGCGCTGGTGCTGTCGCGTCCCGGTATAGGAAAAGAAGCCGAATCCTGCGCCCTCGCCCGCGCGGGCCGCGCCGCCGCCCCGCCCGGCTCGCCCGAGGCGGCGGATCTCGCCCGGCGCATCGCCTCCCTTCCCGGCTGCGGAGACACGCCATGATCCCCCCCTTCCAGCGCGACCTCGCCTTCCGCTTCCCCCTGCCGCGCGGCGAGGATGTCCGCCAGGCGCAGCTCGCCCTGCTGCGGGCGGGCGAGGCGCCGGGCGAGCCGGACGGCGTCTTCGGCCCCATGACGGCCGAGGCGGTGCGCCGCTTCCAGCGCCGCATGGGCCTGGTGCCCGACGGGGTGATCGGCCCCGTCACCTGGGCGCGGCTGATGGCCCAGCCCGGCCTCGCGCGCGAGCGCCCCTGGGCCGAGACGCTGCGCCCCTTCCTGCCGCGCCTCAGGGAATGGCACGGCCCGCCCGTGGGGCAGGGCCGGCTGCGCTGGCGCCTCACCCCGGCCGGGGTCGAGGTGGAGGGCGAGCCCGGCCCGCGCCGCAGCCCGCAGGGGCCGCGGCTCGCCGCTGCCTGCTGGGAGCGGCACGGCGCGGCGCTGGCCGAGGGCGCGCGCCGCTTCACCGTGCCGGTGGAGCTGCTGCTCGCCACCGCGCTCACCGAATCCGGGGGCCGCGCCGAGGCGGTGCGCGAGGAGCCGGGCTATGTGAGCGACGCCGCGACGCCGCACCGCGTCTCGCCCGGCCTGATGCAGACGCTGCTCTCCACGGCGCGCGAGGCGCTGGGCGAGCCGGGGCTGGACCGCGCCCGGCTGCTCGACCCCGCCACCTCCATCGCCGCCGGGGCGGCCTATATCCGCCGCCAGGCGCTCTCGGGCCGCACCCCCACGGGCTTCGACCCGCCGCTGGTCGCCATCGCCTACAATGCCGGCTCGCTGCGGCCGAGCCGCGACGCCACCGACCCCTGGGGCCTCGTGCAGACGCGCCGGGGCAACGGCGCCTGGCACGCGGACAGCTTCACCGCCTTCCTCGGCGACGCGCTGGCGCTGCCCCCGCCCGACGACGCCACCCCCTCCTTCCGGAGCCTGCTGTCATGATCGGCTGCGCCGTCGCCCTCGTGCTGCTGCTGGACGCGAGCGCCAGCATCCTTCCCGGCGAGTGGGCGCTGCAGCGCGACGCCACCGCCGCCGCCTTCGAGGAGGAGGGCGTGCTGCGCGCCCTCGGCCGCGACGGGGGCGTGGCCGTCACCGCCCTTGCCTTCTCCGACGGGGTCACGCCCATGCTGGGCTGGCATCATCTGCGCGACGCCGAGGATGCGCGGGCCTTCGCCGCCGCGCTGCGCGCCGCCCCGCGCGGCGAGGTGGGCGGCACCGACATCGGCGGCGCCCTCTTCGCCGCCCTGCGCGCGCTGGAGGAGGCGCCCTGCGCCGCCGAACAGGAGGTGATCGACCTCGCCACCGACGGCGAGGCGCCCGAGGCCCCGGTCCATGCCGCCCGCGCGGCGGCCGAGGCGCGCGGCGTGGTGATCAACGCGCTCGGCGTGGGCGCCCCCGATGCCGCCGAGTGGCTGCGCGCGAACGCGGTGACCGGCACGGGCTTCGCCATGCTGGCCGAGGACTGGGCGCGCTTCCCCCAGGCCATCCGCCGCAAGCTGACGCTGGAGCTGGCGGCGCGCTGAGGCGCCTCACGCCGCCCGGTTCGCCCGCGCCAGCACCGCCTCGAACAGCACCTGGCAACCGGCCGCGGCCTCCTCGGGCAGGATGCTCTCGGCCTCGTTGTGGCTGAGGCCGTCCTTGCAGGGGGTGAAGATCATTGCCGCCGGCACCCGCCGCGCCACGTACACCGCGTCGTGCCCCGCGCCCGAGATGATCTCGCGCGCCGGCAGGCCGAGCTTCGCGGCGGCGCGGCGCACCAGCTCCACGCACTCCGGGTCGAAGGGCTGGGCGGGGATGCGGAACAGCTCGCTCAGCTCGAGGCGGCAGCCCGTCGCCTCGACCAGCGCGCGCGCCTCGGCCGGGAAGCTCTCGGCGAGGGCCGCGATCTCGGCGTCCTGCGGGTGGCGGAACTCGACGGAGAAGCGAACCTCGCCCGGCACCACGTTGCGGCTGTTGGGAAGGACCTGGAGCTGCCCGACCGTGCCGCGCCCCTCCTCGCCGCGGGCGCGCATCAGCGTGTCCACATGGGCGATGACGCGCGCCGCCGCCACCAGCGCGTCGCGCCGTGCCGAGGGCGGGGTGGTGCCCGCATGCGCGTCCTGTCCGGTGATGATGGCATCATACCACACCTGCGCCTGGGCTCCGGTGACGATGCCGATGGCCTTGCCCTCGCGCTCCAGGATGGGGCCCTGCTCGATGTGCAGCTCGAAGTAGGAATCGGCGGGAAAGGGCGCGGCGGCGTGCGGACCCTTGGCGCCGATGGCCTCCAGCGCCTGCTCCACGCTCACGCCCTCGATGTCGCGCAGCGCATAGGCCTTGGGCAGGGTATAGACTCCCGCCCAGACGCCGCTGCCCATCAGGGAATGGCCGAAGCGGCTGCCTTCCTCGTCGGTCCAGTTCACCAGCTCGATCGGCGCCTCGGTCTCGATGCCGAGATCGTTCAGCGTGCGCATCACCTCGAGCCCGGCGATGACGCCGAGCGCCCCGTCGAACTTCCCCCCTGTGGGCTGGCTGTCGAGGTGGCTGCCCATGAGCACGGGCGGGCGCGTGGGGTCGCGCCCCTCGCGCCGGGCGAACATGTTGCCGATGGCGTCCACCCGCAGGCTGAGGCCGGCGGCCGTGCACCACTCGGCGAAGCGGGCGCGGCCGGCCTTGTCCACCTCGGTCAGCGTCAGGCGCTTGACGCCGCCCCGGGGCGTGGCCCCGATCTCGGCCATGGCCATGAGGCTGTCCCACAGCCGGGCGGCGTTGATGGTCTGGTTGGTCTGCATGGGCGCGAGGATAGACCCGGGCCGGGTCAGCCGAAACCCGCCGCGCGGAACAGCGCCGCCCCCTCCTCGCCGGCGCAGCGCGCGAGGAAGGCGCGGGCGAGATCGGGCGCGGCGGCGCGGACATGCACGGCCCCGGCATAGGGCGTGAGCAGGTTGAAGGCGTCCGGCAGGGGCGCGGCCGCCACCACCCCGGGCACGGAGAGGATTTCCGCCACCTGCACGATGCCCATGGCCGCCTCGCCGCGCGCCACCGCCTCGGCCGCCTGCTGCCCGCGCGGAAAGGGGCGGCGGCGCGGCGCCATGGCCTCGGCGATGCCGAGCCGCTCCATCAGCGCCTCCACATGCCGGCCCGAGGTGGCGCCAGCCGCGGCATCGGAATGGGCCAGGCTCTCGGCGGCGAGCAGTGCGGCGCGCAACGCCCCCTCGCTGCCGATCTCGGGCGCCGGCGCGCCCGGGCGCAGGGCGAGCGCGAGGCGCATCACCCCCACCATGCGGCGGGTCGCGCCATCCAGGATGCCCTCGGCGATCAGCGCCTCCAGCGCGGCCGCCGCGTTGAAGGCCAGATCGAAGGCCTCGCCCGCGCGCAGCCGGCGCGCCGCCTGCCCGCCATTGGCGGTGGCCAGCGCCACCGGCGCCTCGAACCGCGCGGCGAGCGCACGCAGCGGCGCCTCCGTCACGCCCGTCGTGAGCACGCGCAGCGGCGCCCCGGCCCGGGCGAGGGCCGGAAGGGCGAGCAGCGGCAGGGCGCGGCGCGCGATCATGCCGGAAGTCTTGCGCGCGCCCCCGCCCTCGGGCAATCGCCTCCCATGGCCCATGCCCTGACCACCGGACCCGCCCTGCCCGTCAACAGCGATCTCGACCGCCCGGAGGTGCGCGCGGCGCGCGTGGACCTGGCCGCCTGCTTCCGCATGGCCGCGAAGCTCGGCCTGCATGAGGGGATCTGCAACCACTTCAGCGTCGTCGTGCCCGGGCGCGAGGATCTGATGCTGGTGAACCCCTACGGCTACGCCTTCGCGGAGGTGACCGCCTCGAGCCTCGTGATCTGCGACTTCGAGGGGCGGGTGGTGGCCGGCAGCGGCGTGCCCGAGGCCACCGCCTTCTACATCCACGCCCGCCTGCACCGCCGGCACCCGCGCGCCAGGGCCGCCTTCCACACCCATATGCCGCACGCCACCGCGCTGGCCATGCTGGAGGGGCCGCCGCTCGTCTGGGCCGGGCAGACGGCGCTGAAGTTCTACGGGCGCACGATCGTGGACGAGGACTACAACGGCCTCGCCCTCGACGAGCGCGAGGGCGACCGCATCGCCGACTCCCTCGGCGAGGCCGATGTGGTGTTCATGAAGAACCATGGCGTGATGGTGGTCGGGCCCTCCATCGCCGAGGCCTGGGACGACCTCTACTACCTCGAGCGCGCCGCCCAGGCGCAGCTGCTGGCGATGAGCACGGGCCGCCCGCTCAAGCCCGTGCCCGAGGCGGTGGCGCGCGCCACCGCAGCCCAGATGCGGCAGGGCGACCGCGAGAGCGCGCGCCTGCATCTGGAGAGCATCAAGCGCATCCTGATGCGCGAGCAGCCCGACTTCGCCGATTGAGGGCGGTGCCGTGGCGCCGCATGTCGTCATCGGCGCCGGGGGCGGCATCGGCGCGGCGCTGGCCGCTGCACTCGAGGCGCGCGGCGCGCCGGTGCTGCGCCTCTCGCGCCGCAGCGACCCGCCGCTCGATCTGCTCGACGAGGCGAGCATCGCCGCCGCCGCCGCCCATGCGGGCGAGGGGCTGCGCCTCGTCCTCGACGCCACGGGCTTCCTCCACGACGCCCGCTTCCGCCCCGAGAAGGCGCTGCGCGAGCTCGATCCCGCCCATCTCGCCCATGCCTTCGCGGTCAACGCCATCGGCCCGGCGCTGGTGATGAAGCATTTCCTGCCCCGGCTGGCGCGCGAGGGGCGGGCGGTCTTCGCCACCCTCTCGGCGCGGGTCGGCTCCATCGCCGACAACCGGCTGGGCGGCTGGTATGCCTACCGCGCCAGCAAGGCGGCGCTGAACCAGCTTCTGCGCACCGCGGCGGTGGAGGTGGCGCGCCGCCGCCCGGAGCAGATCCTGGTGGCGCTGCACCCGGGCACGGTGGCGACACCGCTCTCGGCCCCCTTCTCCAGGGCGGGCCTCGAGGTGCAGACGCCGGAGCAGGCCGCGGCGCGGCTGCTTGGGGTGATCGAGCGCCTCACCCCGGCCGAGACGGGCGGCTTCTTCGACCACCGGGGCGAGCCGGTGCCCTTCTGAGCAGCGCCTCGGCGCGGCCTCACCCCGCCGCGTGGCGCGCCAGCACCCGGTCCACGAAGGCCATGGCGCTGCCCAGGTAGTGGCGCGGATCGCACAGCGCCGCCACCGCATCGGGCTCCATGCGCGAGGCCACCGCCTCCTCCAGCAGCAGCGCCTCCGCGAGCGGCACCCCGTGGGCGAGGGCGTGGTCGCAGGCCCGGTTCACCACATGGTGCGCCTCGCCCCGCCCGAGCATGGGGGCCAGGCCCATCATCACCTGCTCGGCCGCGATCAGCCCGCCCGTGGCGGCGAGGTTGCGCGCCATGCGCGCGGGGTCCACCACCAGCCCCTCGGCGAGGAAGCGCGCCTGCGCCAGCGCGCCATGGGTCAGCGTCAGCGCCTGGCCGATCGCCAGCGGCTCGGCCTGCCAGGGGCCGGTGCCGCGCTCCTGGTCCTGCGCCATGGCGCCGAGCATGAGCGGCACCAGCGCCTGAACCCCCCGCGCCTGGGCGAGGATGTATTCGCAGGCGATGGGGTTGCGCTTCTGCGGCATGGTGGAGCTGCCCCCGCGCCCGGGCGCGTGCGGCTCCGCCACCTCGGCCACCTCGGTCTGCATCAGCAGGATCACGTCGGTCGCCATCTTGGAGAGCGCGCCGCAGAGCAGGCCGCAGAAGCCCACCACCTCGGCCACGCCGTCGCGCGCCGCATGCCAGGGGATGTCGGGGCAGGGGAGGGAGAGCTCCTCGGCCAGCGCCTCGGCCACCGCGAGCCCCTGCTCGCCGAGCGAAGCGAGGGTGCCCGCCGCGCCCCCGAACTGCAGCCTGAGCGCGCGGGGGGTGAGCTGGTCGAGCCGCTCGAGCATGGTCACGAGCGGCGAGAGCCACACCGCCACCTTGTAGCCGAAGGTGACGGGCAGCGCGTGCTGCAGATGGGTGCGCCCGGCCATCACCGTGCCGCGGTGCGCGCGCGCGAGATGCGCGAGGGCGCGGTTCACGGCCAGCAGCTCCGCCCGCAGCAGGGCCAGCGCCTCGCGCAGCTGCAGCACCACGGCGCTGTCCATGATGTCCTGGGTGGTGGCGCCCCAATGCGTCCAGCGACCCGCCTCCTCGCCGGCCAGCGCGCTCAACTGCTTCACCAGCCCGACCACCGGATAGCCGGTGTTGCGCGTGGCGGCGGCGAGCGCGGCGAGGTCCAGCCGCTCGACATCGGCGGCGGCGGTGATGGCCGCGGCCGCCTCCGCCGGGATGATGCCGAGCCGCGCCTGGGCGCGGGCAAGGGCCGCCTCCACCTCCAGCATCCGCTGCAGGAAGGCGCGCTCGCCCATCACGGCCCGCATCGCCTCCGTGCCGTAGAGCGCGCCGAGCACGGGGGAATCGGCGGGGTTCACCGGCATGGCGTCAGACGTCCAGGAACACGGTCTCGCCCTCGCCCTGCAGGCGGATGTCGAGGGTCCAGACGCCGGGGGCGGTCTCGCGGGCGATGAGGGTGGGGCGGCGCGCCGGCGGCACCAGGGCGAGGAGCGGGTCGGTCTCGTTCAGGGGCTCGCCCGCGAAGTAGAGGCGGGTGAGGAGATGGCGCATCAGCCCGCGCGCGAAGATGGCGATCAGCACATGCGGCGCCTGCAGCGCATTGCCGCGCCCGGGCACGGGGCCGGGCTTGAGGGTGGTGAAGCGGAAGCGGCCCTCGGCGTCGGTGCGGCAGCGGCCGAAGCCCTGGAAGGCGGCGTCGTAGCGGCCTTCGGGGTCGGCGTGCCAGATCTCCACCATCGCGTCCGTCACCGGCGCGCCCTCGCCGTCGCGGATGATGCCGGTGAGGGCGATGCGCGCGCCCTCCGCCCCGAAGCGGGTGGTGTCCGCCCATTCGGGGAAGTCGATCATGTGCCAGTAGGGGCCGGCGGTCTGCTGGGCGGTGGCCATCAGGCGTGGTCCTCCTCCTCGAAGGGGGTGGCGGCGGGGCCGCGCAGCACGATGTCGAAGCGGTAGCCGAGCGCCCATTCGGGCACGGTGAGGTCGAGGTCGAAGGCCGCGATCAGCCGGTTGCGCGCGGCCTCGTCCGGCACCGCGTTGAAGATGGGGTCGAGCGGCAGGAGCGGGTCTCCAGGGAAGTACATCTGGGTGATCATGCGCTGCGCGAAGCCCGCGCCGAACAGGCTGTAGTGGATGTGCACGGGCCGCCAGGCGTTGTGGTGGTTGCGCCAGGGATAGGCCCCGGGCTGGATGGTGGTGTAGCGGTACCAGCCCTCGGCATCGGTGAAGACGCGCGCGCGGCCGAGGAAGTTCGGGTCGAGCGGCGCGTCATGCGTGTCGCCCGGGTGGTGGTAGCGGCCCGCGGCATTGGCCTGCCAGACCTCGACCATGGCGTGCGGCACGGGGCGGCCCGCCTCGTCCAGCACGCGCCCGGCCACGATGATGCGCTGGCCGAGCGCATCCTTCCCGTTGACGCGCGACATGTCGGCCTCGGGCGGGAAGCGGTCGGGCGTGAGGCGCGGGCTCGTCGTCTCGGTGAGCGTGTGCGGCGCGCGGATCAGGGGCTGCTTCGGGTGGCGCCGATGCGTGCTGCCATAGGCCGGTGCGTCATAGGGCGGCTGGCTGCCGGGCGCGTGACGGGCGTAGGGGGTTGGGTCGCTCATCGCGGAACCTCAGGTGAGAAGGCGCACCAGCCAGAGGCTGAGCGCGGGGAACGCCACGCAGAGCGCGAGGCGCAGAAGGTCGGTCGCCAGGAAGGGCAGCACCCCGGCATAGGTGCGCGCGATCGGCACCTCGCGCGCGATGGCCGAGATGACGAAGACGTTGAGGCCGATGGGCGGGGCCATCAGCCCGATCCCCACCACCACCAGCACCAGGATGCCGAACCAGATCGCCGTCTCCTCCGTCGTCATGCCGAAATCGAGCGCGGTGACGACGGGGAAGAAGACCGGCAGGGTGAGCAGGATCATCGCCAGCTCGTCCATCACCGCGCCGAGGATGACGTAGGTGAGCAGCAGCGCGATCAGCACGCCATAGGGCGGGAAGTCCTGCTCGGCGACCCAGATCGCCAGCAGGTCCGGCGCCTGGGAGAGGGCGAGGAAGGCGTTGAACACCTCCGCGCCCAGCAGGATGGCGAAGATCATCGCGCTCGTCTCGGCGGTGCCGAGCAGCGCGGCCTTGATCTCCCGCCAGGGCAGGGAGCGGCGGGCGAGGCCGAGCGCCAGCACCAGCACGCAGCCCACGGCCGCGCTCTCGGTCGGCGTGAAGACGCCGCCGTAGATGCCGCCCACCACCAGCGCAGCGATGCCCATCACCGGCAGCACCTTCAGCAGCGCCGCCCGCCGCTCCTCCGGGGCGGGGGGCGGGGCGGGCGGGCCGAGCCCCGGGCGCAGCCGCATCCAGAGCCAGATGGCCAGCAGATAGAACAGCGTGGCGAGGAGCCCGGGCAGCAGCGCCGCCATGAAGAGCTTGGCGATGTTCTGCTCGGTGCTGATCGCATAGACCACGAGGATCACCGAGGGCGGGATGAGGATGCCGAGCGTGCCGCCCGCCGCGATGGTGCCCGTGGCGAAGCCCGGGGCATAGCCGTAGCGGCGCAGCTCCGGCAGGGCGGCGCGGCCGAAGGTGGCGGTGGTGGCGACCGAGCTGCCGCAGACCGCGCCGAAGGCCGCCGACGCCCCCACCACGCTCATCGCGAGCCCCCCCGGCCGGCGGCCGAGCAGCGCATTGGCGGCGCTGAACAGGTCGCGCGCCAGGCCGCCGCGCTCGGCCAGCGCCCCCATCAGGATGAACAGCGGGATGACGCTGAGCGTGTAGTTGGCGAAGAGGTGGTAGGGCGTGGTCTTGAGGTAGTTGGACAGCGCGTTCCAGTCGAGGATGTGGACATAGCCCCCCGCCCCCACCAGCAGCATGGCGAGCGCGATGGGCGCGCGCAGCGCGATCAGCCCGAGCAGCACGGCGAAGCCCGTCGCCGCCAGCGCGAACTCGGGCGCCATCAGCCCCGGCCCCGCAGCAGGCGCGGCAGCCACAGCAGCGCCGCCAGCCCCGCCAGCGCGAAGCAGAAGGCGCCGATGGCGATGGCCCACCAGTAGGGCAGCGCGAGCAGGCCGATGGTGCGCATGGTGTTGCGCCAGGTGTCCATCGCGCCCTGCATCATGCGCTCGGCGATCAGCCAGAGCGCGCCCACCCAGACCAGCGTCCAGAACGCATCCATCAGCGCGGTGAGGCGCCGCGGCAGCCAGGCGGTGAAGCTGTCCACCAGGATGTTGGCGCGCGTCAGGCTGCCCCAGGCGAGGAAGCCCAGCACCGCAAGCCCCGAGCCCAGCGAGACCAGCTCGAAATCCCCGCGCACCGGCTGGCTGGTGAGCCAGCGCAGCAGCACCGAGACGCAGGTGAGCAGCGCCGCGGCCAGCAGCGTCAGCCCGCCGGCGATGGCGAGCGCGGCGGGCAGCCGGGCGAAGCGCCCGCCGGGCAGGGAGGGGGGCGCGCTCAAGGCCTCAGGTCACGCCCTGGCCGTATTGCGCGATCAGCGCGCGCGTGCGCTCGAGCAGCGCGCCGCCGTCGATGTTGCGCTCGCGCATGGCGCGCTGCCAGGCCTCGATCACGGGCTGGGTCTGGCGCTGCCAGCGCTGCGTCTCCTCCGCGCCGAGTTCGAGGATGGCGTTGCCGCGGCGGCGCACCATCTCCTCCACCACCGGGCCCTGCTCGTCCCACACGCGCGCGGCCATCGCGGCCGCCGCCTGGCCGGAGTTCGCGTCCAGCACGCGGCGCAGGTCGGCGGGCATGCCCTCGTAGCGCGCCTTGTTCATCGCCAGCACGAAGGAGGCGACGTAGAAGGTGGGGCTGCCCGCGATCTCGGTGTGGTGGCGCAACGTCTCGTGCAGGCGGATGGAGGGCACCACCTCCCAGGGCACCACGGCGCCGTCGATCACGCCCTGGGCCAGCGCCTCGGGGATCTGCGGCACCGGCATGCCGATCGGGGCGGCGCCCAGCGCGCGCAGCGCCTCGCCCGCCTGGCGCGTGGGGAAGCGCAGGCGCAGGCCGTTCATGTCCTCGAGGCGGCGCACCTCGCGCCGGGCGTGGATCACGCCCGCGTCGTGGGCCCAGGCGGTGATGATGTGCGTGTCCTGGAACTCGCGGCCGAAGACCGTGTCGTGCAGCTCCTGCGTCACCCGCGCGTTCACCGAGGCGCGCTTGTGCGCGACGAAGGGCAGCTCGATCACCTCGATGGAGGGGAAGCGGCCGGGCGTGTTGCCGGGCAGGGTCCAGACGATGTCCACCACCCCGTCGCGCGCCTGGTCGTAGAGCTGGGGCGGCGCGCCGCCGAGCTGCATGGCGGGGAAGATCTGGATGCGCAGCCGGCCGTTGCTCTCCTGGCCGATCTTCTGCGCCCAGGGCGTCAGGAAATGCCGGTGCACGTTGGAGACGGCGGGCAGGAAGTGGTGCAGGCGCAGGGTGAGCTCCTGCGCCTGGGCGCGCGGGATGGAGAGGAGCGCAGGCGCGGCGAGCGCGCCCAGCAGCGCGGTGCGGCGGGTCGTCATGGTCGGGGCCTCCCTGGGATTCGTTCTGCCCGCCTGTGTGCCCGTTTGCGCGCGCGCGCTCAAGACGTTCCGCGCCGGCGGCTGGCCGGGAAGCCGCGATCCGCCCTAGGCTTGCCGCCCCGGAAGGGGAGGAAGGGTGACCCGCCGCATGACGCCGCCCGCCGATGCCGCGCCGCGCCCGGCCTGGCTCGGCATCGCGCCCTACGCCTTCGTCACGCTCTGGTCGGGCGGCTTCACGGCCATCCTGCTGTGCCTGCCGCATGTCGAGCCGCTGACGCTGCAGGTGCTGCGCTATGCCGCGGTGGTGGCCATCCTGCTGCCGATCTGGCTCGCACTGCGCCCGCCCCGGCCGGGGAGGGAGGCGCTCCTGCATCTCTGCCGCATGGGGCTGCTCGTGCAGTTCGCCTATTTCGCCTCGATGAACCTCGCCATGAAGGCGGGGATGGGGGCGGGGCCCATCGCGCTGCTCATCGGGCTGCAGCCGGTGGCGGTGGCGGTGCTGGCGCCGCGCGTGGCCGGGGATCCGCCGCTCGATGCGCGGGGCTGGACGGGGCTGCTGCTCGGCCTCGCGGGGGCGGGGCTCGTGATCGTCTCCGGTTCGGGTTTCCGCAGCTTCGGCTGGGCGGGGCTGTTCTTCGCGCTCGCCGCGCTCGGCTGCATGACGGCGGGCGCGCTGCTCGAGCGGCGGTCGGGCCGGGCGACGCACCTCGTCACCGCCCATCTGGTGATGTGCGGCGTCGCGCTCCTCGCCACGCTGCCGCTCGCGGCGCTGCTGGAGACGATGCGGGTGGAGTGGGCGCCGGGCCTCTTCGCGGGGCTGGCCTGGATGGTGTTCGTCAACTCGCTGATCTCGCTCTCCCTCCTCTTCGCGATGCTGCGCCATGGCGAGGCGGCGCGCGCCTCCTCGGTCTTCTTCCTCGTTCCGCCGCTCGCCGCCCTCATCGCCTGGCTCGTGCTGGGCGAGGCGATGACGCCGCTCGCCATCGCGGGCACGGCGGTGGCGGCGCTGGGTGTCGCGTTGGTCGTGCGGCGGTGATCGCCGCGCGCCAGGGCGGGGTGCGGCGGTGATCGCCGCGCGCCGTTGACCGCGGCGCCGCGCGCGGCCAGCCTTCGCCGAGGAGGAACACCCATGCCCCATGCCGGATTGAGATTCGGGATCTTCCTCGCCCCCTTCCACCGCCTCGGCGACAACCCCACGCTCGCGCTCGCGCGCGACATCGAGCTGCTGGTGGCGCTCGATGCGCTCGGCTACGACGAGGCCTGGATCGGCGAGCACCACTCGGCGGGCTGGGAGATCATCGCGAGCCCGGAGCTGATCATCGCTGCCGCCGCCGAGCGGACGAAGCACATCCGCCTCGGCTCCGGCGTCACCTCGCTGCCCTATCACCATCCCTTCCTGGTGGCGCAGCGCTTCGTGCAGCTCGACCACATGACGCGCGGGCGCGCCATGCTGGGCTGCGGGCCGGGGGCGCTGGTCTCCGACGCCTACATGATGGGCATCGAGGCGCGCACCCAGCGCCCGCGCATGGAGGAGGCGCTCGCGGCCATCATGGCGCTGCTGGCCTGCGAGGAGCCGGTCACCATGAAGACCGACTGGTTCGAGCTGCGGCAGGCGCGGCTGCATCTCGCGCCCTACACGCATCCGCGCTTTCCGATCAGCGTCGCCTCCTCCACCACGCCGGCGGGGGCGCTGGCGGCGGCCAAGCACGGCCTCGGCCTCATCTCGCTCGGCGCCGGGCTGCCGGGCGGGCCGCAGAAGCTCGCCGAGCAGTGGCGCATGGCGGAGAGGGAGGCGGCCAAGCACGGCCAGCGCATGGACCGCGCCGACTGGCGCCTCGTCGTCAACATGCATTGCGCCGAGGATGACGAGCGCGCGATGCGCGAGGTGCGGGCCGGCGAGCGGCTGGAGACCGAGACCTATTTCGGCGAGACGCTGGGCCGCCCGCCCACCCGCAGCGAGGATCCGCTCGGCGATGGCTTGCGCGCGGGCACCACGCTGGTGGGCAGCCCCGAGACGGTGGCGCGCGGCATCGAGCGGCTGCTCTCCTTCACCGACGGAGGCGCGGGCGGGATCCTGTTCCGCAGCCACGAATGGGCCGACCGCGAGCAGACGCTGCGCAGCTACGAGCTGTTCGCCCGCTGGGTGATGCCGCGCTTCCAGGGCGCCCTGCGCATGCCGGCGGAAAGCCGCGAGTGGTGCGTCGCCAACCGCGAGGGCATCTTCGCGCCCAACATCGCGGCGCTGAAACAGGCCTTCCTGGACGCGGGCCAGCCGGTGCCGGAGACGGACCGCCTCAGGCTGCGCGATCGCACGCCTGGCGGCTGAACGGAGGCTCAGCGCGGGGTGAATCCGGCGTCATGCGGCGCTTGCCGCCAACTCCGAGCCGCGGGATCGGTGAATCGACCGGAAACCCGACTTCCCTGCTCAGGAGTGACCCATGACCGTCGCCGCCGTGCTGCGCCAGAAGGGCGCCAGCGTGATCTCCGTCCCGCCCGTTTCCACCGTGGCCGAGGCCGCCGAGATCATCTCGCGCCGGCGCATCAGCGCCGTGGTGGTCTGCGACGAGGAGGGGCGGCTGGTCGGGATCCTGAGTGAGCGCGACGTGGAGAGCCTCACGGCCTATGTGATGGGCCGGGGCTACGCGCTCGGGCGGGTGTGATCCCCGCCCGGGCGCGCGCCGCCCCGGGCGATCAGTTGAGGAAGGGGTTGCGGCCCCGCGCCGCCGGGCGCGGCCCGAAATGCTGGGCGAGGTAGTTCACGATCAGCGTGCGCTCCTCCCCTTCCAGCGGGTTCATGCCGTGCACCTCGGTCATCCAGTCCATCAGCCGGTCCCACTGGTCGCGGGAGAAACTGCTGCGGCGGATGATCGCGGTGCTGTGGCAGGCGGTGCAGGCGTAGAAGGTCTCCTCCTGTCCGTTGCCGGCGGGCAGCACCGAGGGATCCTCCTGCGCCTGGGTCACCGCCTCGAGGCTCTGGCCGCCCTGCTGCGCCAGGGCCGCGCCCACCCCGAGCGCGGCCAGCATCATCGCCACGCGCAGCATCAGCCCACCAGCACGGCGATGCGGCTGATCGGGTTCGCGCCGTAGCCCTGCGGGTTCCAGTTCGCCGGCGCATGCGGCTGCATGCGCCCCTGGCTGTCGGTGGCGCGGTACCAGATCTCGTAGTAGCCGTCGGAGGGGAAGGTCACGCGGCCCTGCCAGCGCTGCCAGGCATGGCGGTTGGCCGGCGGGGCGAGCTGCATCTCCTGCCAGGTCGCGCCGAAATCGACGCTGACATGCACCGCGCGCACCGTGTGGTCGCCGGCCCAGGCGGCGCCCCGCAGGTCGAGGTGGCGCGTCCCGGCAGCCAGACGCGTCCCATGCGGGTGCGAGGAGAGGATGGAGCGCACCGGCATGCTCTCCATCTCCGCGAAGTCGCGCCCGTCATTGTTGCTGCCCGGCACGATGGGCCGCACCGGCATGCGGTAGCTCGTGCCGCCCATGCCCGCGCCATTGTGGATGTCGGGGCGGATCAGGATGCGGGTGAGCCACTTCTGGCTCAGGCTGCCCGGCCAGCCTGGCACCAGCAGCCGCACCGGGCCGCCATGGATGTGCGGCAGGGGCTGGCCGTTCATCTGCCAGACGATGAGCGTGTCCTCGTCCATCGCCTTCTCGATGCGCATCCCGCGGCTGATCGCCTGGCGGTTGGGGTCGCCCGAGAGGTGGGGGTCCGCGCCGAAATGCCCGGTGAAGCGTGCGTTGGGGCCGAGCCCCGCGGCCTGCAGCACGTCGCGCAGCCGCACGCCCACGTATTCCGCATTGGCGATGGCGCCGTTGCCCCACTGGTTGCCGCGCGTCTGCGGCGCGAAGAAGCTGCGCCCGTTGCCGCCGCACTCCATCTGGAGCTGGCGCGTCACGTTCTGGAAGCGGCTCTTCAGTTCGCCGAGCGTGAGGGTGAGGGGCCGGCCCACCTCGCCCTCCACGCTGATGCTCCACGTGTCGGGGTCGCCCTGGTGCGGCGCCGGCATCTGGCCGTTGTTGCGCACGAAGAACTTGGAATAGGGCGTGATGGCGTCGTCCAGCTCGTGCTCGGGCGTTTCCAGCACCAGCGGGCGCTCGCCGAGCAGGATCAGGTCCACCTTGCCCTCGAGGCGCATCATCTGCGGCCCCCCGCTGCCCGACTGCGCGGCGGCCGGCCGGGCGAAGAGCGCGGGCAGCGTGCCCGCGGGCATGGAGCCGGCGAAGGGAATGGCCCCGCCCAGGGCGGCGCCCATGGCGGCAAGGGCGGTTCCCTTGAGCGCGCCGCGCCGGCCCCAGACCAGCGCGTCGGCGCGCTCGGGGTCGTCGGCGTAGAGTTCCTGGATGTGCCGTTCGCTGCGGTAGGCTGTTCTCATGGCGAGCGTCTCCCTCTCCCTTACATGCAACTTCGCGCATCCATGAAGATTCCGCAAGACACCCCCGAACTGCTGACGCCCGAGGAGATGGCGCGGGCCGATGCGCTGGCCGGCGACGGCGCGGCGCTGATGGCGGCGGCCGGGCGGGCCGTGGCGCGGGCGGTCATGGCGCGGTTCCGTCCCTGCCCGGTGCTGGTGCTGGCCGGCCCCGGCAACAATGGGGGGGATGGCTATGTCGCCGCGCGGTGGCTGGAGCGCGCGGGCTGGGATGTCGCCGTCGCTCCCCTGGCGCCGCCCCGCCCGGGCAGCGACGCGGCCGGCGCGGCGGCGCGCTGGCGCGGTCCTCTGCGGCCCTTCGCCCCGGCCAGCCTGGCGCGCGCGGGGCTCGTGCTCGATGCGGTGTTCGGCGCGGGGCTCGCGCGCCCCGTGGAGGGGCTGGCGGCCGAGGTGCTGGGCGCCGTCCGCGCGCCGCTGGTGGCGGTGGACATCCCGAGCGGCGTCTGCGGCGCCACGGGCGCGGTGCGCGGCTGCGCCCCGCAGGCCGCGCTGACCGTCACCTTCTTCCGCCTCAAGCCCGGCCATCTGCTGCTGCCGGGGCGGGAGCTGTGCGGCGAGACGGTGCTGGCCGACATCGGGCTGCCGCCCTCCGTGCTGGCCGCGATCGCCCCGCGCGCCGTCGCCAACGGGCCGCATCTGTGGCGCATCCCCGCCCCCGATGCCACGAGCCACAAGCACGCGCGCGGCCATGTGACGGTGCTCTCGGGCGGCGCCATGGCCGGGGCGGCGCGGCTCGCGGCGCGGGCGGCGCGGCGGGCGGGGGCGGGCCTCGTCACCCTCGCCTGCGCGGAGGCGGAGACGGCGCGCGGCCACCGCATCGCCGAGCCGGGCGCGCTCGTCGTTGAGGCGGAGGGGGAGGAGGCGCTGCTGTCTCTCCTGCTCGGCGATGCGCGGCGGCAGGTGTTCGTCGCCGGGCCGGGCCTTCCGCCCGATGCGCCCACGCGCGCGCTTGTCGCGGGGCTGATCGCCGCGGGGCGGCGGGTGGTGGTGGATGCGGGCGGGCTGTCCGCCTTCGCCGGCGCGCCGGAGGCCCTGCGCGGGGCGGCCCTGCTCACTCCGCATGCGGGGGAGTTCGCGCGCCTCTTCGGCCCGCCCGGCGAGGACCGCCTGGCCGCCGCCCGGGCGGCTGCGGCGGCGACGGGGGCGGTGGTGCTGCTCAAGGGCAGCGACAGCGTGATCGCCGCGCCCGACGGGCGGGTGGCGATCAACCACAACGCGCCCCCCTGGCTCGCCACCGGCGGCACCGGCGATGTGCTGGCCGGGGCGGCGGCGGCGCTGCTCGCCCAGGGGATGCCCCCCTTCGAGGCCGCCGCGGCCGCCGCCTGGTGGCAGGGGGCCACGGCGGGGCGCCTGGGGCGGGGCTTGATCGCCGAGGACCTCGCGGACGCCATGACCTGCGGCTGACCACGCACAAGCTTTTCTTGACGCGCCGCGCGTGCGCCCCGCAACCTCTCTCCAACCGGCCGGGCCTCATCCCACCGCCGGAGGAGAGGAGGCGGAAGGCATGGTGGACGGCACGGCGTGGGCGCGGTCAGGGATGGCCGGGAAGGGAGGGGCCGCCTGGCGCCGCGCGGGCGGTGCGTTGGCGCTGCTGGCGGTGCTCGCGGCCTGCGCGCCCCAGGCCGATCCCGCCTCGGTAGCGGGCTTCCGCCAGGCGGTGGCGACCGGCAACTACCAGGCCGCCGCCAACATCGCCACCGCCATGGCCCGCCCTGACAGCAACGGCCGCGGCACGGAGCTGCTGTGGTCGCTGAACGCCGGCGCCGCCGCGCTGCACGCGCAGGACCACGCGCGCAGCGTGACCATGCTCGACGGCGCCGAGGAGCTGATGCGCGGCGTGGAGGAGGCCGCGCTGAACTTCGGCACCACCTACCGCTTCGGCACCTATGACGCGGTGATGGTGAACGCCTACAAGGCGATCGCCATGCTCGGCCGCGGCGACCGCGACAACGCCCGCGTCGAGATGAACCGCATGGAGGAGCGCCAGGCGCGCACCGTCCAGCGCTTCCGCGACCAGATCAGCGCCGCCCAGCAGGAGGCGGAGCGCCAGGCGGCGAGCGACCCGACCCGCGCCCAGGCCCTGCAGGCCGCCCAGAACAGCCCCGAGGTGCGCGAGCAGCTCCAGGCGCTCGACCGCTGGCGCAGCTACCAGCCCTTCGTGAACCCCGCCGGCACCTATCTGCGCGGCCTGTTCCTGCTCAACAGCGGCGTGCCCGGCGATGCCGAGGCGGCGCGCAACGCCTTCGAGCGCGTGGCCGGCATCGCCGGCAACCCGCGCGTGGTGGCCGAGGATCTGGCCATGGCGCGGCGCGCCGCCTCCGGCCAGCGGCCGGGCCACCATGTCTGGGTGGTCTTCGAGAACGGGCAGAGCCCGCTCTTCGAGCAGCTCAATTTCACCGTGCCCATGCCCGTGTTCATGCACGGCGGCGTGACGGTGCGGCCCGTGACCGTCTCCATGCCACGCATGGTGTTCCAGCCCTCCGCCTACAACGGGATCGAGGTGCAGTCGGGCAACCAGCGGGCGGGCACGCAGCTCGTCGCCTCCATCGAGGGCGTGATGGCGAGCGAGTTCCGCACCCGCTACAACGCGCTGCTGGCGGCGGCGGTGTTCGAGGCCCTCGCCAAGGCGGCGGGAATCAGCGTGGTCGGCGCGGCCACCCAGCGCGCGCATCCGGCGGTGGCCATCCTCGCCGACCTCGCCGCCACCGCGGCGGCGAACGTCACGCAGTCGGACACGCGCTCCTGGTACATGCTGCCGCGCGAGTTCCAGGCGGCGCGGGTGCCCGTGCCGGCGAACGGGCAGATCACCCTCCGCGCCTTCGCCGGGCCCACCGAGACGGTGAGCGTGCCGCAGGGCCGCTCCTCCCTCGTCGTCGTCAAGGCGCAGAACCCGGGCAGCCCCCTCACCATCCAGGTGCATCCGCTATGATCCGCCGCACGCTTCCCCTGCTCGCGCTCGGCCTCGGCCTCGCCGCCTGCGCCGCGCCGCCGCCCCCGCCGGGCGATCCGCGCCTGATCGTCACCCCGGCGGTGCAGAGCCTCTCCTTCTCGCCCCCCGTGGTGAACGCGGGGCCGGACGGGCGGCTGCGCGTCAACGTCAACGTGGTCAATCCGCATGGCGGGGATTTCCCGCTGCGGATCCAGACCGACTGGCTGGACGAGACCGGGCGGCCCCTGCCCACCCTGCAGTCGCGCCCCGTCTTCCGCTCGCTGGCGCGCCAGACCGTGACGACCATCGAGGCGGATGCGCCGAGCCCCCGCGCGCGCGACTTCCGCATGACCTTCGACATCGGCAACTGACCGAAAGGCCCCTGGCATGACCACCGCCCCCCGCCCCGCCCGCCGCGCCCTGCTCGCCGGGGCGGCGCTGCTCGCGCTTCCCGCCTGCGTGGCCGGCGAGATGGCCACCCAGCGCGTGGATCCGCGCAACGACCGCACCCCGATCGGCATGGGCCTCGACAACCGCGACTTCGAGGAGGCGGCGCGCGCCCTCGTGCGCTCCATGCTCGACAGCGGCCGGCTGCAGCCGCGCCCCGACGGGCAGCCGCGCGTCATGGCCATCAGCCGCATCACCAACGACACCACGCTGCGCATCAACACGAACGAGCTGACGCAGCTCGTCTCGGTCGAGCTGAACAATTCCGGCCGCGTGGTGACCACGACGGCGGTGGGCCTCGATGGCCCGCCCGATCCGCTGGCGATGCAGACGCGCCAGCTGCGCGCCTCGGGCGAATTCAACCAGCGCACCGTGGCCGCGCGCGGGCAGATGATCGCGCCCGACCTCAGCCTCTCGGGCAACATCATCCAGCGCAGCACCCGCGTGGACGGCGGCGCCATGCGCGTGGACTACGTCTTCCAGCTCACCCTGACCAACATCCGCACCGGCATCGCGATCTGGCAGGGGCAGGAGGTGATCACCCGCGTCGGCTCCGGCCGGACGGTGATGTGGTGATGCGCCGGCTGCTGCTCGCCGCGCTCGCGCTGCTTGCGCTGGGCGCGGCCCCGCTCGCCGCGCAGGAGCGCGCGGGCGGCGCGCGCTTCGTCGTCACCACCGCCGAGGGCAGCGGCCCGACGCGGGACCAGGCGCTCGCCTCCGCCCTGCTCGCCGCGGTCGAGCAGGTGACGGGCGCCGCGGTGGGCACGCGCGACGTGGCGCTGCGGACCTTCGGGCTCATCGTCACCGACCGCAGCGACACCTTCGTGGTGAGCGAGAACCTGCGGCAGGAGATCGCGCGCGTCTCGGGCGGGCTGGTCGGCAGCTACCGCGTGCTGGAGGTGCGGCAGGAGCCGCCCAACACCGTGGTGCGCATCGAGGCCGAGGTCGCCGTCTTCCGCCCGACGCAGGACCAGGCGGCGACGCGCCGGCGCATCGCCGTCTCCGACTTCCGCGACCAGCAGGGGCGGCGCACCGAGTTCGGCACCCAGCTGCGGGACCGCCTCGTGGCCTATCTCACCCAGTCGCGCCGCTTCGCCGTGCTCGACCGCGCGAACGACGCCGCCTACGACCGCGAGATGGCGCTGCTGGCCGCCGACGCCCCCATCGCCGAGCGCGTGCGCATCGGCCAGGCGCTCGGCACCGACTATGTGGTGGTGGGCCGCATGCGCAACGTGGGCGCGGTGCGGCAGGAGACCTACGTCACCATCACCGGCGAGACCATCGTGCGCCAGTTCGCGCGCGGCGACCTCGACTTCCAGGTGATCGAGATCGCCACCCGCCAGGTGCTGCACGCGGGCACCATCAACGCCGGCACGGCGGGCAACCTCACGCAGATCCTCGCGCGCATGAGCGAGGAGCTCGGCCGGCAGGTCACGCAGAGCATCTATCCGCTGCGCCTCGTTGCCATGACCAACCCCGAGGAGCTGATCATCAACCAGGGCGGCGTGACCGTGCAGCAGGGCCAGCGCTTCCGCGCCATGCAGCTCGGCGAGGAGATGTTCGACCCGCACACGCGCGAGAGCCTGGGCCGTGTGGAGCGCGAGACCGGCATCATCGAGGTCTACCGGGTGGACGACCGCCTCTCCTACGCCCGCCTCGTCTCCGGCGGCCTGCCGCCGCCGGGGGCGGATGTGGTGCTGCGCCTCGCCCCGCCCCCGCCGCCGCCCCCGCCTCGCCCCGCGCCCCGCAGCGAGCGCAACCGCTCGATGTTCGACTGACGCGCCGGCGCATCGCGTTGTGTTTCGGCATGTGTCTCCGTTAGGCTGAGGGCCTGACGGAGACAGCCATGCCCGACACCGCCCCGGCGATCGCCGACGGCTTCCTGCACCGCACCCGCCGCAGCCTGGGCGAGGTGTGGCGCGAGATGGCCCAGCGTCTCGCCTGGCGCGAGGCGGAGGAGGGGCAGGACCTTGCCGCGCAGATGCGCGCCTGCCTGGACGGGCGCGGGGGCGAGGTCTCGGCCCGCGCCCGCGCCGCCCGCCTCGCCGCCGCCTACCGCGATCTGCCGCCGGCCGAGCGCATCGCCTTCCTGCGCAGCCTCGCCGGTTTCGACGCCGACCCCGGCGCGGTGGAGGCCGCCATCGCCGGCTGGAACGCGGCCGGGGACGCGCCGGCCCGCGCCGCGGCCCTGGTGCGGCTGCGCCGCGCGCTGGATGCGCCGCGCGTGCGTCTGCTGCAGCAGTTCGCCGCCATCCCCGACGGGGTGAAGCTGCTGGTGGGCCTGCGCGAGGAGCTGCTGCGCGCCGCCGAGGGAGACCCGCTGCTGCGCGCCCTGGAGGCGGACCTGAAATCCCTCCTCGCCGCCTGGTTCGACGTGGGCTTCCTGGAACTGCGCCGCATCGACTGGAACTCCCCCGCCGCCCTGCTCGAGAAGCTGATCCGCTACGAGGCGGTGCACCGGATCGAGAGCTGGGAGGATCTCAAGAACCGCCTCGACTCCGACCGGCGCTGCTACGCCTTCTTCCACCCGCGCATGCCCGAGGAGCCGCTGATCTTCGTCGAGGTGGCCCTCACCCAGGGCCTCGCCGACAGCGTGCAGGCGCTGCTCGACCCCGAGGCCGAGGTGATGGACCCCGCCCGCGCCGACACCGCCATCTTCTACTCGATCAACAACTGCCAGCGAGGGCTGGACGGCATCGCCTTCGGCAACTTCCTCATCAAGCGCGTGGTGGAGGAGCTGGGGCGGGAGTTCCCGAACATCCGCCGCTTCGCCACCCTCTCGCCGGTGCCGGGCTTCCGCCGCTGGCTCGACCAGCGCCTGGAGGCGGGGGATGCCGCGCTGCTCACCGCCGAGGAGAGTGCGGCGCTGCGCGCCGCTGCCGGCGCCGCGCCCGAGGTCTCGGGCCTCGCCGCGCTCTCCCTGCTGCTCGAGCGTCGCGGCGGGCCCGCGGCCTGGCCCAAGGCGGTGGAGCCCGTGCTCCTGCGCCTCTGCGCGCGCTGGCTGGCGGTGGAGGCCGGGCGCGACGGCAAGCGCGCGGCCGATCCGGTGGCGCATTTCCACCTCTCCAACGGCGCGCGCATCGAGCGCATCAACTGGCGCGCCGACACCTCCGAGAAGGGCCTGCGCGAGAGCGCGGGGCTGATGGTGAACTACCTCTACGACCCCGCCTTCATCGAGGACAACCACGAGGCCTATGCGGGGGAGGGCCGGCGCGCCACCTCCTCGGCCGTGCGCAGGCTGCTGAAGGCGTGAGGCGATGACGCGGCCGACCCTCTATGGCCCCCGCCACGCCGTCGCGGCCGGGCACTACCTTGCCGCGACCGCGGCGATCACCGTGCTGGAGGAGGGCGGCAACGCCGTGGATGCGGGCTGCGCGGCGGGGCTCGCCCTCGGCGTGCTGCTGCCGGATCTGGTGAATGTCGCCGGCGTGGCGCCCATCCTCATCCGCCTCGCGGACGGGCGGGCGGAGAGCATCGCCGGGCTCGGCCACTGGCCCGCCGCCACGCCGGCCGACGTGTTCCTGCGCGAGCATGGCGGGACGATCCCCGACGGGGTGCGCCGCACCGTGGTGCCCGCCGCCCCCGATGCCTGGATCACCGCGCTGGAGCGCCACGGGACCATGGGCTTCGCCGATGTGGCGCGCTTCGCCCTGCGCTGGGCCGCCGAGGGCTTCGCCGTCTTCCCCCTGCTGCGCGAGAGCATCCTCGCCCACCGCGAGGAGTATGCGCGCTGGCAGAGCAACGCCGCCATCTTCCTGCCCGGCGGCCGCGTGCCGGAGCTGGGGGAGCGCTTCGTGCAGGCCGACCTCGCGCGCACGCTTGCGCATCTCAGCGACGAGGCACGCGCGGCCGAGGCGCGGGGCGGGCGGCTCGCCGGCCTCGCCGCCGCGCGGCGCGCCTTCTACGAGGGCGACATCGCCGAGGCCATGGTGCGCTTCCAGCGGCAGGAGGGCGGCTGGCTCTCGCGCGAGGATCTCGCCGGCTTCCGCTCGCGCATCGAGCCCGTGGTGGCGCGGCGCTGGCGCGGGCATGAACTTCTCGTCTGCGGCCCCTGGTGCCAGGGCCCGGCGCTGATCGAGGCGCTGCTGCTGGCCGAGCGCGCGGGGATCGCCGAGCACGCCCACAACAGCGCCGACTACATCCACCTGCTCACCGAGTGCCTGAAGGCCGCGATGGCGGACCGCGAGCACCATTTCGGCGACCCGGCCTTCGTCGAGGTGCCGCTCGAGGCGCTGCTCGGCGAGGCGCATCTCGCCGCGCGCGTGGCGGAGATCCGCATGGACCGCGCGCATCCCTCGCTGCCCGGCCCGCTGATCGGCGCCGCGCCGGCGCCGCTGCGGCCGAGCGCGCGCGCCATCCCGAAGGTGGAGGCCGACACCAGCTATGTCGCGGTGGTGGACCGCCACGGCAACGCCTTCAGCGCCACGCCCTCGGACGGGTCCTGGAACTCGCCGGTGGTGCCGGGGCTCGGGATCATCCCGTCGAATCGCGGCTGCCAGTCGCGGCCCGATCCGCGCCACCCCAACGGCGTGGCCCCCGGCAAGCGGCCGCGGCTGACGCCCAACCCGGCCATCCTGGTCACGCGCGAGGGCGGCGTGATGCCCTTCGGCACCCCGGGGGGCGATGTGCAGATCCAGGCCATGCTGCAGGTGCTGCTCAACGTCTTCCAGCACGGGATGGAGCTGCAGGAGGCCATCGAGGCCCCACGCTTCGCGAGCTATGCCGCCCCGTCCTCCTTCGCGCCCTTCGAGGCCTTCCCGGGCCGCCTCGCCGTCGAGGCGCGTGTGCCCGCCCTCGTGCGCGCGGAGCTGGCGCGCCGCGGCCACGGGGTGGTGGACTGGCCCGAGCGCACCTGGCTCGCCGGCAGCGTCGAGGCGGTGCTCTCCCTGCCCGAGCGCGGCCTGCTCGCCGCGGGGGCCGATCCGCGGAGACCCGCCTATGCCATCGCCGCTTAGCCGCCGCGCGCTGCTCGCCGCCCCCGCCCTGGTCGCGGCGGGCGAGGTGCTGGACGCGCTGCTGGTGCTGGCCATGGACGCCTCGGGCTCCATCGACCAGGACGAGTTCCTGCTCCAGCGCGAGGGCTATGCCGAGGCGCTGACCCACCCCGCGGTGATCGCCGCCATCCGCAGCCGCCGGCGCGGCGCCATCGGGGTGGCGGTGATCGAGTGGGGCAGCCCCGGCGGCTCCCAGGTGATCGTGGACTGGATGCGGATCAGCGACGACGCCTCGGCCCAGGCGGTGGCGGAGGCGCTGCTGGCCGCCCCCCGCACCGCGCAGTCCTGGAACGCCATCGGCGACGCCATCCACCACGCGAGCCACCTGCTGCGCGAGGGGCCCTTCAGCGCGGAACAGCTCGTCATCGACGTCTCGGGCGACGGGCCGGACATGCGCAGCCTGCGCCCCGCCCCCGTGGCGCGCGACATCGTGGTGCGGCGGGGGATGGTGGTCAACGCGCTGGCCATCGCGGCGGCGGGGCAGGTGACGCGAACGGGCGAGCCGCTGGAGGAGCACTACCGCCGCGACGTGATCGGCGGCCCCGGCGCCTTCGTGATGACGGCCGAGAGCCGGCACGACCTCGCCCGCGCCCTGCGGGCCAAGCTCATCCGCGAGCTGTCCTGACGCAGGCGAGGGCGAAGACGCGCAGCCGCGAGGCCAGCGGCTCGCCCGTCTCGGCGCGGGCCGCGTCCTGTTCGGCCACCAGCGCGGCGAGGGACAGGCCACGGCGCGCCGCCTCCCCCTCGAGGACCTCCCAGAAGGGGGGTTCCAGCGCGATGGAGGTGTCGTGGCCCGCAAGGCGAAGGCTGCGCTTGCGCAGGTGGCGCGGCATGCGCGCGCTCAGTCGCTGTAGGTGGCGATCTCGATCAGGTTCCCGTCCGGGTCGCGGCAATAGACGCTGGTGATGGGGCCGAGCGCGCCCTCCTTCGCCACGGGGCCGAGTTCCAGAGCCACGCCGCAGCGGTGCAGGTGCTCCACCACCTGCGGCGCGCTGACGGTGACGATGAAGCAGAGATCCTGCGTGCCCGGCGCGGCGGCGAGGCCGGAGAACCACTCCGTCTGGGTCGCCTCGGCCGGGCGGAGGTTGATCTTCTGCCCGCCGAAGCGCAGGGCGGTGCGGCGGTGCGGGCCGAACTCCTCGCGCTCCATGCCCAGCACGCGCTGATACCAGGCGGCGCTGATGTCCACATCCCGGCAGGTGAGGACGAGGTGGTCGAGCCGGTCCACCGCGAAGCGCATGTCAGCGCTCCCCCTGGCGCCGGCGCAGCCGGGCGGTGACCTCGATCTCGATGCGCATCTTGTCGGTCTGCAGGTCGGCGTGGAACATGGTGGAGGCGGGGCGCACCGCGCCGAGATACTTGCGGATCACGGGCCAGCAGGGCTCCCAGTCGGCGCGGCTGGGCACGATGAAGGTGGCGCGCACCACGTCGTTCATGCTGGCGCCGGCCTCGCGCAGCGCGGCCTCGATGTTGCGGAAGGCCTGCTCGCACTGCTCCACCACCGAATCCGGGATGGACATGGTGGCGTAGTCGTAGCCTGTGGTGCCCGAGACGAAGACCCACTCCCCGTCCACCACGGCGCGGGAATAGCCGATCTGCTCCTCGAAGACGGAGCCGGAGCTGATGAGGCGGCGGGGCATGGCGC
Source organism: Roseococcus sp. (assembly GCA_026414745.1). Taxonomy (GTDB): domain Bacteria; phylum Pseudomonadota; class Alphaproteobacteria; order Acetobacterales; family Acetobacteraceae; genus Roseococcus. The sequence continues at coordinate 69,605 of JAOAIK010000046.1, forward strand.
GGCGTTCCGTTTCAGGAGCGGGCGACGAGGCGCTGGGTGATGCGCCGCACGAGGGGCATGACCACGAGCACCGCGGGGAAGGCGATGGCCCAGGACATCATCCAGGCGGCCGGCCAGCGCGCCAGAAACTCGGCCGAGGGGCCGAGCGCCCAGAGCGTGGAGATGCCCGAGACGATGCAGGTCATGAACAGGGTGAGGAAGAAACCCTGGACCAGGGGCGCGAAGCGGGCGGGGAGGGGGAACATGCGCCCCCTGTTACTCAAGCCCCTCGTAGAAGTCATTCCCCTTGTCGTCGATGACGATGAAGGCGGGGAAGTTCTCCACCTCGATGCGCCAGACCGCCTCCATGCCGAGCTCGGGGTATTCCAGCACCTCGACCTTGCGGATGCAGTCCTGCGCGAGCCTGGCGGCCGGCCCGCCGACGCTGCCCAGGTAGAAGCCGCCGTAAGTCTTGCAGGCCTCGCGCACCGCCCGCGAGCGGTTGCCCTTGGCGAGCATGACGAGGCTGCCGCCGGCGCGCTGGAAGGCCTCCACATAGCTGTCCATCCGGCCCGCCGTGGTGGGGCCGAAGCTGCCCGTGGGCATGCCCTCGGGCGTCTTGGCCGGGCCCGCGTAATAGACCGGATGGTTCTTCATGTAGTCGGGCAGGCCCTCGCCGCGATCGAGCCGCTCCTGCAGCTTCGCGTGGGCGATGTCGCGCGCCACCACCATGGGCCCGGTGAGCGCCACCCGCGTCTTCACCGGGTATTTCGAGAGGGTGGCGCGGATCTCGCTCATCGGCCGGGTGAGATCGATCGCCACCACCGCCCCGCCCTCGATCGCCTCGGTGTGGTCGGGCAGGAACCGCGCCGGGTCGTGCTCCAGCTCCTCCAGGAAGACGCCGTCGGCGGTGATCTTCGCCTTGATCTGCCGGTCGGCCGAGCAGGAGACGCCGATGCCGATCGGCAGCGAGGCGCCGTGCCGGCTCATGCGGATCACGCGCACGTCATGGCAGAAATACTTGCCGCCGAACTGGGCGCCGACGCCGAGCGACTGGGTCAGCTTGTGGATTTGCGCCTCCATCTCCAGATCGCGGAAGGCGTGGCCGCTTTCCGAGCCCCTGGTCGGCAGGCTGTCGAGATAGCGGGTCGATGCCAGCTTGACCGTCTTCAGGCACTGTTCGGCCGATGTGCCGCCGATGACGATGGCAAGATGGTAGGGCGGGCAGGCGGCAGTCCCGAGAGTGAGGATTTTCTCCTTCAGGAAAGCGATCATCCGGTCATGCGTCAGAAGCGAGGGTGTTCCCTGATAGAGAAACGTCTTGTTGGCCGAACCGCCGCCCTTGGCCACGAACAGGAACTTGTAGGCGTCGTCACCCTCCTCGTAGATGTCGATCTGCGCCGGAAGATTTGTCTTGGTGTTCTTCTCCTCGAACATGGAAAGCGGAGCAAGTTGCGAGTAGCGCAGGTTCCGCCGGTTGTAGCTGTCGAGAATGCCCTGGCCGAGCGCGTCCCCGTCGCCGCCTTCTGTCCAGACGCGGCGGCCCTTCTTGCCCATGATGATGGCCGTGCCGGTGTCCTGGCACATCGGCAGGATACCGCCGGCGGCGATATTGGCGTTTTTCAGCAGATCCCAGGCCACGAACCGGTCATTCTCGGTTGCTTCCGGATCATCCAGAATATGCGCAAGCTGCTCGAGATGGCCG
>JAOAIK010000014.1 GCA_026414745.1 Roseococcus sp.
GACGGGCGGCGGCCGAGGCGCGGCGCGCGCCGCCTCGGCGGGCAGGGCGGCCGGGCCAGGGGGGGCGGCGTGACGCGCCACCGATGCGGCCGCGGGGGGCACCGCCGGGACGGGCGCCGCAGGCGCGACGGGCGCGGGTGCGGGCACAGCGACCGCGGCAGGGCGCGCCTGCGCCGGACGAGACTCCTCGGCGGCGCGCGCCAGGGCGGCGAGGCTTGCCGTGGTGAAGACCAGCGGCTCGTTCGGCGAGGAGGGGGCGTCGGCACGCGGGCGGAAGCCGGCCTCGGGCGGGGCGGCGAAGGCGAGGGCGGAGGGCAGGCGGCGCAGCGCATCCTCGGGGCGGAGGAACTGCTGCGGCTCCATGGGCTGCAGGTCGCGCAGATGCGCCGCCGCCAGGGCGCGCAGCCGCTCCTGGTCGTTGAGCCGCGCCCATTCCGCCTGCAGCAGCCGGGTGCGCTGGCGCTCGGCCTCCGTCTCGCGCAGCAGCTCGCGCAGCTCCCGCTCCTGTCCGGCCACCCGCTCCTTGGTGTGGAAGACATAGAAGCCCGCGGCCAGGAAGGCGAGGGCGGAGAGCAGGGTGAGCGGGCGGATCATCGCTCCGCCTCGGGCTTGCGGCGCAGCGCCCGCAGCCGGGCGCTGCGCGCGCGGGGGTTGGCCGCCACCTCCGCGGCCGAGGGCAGCAGGGGGCGCGGGGTCAGAAGCTCGAAGGGCGCGGGGCCGGGACGGGCCAGCAGCGCGGCCGGATCGTGGCGCGAGGCGGCGGGGGCGCGGCCGGCGGCCTTCTGGAAGGCGCGCTTCACCAGACGATCCTCGAGCGAATGGAAGGAGACGACGACGAAGCGTCCGCCGGGCGCGAGCAGCTGGAGCGCGGCGCCGAGCGCGCGCTCGATCTCGCCGAGCTCGTCGTTCACGCGGATGCGCAGGGCCTGGAAGCTGCGCGTGGCGGCGTCGATGCCCGAGGGGTCGCGCGGGACGGCGCGGCGGATCACCTCCGCGAGCTGCAGCGTGGTGGCGAAGGGGGCCTCGGCGCGGGCGCGGACGATGGCGCGCGCGACGCGCCGCGCGTGGCGCTCCTCGCCGAACTCCCGGAGCAGCTCGGCGAGCTCATGCTCGGGCAGGCCGTTCACCAGATCGGCCGCCGTCGGCCCTTCGCGCCCCATGCGCATGTCGAGCGGCCCCTCCGCGCGGAAGGAGAAGCCGCGCTCCGGCCGGTCGAGCTGGAAGGAGGAGACGCCGAGATCGAGCACCACGCCATCGAGGGCTGTCACGCCGCGGGCGGCGAGATGGGCGAGCATGTCGCCGAAGCGGCCCTCGATCAGGTGGAGCCGGCCGGGGAAGCGGGCTGCCAGCGCCGCGCCGCGCGCGATGGCCTCGGGGTCGCGGTCCATGGCCCAGACGGTGCAGGGGGCGGCCTCGAGAATGGCGGCGCTGTAGCCGCCGCCGCCGAAGGTGCCATCCAGGATCGTCTCGCCCGCCCGCGGGGCGAGCGTGGCGAGCACCTCGGCGAGCATGACCGGGACGTGGCTCACGCCGGGCCTCCCTGGGCGCGGGCGGCGGCGGCGCGCTGGCGTTCGGCCATCGCGGCCATGGCCTGGCGCAGACGCTCGGCGAAGGCGGGCTTCGACCAGATCTCGAGGAAGCTGCGGCGGCCGACAAAGACGAGTTCGCTCTCCAGCCCCGCATAGGCGATGAGCTCCCCCGGCAGGATCACGCGCCCGTCGCCGTCAGGGGTGACGGGGACGGCCGCGGCGATGAGGGCGTAGAGCCGATCATCGTCCTCGGGGGCGATGACGTCGGTGGGACCAAGGCGCGGGGCGGCGTCGCTGGTGACGGCGGAGGCGGGCCAGCCCTCGAGGAAGGGGCCGCGCACGGAGGGGCGGAGGTAGAGCGCCTCACCCTGGAGCACCCGGCGGAAGCCGGCCGGGACGATGCAGCGGCCCTTGCGGTCCAGCGTGCTCGTCTCTGTGCCGACGAAATCGCCCATCGAAGCGTCGGAGCCCCCCGCCTGGCCGCGCCGGGGGAGAGGGCCCTCCGCCCCTCCCGCGCCGGGGGAGGGGCAGCGGCCGACGGAGCCCCCCGACCCCGCCGGCTCGCCCGACCAGCCCGTCTGGAAGTGTCTCGCCCCCCCGAGCGCGCTCACTTCCCTGGGCTGACGTGGTTGTAGCTGGGGCGATCTGGGTTTTCAAGGGATAATTGCGGGCGTTGGAGCGGTAAACAGGGCCTTACTTCAAGCCAAATCAATGGCTTGAGAGTTTTCCTCTCGGCCTCGGTCCAGGCGGGCGCGCGGCGTCGCGCGCTTCCTCGCGGGCTGTGGCATCTTGGCAACAGCAGGGGGTGCGGGGGGCCTGTAAGCCGGGTTCTGTCCAGCCCCTCGCGGGGCCTGGGCGACCATTCCTCTGGAGCCGATGTCGCCATCGGCTTCGCGCGGCCAACCCGGAGGGCGGGGCGGGAACCCCCTGCCGTCCAGGCCGAAGCCTGGGCGGCGGCCCTCCCTATTCGGCCTTGCTCCCGGTGGGGTTTGCCGTGCCGCTTCCGTTGCCGGAAGCGCGGTGGGCTCTTACCCCGCCGTTTCACCCTTGCCCGCGGCGCCCGGCCCCTGGCGGAGCGGGTGGCGCGGGCGGTCTGTTCTCTGTGGCACTTTCCCTGGACTTGCGTCCGCCGGCCGTTGGCCGGCACCGTCTTCCCGTGGAGCCCGGACTTTCCTCCAGCGCGGGAGCGCTCCCGCGCCAGCGGCCGCCCGGCCCCCCGCACGCCCTCTTGTTGCGCCCGCGCCGCGGGCGCGGTCAAGCCTCCATGAGGGCGAGCAATCCCGCCATGCGCGCGCGCGTCTCGGCATCGGCCAGGCCGTCCACCCGCTCCGGCCGCCAGTGGCGCTGGAAGGCGGTGACCAGGGTGGCGCGCGGCAGATCGGTGCGGTAGCCGATGCGGCCGAGAAGCGTGGTCGTCTCCTCCTCCGGCGGCGGCGCGGCCGGTGCAGGCCAGAGCCCGATGCCGAGCGCGGCGAGCCCCTGCCAGTCGAAGAGTTCGCCCGGATCGCGCTTGCGGTCCGGCGCGACGTCGCTGTGCGCCAGCACATGCCGCGGCGGGATGGGGTGGCGCGCCAGGATGTCGAGGCAGAGCTCCGCCAGCGCGCCCATCTGCAGCGCCGGGAAGGGGCGGTAGCCCCACTGATGGCCCGGGTTCACCACCTCGATGCCGATGGAGCAGGCGTTCAGCCCCTCCCGCCCGCGCCAGTGCGAGACGCCGGCATGGCGCGCCCGGCGATGCTCGGGCACAAGGCGAAAGACCGTGCCGTCCTCCTCCACGAGGTAATGCGCGGAGACCTGGGCTGCCGGATCGCAGAGCCGCGCCAGCGCCTCGGCGCCGCTGCGCATGCCCGTGTAGTGCAGCACCAGCATGTCCACCGCGGCACCCTCCGGGCGCGCGTCGTGGTTGGGCGAGGGATGGTCGTGGATGCGCACGCGCTCGGCGCCTAGAGCTTCCGCTCGCGCTTGATCCGGTCCCAGGCGGCGTTGATCTCCGCCACCTTGTCCGTCGCGCGCTGGATGAACTCGGCCGGCACGCCGCGCGCGGCCAGCGCGTCGGGGTGGTTCTCGCGCATCAGCCTGCGCCAGGCGGCGCGCACCTCCTCGTCGGTCGCGTTCTTCGGCAGGCCGAGGACGGCGTAGGGGTCGAAGGCGGGCTCGCCCATGCCTGGCCGGCCCCGGCCGTCGCGCGCCCGCTCCCAGGCCGGGGCGTCGAGGCCGAAGCCCTGCTGCACGCGCTGCAGGAAGCGCACCTCGCCGCGCGTCAGCGGCCCGTCGGCGCGGGCGATCTGGAACAGCGCCGCCAGCACGTCCTCCAGCATGGCGCGGTTGTCGGCGAAGGCCTCGCCCAGCCGGTCGGCGAAGGGCTCGAACTCCTCCGCCGTCTCGCGCGCCCGGTCGAACAGCTCGGCCACGTCCTTCATGTTCTCGGGCGGGATGCGGAACAGGCGCTTGAAGGCGTCGATCTCGGCGCGCACCACCGGCCCGTCGCACTTGGCGAGCTTCGCCGAGAGCACCACCACCGAGATGGCAAAGAGCTGCTCCTTCGAGCCGAGCAGCGCGGCGAGATTCGCCGCATCCGGCCCGATGCGCCGGCGCAGCGCGCCGCTGTCCGCCGCATGGCCCGCCGCCGCGCCGATGACCGCCCCGAGCGGCCCGAGCGTGGCGAAGCCCGCGATGCCGCCGATGATCTTGCCCCAGAACCCCAAACCCGGCTCCCTCTCTCCCGGCGCCGATAGCACGTGTGCCCCCTTGCGCGCCACGGCCCGCCCGTCCACACCGACCGGGCAAGGCAAAGGGTGGGCCGATGGTGGGTGGGGGCTGGCAGTTCTGGGTGGATCGGGGCGGCACCTTCACCGACATCGTGGCCCGCCACCCCGATGGGCGACTCTCGACCGCCAAGCTGCTCTCCGAGAACCCGGAGCGCTACCGCGACGCCGCGGTGGCCGGCATCCGCCGGATCCTCGGCCTGCCGCCCGGCGCGCCCCTGCCCGAGGGTCTCGTCGAGGCGGTGAAGATGGGCACCACGGTGGCCACCAACGCCCTGCTGGAGCGCAAGGGCGAGCGCGTGCTGCTGCTCGTCAACCGCGGCTTCCGCGACCTGCTGCGCATCGGCAACCAGGCCCGCCCGCGCCTGTTCGACCTCGCCGTGCGCCTGCCCGCCCTGCTGCACGAGGAGGTCGCCGAGATCGCCGGCCGCGTGGCGGTGGACGGAACCGAGATCGAGCCGCTGGACGAGGCGGGCGCGCGCGCCGCGTTGCGGGCCGCGCACGCGCGGGGCATCCGCGCCGTGGCGGTGGCGCTGATGCATGCCTGGGCGCACCCCGCGCATGAGCGGCGCCTGGGCGAGATCGCCGCCGAGGAGGGCTTCACGCAGATCAGCCTCTCCCACGCCGCGAGCCCGCTGCCGCGCCTCGTGCCGCGCGGCGACACGGCGGTGGTGGACGCCTATCTCTCGCCCATCCTGCGCCGCTACGTCGCGCAGGTGGCGGAGGAGCTGGGGCCGCACACCCGGCTCTACTTCATGCAGTCCTCGGGCGGTCTGACCGAGGCCGGCCGCTTCCAGGGCAAGGACGCGATCCTCTCCGGCCCCGCGGGCGGCATCGTCGGCGCGGCGCGCACCGCGGCGATGGCCGGCCTGACCCGCATCATCGGCTTCGACATGGGCGGCACCAGCACCGATGTCGCCCTCTACGCCGGCGAGTTCGAGCGCGCCTTCGAGACCATGGTGGCGGGCGTGCGGCTGCGCGCGCCGATGATGGCGATCAACACCGTCGCGGCCGGCGGCGGCTCCATCCTGCATTTCGACGGGGCGCGCTTCCGCGTCGGCCCCGACAGCGCGGGCGCCGTGCCAGGCCCCGCCGCCTATCGCCGGGGCGGGCCGCTCACCGTCACCGATGCCAATGTGCTGCTGGGCAAGCTGCAGCCCGCGCATTTCCCCGCCATCTTCGGCCCCGGCGGCGATGCGCCGCTCGACGCCGCGACGGTGCGCGCGCGGTTCGAGGCGCTGGCGGCCGAGGTGGCCCGCGCCACCGGCGCCCCCCGCACGCCCGAGGAGGTGGCCGAGGGCTTCATCCGCATCGCGGTCGCCAACATGGCGCACGCGATCCGGCAGATCTCGCTGCAGCGCGGCCATGACGTGACCAAGTACGCGCTGGCCTGCTTCGGCGGCGCGGGCGGGCAGCACGCCTGCCTCGTCGCCGACGCGCTGGGCATGGAGACGGTGCTGCTCCATCCCTTCGCCGGCGTGCTCTCGGCCTATGGCATGGGCCTCGCCGATCAGAGCACGATCCGCGAGGCGGCGGTGGAACAGCCCCTCTCGCCCGCGCTGATGCCCGCGCTGCGCGCCCGCCTCGCCGCCCTCGAGGCCGAGGGGCGCGCGGAACTGGCCGCCCAGGGGGCGGAACCGGCGCGGCTTCTGGCGCGGCATCGGCTGCATCTGCGCTATGCCGGCACGGACAGTTTCCTGCCCCTGCCCTTCGCGGAGGAGGAGGCGGCGCTGCGCGCGGCCTTCACCGCCGCCCACCGCCAGCGCTTCGGCTTCGCCACACCCGAGCGCGAGATCGTGGTGGAGGCGGCGCTGGCCGAGGTGACCCTGCCCGGCGAGCCGGTGGCCGAGACGCCGCTGCCGCCGCGCCCGCCCGGGGAGCCCGTGCCGGAGCTCGATCGCGAGGCGCTGCGGGCCGGCGACGCCCTCCGCGGCCCCGCCCTGATCCGCGAGGCGATCGCCACCATCGTCGTCGAGCCGGGCTGGGAGGCGCGGGTGACGGCCCGGAACCACCTGCTGCTGCACCGGGTGGAGGCGCGGGCCGCGGCCCGGCTGGCCGATCCCTCGCGACCCGACCCGGTGATGCTCGAGCTGTTCAACAGCCTCTTCATGGCCATCGCCGAGCAGATGGGCGTGGTGCTGCAGAACACCTCGCAGAGCGTGAACATCAAGGAGCGGCTGGATTTCTCCTGCGCCGTCTTCGACGCCGAGGGCCGCCTTGTCGCCAACGCCCCGCATGTGCCGGTCCATCTCGGCGCGATGGGCGAGAGCGTGCGCACCGTGATCCGCAGCCGCGGCGCGACGCTTCGCCCCGGCGACGTGGTGGCGCTGAACAACCCCTACAATGGCGGCACCCATCTGCCGGACGTGACGGTGATCACGCCCGTCTTCGACGAGGCGGGGCGGGAGATCCTGTTCTTCGTCGGCTCGCGCGGGCACCACGCCGACATCGGCGGCCTCACCCCCGGCTCCACCCCGCCCGACTCCCGCACCCTCGAGGAGGAGGGGGTGGTGATCGACGACTTCCTGCTGGTCGAGGCGGGGCGCTTCCGCGAGGCGGAGTTCCGCGCGCTGCTGGCCTCGGCGCCGCACCCCGCGCGCAGCCCCGACGTGAACGTGGCGGACATCAAGGCGCAGGTCGCGGCCAACGAGGCCGGCGCGCAGGCGCTGCGCGCGGCGGTGCGCGAGCACGGGCTCGATGTCGTGCGCGCCTACATGCGCCATGTCATGGACAACGCCGAGGAGAGCGTGCGCCGCGTGCTGGCCCGCCTCTCCGACGGGCGCTTCGAGACCCGCACCGACGAGGGCGTGCCGCTGGTCGTCGCGGTGCGGGTGGACCGGGCGGCGCGCCGCGCCGTCATCGACTTCACCGGCACGGGGCCGGAGCGGCCGGGCAACCTCAACGCCCCGCCCGCGGTGACACGCGCAGTGGTGCTCTACTGTCTGCGCACCCTGGTGGGCGAGGAGATCCCGCTCAACGACGGCTGCCTCGTGCCCGTCGAGATCCTGGTGCCGCCGGGCAGCTTCCTCGCGCCCCGCCCCGGGCGCGCGGTGGTGGCGGGCAACACGGAGGTGAGCCAGATGACGGCGAACGCGCTGCTCGCCGCGCTCGACGCCTGCGCCAGCGCCCAGGCCACCATGAACAACCTCCTCTTCGGCGACGCGCGGCACCAGTATTACGAGACGATCTGCGGCGGCACGGGCGCGGGCCCCGGCTTCGACGGCGCGAGCGCGGTGCAGACGCACATGACCAACACCCGCATGACCGACCCCGAGATCCTCGAGATGCGCTACCCGGTGCGGCTCGAGGAGTTCTCGATCCGCCGCGGCTCGGGCGGGGCAGGGCGCTGGCGCGGCGGCGACGGGGTGCGCCGGCGGCTGCGCTTCCTCGCGCCCATGCACGCCAGCATCGTCGCCTCGCGCCGCGTCGTCGCGCCGCACGGGCTGCATGGCGGGGCGGATGGCGCGCCGGGCCGGCAATGGGTGGAGCGGGCCGACGGCACCATCACGCCCCTGCCCGGCCACCGGGGCGAGGCCTGGCTCGGCCCCGGCGACGCGCTGGTGGTGGAGACGCCGGGCGGGGGCGGCTGGGGCGCCCCCGGCGAGGGGGCGTGAGGCGGCGCGGCCTCCTTCTCGGGCTGCTCGCGGCGCTGGGCGGCGCGGTGGCGGCGGCCGCCTGGCTGCTGCCGCCCTGGCTCGACTGGGACCGGCACCGCATCACCCTCGCCGCCATCGCCTCCGAGCGGCTCGGCCGGCCGGTGGCGCTGACCGGCCCCGTGCAGCTCGTGCTGCTGCCGCAGCCGCGCATCGAGGCCGAGCGCGTCCTCATCGGCGAGGCGGAGGACGACATCCGCATGGCCGCGCGCGGGCTGCGGCTGCGGCTCGGCCTTGGCGCGCTGCTCGCGGGCCGCATCGAGGTGCGCGAACTCGCGCTGCTCGGCGCGGACATCCGCCTGCCCTGGCCGCCGGATGCCCTGCCCGGCCTCGTCCCGCCGCGCTGGCTGACGGAGCTGGACGCGCGGATCGAGGACAGCCGCATCCTGATCGGCGGCGCCGTGGTCGAGGGCGTGACGGCGCGGCTCACGGCCGGCGGCGCCTCCGAGGCGCTGACGGCGGAGGGCCGCCTCTCCTGGCGCGGGCGGCCCATGCGCTTCCAGGCCGTGCTGGGCCGCGCGGCGGATGACGGGGTGGGCGCGCTCGACTTCACCGGCGAGGCCGAGGGCGCGACGCTGCGCGCGCGCGGCGCGCTGCTGCCGCAGGGCGGCTTCGAGGGGCGGCTGGAGGCGGAGGGGCCGAGCCTCGCCGCCCTCATGCCCGCGCCTCCCGGCGCCTTCCGCGCCCGCGCCGAGCTGGCCGCCGGGGCGGAGCGGCTGGTGGCGCGCCACATGATCCTCGACTTCGGCGGGCAGGCGGTGCGGGGCGCGGCGAGCCTCGCCCTGCTGCCGGAGCCGGAGTTCCGCCTCGCCCTCGCCGCGCCGCGCCTGGATGTGGAGCCTTGGCTCGCCGCGCTGCGCGGCGCCGGCGCCCCGGCCATCCCCACCGCCATCGAGTTCGCCGCCGAGCAGGCCACGCTCGGCGCCCTGCCGCTGCGCCGCCTGGCCGCCGCCGCGCGGGTGAGCGGCGAGGCGCTGAGCATCGCCGAGGCGCGGGCGGAGCTGCCCGGCGGGACGGAGGTGGCGCTCTCGGGCGGCGGCACGGCGGGGCGGCTCGAGCTGCGCGTGCGGCTGCGCGCCCAGGATGCGGTGGCGCTGGCGGAATCCCTCGCGCTTCCCCCGGCGCTGCGCCCCGAGGGCGGCACCGCCGAGGCGCAGTTCCACCTCATGGTGGAGGGGCCGCAATTCGCCGTCTCGGCGCTGGAGGCGCGCTGGGGCGGGAGCCGCGCCACCGGCGGCCTGACCTGGCGCGCGGGGCCGCGCCCGGCGCTGGCCGCGGGGCTGGAGCTGGATGCGCTGACCAGCCCCGCCGCACCCCCCGAGTGGCTGGCCGCGCTGCGCGAGGCGGGGCAGGGGCTCGACCTCCAGTTGCGCCTCGGCATCGGCCGCCTCCTGCTCGGCGAGGCGGGGTTCGAGCGCGTCTCCCTCGACCTCGGCCTGGAGGAGGGGCGGCTGATCCTGCGCCGCGGCGCCGCGCGGCATCTCGGGCTCGATCTGGTGGCGGCCGGCACCCTGGCGGCGGGGCGGCTGCATGAGCTGAGCCTGGAGGGGGAGGGGGCGGCGGGGCCGCTGCTCGCCCGGCTCGGCCTGGCCGCGCCCGGCCTTGCCGCGCAGCCGCTGCGGCTGCGGCTCACCGGCGGCGGGCCGCTGGAGGCGCTGGCCCTCAGGCTGGAGGCCGAGCTCGCCGAGGCGCGCATCGAGGCGCAGGGCGTGCTCGATTCGGGCCAGCGGCGCGGGGCGGGGAACCTGACGCTGCGCCACCCGGGCGCGGCGCGCTTCCTCGCCGCGCTGGGCGCCGCGCCGCCCCCCGACTGGCTCGGTCCCGGCTCGCTCTCGCTCGTTGCCGCGCTCAGCCACCGCCCAGGGCGCTGGGCGCTGGAGAGCGGGGAGTGGGTGGCGGGCGGGCTGCGCGGGGGCGGGCAGATGCTGCTCGCGCTGGAGGGGGCGCGCCCGGCGCTCTCGGGCCGGCTCGCCTTCGAGCGGCTGCCCCTGCCGGGGCTCGCGGCGCTGCCGCTCGCCTCGCCCCTGGACCTCGACCTCGCCCTGGCCGCCGAGCGGGTGGAGATCGAGGGGCTGCCCGCCCTCTCGCGCCTCGCCGCGACGCTGCGCGCCGATGCCGCCGCCTGGCGGCTGATCGAGGCCCGGGCCGGGCTGGCGGGCGGGGAGGTGCAAGGCGCGCTGACGGTCGCGCAGGGCCCGCGCCTCGCCCTCGAGGGGCAGGCGCGCGATCTGCTGCTCTCGGGCCCGCTTCTGGGGACTCCCCTCGATTTCTCCGCCGGGCGGCTCTCCGGCGGCGTCCGGCTGCGCGCCGAGGGCGCCACGCCCGCCGAGTGGCGCGCCAGCCTGGCGGGCGACGCCACGCTGTCGCTGCGCGATGCGGTGTTGACGGGCCTCGACGCGCCGGCCGCCGCCGCCGCCCTCGACCTGGCCGAACCGGAGGCGCTGCGCGCCGCGCTGGCCGCCGCGCTGGCCGGGGGCGCGACGCCCATCGAGCGCGGGGAGGCGCGGCTTGATCTCGACGCCGGCCTGCTGCGGCTGGCCGAGGCGCGGCTGATGGCCGAAGGGGGGCTCGCGCTTGGGCTCTCGGGGCGGGTCGCGCTGGCCGAGGGGCTTCTCGCTCTGCGCGTGGAGCTGCCGGGGCCGCCGGGCGCGCCGGCCCTCGGTCTGCTTCTCGAGGGGCCCCTCGCCGCGCCGCGCCGCCGCGCGGAGCCGGACGCTTTCCTGGACTGGCGGGCCCAGAACCCGCGATGACCCGAGGCTGAGGAGGCCCATCCCATGACCGACCACGCCGGGCGTGCCGACGCCCTCGCCCGCGCCGCGCGCCTCTTCGACGACGGCACGCTGCAGCGGCGCCTGGCCGCGCTCGTCGCCATCCGCTCCACCGCGCAGGACCCGGCGCATGAGGGCGAACTCGGCCGCTATCTGGAGCAGGGGATGCGCCCCTGGCTCGAGAGGCTCGGCTTCGCCGTGACCGTCCATCCGAACCCCGAGCCCGGCTTCGGCCCCATCCTCACCGCGACGCGCATCGAAGACCCCGCGCGGCCCACCGTGCTGCTCTACGGTCATGGCGACACGGTGCGCGGCCTGGACGAGCAGTGGAGCGAGGGGCTGGAGCCCTGGCGGCTGATCGAGCGCGAGGGGCGCTGGTATGGCCGCGGCACGGCCGACAACAAGGGCCAGCACGCCATCAACCTGCTGGCGCTGGAGGCGGTGCTGGCCGCGCGCGGCGGGCGGCTCGGCGCCAACGTCAAGCTCGTTCTGGAAATGGCGGAGGAGCGCGGCTCGCGCGGGCTTCGCGAGTTCGTGGCCGCCCACCGCGCGGAGCTTGCCGCCGATGCGCTGATCGCCAGCGACGGCCCGCGCGTGACGCCCGAGACCCCCACCATCGCCACCGGCACCCGCGGCACCTACCACTTCGACCTGGTGTGCCGGCTGCGCGCGGGCGGCGTGCATTCCGGCCACTGGGGCGGGCTGACCACGGACCCCGCCGTGCTCATCGCGCACGCCATCGCCACCATCATGGACCGCGACGGGAAGATCCTGGTGCGCGACTGGCTGCCCAGCAACGGCGTGCCGGCCGAAGTGCGCGCGGTGCTGCAGGGCGCGGAGGTGGGCGGCGGCGGCGAGGCGGCGACCATCGACGAGGGCTGGGGCGAGCCCGGCCTGACCGCCGCCGAGAAGATCTACGGTTGGAACAGCTTCATCGTGCTGGCGATGACGAGCGGCCGGCCGGAGAACCCGGTGAATGCGGTGGCCCCCGATGCGCGCGCCCATTGCCAGATCCGCTACACGGTGGACACCGACCCCGCCGGCTTCGAGCCCGCCCTGCGCCGCCACCTCGACGCGCACGGCCTGCAGCGTGTGGCGATCGAGAACGCCGGCATTCGCATGCCCGCCTCGCGCACCTCGCCCGACCATCCCTGGGTCCGCTGGGCGCGGGCGAGCATGGAGGCGACGCTCGGCAAGCGCGTGCAGGTCATCCCGAACTCCTCGGGCGGGCTGCCGGGCGACGTGTTCGTGGACCATCTCGGCGTGCCGCTGGTCTGGGTGCCGCATTCCTATGGCGGCTGCCGGCAGCACGGGCCGGACGAGCATCTGCTGCCCGGCCCCGCGCGCGAAGGGCTGCTCGCCTTCGCCGGGCTGTGGTGGGATCTCGGCGAGAAGCCCTGATCAGCCCGACCCGGGCGGCAGCGGCACGGCGATGATGATCACCTGCGCCTGGGCGTAGGGATACTCGTCGGTCATGGTCAGCGCGATCTCGGCGCGGTGGCCGGGCGGCGTGATGGCCGCAAGCCGCGCCGCCGCCCCCCCGGTGAGGCGCAGCGTGGGCTGGCCCGAGGGCAGGTTCACCACGCCCAGATCCTTCATGAAGACGCCCTGCGAGAAGCCGGTGCCCAGCGCCTTGGCCGCCGCCTCCTTGGCGGCGAAGCGTTTGGCGTAGGTGCCGGCGCGGATGCGCGGGCTGCGCTGGTCGGCCTTGGCGCGCTCGATGTCGGTGAAGACCCGCGCGAGGAAGCGCTCGCCGTGCCGTTCGAGCACCTGCTCGATACGGCGGATGTCGCAGATGTCGGAGCCGAGGCCGATGATCATCCGCGCGCCCGGTCCACCCGCACCACGCCCTCGCAGGCGCGCAGCACGCCCATGACCTCGGAGAGGTGACGCAGGTCGCGCACCTCGACGTCGAGGGAGAGATCGCACTCCTCGTCCTCGCGCCGGCCGAGGCGGATGTTCGTCACGCCCGCCTTCTGCCGCACCACCGCGTTGGCGACGTTGGAGATGAGCTGCGGCCCGTTCACCGCCGCCACGGACAGCCGCGCGGTGTAGGTGGCGCCGTTGAGCCCCGCCTGCTCCCACTCCACGTCGAGCAGCCGCTCGGGGCTGGTGGCGAAGTTCTCGAGCATGTGGCAGTCGGCCCGGTGCACCGTCACGCCCTTGCCGGTGGTGACCACGCCGAGGATGCGGTCGCCCGGCACGGGGTGGCAGCAATGGGCGAAATGGAGCTGCATGCCGGCCACGACGCCGGTGATGGGCTGCACCGGCACGGCGACGCGCCGCCGCTCCGCCCCGCGCGCCGTGGGCGGGGCGCCGAGCCGGCCGCGCGGGGCGATCAGGGCGGTGGGCTCCACCACGCGCTGGCCGCCGCCGCCGCGCAGCTCGGGGAAGGCGGCGTGCACCACGTCGCGCGCCGAGAGGCTGCCGGAGGCGACGGCGTGGTAGAGTTCCTCCACGCCGGGCTGGCGCAGCGCCTTGGCGGCGGGCTCCAGCGTCTTCTCGGTGCAGTCGAGGCCGTGCTGGCGGAAGGCGCGCACGATGGCCGCGCGCCCCTCCTCGCGGGCGCGGGCCTTTTCCTCGGCGAGCGCATAGCGGCGGATCCGCGCCTGCGCCTTGCCCGACTTGACGAACTTCATCCAGCCCGGGTTCGGCTTGCCGCCCTTGGCCGTGATGATCTCCCCCTGGTCGCCGTTCTCGAGCCGGTGGTCGAGCTTGACGATGCGCCCGTTGACCTTCGCCCCGACGCAGCTGTCCCCCACCTGGGAGTGGACGTGATAGGCGAAATCCACCGGCGTGGCCCCCAGGGGCAGCTCGATCAGGTCGCCCTTGGGCGTGAAGCAGAAGACGAGGTCGCGATGGAGCTCGAGCTTCGTCGCCTCCATCGCCTGATTGGCTTCCGGCTCGGTCTCGAGGATGTCGATCAGCGCCCGCACCCAGGGGTAGCTCTTGGCGCTGGCCGCCGCCTCCGGCCCCTGCTTGTAGATCCAGTGCGCGGCCACGCCGTATTCCGCCACGCGGTGCATCTCGCGTGTGCGGATCTGCACCTCGATCTTCGCCTCGGCCCGCTTGCCGGGCAGCAGCACCCCCGTGTGCAGGGACTGGTAGCCGTTGGTCTTGGGCGTCGAGATGTAGTCCTTGAAGCGGCCGGCGATCACCTTGAAGGCGTCGTGGATCGCGCCGAGCGCGAGATAGCAGTGCGCGCGCTCGGGCACGATGATGCGGAAGGCCATGACGTCCGAGAGGCCCTCGAAGGTCACGTTCTTCGCCTGCATCTTGCGCCAGATGGAGTAGGGCGACTTCTCGCGGCCCTGCACCTCCTCGACCGGCACCTCATGGCGCGCCAGCACCTCGCGCAGCTCCTGCTCGATCTCGGCGATCATGTCGCCCGACCGGCCGCGCAGCCAGGTGAGGCGCTGGGCGATGGAGGCCCAGGCGTCGGGGTTGAGCTCGCGGAAGGCGAGGGTCTCGAGCTCGGTCTTGAGCTGCTCCATGCCGATGCGCTCGGCGAGCGGGGCATAGATCTCGAGCGTCTCGCGCGCCGTGCGCGCCCGCTTCTCCGGGCTGGGCACGAAGGCGAGGGTGCGCATGTTGTGCAGCCTGTCCGCGAGCTTGACCAGCAGCACGCGCAGGTCCTCGCTCAGCGCCAGCAGCAGCTTGCGCAGGTTCTCCGCCTGCTTGGTGCGCTCGCTCTGCACCTCGATCCGGCTGAGCTTGGTCACACCGTCCACGAGGCGGGCGATCTCGGGGCCGAAGCGCTGCTCGATCTCGGCCAGGCCGTGCGGCGTGTCCTCCACAACGTCGTGCAGCAGGGCGGTGGCGAGGGTGGCGCTGTCGAGGTGCAGGCCGGCGAGGATCTCGGCCACCGCCAAGGGGTGGACGATGTAGGGCTCGCCGTTCTGGCGGGCCTGCCGGGCATGGGCCTCCGCGGCGAAGCGGCCGGCCTGCAGCAGCAGGTCGGCGTCGAGGCGCGGGTCGGCCGCGGCGGCGCGGGCGGCGAAGGCGGTCACGGCCTCGAGGCCCGGGGGGGAGGCGGCGGCGGCCACCCCCTCGGGCGCGCGCGCCACCGCCGGGCCGGGCGGGGTGGCGCCGTCGCTCATCGGAGGGTTACTCGCCGCCGCCGAGCTCGGCGGCGAGCTGGGCCTCGAGATCCTCGGGGCGGAACTCCTCGGCGCCGCCATCGCCCGGCAGCTCCTCGTTGACGTCCATCACGCCGAAGATGTTCTCGCTCGTGTCGATGAGGTCGAGCACCTCCTCCTCGACCGGCTCCGGCTCCGGCGCGCGGCTCAGCGACTTCACGAGGTCGTTCTCCAGCGCCTGGAGATCGAGCTTGCGTTCGGCGATCTCGCGCAGCGCCACCACCGGGTTCTTGTCGTCGTCGCGCTCCACCGTCAGCGCCTCGCCGCGGCTGATGTTGCGCGCGCGCTGGGCGGCGAGCAGCACCAGCTCGAAGCGGTTGGGAACCTGGAGGATGCAGTCTTCGACGGTGACGCGCGCCATGCGGGGGCCTCGGTGGGAGAAAGGGGTGCGGCCAGCCGTGCTGCGCCGCGGCGAACCTTTCAGATAAGCGAAGCGGCGCGCGGCCGCAAGCGCTCACTCGCTTAGCGGCCGAAGCTCTTGCGGCGGCAGGGCGGCGGCCAGGGCCGCCACCGCCTCGCCGGTCACCGGATGGCGCCATCCGGGCGCCACCTCGGCGAGCGGGAGAATGACGAAGGCCCGGCCGCGCATGCGCGGGTGCGGGAGCTGCAGCCGCGGCGTTGCCACCACCGCGCCATGGTGGTCGAGCAGGTCGAGGTCGAGCGTGCGCGGGGCGTTCGGATAGGGGCGCTCCCGCCCGAAGCGCGCCTCCAGGGCCTGCAGCGCCTCCAGCACCGCCTCGGGCGGGGTGTGGCCCTCGAGTCGCGCCACCCCGTTCACGAACCAGGGCGCGCCCGGCATGGGCGGCACCGGCGCGCTTTCCCACCAGCGCGAGAGGGCGACGAGGCGCAGCCCGGGAATGGCGTCGAGCGCGGCGGCGGCGGCGCGGCAGGTGTCGCGCGGGGCGCGCCCGTCCGGGGCGGGCAGGCTCGCGCCGATGCCGATGAGGATCATGGCCCGCGCCTCGCATGCGCTCGCGCCGCGGTCCAGCCCCTCAGCCGAGCCGCCCGCCCTCCAGCCTCAGGGTGCGGGTGAAGAAGCCCTCCGGCGGCGCGCGGTGGGCGATGGCGAGGATGGCCGCCCCGGGCAGGCGCTCGGCCAGCAGCGCGTGCAGCCGCGCGTGCTGCGCCGCATCGAGGCTCGCGCTCGCCTCGTCGAGGAAGAGCCAGCGCGGCCGGTGCAGCAGGGCGCGGGCCAGCGCCAGCCGCTGCTGCTCGCCGCCCGAGAGGCGCTGCGCCCAGGGCTCCTCCGCATCGAGCAGCGGCGCGAGATCGGCGAGGCCCACGGCCTCCAGCGCCTCGCGCAGCGCGGCGTCAGGGAAGGCCTCGGCCGGGGCGGGATAGGCGAGCACGCGCCGCAGCGGGCCGAGCGGAAGATAGGGGCGCTGCGGCAGGAACATGACCTCGCCCGAGGCGGGCGTCTCCACCCGCCCCGCCCCGAAGGGCCAGATGCCCGCGAGCGCCCGGAACAGCGTGGACTTGCCCGCGCCCGAGGGGCCGCTCACCAGCACGCGTTCGCCCGAGGCGAGGTCGAGCGCGCCCTCGGCCAGCAGCAGCCGCCCGTCGGGGTCGGTCAGCGTCAGCCCGCGCGCGCGCAGCGCCTCTTCGGCCCCGGGGCGCACCACCGGCCCCGGATCGGCGGCGCGCGCCGCCTCCAGCGCCGTACGGAAGCCCGCGAGCCGCGCCACCGTGGCCCGCCACTCGGCCAGCGCCGCGTAGTTGTCCACGATCCAGGAGAGGGCGCCCTGCACCTCCCCGAAGGCCTGGGCCGTCTGGGTCAGCCCGCCCAAGGGGATGCGCCCGGCGAAGAAGCCCGGCGCGGCGACCACGAAGGGAAAGACGATGGCCACCTGCGTGTAGCCCGCGGTGTAGAAGGTCAGGCGCTTGGTGGCCGTCATCAGCCGCCACCAGTTCTCCATCAGCGCCGCGAACCGGGCGGAGAGCCCCGCCCGCTCCTCCGCCTCCCCCCGGTGCAGGGCGATGGCCTCGGCGCTGTCGCGGAAGCGCACCAGCGCGTAGCGGAAATCCGCCTCCACCCGCTGCTGCTGGACATTGAGCCGGGTGAGCGGCCGGCCGATGAGATGCGCGATCCAGGTGCCCGCCGCCGCATAGAGCAGCGCCACCCAGACCATGTAGCCCGGGATTTCCACCCCGAGCAGCGTCGCCGGCCCCGAGAGCGCCCAGAGCACGAACAGGAAGGAGAGCAGCGTGACCACGCTGCGCAGCAGGCCGAGGCCGAGCGTGAGGGTGGTATCGACGAACAGCCGCGCGTCCTCGGCCAGGCGCTGGTCGGGGTTGTCCATCCCCGCATCGGTCAGCGAGAGCCGGTAATAGGCCCGCCCGGCCAGCCATTCGGCCAGCATCGTCTCGGTGATCCAGCGCCGCCAGCGGATCTGCAGGGCCTGGCGCAGGTAGAGGGCATAGACCGCGGCGAGGATGTAGAGCGCCGCGATCCAGACGAAGCCCGGCAAGGGGCCGCTCCCGGTCGGCTGCCAGGCGAAGAGCAGGGCGGAGAAGGCGGCCGCGTCGCGCGCCTCCAGCGCGTTGAAGAACTCCCGGTTCCAGTAGGAGAGCAGCACGCTCATCCCCACCAGCGCGAGGTTGAGGCCGATCACGGCGGCGAGCAGGGCGCGGGCGCGCCAGCGCTCCTCGCTGCGCCAGTAGGGGGCGGCGAGGCGGGCGGCCTCGCGGAGCGGGGTGAGGATGCGGGGCATGGGGGGAGGCTAGGCGCGCAGGCAGAGCTGATACCACACGCACGGAGGTGTCACCTTCGCGCCCCTCAGCCGGGCGCCCATGGCGGCACGCCGCCATGGGTCCCGTCGTCGGGCGGCGGCCCTCCGACCGCCTTGGCGTCGCGGCACAGGCCGCGGGGCGCATCCGCGGCCTCGGCCCTGCGGGCCGCAGGGTCGGGACCTCCTGCGCTTGGTATGATCCATGGGCGGCTCGAGGACAGGGCGGCGAAGCCAAGGAAGCCGTCGGCGGTCCGGCCGGAGCGGGTGGCGACGCGGCGGCTGTTCTTGAGGCGGTTGATGAAACGGGCGATGCGGCCGCGCAGGGCGCCGAGCGGGCGGCTGACGCCGTGCTGGAGGTGGCAGTTCCGCTTCGGCGGGATCTCCGACACGGCGCCGCGGTCGCGCGGATCGCGCCGGAGCGGGTCGCTGTCGCGCGCCTCCATCGGCGCCTCGTCTTTCGAGCCGTCGGCCTTCTGCCCGCGGTCACGTCGAGGGCGCTGGGCAGGCCGTGCGCGTTGCGACGGATATGGCGCTCGCTCGCAACGTCACCTCGCGAGCGCGCAGGCCCCTGTCGATGAGGGCGCCCCTTCGCCGGCGGGGCGGTGATGCGCCCGGATGCTGGAGCCGTGCATCATCTGCGGGAGGTCGGCCTCGCCGCCGCCATCGGCCGAGGCTTCCCGCATGACCTGCCACAGGCCCGAGGCGGTCCAGCGCCGGAACTGGCGGAGCCCCGCATCCCCATGGCCGCGTGCGGCCGGCAGGTCACGCGAGCGCGCGCCGGTGCGCGGCAGGAAGACGATCGGGTCCAGCACGCGCCCGTTGTCCCCCCGAGCCATTCCGCGCGGCGTGTTCGACGGGAGCGGTGCGATGAGCGCCCACTCCCCTTCGGCGACGGCGAAGCGCGCCAGCGGGAGGCTCCCCGCATCGGGGATCCTCGGATCGGCCCGCGCACCACCCCGCAAACCTGCAGGATCTAGGACCCCTCCGCCACCGGCACGCCCTCCGGCGCGTGGCTGCCGCTGCGGTAGCGGTGGGTGGAGGCGCCGAAGGCGATCAGCGCGCCCCCCTCGTCGCGCACCTCCCCGCGCGCGAAGAACAGGTTGCGCCCGGCGCTGACAAGCCTTCCCTCCGCGATCAGCGGCACGCCGAGCCGCGCCTGGCCGGTGAAGCGCGTGTCGAGGTCGAGCGTCACCGCGTGCCGTCGCCGTCCGGGGTGCGGGCAATAGAGCCCCGCGAAGGCGTTGGCCTGGTCGAGCAGCGCCAGCATCACCCCGCCATGGACGATGCCCGAGCGGTTGGCGTGCATGGGCCCCGGCGTGCAGAGCAGCCGGGCGAAGCCCTCCTCCCACAGCACGACGCGGATGCCGAGCAGTTCGTGGAAGGGCGACTGCGCCTGGGCGCGCTGGACATCGGGCAGCTCCATGCCGCGGCGGTGCCTCGGCCCCCGCCCGCCGTCAAGCCGCCGGCCTCATGCCGGCGGCCGCTTGCTTCGGCTGCCGAGCAGGTGGTGCGGCCGGTCGTCTGGCTTTCCTCCGCCACGCTGGCGCCGGCCGACCCGGCGCGCCCGACAGGTCCGGCGCGACCGCCGGCCGTATCAGGCGATGGAGAGTTCCTGCAGCGCGGCGTCGAGTTCCTGGAAGCTCGGCATGTGCTGGGAGGGGGCGACCTTCCGCCCGGCCTCGACCGAGACCTGCGGCGCGTTGCCGTGCAGATGCGCGACGATGACGGCGCGGATCACCTCGTAATAGGCGCTCTCCTCCTCGACCACGCCCTTGAGCCGCGCGGCGAGCGGCCCCATCAGCCCGTAGGCGAGCAGCACGCCGAGGAAGGTCCCCACCAGCGCGCCGCCGATCATCTTGCCGAGCACGGCGGGCGGCTGGTCGATGGAGCCCATGGTCTTGATCACGCCGAGCACCGCCGCGACGATGCCGAGCGCGGGCAGCGCGTCGGCGATGGCCTGCATGGCGTGCGAGGGATGCAGCTCCTCCTCCTTGATCTTCTTGAGCTCGCGCGCCATCGCGTCCTCGATCTGGTGCGGATCGTCGGCGTTCATGCCGACCATGCGCAGATAGTCGCAGATCAGCACCGTGGCGTGGTGGTCGGCGAGGATCTTCGGGTATTTCTGGAAGGCCGCGCTCTCCTCAGGCTTCTCGATGTGCGGCTCGAGCGCCATCGCGCCCTTGGTCTGGGCGAGGCGGACGAAGAAGTAGAGGAGCGAGAGAAGGTCCGTGTAGTCCTGCTTCGAGAAGCGCCCGCCCTTCAGGATCTTCCCGAACCCTGCCAGCGTGTGCTTCACGTCGTGCATCGAGTTCGCCATCAGGAAGGCCCCGATGGCCGCCCCCCCGATCATCATCATCTCGAAGGGCAGGGCGCCGATGATGATCCCGAACTTGCCGCCGGCGATCACGTAGCCGCCGAAGACCATCGCGAGCAGGAAGACGAAGCCGAGGATGGAGGTCATCGGGGCAGCGGCGCCTCGCGCAGCAGGGTGATGGCCACGCGCCGGTTGGCGGCGGCCTGGGGCTGGCCGGGCAGCAGCGGCTCGCGGTCGGCCATTCCGGTCACGCCGCGCAGGCGCGATTCGGCGATGCCCGACTCCATGAGCAGGCGCCGCGCCGCGTTGGCGCGCTCGGCCGAGAGTTCCCAGTTGGTGCGGCCGGCGCCGCGGAAGGGCGCGCTGTCGGTGTGGCCGGTGATGGTCAGCGGGTTCTGCAGCCCCGCCGTGGCGCGCGCGATCTGGCGGATGGCCTGGCGCACCCGCTCGGTGGGCTGGCTGCCGCCGGTGGCGAACATCGGCGTGCCGTCGCTCTCCAGGAGTTGGATGCGCAGCCCCTCGGGAACGATCTCCACCAGCACCTGGCGGGCGATCTCGGCAAGCTGCGGATCGGCCAGGAAGGCGGCGCGCAGCGCATCGGCGGCCTCCTCCAGGCGGCGCTGCTCGCGCTCGGCCGCCTCGAGCAGCCGCGCCCGCTCGGCCGCCTCGGCGGGGCTGGGCGGCAGGGGCGGCGGAAGCTCCCGCGCCTCATGGGCAGCCTGCTCCCCGGATGCCTGTTCCCCGGCGCTCTGGCTGCCGGCCTCGGCCTCGCCGCGGGCCTGCACGCCGCCTTCGGCGACGCGGCGGGGCGGAGCGGCGTCCTCCTCGCCCGGCGGGGTGCCGGGATTGGGCTGGCTCGCCACCGGCGGCTCCACCTCCTCCTCCTCCGCGTCGGACTGGGTGGGGCGGGGGCCGCGTTCGAGGCGGATGGCGCCCGTGTCGGCGGCCATCTGGCCCTGGCTGTGCGGCGTGCGCCCGCCGAAGGGCTGCGCCACGCCCGATTGGCCGGTGGCGAAGGAGCTCGCGGGATTGAAGAAATCCGCAAGGCCCCGGCGCTGCTCCTCCGTCGTGGCGTTGAGCAGCCACATCAGCAGGAAGAAGGCCATCATGGCGGTCACGAAATCGGCATAGGCGACCTTCCAGGCGCCGCCATGGTGGCCATGGCCGCCTGCCTCGATCCGCTTGAGGACGATCGTGCCGCCCTGATCCTTGCCCCGCTTGGCCAAGCCCGTGCCCCGTCCGTCGCGCCCTGTCGCCGCGACCTGCGCCGCGGCCTCCTGCCGCCGGGGCACCCTGGCAGCCGCGGCTTAAGCGCCCGTGAATCCGACCTGCGGCCCGAGCAGGCGAAGCAGCTTGCGCATGGCCGCCGGCAGGGCGCGGGCGGCCTCGCGGGGCGCGAGCGCCTCCGCGCGCGGCGGCAGCCGGGCGGCGGTGGCGGCATAGAGGCGCAGATGCAGCTCCCGGTGGGTGAGAATGTGCCGCGCCGTGCCGGGCAGGGGGCGCCAGTTGACGCCGGCCATCGGGGCGTGCGCCAGCGCCTCCGCCTCCTCCCAGGGCGTGGGCCGCCAGGGCGTTCCCGGCAGGCCGAGCATGCCGCCGAGCAGCCCGCCCTCGGGTCGGCGTTCCAGCAGCAGCCGGCCGTCCGGGGCGGCCAGGGCGAAATGCACCCCGTGCAGCGCGCCGCGGGCCGGTTTGGGCGTGCGGCGGGGCAGGGTGGCGGCGATGCCCTTGGCGCGCCCGCGGCAGTCCTCCCGCCAGGGGCAGAGGGCGCAGGCCGGGGCGCGCGGGGTGCAGAGCGTGGCGCCGAGGTCGAACAGCGCCTGGGCGAAATCCCCGGGCCGGGCGCGCATGGCGGGTTGCGCCGCAAAGCCGGACGCGAGTTCCGCCAGCGCCCGGCGCGCCCCGGGCAGCGGTGCCTCCACGGCGAAGAGGCGGGCCATGACGCGCTCCACATTGCCGTCCACCGGCACCACCGCCTCCCCATGGGCGATGGCGGCGATGGCGGCGGCCGTGTAGGGCCCGATGCCGGGCAGGGCGCGCCAGCCCGCGGCGTTGCGCGGCATCCCCTCGGCCGCGATGGCGCGCGCCGCCCGGTGCAGGTGGCGCGCCCGCGCATAGTAGCCGAGGCCCGCCCATTCCTCCGCCAGCTCCGCCCATTCCGCCCGCGCCAGCGCCGCCGCGTCGGGAAAGCGCGCGAGGAAGCGGGCGTAGCGCGGCCCCACCGCGGCCACCGTGGTCTGCTGCAGCATGACCTCGCTGACCCAGATGCGGTAAGGATCGCGGCTGCCGCGCCAGGGCAGGGACCGGGCGTGGCGGTCATACCAGGCGAGCAGGGCGTCGGCGGGGGGGTGCATGGGGGGCAGCAGGAAGGGGCAAGCGCCGGCACTGTCCAGCCCCGAGCCGCCGCGCCGCGGCGCGCAGGAGCTCGGCGCCATCATTCCGCGCCTCGCCCGGCCCGCCTTCCGCCGCCGCAGCGCCGCCGCCGCGCAGATCATGGCCGACTGGGCGGCGATACTGGGCCCTCGCCTCGCCCCGCTGGCCGAGCCCGTGAAGCTCGCGCGCGGCACGCTGACCCTGGCCTGCACCGGGCCCGCGGCCATGGAGCTCGGCCTCTGTGCGCCGGTGCTGATCGAGCGGATCAACGCGCATCTCGGCCGGGCGGCGGTGGCCCGCCTCGCCTTCGTCCAGCGCGCCCCGGCCGCCGCGCCGCCCCCCGCCCGCGCCCGGGCCGCCGCGCCGCCCCGGCCGCTGCCCGCGGCGGTGGCCCGCCGCCTCGCCGCCTTCCCGGAGGGCGAGCTCAAGGCCGCGCTGGCGCGTTTGGCCGAGGGGGTCTATCGAGACGAGGAGTAAGAGAGACCGCAGCAGGAAGGACGCACACCGATGCCGATGCCGCGCAGAACGCTCCTGGTGGCCGGCGGCGCCGCGGCTGTCGTGGCCGGCGGCGGCGCGATCCATCTTCTGCTGGGCGGCAAGGGGCCGGGCGGCGTGGCCGAGGCCCCGGGCCCGGCGCCTGTTCCCGCCCCTGCGCCCGCCCCCGCCGCCCCTCCGCGCGAGGCGGCCGAGGCCGGCGACCCGCGCCTCGCCCCGCGCGGGACCGGCCGGCCCGACGCCCCCGTGGTGGTGACCGAGTTCTTCTCCCTCACCTGCGGGCATTGCGCCAATTTCCACAACACCGTCTGGCCCAGGGTGAAGGCGGAGCTCGTGGAGACGGGCCGCATCCGCGTCGTCTGGCGGGATTTCCCGCTGGACGGGGTGGCGCTGCTCGCCGCCGCCGTGGCCCGCGCCCTGCCGGCCGAGCGCTACGAGCCCTTCCTCTCCACCCTGTTCCGCACGCAGGAGCGCTGGGCCTTCGCCCAGGGCCGCCAGCGGGAGGAGCTGATGCGCCTCGCCGCGCTGGCGGGCATGGACGCCCAGGGCTTCGACGCCGTGGCGGCGGACGAGGCCTTCCACCGCGCCATCCTCCAGCAGCGGCTGGAGGCGGAGCAGCGCTGGCAGATCCGCGCCACGCCCTCCTTCCTGTTCAACGCGCGCCTGCACACGGGCGGGCTGCCCTTCGAGCAGTTCGAGCGGCTGGTGCGCGAGGCCACCCCCGCCTGAGGGGCCGGGCCGCGCCGCCATGAGCGAGGAGGAGGGGGCCGCGCCGCCCCCGCCGCGCCGCCTCTCCGCCACGCTCACGGGGCTGCGCATCGCGGGCTTCAAGAGCTTCGCCGAGCCGGTGCAGCTTCCCGTGCTGCCGGGCTTGACGGGCATCGTCGGCCCCAATGGCTGCGGCAAGTCGAACATCGTCGAGGCGCTGCGCTGGGCGATGGGCGAAAGCTCCGCCCGCTCGCTGCGCGGCGGCGAGATGGAGGACGTGATCTTCTCGGGCACCGCCACCCGCCCCGCGCGCAACCTCGCGGAGGTGGCGCTGACCCTGGAGCAGGCCGAGGGCGTCGCCCCGCCGCCCATGGACCGCGCCGCGGAGCTCGAGGTGATCCGCCGCATCGAGCGCGGCGCGGGCTCGAGCTACCGCATCAACGGGCGGGAGGTGCGCGCGCGCGACGTGGCGACCATGTTCGCCGACCTCGCCAGCGGGCCGCGCGCCTCGGGCATGGTCAGCCAGGGGCGGGTGGCCATGCTCATCGGCGCGAAGCCGGAGGAGCGGCGGTCGGTGCTCGAGGAGGCGGCCGGCATCGCCGGGCTGCGCGCCCGCCGCCACGAGGCGGAACTCAAGCTGCGCCAGGCCGAGCAGAACCTCGCGCGCAGCGAGGATGTGCTGGCCGGCCTCGCCGCGCAGGAGGAGTCGCTGAAGCGCCAGGCCCGCCAGGCGGCGCGCTACCGCAACCTCTCGGGGCTGGTGCGCGAGGCGGAGGGCGAGTGGTTCGCCATCCTGGCCGCCCGCGCCGAGGCCGCGATCGAGGAGGCGCGCGCCGCGCTCGCCGCGCGCGAGGGCGCGCTGGCCGAGGCCGCCGCCGCCGCCGAAGCCGCCACCCGCGCCGCCGAGGCCGCCGAGGCCGCGCTCGAAGCGCCCCGCACGGAGGAGGGCGTGGCCCGCACCCTTCTCGAGCGCCGGCGGGTGGAGGCCGAGAACCTCGCCGCCGAATCGGCCCGCGCCGCCGAGGCGCTGCGCGAGGCCGAGGCGCGGCTCGCGCAGCTCCGCGCCGACCTCGCGGACGCCGAGCGGCTGGAGGCGGATGCCCGCGCGGCCGAGGCGCGGGCGGCGCGCGAGGCGGCCGGCCTCGCCGGGGCCGAGGCGCGGCTGCCCGAGCGCATCGCCGCGGCCGAGCAGGAGGCCGCCGCCCTCGCCGCCGGGATCGCCGCCGCCGAGGGGCGCATGGAGGAGGCGACGCGCGCCGCCGCCGAACTCGCCGCCCGTGCGAACCAGATCGCCGCGGAACTCGCCTTCGCCGACCAGCGCGCCCGCCGCCTCGCGGCGCAGCGCGAGGAGCTGCGGGCGCAGCGCGCCGCCGCCGAGGCCGAGGCCGTGCCCGCCGCGGCGCGCGCCGCCGCCGAGGCCGCCCTGGTCGCCGCCGAGGCCGCGCTGGCCGAGGC
>JAOAIK010000021.1 GCA_026414745.1 Roseococcus sp.
ACACCCGGCACCACCTCGCAGGCGATGCCGGCCTCGGCGCAGGCCGCGAGCTCCTCGCCGCCGCGTCCGAACACGAAGGGATCGCCGCCCTTGAGGCGCACCACGCGCTTGCCTTCGCGCGCGAGGCGCACCAGCAGCGCGTTGATCTCCTCCTGCGGCAGGCAGTGGTTGGCGCGGGACTTGCCGACGAAGATGCGCGGCGCGTCGCGGCGCGCCATGTCCAGCACCTCGTCGGAGACGAGGCGGTCATGCACGATCACATCCGCCTCGCCCAGCAGGCGCAGCGCGCGCAGCGTGAGAAGATCCGCCCGC
This sequence comes from Roseococcus sp., assembly GCA_026414745.1. GTDB lineage: Bacteria > Pseudomonadota > Alphaproteobacteria > Acetobacterales > Acetobacteraceae > Roseococcus. The sequence continues at coordinate 313 of JAOAIK010000021.1, forward strand.
CCCGGCCCGGCGCCGACCAGGAACACCATCCCCCGCGGCGCCGGATCGGCCGCGGCGAGGGCATCGGCGAAGGCGGCCTCGGCCTCGGCGAGGCGGCCGGCCAGGGCGAGTTCGGCCGGCGGCCCGGCGAGCGCCGATTCGAGGAATCGCCGCCGCGCCGCCTGGTCGGGCAGGGCGCGGCGCACCGCGGCGGCGAAGCGGCCCGCCAGCGCCGCCAGCGCGCCCAGCGCCGGCGGCAGCACCGCCTCGATGCGCTGGCGGATCATGCGCGCCAGCACCGGCGCCGCCCCGCCCGTCGAGATGGCGATGGTGACCGGGTCGCGGTCCACGATGGCCGGGGTGATGAAGGAGCAGAGCTCCGGCCGGTCCACGATGTTCACCGGGATGCCGCGCGCCTGGGCGGCGGCCGAGAGGGCGCGCAGATCCTCCTCCGGCGCATCGGCGCCGATGGCGAGCGCCACCCCCTCGAGCAGCGCGGGGTCGAAGCGCGCTGCGCGGCGGATGAGCGCGCCCGCCGCCGCCAGCGGGGCGGCCTTGCGCGCCGCCACCTCACCCTCGCCCAGCACCAGGGCGAGGCGGCCGCGCAGGTCGAGGAAGGCGGGGACATGGCGCATCAGGCCGGCTCCCGCTTCAGCAGCGCGGCGATCTCCGGCCGGCAGGCGCCGCAGCCCGTGCCGGCGCGCGTGGCCGCGCCCACCGCCGCGACATCGGCCGCGCCGCAGCCGCGGATCTCGGCCGCGCTGACGCCATGGCAGGCGCAGACGAGCGGCGAGGGCGGCGGCCCGTCCGGGCGGCGGCCCACCAGCAGCGCCGCGCGGTCCTCGCCCGAGAGGGGGCCGGCCGCCATCAGCGCGCCGAGCCACTCGCGCGGCGGCAGCAGCGGCGCGGGCGCGATGGCGATGACGCCCGCGAGCGCCCCGCCCGCGAGCGCGGCGGCGCGATGCACGCCGGCGGCGGGGTCCTCGAACAGCGCCCAGTCCTCGGCCGCGAGCAGCGCGCGCAGCCGCGCGAAGGCCTCGGCCGGCGGCTCCTCGCCCGCCATCTCGTGCCGCCAGGCCCCGCCCTCCAGCGGCGCCACGGCGCACCAGGCGGCGAGATCGGCGCCGAGGCGGCGCGGGGCGAGGAGGAAGCCATGCCAGGCGGCCTCGAAGGGCGTGACGCGCAGCGGCGTGTGCTTGAGCTCGGGCTGGCCGGAGACGGGATCGGTCGCGGCGATCATCGCCCCGTTCACCCGCGCGGCGGGGGCGAACTGCGCGGTCCAGTGCATGGGCGCGAAGGCGGTGCCGCGCCGCTGCCCGGCATCGAGGAGGAGGCGGAAGACGCCGCCGCCCACCGGGGTCTCCGCCCGCACCAGCATGCCCGCCGCGAGGCCCTCGGCATCCTCGGGGTGCAGCGTCAGCGTCGGCTCGGGGTGCTGGGCCATCAGCCGCGGCACGCTGCCGGTGCGCGTCATCATGTGCCACTGGTCGCGCAGCCGGCCGGTGAGCAGGCGCAGCGGGAAGCGCGCATCGGGCTGGGCGGCAGGGGGGCGGAAGGGGGTGGGGATCAGCCGCGCCCGGCCGCAGAGCGCGCCGCCTTCGGCGAAGAAGCGCGCGGCGCGCGCGCCCTGTGCGGGCACGGGCCAGCGCGTCGGCTCCAGCGCGTCATAGGCGGCGTCGGACAGCCCCGCGAGGCCGCTGATGTCGAAGAGGCGTGCCGCGGGGCGCGCGAGGCCCGTCACCGCCGCGTGCTCGCGGAAGATCGCAGCCGGCCCCTCCCAGGCGAAGGCCGCGCCGAAGCCGAGGCGCCGCGCCACCTCCGCCACCGCCCACCAGTCGGGCCGCGCCGCGCCGGGCCAGGGCAGGAAGGGGCGCTGCCGGCTGATCACGCGCTCGGAGTTGGTCACGGTGCCGTCCTTCTCGCCCCAGGCGAGGGCGGGCAGGCGCACATGGGCGAAGCCGGCCGTGTCGCTCTGCGCGCTGGTCTCGCTGACGACGAGGAAGGGCGCCGCGGCCAGCGCCGCGCGCACCTGCGCGCCCTCCGGCAGCGAGACGGCGGGGTTGGTCGCCATCACCCAGAGCGCGCCGATGCGCCCCTCGCCCAGCGCGCGGAAGAGCTCCACCGCCTTGAGGCCGGGCCGGGCGGCGAGGCGCGGCAGCCCCCAGAAGCCGCGCAGCGCCGCATGCTCCTCCGGCACGTCGAAGCGCAGATGCCCGGCGAGCATGGTGGCGAGCGCGCCCACCTCGCGCCCGCCCATGGCGTTGGGCTGGCCGGTGACGCTGAAGGGCCCCATGCCGGGCCGGCCGATGCGCCCGGTGTAGAGGTGGCAGTTCAGGATGGCGTTCGCCTTGTCCGTGCCCGCGCTCGACTGGTTCACGCCTTGGCTCCAGAGCGTCACGGTCCGCTCCGTGCCGCACCAGGCGTCGAGGAAGGCCGCGAGCAGCGCGGGGTCGAGGCCGGTGAGTCGCGCCGCCTCGGGCGCGAGGGCGCGCGCCGCCGCCAGCGTGTCCTCGACCCCTTGCGTGTGCGCGGCGAGATAGGCGGCGTCGCCCAGGCCGCGCCGTTCGAGCTCCGCGAGCAGCGCGGCGAAGAGCGCGACGTCGCTGCCGGGCGCCAGCGGCAGGTGCAGGTCGGCGCCCTCGCAGCTCGCGGTGCGGCGCGGGTCCACCACCACGAGGCGCATCCGCGGCCGCGCCGCCTTCGCCGCCATCACGCGCTGGAACAGCACCGGGTGGCACCAGGCGAGGTTGCTGCCGACCAGCACCAGCAGGTCGCACTGCTCCAGGTCTTCATAGGTGCCGGGCACCACGTCCTCGCCGAAGGCGCGGGTGTGCGCCGCCACCGCGCTCGCCATGCACAGGCGCGAGTTGCTGTCGATGTTCGCGGTGCCGAGCACGCCCTTCGCGAACTTGTTGGCCGCGTAGTAGTCCTCGGTGAGGAGCTGGCCCGAGACGTAGAGCGCCACACCCTCGGGGCCGAGCCGCTCGAGCGCGGTGCGGAAGCCCTCGGCCACCGCATCCAGCGCCGCCTCCCAGGAGGCGCGCTTGCCGTTCACCTCCGGGTGCAGCAGCCGCTCGGTCAGCGCGAGCGTCTCGCCCAGCGCCGCGCCCTTGCTGCACAGCCGCCCGAGATTCGCCGGGTGCGCGGGATCGCCCGCGATGGCCGCGCCGCCCGCGCCGTCGGGCGTGGCGCGGAGCCCGCAGCCCACGCCGCAATAGGGGCAGGTGGTGCGGATGCCGGAGGCGAGCAGGCCGCCGTCCATCTCAATACACGTCCCGCAGGTAGCGGCCCTGGCGCGCCAGCGCCGCGGTCCAGTCGCGCGCCTGCCCGGCGTCGAGGCCGCCCTCGGTCTGCGCCACCTCGCGCAGCGCCGCGTCCACGTCCTTCGCCATGCGCCGCGCGTCGCCGCAGACGTAGAGGTGCGCGCCCTCCTGCAGCCAGCGCCAGAGATCGGCCGCCTCCTCGCGCATGCGGTGCTGCACGTAGTCCTTGCGCGCCCCCTCGCGCGACCAGGCGAGCGAGAGGCGCGAGAGCGTGCCCGCCGCGCGCCAGGCCTCGATCTCCGCGCCGAAGAGGAAGTCCGTCGCGCGGCGGCGGTCGCCGAAGAACAGCCAGGCACGGCCCGTGATGCCCAGCGCCGCGCGGTGCTGGAGGAAGGCGCGGAAGGGCGCGATGCCGGTGCCCGGGCCGATCATGATCACCGGCGTGGCCGGGTCGGCCGGCAGGCGGAAATGGCTCCCCTGCACCTCGGCGCGCAGCGGCTGATCGGGCCTGGCGCGGAAGGCGAGGTGGCAGGAGGCCACGCCGTCGCGCAGCCGTCCGCGCCGCGTCTCGCGCACCACGCCGACGCAGAGCTCCACCCGCTCGCCCACCGCGAGCGGCGAGGAGGCGATGGAGTAGAGCCGCGGCTTCAGCGCGGGCAGGCTGTCGAGCAGCGCCTGCAGCGGCGGGCGCGCGGAGGGGAAGGCCTGCAGCAGGTCGAGCAGGTCCGCCCCCTCGGGCTCCGCGCCCTCCTCGCCCTCGGCCAGCGCGCGCAGCGCCGCGGCGTGGGGCGCATGCGTCGCCGCGCCGGCCAGCAGCTCGAGCGTGCGGTCGAGCGGGCGGGCGATGTCGAGCACGGTGGCCAGCGCCTCGGCGAGCGGCATCTCCGCGCCGCCCGCGCGCACCGGCGTCTCCGGCGCGACGCGCAGCGCGGCAATGACGGCGGCGACCAGCGCCGGATCGTTCGGGCAATGCAGCGCCAGGCTGTCGCCCGGCTCGTAGCGCAGCCCGCTGCCGGCGAGGTCGAGCACCACATGGCGCACGTCCTTGTCCGAACCCTCGCCGGTGATCCGCGTCGCGGAGAGGACGGGGATGGGCACGCCCTTGCGCGCCGGGGCGGCCGGCGCGGCCGCGGCCGGCGCGGCGGCGGGGGCCTCGGCGAGCAGGGCCTTCAGCGCCTTCTGCGTCGCCTTCGCGCCGGGCACGCAGAGCGCGGTGGAGGTCTCCGCGCCGCTGGCCAGCGCCTCGGCATAGGTCCGGCAGAGATAGCCGCACTGGCCGCAGTCGAGCTGCGCCATCGCCGCCATCAGCCGCCGCGCGAGCGGCCGCCCCTCGGCGAGGCGCAGCCGCTCCTCCAGCTCGAGCGCGGGGTCGTGCCAGGGGAAATCCTCCGCGGGTGGCGGCGGCGCGGGCGAGGCGTTGGGTGCGGCGGCCTCGGCACCGCCGTAGAGCCCGGCGAGGAAGCCGTTGAGCCAGGCGCGCTGCGCCGGGGTGAAGGGCGCGCTGTCCGGGATGACCGGCACCGGCGCGGGGCCGGGGAAGGCGGCTGGGATGATCGCGTTCATGCCATCTCCTCCGTGCCCGCGGCGGCGAGCGCGGCCAGCGCCGCCTCCTCGTGGCGGGCGCAGAAGGCGTGGAAACTCTCCCCCGGCGCGCGCGCGGCGAGCCAGCCCTGCAGCAGCGCCAGCACCCTCGGGCCGAGCGCCTCGGCCGGCACCTTGGGCAGGATCAGCCGGCCGATCTTCTGCTCCGGCCCCGCGCCGCCCCCGACATGGAGGTCATAGCCCTCCACCATCTCCTCGCCGCGCTCGACCTTGGCGCCGAGCAGGCCGATGTCGGCGACATAGTGCTGTGCGCAGGAATGGTGGCAGCCGGTGAGGTGGATGTTGATCGGCCGGTCGAGGGTGAGACGCGCCTCCAGGAAATCGGCCAGCTCCGCCGCGTGGCGCTTGGTGTTGCTGGCGGCGAACTTGCAGCCCGCATTGCCGGTGCAGGCGACGAGCCCGCCGCGGATCGCGCTCGCCTCGTGGGTGAGGCCGAGGGCGGCGATGGCCTCCAGCGCGGCGGGCAGCGCGGCCTCGGGCACGTCGCTGAGCAGCAGGTTCTGCCACACCGTCAGCCGCAGCGTGCCCGAGCCGAAGCGGCGCGCGATGTCCGCAAGGCCGCGCAGCCGCCCGGCCGAGAGCCGCCCCACCGGCGTCACCACCCCGATGTAGAACAGGCCCGGCTGCTTCTGCGGGTGCACGCCGACATGCCCGTGCTTGAGCGGCGGCGCGGGCGGGCGCAGCGACGCCTCCTCCATCCGCTCGAGCGGCGCGCCGAGGCGCTGCTCCGTGAGGGCGAGGAAGGCCTCCACTCCCATGCGGTCCAGCACGTATTTCAGCCGCGCCTTGCGGCGGTCCGTCCGGTCCCCCTCGGCGATGAAGACGCGCAGGATGGCGTCGCAGACCCGCACCACCTCCTCCGGCCGCACCACCACGCCGGTGCCGCGCGCGAAGTCGCGATGGCCGGTGATGCCGCCCAGGGCGAGGCGGAAGCGCGGGCCGCGCTCCGTCTCCACCGCCGTGAGACTGATGTCGTTCGTCTCCTGCAGCACCTCGACGCGCCCGCCGCCGGCCAGCGCGATGTTGAACTTGCGCGGCAGGGCGTAGAGGTCGCGCGTGTGGAGGATGTGGTGGTGCAGCGCGCGCAGGATGGGGCGCGTGTCGATCACCTCGCCGGGGTCTATGCCCGCGGTCGGGCTCGCGGTGATGTTGCGGACATTGTCCGCCCCCGTGCCGCGCGGCAGCAGGCCGAGATCGCCGAGGCGCATCACCACCTCCGGCCCCTTCGCCGCCGGGATTTCCCGCAGCTGCAGGTTGGCGCGGGTGGTGATGTCGGCGTAGCCGCCCGCGCACGCCTCGGCGATGGCGGCGATGCCCTCCATCTGGTGCGCGGAGAGGATGCCGCCCGGGATGCGCAGCCGGCACATGAAGGCCTCCTGCGCGGGGCCGACG
>JAOAIK010000056.1 GCA_026414745.1 Roseococcus sp.
CCTCGTGCAGGCACTCGAAATAGGCCATCTCGGGGGCGTAGCCGGCCTCGACCAGCGTCTCGTAGCCCGCCTTGATGAGCTCCACGAGGCCGCCGCAGAGCACCACCTGCTCGCCGAACAGGTCGGTCTCGCACTCCTCGCGGAAGGTGGTCTCGATGATGCCCGACCGCCCGCCGCCGATGGCCGAGGCGTAGGAGAGCGCGATCTCGAGCGCATTGCCCGAGGGGTTCTGATGCACGGCGACGAGGCAGGGCACGCCGCCACCCTTCTGGTATTCGCCGCGCACGGTGTGGCCGGGGCCCTTGGGCGCGATCATGAACACGTCCACATCGGCGCGCGGCTCGATCAGGTTGAAGTGGACGTTGAGGCCGTGCGCGAAGGCGATGGCCGCGCCCGGGCGCAGGTTCGCGTGCAGATGGTCGCGGTAGAGGTCGGCCTGCAGCTCGTCGGGCGTCAGCACCATCACCACGTCGGCCCATTTCGCCGCGTCGGCGGGCGTCATCACCTGGAAGCCGGCGGCTTCCGCCTTCTTCCAGGAGGCGCCGGGGCGCGCCCCGATGACGACGTTCGCGACGCCGGAATCGCGCATGTTCATGGCATGGGCATGGCCCTGGGAGCCGAAGCCGATCACGGCGACCTTCTTCGCCTTGATCAGGTTCACGTCGGCATCACGGTCGTAATAGACGCGCATCTTGGGCGCACTCCTTCGGTGTTGCGGTCTCGGGACAGTCAGGGGGCGATCTGGCGGGTTCCGCGCGCGATGGCAACCGCCCCCGTGCGCGAGACCTCCGCGAGCCCGAGCGGGCGCATCAGCGCGAGGAAGGCGTCGATCTTCTCCGCGTCGCCCGTCATCTCGAAGACGAAGCTCTCCACCGTCGCATCCACCACGCGCGCGCGGAAGGCATCCGCGAGGCGCAGCGCCTCGACGCGCTGCTCGCCCCGGCCGATGACCTTGATGAGCGCGAGTTCGCGCACCAGGTGCGGGCCCTCGAGCGTGAGGTCGCTCACCTTGTGCACGGGCACGAGCCGGTCGAGCTGGGCCTTGATCTGCTCGATCACCATCTCCGTGCCGGAGGTGACGATGGTGATGCGCGACAGCCGCCGCTCCGCGTCCACCGGCGCGACGGTGAGGCTGTCGATGTTGTAGCCGCGGCCGGAGAAGAGGCCGATGACGCGCGCCAGCACGCCCGCCTCGTTCTCGACCAGCACGGCGATGGTGGCCGTGCGCGTATCCGTCCCTGACATCGCTGATCCATCCAACCAGAGAGGGCGCCGCCATCGGCGGATGCGGCCGCAGGGCGGCCGCCGCGCCCGGAGCTGCTTCACCTGCCGGGCGGAAGCCCCGGCGCGAAAGCCTCGGCGGCGCAGCCGCCGCCGGCGTCCGAGGACACGAGCTACACGAGCACCTTGCCCTCGTCGGTGACGCGCGCGGCGTTCTTCTCCTGATCGGGGCCCAGGATCATCTCGTTGTGCGCCGCCCCGCTCGGGATCATGGGGAAGCAGTTCTCGTCCTTCGCCACGCAGATGTCGGCGATCACCGGCCCCGGATGGGCGATCATCTCGCGGATGACGCCGTCCAGCTCCTCGATGCTGCGCGCGCGCAGACCCTTGGCGTGGAAGGCCTCGGCGAGCCGGACGAAATCCGGCAGCGCCGCCGAATAGCTTTCCGAGTAGCGCCCGCCATGCAGCAGCTCCTGCCATTGGCGCACCATCCCCATGTACTCGTTGTTGAGGATGAACACCTTCACCGGCAGGCGATACTGCGCGAGCGTGCCCATCTCCTGGATGTTCATCAGGATCGAGGCCTCGCCGGCGACGTCGATGCACAGCGCCTCGGGGTGGGCGATCTGCGCCCCCATGGCCGCCGGAAGCCCGTAGCCCATGGTGCCGAGCCCGCCCGAGGTCAGCCAGCGGTTGGGCTTCTCGAAGCCGATATACTGCGCGGCCCACATCTGGTGCTGGCCGACCTCGGTCGAGACGATGACCTCGCGCCCCGTCTCGCGCGTGATCTCGAACAGGCGCTTCACGGCGTGCTGCGGCTTGATGACGGCGCCGGGCGTCATGTCCTGGGTGAAGGCGAGGCAGCGGATGGCGCGCCACTCGTCGATCTGCCGCCACCAGGGCTCGATCTGCGCGCGGGAGAAGGGCGTCGCATCCTCCTTCCAGGCGGCGATCAGCGCGCGCAGCACCCGCGCCGCATCGCCCAGGATCGGCACCTCCACCTTCACGTTCTTGTTGATGGAGGAGGGGTCGATGTCGGCGTGGATCTTCTTCGATTCGGGGCTGAACTTGTCGAGCCGGCCGGTGACGCGGTCGTCGAAGCGCGCGCCGATGTTGAGCATCACGTCGCAGCGCCACATGGCCATGTTGGCCTCGTAGGTGCCGTGCATGCCGAGCATGCCGAGGAACTGCGGGTCGCTCGCCGGGAAAGCGCCGAGGCCCATCAGCGTGTTGGTGCAGGGCATGCCGGTGAGGCGCACGAACTCCGTCAGCAGCTGAGACGCCTCGGGGCCCGCGTTGATCACGCCCCCGCCGGTGTAGATGATCGGGCGGCGCGCGCCCTTGAGCAGGCGCACCGCCTCGCGGATCGCCGCCGGGTCGGGGTCGAGCACCGGGCGGTAGGAGCGGTGCGGCGCCCCGGGCTTGGGCGGCTCCGTATAGGGCGCGGGCTTGATCAGGATGTCCTTGGGCAGGTCGATCACCACCGGGCCGGGACGGCCGGAGCGGGCGATGTGGAAGGCGTCGTGCAGCACCGCCGCCAGATCCTCGCTGCGCTTGACGAGGTAGTTGTGCTTGGTGGCGGGCCGGGTGATCCCGGTCGTGTCGGCTTCCTGGAAGGCGTCGTTGCCGATGAGATGGGTCGGCACCTGCCCTGTGAGGCAGACGATGGGGATGCTGTCCATCAGCGCGTCCACCAGGCCCGTCACCGCATTGGTGGCGCCGGGGCCGGAGGTGACCAGCACCACCCCCACCTTGCCGGTGCTGCGCGCATAGCCCTCCGCCGCGTGCACCGCCGCCTGCTCGTGCCGCACCAGGATGTGGCGGATGTGGTTCTGCTGGAACAGCGCGTCGTAGATCGGCAACACCGCCCCGCCGGGATAGCCGAAGATGACCTCCACGCCCTGGTCCTTCAGCGCCCGGAGGACGACCTCCGCGCCCGGCTTCATCGCGGGATCGGCGGAGGCGGCGGAAAGGGGGGAGGCGGACATGGCGGTTCCCTTGCTGGACACCCTCGCGATTACGGGCCGCGCCGCCCCCCGTCAACCCGCCGCGCGAAGAAACGCGAAGATTTCGGATCGCTCCCTTTCCGAAAGTTGCTCCAGAGATGTGATTCGCGCATTGATCCTATGCGTCGCGCTCGGGTCCACCAGCGCCTGATGGCGGAACCAGGTCGCCTGCCGCCGGGTGTAGGCGATGGTGTGGGCGATGGCGCGCCGGCTCGCCTCCGCCTCGTCGATCTCGCCGCGCAGCAGGGCCGCGATCTCCGGCACGCCATGCGCGCGCATGGCCGGCAGAGCCGGGTCGAGCCCCTGGGCGAGGAGCGCTGCCACCTCCTCCCGCGCTCCGCCCGCCAGCATCGCCGCCCAGCGGGCGCGGATCGCCGCGCGCAGCGCCGACCTCGGCGGATCGAGCAGGAGGAGGCGGAAGGCATAGGGCGCGGCCGGCAGGAGGGGTGCCTCGCGCTGCCAGGCGGCGAGGCTGCGCCCGGTGGAGAGCCACACCTCATGCGCGCGCGCGAGGCGTTGGCTGTCCGTCGGGCGGATGAGCGCCGCATCCTCCGGGTTCAGCCGCGCGTGCAGCCCGCGCGGCCCGAGGCTCGCGAGCAGGGCCCGCGCCTCGGCCCGGGCGGCGGAGGCGATGGGCGGCAGGGCCGAGAGCCCGCGCGTCAGCGCGCGCAGATACATCCCCGTGCCGCCGCACAGGATGGGCAGCGCCACGCCGGCCATGGCCTTGAGCGCCTCCTCGCGCCACCAGGCGACGCTGCCGGCGACGGCGGCGGGCAGCACGCCATAGAGGGCGTGCGGAGCGCGCGCCTCCTCCTCGGCTGTCGGGCGGGCGGTGAGCACGCGCAGCTCCCGGTAGCACTGCATGGCGTCGGCGTTGATCACCGTCCCGCCCAGCCGCTCGGCGAGCGCGAGCGCGAGGACGGATTTCCCGCTGCATGTGGGGCCCGCGACGATCAGGGCTTGGCGCATGGCGCACGCCCCGGCATGGTCCGCGCGCCATGCCCCATGTGCTGACCTTGATCGCGGCCCCCGGCGGGCTCGCCCCCGCCCATCTGCGCGCCGCGCGCGAGGCGCTCTCGGCCCTCGGCGCCGATCTCGACCCGTCCGAATGGCTGGGAGAGGCCGAGGCGGCCGACATTCCCTTCCGCTCCCTCGCCGCCGAGCAGGCCATCGCCGCCGCCCGCTCGGCGCTCGGCGAGGCGCCGATCGACCTCATCGCCCAGCCGCGGCCGGGGCGGCGCAAGGCGCTGCTGCTGGCCGACATGGACAGCACCATCGTCACCACCGAGACGCTGGACGAGATCGCGGCCTTCGCCGGACTGAAAGAGCGGATCGCCGCCATCACCGCCCGCGCGATGAACGGCGAGCTCGATTTCGCCGCGGCGCTGCGCGAACGGGTCGCGATGCTGCGCGGCCTCGACGCCCGCGTGCTGCAGCGGGTGTGGGAGGAGACGGCCATGATGCCCGGCGCGGCGACACTGATCGCCACCCTGCGCGCGCAGGGCGCCTATACCGCGCTCGTCTCGGGCGGCTTCACCTTCTTCACCTCGCGGGTGGCGGAGCGGCTGGGTTTCCATGAGCACCACGCCAATACGCTGCTGCTCGAGGGCGGCCAACTCGCCGGCGCGGTGGCCGAACCCATCCTGGACAAGGAGGCGAAGCTCGGCACGCTGAAGCGCCTGGCGGCCCGGCTCTGCATCCCCCTCTCGGCGACGGCGAGCGTGGGCGATGGCGCGAACGACCTGCCCATGCTGCAGGCCGCGGGCCTCGGCGTCGCCTTCCGCGCCAAGCCCGCCGTGGCCGCGGCGGCGCGCCACCGCGTGACCCATGGCGACCTGACGGCGCTGCTCTACGCCCAGGGCATACGCCGCGAGGAGTGGCGCGAACGGCCCTAGGGGAGCGGCATGCGCGGGATGCCCCGCGCCCTCTCTTGCGCGCGGCGCCGTGTCGGCCGGCCCGCTCGCGCCGCTGCCGCACGGCGAGGCCGGCGGCCGCCGCGCCAGCGGCCCCGGTGCTCAGCCGGGCGCGCCGCGCGGGGGAGCGAGCCTGAGCGGCACGAAGCGCTGCCCCTGCGGGCCCTCGATCAGGAAGAGGGCGGTGGCGCGGCCCTGGCGGCGCAGCCGCTCCAGCCGCTCCTGGAGTTCCTGCGGCGTGTTCACACGCTCCTGCTGCACCTCGACGATCACGTCGCCGGGGCGGATGTCGCGCTCGGCGGCGGGGCTGTTGGGCGCCACCTCCGTTACCACGACGCCGCGCTGGTCGGGGCGCAGGCGGAAGCGCTCGCGCGTCTCCGCCGTCAGCCCGGCGACGCGCATGCCGAGGCCGGAGAGCTCGATGGGCCGGTCGGGGCGTGGCGCCTGGCCGGGCGCGACGGCGGCCTGCTGGGTCTCGCTCGGCAGCTCGCCCAGCGTGACGGTGACCGTCTCCTCGCGCCCGTCGCGCCAGACCACCACCGGCACCTGCGCACCCACCGCGCTCTCGGCGACGAGGCGCGGTAGGTTGCGCATCTCCCGGACTTCCTGGTTGTTGAAGCGCAGCACCACGTCGCCGCTGCGCAGCCCGGCGGCGGCGGCGGGCCCGCCCTCGATGGCGCGCGCGATCAGCGCGCCGCGCGCGCCGCCGCGCAGCCCGAGGCTCTCGGCGATCTCCTCGGTCACCTGCTGGATGTTCACGCCGAGCCAGCCGCGCCGCACGCGGCCCGCCTCGGCCAGTTGCTGCACCACCCCGCGCGCGAGGTTGGAGGGGATCGAGAAGCCGATGCCGATGGAGCCGCCGGTGGGAGAGTAGATGGCGGTGTTGATGCCGATGACCTCGCCGCGCAGGTTGAACAGCGGCCCGCCCGAGTTGCCGCGGTTGATGGCGGCGTCGGTCTGGATGAAGTCATCGAAGGGCCCCTGGCGGATGTCGCGCCCGCGCGCGGAGACGATGCCCGCCGTCACCGTGCCGCCGAGGCCGAAGGGGTTGCCGATGGCCACGACCCAGTCGCCGACCTGCGCCGTGTCGGAGTCGCCCCAGGGCACGGCGGGCAGCGGCTGCGCGGGGGTGACGCGCAGCAGCGCGAGATCCGTGCGCGGGTCGGTGCCCACCAGCGTCGCGCGCAGCGTGGTGTTGTCCTGGAGGATGACGTTGATCTCGTCCGCGCCCTCGATGACGTGGTTGTTGGTCACCACAAGCCCCGCCGGGTCGATGATGAAGCCCGAGCCGAGCGACTGCGCGCGCCGCTGCGGCGGCTGCGGACGGTTGGGTTCGGCCTGCTGTCCGGGCGGGCGCTGGCGGTTGAAGAAGTCGCGGAAGAACTCTTCGAAGGGCGAGCCGGGCGGCGCCTGGGGCGTCTCTGGCGCGTCGGGGCGGTTGGCCCTGGGCCCGCCCAGGTTCTGCGTGGTCGAGATGTTCACCACCGCGGGCAGCAGGGTGCGCACCAGGGGCGCGAAGCTCTCGGGCGCGCCACGCGGCGGGCTGACCGACGGCGCCTCGAGTGCGGCGGGGGCTTGCGCGAGAGCCGGCAGGGCGAAGAGGGCCAGAAGGACGGTGGCGGCGAGGCGCATGCAGGAACCTCAGGGACGGACGGGCGGGGCCTTCGCGGCCCGCGCACTATGTGGAGGCTAGGCGCGGCGGAACAACGGCGCCAGCCCCCGCCGGACCACCCTCACCGCCCGGCGGGGGCGAGGTTGGGCATATCCCGGAAGAAGCGGAAGAAATCGCTCTCCGGCGTCAGCACCATGCGGCTTTCGCCGCTGCCGAACACCTCGCGGTATGCCTGCATGGTGCGCCAGAACTGGAAGAACTCCGGGTCGCGCTGGAAGGCCTCGGCGAAGATCCGGATCGCCTCCTGCTCCCCCTGGCCGCGCAGGATGTTGGCCTGGCCCTCCGCCTCGGCGAGGATGACGGTGCGGTCGCGCTCCGCCTGGGCGCGGATGCGCTGCGCCTGTTCCGCGCCTTCGGCGCGCAGCTGCCGCGCCTCGCGCTCGCGCTCCGTCTGCATCCGCGCGAGGATGGCCTGGGTGTTCTCGTCCGGCAGGTCGGCGCGGCGGATGCGCACATCCGTCACCTCGATGCCGAAGCGCCGCGCCTCCTCGTTCACCTGGCGGCGGATTTCCGCCATGATCCGCGTGCGGTCCGCCGAGAGGACGGAGAGCAGCGGCTCGCTCGCCAGCACGCGGCGCAAGGCGGAGCTGACGATGGAGTTCAGCCGCCCGCGGATGCCCGCCTCGGTCGCGCCCACCGTCTGGAAGAACAGCAGCGGGTCGGTGATCCGGTAGCGGGTGAAGCTGTCCACGATCAGCCGCCGCTGGTCGCCCAGGATCACCTCCTCGCCCGGCCCCTCGAAGTCGAGCAGGCGGCGGTCGAAGACGATCACGGACTGGATGAAGGGCAGCTTCACGTTGAGCCCCGGCTGCTGGATCACGCGGATCGGCTGGCCGAACTGCGTGATCAGCACCTGCTGGGTCTGGTGCACGGTGAAGAAGGAGCCGGCGGCGACGAACACCGCCGCCAGCGCCACTGCGCCGAGCACAAGGAGCTTGTTCATCGCGCCATCCCCCCCGAGCCGACCGGCCGCTGCTGGTTGATCACGGGCGCGGCCGCCACCGGCGGGGGCAGGCTGCGCGCCGCGCCGGCCGCGGGCTGGCCGCCGCCGCGGCCCTCCAGCGGCAGGAAGGGCACTAGGCCCTGCAGCCGGTCATCCACAAGGATCATGTTGTTGCGGCGCAGGATCTCCTCCATCGTCTCCAGGTAGAGGCGGCGGACGGTCACGTCCTGGGCCTGGGAATAGGCCTGGAACACGGCGTTGAAGCGTCCCGCCTCGCCGCGCGCGCGGGCGATCTGGCTGTCGCGGAAGCCCTGCGCCTCCTGCACCATGCGCTCGGCCTCGCCGCGCGCGCGGGGGATGATGTCGTTGCGGAAGCTCTCGGCCTCGTTGCGGGCGCGCTCCCGGTCGGCGTTGGCGCGCTGCACGTCGCGGAAGGCGTCCACCACCGCCGCCGGCGGGTCCACCTTCTGCATCTGCACCTGGGTGATTTCCACGCCCGCGCGATACTGGTCCATGATGGCCTGGGTGCCGCGGCGCACCTCCTGCTCGATCTGCGCGCGCGCCTCGGTCAGGGCGGGCTGGATGGGCGTGCGGCCGATCACCTCGCGCATCACGGATTCGGCGGCGGACTTCACCGTCTCCTCCGGGTTGCGGGTGTTGAACAGGAACTCGCCCGCGTCGCGGATGCGCCAGAACACCGCGAAGTCGATGTCGATGATGTTCTCGTCGCCTGTCAGCATCAGCGATTCGGCGAGGACGTCGCGCGTCGGCGCGACGCGCCCGCCGGGGCCCGCCTCGGCCGCCGTGCGGAAGCCGACATCAACGCGGTTGATGCGCGTCACCCGCGGGGTCGTCACCGTCTCCACCGGCCAGGGGATGCGGTAGTTCAGGCCGGGCGGCGCGGTGCGGTCGAAGGCGCCGAAGCGCATGACGACGCCGAGCTCGTCCGGCTGCACGCGATAGAAGCCCGAGGCGCCCCACAGCGCGAGCAGCACCAGCGCGCCCGCGCCGATCAGCCGCCCGCCGCCGCCGCCGCGCGGCAGGAAGCGCCGCACCGCCGCCTGGGCTTGGCGGATGATCTCCTCCACATCCGGCCCAGGCGCGCGGCCGCCCGGGCCGCCCCCCTGTGGGCCGGGCGGGGGCGCGCCCCAGGGGCCGCCTCCGCCGGGACGCGGGTTGCCCCAGGGGCTCGGTCCTCCAGTGTTCCAGGCCATCTGCGCCGACTTCTCCCAACCGGCCGCGCGATCCCCCG
Source organism: Roseococcus sp. (assembly GCA_026414745.1). Classification (GTDB taxonomy): domain Bacteria; phylum Pseudomonadota; class Alphaproteobacteria; order Acetobacterales; family Acetobacteraceae; genus Roseococcus. The sequence goes on from JAOAIK010000056.1 coordinate 9,008, forward strand.
CGCGCCCTCTTCCTCACATACGCCCCCGCACCCCCCAGGGGGAGGGGTGCACGACGCGCTCGCTCTCGCATATGGACATGCCGGGCCATGAAGGAAAGGTCATGATCATGTCGGAGGCGCTAGTCGAGGGCGTCAGGCGCGCCCTGCGCGCGGTGAAGGACCCCGCAACGGGGCTGAGCGTGCTCGAGAACGGCATGGTCGAGACGGTGAATGTCCGCGAGGGCATGGTGCAGTTCGCCCTCGCCGTCCCGCGCGAGCGCGCGCGCGAGCTGGAGCCGCTGCGCCAGGCCTGCGAGAGGGCGGCGGCGGCGGTGCCCGGCGTGCTCTCGGTCACGGTGGTGATGACCGCGCACCGCGAGGCGCCCGCCGCGCCGAAGGCGACCGCGACCCGCCCCCCGCCCGGCCAGGGCCAGATGCTGCTGCCGGAGGTGGGGCGGATCGTCGCCGTGGCCTCCGGCAAGGGGGGCGTGGGCAAGTCCACCACCGCGGTGAACCTCGCCGTGGCGCTCGCCGCCGACGGGCTGCGCGTGGGGCTGCTGGACGCCGACATCTACGGCCCCTCGCTGCCGCAGATGCTGGGCACCCAGGAGAGGCCGCGCGCGGTCGGCCAGCGGATCGTGCCAATCAGCCGCTGGGGGCTCAAGGCCATGTCCATCGGCTTCCTCGTGGAGCAGGAGACGGCGATGATCTGGCGCGGCCCCATGGTGATGGGCGCGCTGGAGCAGATGATGGCCCAGGTGGAGTGGGGCGCGCTGGACGTGATGGTGGTGGACATGCCCCCCGGCACGGGCGACGCGCAGCTCACCATGAGCCAGCGCGTGCCGCTGGCGGGGGCGGTGATCGTCTCCACGCCGCAGGATGTGGCGCTGATCGACGCGCGGCGCGGCGTGCGGATGTTCGAGAAGGTGAACGTCCCCGTGCTCGGGCTCATCGAGAACATGAGCTATTTCTGCTGCCCCGCCTGCGGGCATCGCAGCGACATCTTCGGCCATGGGGGGGCGCGGGCCGAGGCCGCGCGGCTCGGCGTCGAGTTCCTCGGCGAGCTGCCGCTCAAGCTCGCCATCCGCGAGATGGCCGATGCCGGCACCCCCGTGGTGCTGGCCGCCCCCGAGAGCGAGGAGGCCGGCCGCTACCGCGCCATCGCCCGGCGCCTGTGGGAGAAGGTGAGCGCGCCAGCCGCCGCCGCGGGGCCGCGCATCGTGATGGAGTGAGCGGCGCTCAGCGCCGGCCGAGCAGCGCCTCCGTCTCCGCCGCCCGCGGCATGGCGGGGGCGGCGCCGGGGCGGGTGCAGGCCAGCGCGGCCGCGGCGCTGGCCCGGCGCATGGCGGCCGCCAGCGGCGCGCCGCGATCGAGCGCCGCCGCCAGCACCCCGCACCAGGCATCGCCCGCCCCCACCGTGTCCACCACGGCCACCGGATGGGCGGGCACGGCCAGCCGCCCCTCGGCCGTCGCGGCCTGTGCGCCGCGCTCGCCGAGCGTCACCGCCACGCCACAGCCCAGGACGGCGTGCAGCGCCGCCGCTTCCGCCGCGCAGCCGAGCGCGGCAGCGAGCCAGGCGGCCTCCTGCTCGTTCACGATCAGCAGGTCGAGTGCGGCCAGGGCCTGGCGCGGGAGGCCAGCCGCGGGGGCAAGGTTGAGCAGCAGCCGCGCCCCCGCCTCCCGGCCGCGGGCGATCAGCGCCGCGGTCTCGGCCGGCGGCGTCTCCATCTGCATGAGCAGCGTGGCGCCGGGCGGGATGGCGGGGATCTGCGCCGCCCGGGCCCGCCGGTTGGCCCCGGCCGAGACGGCGATCTGGTTGCGCCCCGCCCGGTCCACCACCACCGCGGCGCGGCCGCTCGGCAGATCCGTCTCGACAAGCCAGCCCGTCTCCACCCCGGCCTCCACCAGCGCGGCACGCAGCAGCGCGCCCTCGGCGTCGCGCCCGAGGCAGCCGGCGAAGCGCACTGCCGCCCCGTCGCGCGCCGCGGCGATGGCCTGGTTCAGCCCCTTGCCCCCGGGGAGCGGCGGGTCCGCCTCGCCCAGCACCGTCTCGCCCGGCCCGGGCAGCCGCTCCACCCGGAAGATCATGTCGGCGATGGCCGCGCCGAAGACGATGACGCCGCCGGATGGGCTCACGGCCGCAGCAGCCCGAGCGCCATGGCGCGCGCGTAGAGCGCCTCGATCATCGGCGCGAAGGGCGGACCGAGATCGATGGCCGGCTGCATGCGCTGGAGGCTGCGTGCGCGCGTCAGCCCCGCCTCCGCCCAGGCCGGCGCGCCGCAGCCCACCTGCTGGGCGAAGCCCTGCAGCCGGTCGCAGCCCATGGCGAAGCGCGCCTCGGCGCTCTCGCCGGCCTCGAACTCCTCCCACAGCGCCGAGAGCCGCGCGGCCAGATCGGCCGGCAGCGCGCCGAACAGGCGGCGGGCGGCGGCGCGCTCGCGCTCGGCCTGGGTGAGCAGGCCGGCCTCGTCGAAGGCGAAGGTGTCGCCCGCCTCGATCTCCACCACGTCGTGCACGGCGATCATCGCCAGCACGCGCGCGAGGTCGGGGCGCGGCGAGACCTCCTCGGCCAGCAGCACGGCGATCAGCGCGACATGCCAGGCGTGCTCGGCGCTGTTCTCGGCGCGGTCCGTGCCCGCCAGCCGCGTGCGCGCGGCGCGCGCGACGTGCTTCAGCCGGTCGGCGAGCGCGATGAAGTCGAGGACCGCGGCGAGACGCTCATCCACGCCCCAGCACCTCCATCAGCTCGCGCCATTCGCGGCGGGAGAGGCCGCTCGCCTCCTGCGTCACCGCCTCGCCGGCCAGCATGCGCCGCACGAGGCCGAGCATCTGCGCCGACAGCGTCACCGCGCCCATCCGGTAGTCGCGGAAGGCCTCGAAGCAGAGCGGCACCCAGGCCTCGACGGTGCGCAGCATGGCCTCGGCATAGGCGCGGATTTCGTACTGCGCGTGCGCGTCGGCGCGCAGCGAGAGGAAGTGCAGCAGGTTGTGCAGGTCCGTCTTCCAGTACCACTGGGTGTAGGTGTTGAGGGTGAGGTTCATCCGCGCGAGCTCGCGCGCCAGGCCGCTGCGGGTCTCGTCCTGGGGGTTGCCGGCCTCGTCCTCGTTCAGCATCCAGGCGTAGTGGTCGTAGTTGCGGCTCGCGTCCTCGCGCAGCAGGCGCAGCACCGCCTCGGCCTCCGGCCCTTCCAGCACCGCACCGCGGCCCTGGCGGTTCACGCGCGACTGGGCGGCCAGATGCTCGGGCGCGGGGATGTAGAACTCCCGGTCCATCACCGAATAGCGGGCGGAATACTCGTTCACGTTCGCCGTGCGGTGCCGGATCCACTGCCGCGCCACGAAGATCGGCAGCTTCACGTGGTACTTGATCTCGCACATCTCGAAGGGCGTGGAGTGCCGGTGCCGCATGAGGTAGCGGATCAGCCCGCGGTCCTCGTTGGCGGCCCGGGTGCCGCGACCGTAGGAGACGCGCGCGGCCTGCACCACCGCCCCGTCGTCGCCCATGTAGTCCACCACGCGGATGAAGCCGTGATCGAGCACCGGGATGGGCTCGAAGAGCAGGGCCTCGAGGGCGGGGACGGTGGGGCGGCGCGTCTCGGCGCGAATGGCGCGCGCCTCGTTCAGTTCCGCCCGCTGCGCCTCGGTGAGTTCCATGCCCCGCCCCCGTCCTGAAGGACCCTCGGTGTAGCGGGCCATGCGCGCCGGGCAAGCCTGCCCTCTTCCCCCTCGCATCCGGCGGGCGAGTGCGCTACATGGAGGGCGCCGCTTGCGGCTATGGCGATAAACGTTGCGTGGAATAAACGTTGCGGACCCGGGGGCAGTGCCCGGCGTCTCCACCACTTTCCCGCCCCTGTCGTTGGGCGTGGCCGTGGGGACGAAACAGGCTCGACGCGCGTGGTAAAGACGCAGCTTTTGCCCGGCATGGTACCGCCGTCACCGGACCGAATCACAAGTGCCAACGACAACGTCCGCGAGGACGTGGCGCTCGCTGCCTAACCATTAGGTAAGCGCGGTTGGGGGGGCCCCGGGCAACAGAAGCCCCCCGCCTGCACCCTTCCTTCCCTTGCGCGGCGGTGCGCCATATGGTGCCGACAGCAGGAATGCCGCGCATGAGCACCACACCCCCGAACAGCCTTCTCCCCTATGACGCCTGGGCCGGGCGCGCGCTGCGCGCGGTGGCGGTGGACGCGCTGGAGCATGTGGCGCGCGAGGGGCTGCCGGGGGAACACCACTTCTACCTCTCCTTCCGGACGGACCATCCGGGCACGCGCATGCCCGCCCACCTCAAGGCGAAATATCCGCGCGAGATGACCATCGTGCTGCAGCACCGCTTCTGGGACCTCACGGTGGATCGGGCGCAGCGGCATTTCTCGGTGGGGCTCTCCTTCGGCGGGGTGCCCGCCACGCTGGTGGTGCCCTTCGCCGCGCTGACCGCCTTCCAGGACCCGCACGCCCAGTTCGGCCTGCGTTTCGACCCGGAGTTCGAGGGCGAGGAGGATGCGGCGGGCCTGCCCGAGGCCGCACCCCCCGCCGGCGAGGCCGCGCCAGCGCCCGCCTCGCCGCCGGCGGCCTCCGCCCAGCCGCAGGTCGTGAGCCTCGACGCCTTCCGCCGCAAGCGCGACTGACCGCGCCCGAACCCCGAGGACATTCGCCGTGCTCGACAGCACCACGCCCCCGCGCCCGGAGGGCTTCCGCTACAGCCCCATGTTCCCGCTGGCGGAGGACACGACCCCCTATCGCCGCCTGCCCATCGAGGGAGTGAAGGTCATCGAGGCGGCCGGCCGGCGCGTGCTGCAGGTGCCGGCGCGGGTGCTCGAGGAACTCGCCTTTGCGGCCTGCCGCGATGCGTCGCACCTGCTGCGCCCCGGCCATCTCGCCCAGCTGCGCAAGATCCTCGACGATCCCGAGGCGAGCCCGAACGACCGCTTCGTGGCGCTCGACCTCCTGAAGAACGCCAACATCGCCGCCGGCGGCAGGCTGCCGATGTGCCAGGACACGGGCACGGCCATCGTCTTCGGCAAGAAGGGCCAGCGCGTCTGGGTCGAGGGCGACGAGGAGGAGGCGCTCTCCTTCGGCGTGCACCGCACCTACACGGAGACGAACCTGCGCTATTCCATGATGGCGCCGCTCTCGGTGTGGGAGGAGGCGAACACGGGCAACAACCTGCCCGTGCAGTTCGACATCATGGCCGCCCCGGGCGAGGCGCACGCCGAGGAATTCCACCTCATGTTCGTGCTGAAGGGCGGCGGCAGCGCGAACAAGACCTTCCTCTACCAGCAGACGCGCGCGCTGCTCTCCAAGCCCAAGCTGCTCGCCTTCCTCGAGGAGAAGATCAAGACGCTCGGCACCTCCGCCTGCCCGCCCTACCACCTGGCGGTGGTGATCGGCGGCACGAGCGCGGAGGCGGTGCTGAAGGCGGTGAAGCTCGCCTCCACGCGCTACCTCGACGGGCTGCCCACGCGCGGCGACCTCTCCGGCCACGCCATCCGCGACCCGGAGCTGGAGGCCGAGATCCACAAGCTGACGCAGAACCTCGGCATCGGCGCGCAGTTCGGCGGCAAGTATTTCTGCCACGACGTTCGGGTGATTCGCCTGCCGCGGCACGGCGCATCGCTGCCGGTGGGCATCGGGGTTTCCTGCAGCGCCGATCGGCAGATTCTGGCCAAGATCACGCCGGAAGGGGTGTTCCTGGAAGCGCTGGAGACCGATCCGGCGCGGTTCCTGCCGGAGACCACGGACGACCATCTGGGCCAGAACGCGGTGGCGGTGGACCTGAACCGGCCGATGGCGGAGATTCGCGCTCAGCTTTCAAAGCTGCCGGTGAAGACGAGGCTTTCGCTGACCGGCACCATGGTGGTGGCGCGCGACATTGCACATGCACGGATGAAGGAACGGCTGGATCGGGGCGAGGGGCTGCCGGACTATATCAAGAACCATCCCGTCTATTACGCCGGCCCGGCCAAGAC
>JAOAIK010000036.1 GCA_026414745.1 Roseococcus sp.
GTCCTTGAGCGGCACGCCGCCCTCCCGCAGCTTCGCCATCAGCGCCAGCACGGGCGGCGGCTCCAGCACCCAGGCCGATCGGGAGAAGGCAGCGCGCGGCAGCGGGAAGCGCAGCGCCGCCACCTGGCGCGTCAGCGCCTCGGGCGTCAGCAGATCGCGCGGGATCGCCGCCACCTGCGCCGTCTCGGGCGGTGCGCCGGCATCGGGCTTCTGCACGCAGACCACGGAGGGGAAGGCGTCCACCCCCGGAAAGAACGCCTTGGCGTGGCCGAAATCCGTGATGGCGATGAGCCAGGCGCGATCCGCATCGGCCAGCAGGGCGCGCAGATTCCCGGCGTAATCCGCCTTCAGCCACTTGTTGTTCACCACATAGGCGAAGCGCCCGCCCGGGCGCAGCGACTGCAGGGCGCGGGCGAAGAAATACACGTAGAGATCGGCCACGCCGTCATGGACCGCCGGATAGCGCGCCTCGAGGGCGGGCTTGATGGGCTTGATCTTCTCCTGGCGTACATAGGGCGGGTTGCCCACCACCGCGTCGAAGCCGCCCTCCCCCGTCAGGTCCTTCCAGCGGTTGGGAAAGGCCACGGGCCAATGGAGGAAGCGCCGCTCGGCCGAGATCGGGCGCAGCGCGGCCAGCAATCCGCCGATGCGCCCGGCGATCTGGCCCGGGCCGCCCGGCGTCGCCCCCGCCGCGCGCGAGACGGGGTCGCCGCCCAGCCCGTCCAGCCATTGGGCGAGGGCTGTCGCGCGCCCTTCGCCGCCTCGCGCGTCGCCCTGGGGAGAAGATCGCGCGCGGCGATGGCGTCGAGGAAGGCGCGCAGCGGCGCGGTGGCGCGCTCCACCTCCGCGTACTGGTCCTGGCTTTCGAGGACCTGCGCGATGTCGGCGTCCGGCGAGTTCTCCACCTTCGTCATCGGGATCGCGGCGTTGCGCGCGGCGTTGAAGGGCGCGCGCAGGAACATCGCGCTGCGGCCATAGGGGCCGGCGTCAGCCGTGAGCAGGGCGCGGATGTCCTCCGGCATGGCGCCGAGCAGGCTGTCGCCCACCTTCAGATGGTGGTCGAGGAAGGAGAGCGGCGCGCCGACGGTGAAGCTGTGCAGCCAGAGGCTGAGCTTGGCGAGCTCCACCGCGAGCGGATTGAGGTCCACCCCGTGCACCACGCGCTTGAGCACGAGGCGGCGGACGATCTGGCGGTCCTCCAGCCTGCGCGGGTCCAGCACCCAGCCGCGTGTCCTGGCCGTTTCCTCGATGTCGCGGCGTTCCTCCTCGATGATGCGCGCGAGCGGCGAGACGTAGTCGACCGCCGCCGCCTCGTCGGCCGCCTCGGCCATGGCGGCCTGGATGGCGGCCGAGAGCGTGTCCGTCAGCGTCACCAGGAAATGGCCGGAGCCCATCGCGGGGTCGAGCACGCGCAGGCCGAGCATGCGCATGGCGGGGTCGAAGCGTTCCAGATCCGCCCGGCGGTCCGCCTTCGGGCGGCGGTCGCTCCTCAGGGCGGCGAGGCGTTCGAGGAAGGCGGCGCGGGCCTCCTCGATCAGCGGCTGCACCGCCTGGTCCAGCGTGAAGGCCACGAGGGCGGCGTTGCGGGTGTCGTAGACGCCCGCGCTGTGCCGCGCCTCCTTGTCCTCCACGGGGCGGACCGTTGAGCCCTTGGCTTCCACGCGGCGCTCGAGCAGCGCCTCGTAGATGGTGCCGAGCTGCTGCACCGAAAGCTCGCGGTAGTTGATGCCCCGCCACGCCTCGCCCGGGCGCGCCGGCTCGCGCAGCGACAGCCCGGCGAGGATGGGAGCGAAGGCGGCGTCGGTCAGCTTGAGGCGCGCGAGCAGGGGCGCGCGCTGCGGATGGAACAGCCCGCCATTGTAGGGCGGCAGGCCCATCCTGTCCCGCCCGCGGTCAATGGCGTCGCAGAGCAGGGCGAAGCGGTCCCACCATTGCGTGGACCCGCCCGGGGTGCGGCCCTGCCGCAGGGCCTCGGCCAGTTCCTCCCGCGTCGCGGCGATCGAGACGCGGTCGTATTCGTGCTGGCCCACGGGCAGCGGGCCGCGTCCCTCCGCGTAGAGCACGAAGAGCAGCCGGTAGAGCAGGACGAGCGCCGCATCGCGCAACGCCGCGACCCAGGCCTCCTCCCGCGGCGCGGCCTGCGGATCGGCGAGGCTCAGCGCCGCGAGGAGTTCGGGATAGACCTTGAGGAAGACCTTGCGGGAGAGATCCTCCGTCAGGCGCTCCTCGGAGAGTCGCGCGGCGTCGAGCGCGCGCAGCAGGAAGGTCGTCCCGTCCGGCGCGGGGCGGAAGGCGGCGGGGCTGAAGAGCAGGGCGAAGGCCTTGAGGGCAGAGCGCGCCTCGGCGCCGCGCAGCCAGGTGAGGTCGGCCTCGAGGAAATCCTGGTCGGGGGCGCGGGCGTCATGCCAGTAGAGGCGCCAGAGCCGGCCGTTGGTCAGGATGGCTCAGCGCACCGCCCCGCGCGAGTTGGCCTCTGCAAGGCGAAGGTAGCGCAGCGCCTGGCTGGCGGGCGCACGCGGCGTGCCTCGGTCGAGCGGGAGTTCCCAGGCCTTGGACTCCTGCACGACGAGGGCGTGGGGGGAGCGGGCGGAATCCTTGGCGGCGAGGGCGGCGGCATCGGCGAAGAGCAGGCCGTCGGGCACGTCCTCGCGGCGCTTGCTGGTCTTCTGCTGGGGCAGGATGGACCAGCCGAGGGCTTCGAGCAGCGGGTGGATGAGGAGCCTTTCCGTCTCGGCCTCGTCGCGCGCGATGCCGGGACCGAAGGGGGCGAGCAGCTGGTCGAGCGTGGTGCTCAGCGCGTCGAGGCGGGCATCGTCGAGGGCCTTCCACTCGTCCAGTTCGGGCAGGCCCTCGTTGAGGAAGCTCCCGGAAAACAGCCCGCCGCCCAGCATGCACCCTCCCGACTCCACGGCCCCGTGCATGAGCTTCCCACAGGTCGCCGCATGGCCGAAGGGGCGATGGGAAACCGCGATTTCAGCCCCCCGGGGTGCGAAAGCGCCGTCGCCACGTTACTCTTGCCCTATGAACCTCTCCCGCCTGCTCGACGCCCGCGCCGCCGCGGGCCGTCCCATCCGCGTCGGCGTCATCGGCGCGGGCAAGTTCGGCGCCATGTTCCTCGCCATGGCCGCGCGCCGGCCGGGCATCCATGTCGCCTGCATCGCCGATCTCTCGCCGCCGCGCGCGCGGGAGAACCTCGCGCGCATCGGCTGGGAGGCGGAGCGCGCGGCCGCCGCCTCGCTCGATGCGGCGCTCGCCACAGGCGCCACCTTCCTCACCGAGGACGCCGCGCGGGTGAACGACCCGCGCATCGAGGTGGTGGTGGAAAGCACCGGCCACCCCGCGGCCGGCATCGCCCATGCGCTGGCCGCCTTCGCGGCCGGGCAGCATGTGGTGATGGTGAACGTGGAGGCCGATGTGCTCGCGGGCCCGCTGCTCGCGCGCCGCGCCGCCGCGGCCGGCGTGGTCTGCTCCATGGCCTATGGCGACCAGCCCGCCCTGGTCTGCGAGATGGTGGACACCCTCCGCGCCATGGGCCTGCCCGTGGTGGCCGCGGGCAAGGGCACGAAATACCTGCCCCGCTTCCACGAAAGCACGCCCGAGACGGTGTGGGGCTTCTACGGCCTGACGCCGGAGCAGGCGCAGGCGGGCGGGATGAACCCGCAGATGTTCAACTCCTTCCTCGACGGCACAAAGAGCGCCATCGAGATGGCCGCCATCGCCAACGCCACCGGCCTCGCCCCGCCCGAGGACGGGCTGCTCTTCCCCGCCTGCGGCGTGCAGGACCTGCCGCATCTGCTGCGCCCCGCCGCCGAGGGCGGGCTGCTGCCGCGGAAGGGCATGGTGGAGGTGGTGAGTTCGCTCGAGCGCGACGGCCGGCCCGTGGCGGGCGATCTGCGCTGGGGCGTCTATGCCGTGTTCGAGGGCGAGACCGACTACATCCGCCGCTGCTTCGGCGAATACGGCGTGCGGACGGACGAGTCCGGCCGCTACGCCGCGCTCTGGCGGCCCTATCACCTGATCGGCCTCGAGCTCGGCGTGAGCGTGGCGAGCGTCGCGCTGCGGCGCGAGCCCACGGGCCGCGCCGAGGCCTGGCGCGCCGATGTCGCCGCCACCGCCAAGCGCGACCTCACGGCCGGCGAAATCCTCGACGGCGAGGGCGGGGCGATGGTCTGGGGCAAGTGCATCCCCGCCGCGCGCAGCCTCAGCGAGAACGCGCTGCCCATCGGCCTCGCCCACGGGGTGCGCCTGCTGCGCGACATCCCGAAGGGCGCGCTGCTGCGGCAATCCGACGTCGCGCTCGACGCCGCGCAGCAGGCGGTGCGGCTGCGCCGCGAGATGGAGGAGGAGGCCCGGCCCCTGTTGGCCCCCGCCTGCCGCGGCTAGGCTTCCCCCGAGGCAAGAGGGAGGAAGCGCATGGGCAGCCTGTTCGACCTGTCGGGCCAGGTGGCCATCGTCACCGGCGGCAGCCGCGGCATCGGCCGCGCCATCTGCGAGCGGCTGGCGGAGCACGGGGCGAAGGTCGTCGTCAGCTCGCGCAAGAAGGAGGCCTGCGAGGAGGTGGTGGCCGCCATCGCCGCCCGCGGCGGCAGCGCCATGGCGGTGGCCTGCAACATCAGCCGCAAGGAGGAGCTGCGCGCGCTGGTCGAGGCCGCGCGCGCCGCCTGGGGCCGCGTGGACATCCTGGTCTGCAACGCCGCGGTGAACCCCTATTTCGGCCCGAGCCAGCACATCCCCGACGAGGCCTATGACCGGATCATGAACTGCAATGTCCGCTCCAACCTCTGGCTCTGCCAGATGGTGATCCCGGAGATGGCGGAGCGCGGCCATGGCTCGGTGATCATCGTCAGCTCCATCGGCGGCTTCCGCGGCTCGCCGCGGCTCGGCATCTACGGCGTGAGCAAGGCGGCGGACATGCAGCTCGCCCGCGCCCTCGCGGTCGAGTGGGGGCCGCGCGGCGTGCGCGTGAACGCGATCGCGCCGGGGCTGGTGCGCACCGATTTCGCCCGCGCCCTGTGGGAGGACCCCGTCAACCTCAGGAAGCGCACGCGCGACACGCCGCTCCTGCGCATCGGCGAGCCGGACGAGATCGCGGGCGCGGCGGTGTTCCTCGCCGCGCGCGCCTCCTCCTTCATGACGGGGCAGACCATCGTGGTGGATGGCGGCGTGCTGGCCGGCCCGCCCTTGCTGCCGGACGACGAATGAGGGGAAACCGGCCGCTGCCGGCCACGACGTGAGCGGGGCGGACCCCCAGGCGTGAACCGGCCGCCCGCCCCCGGGCAGGGGGCCCGCCAGGACGGCCCGCGGGCCGGCACGGCGGTGGCGGATGCAGCGCGAAACAGCGTCGCGCGCTCCATCGGGTTCACGCCGCGAACACGCGCGCGGCGCCGGCAGCGGCCGGAAGGAGCGTGGAGATAGGGCCTCCGCCGCCCCGGGAGAATCGCGAAGCGCGCAGGGCGCCCTGCGGCGCCTGCATCGCGATTCCGCTTGGCGCGCCTCAGCGCGCCAGGTTCTCGGCGATGTAGGGCGGCAGGGCGAAGGCCGCGACATGCACCTCCGGCGTCCAGTAGCGGGTGGTGCCGAGGATGCCGGCCGCCTCGGCGCGGGCGCGGATGGTCGCGGCGTCATGCCGGCGCAGCGTCGCGTCCTTCGCCGCCCAGCCGAGCGTCATGAAGCCGCCCACATAGGTCGGCACCGCCGCCACATAGGCCCAGGTGTCGGGAAAGGACTTGGCGCGGCGCAGGTTGGTCTCGCGCAGCTCCTCGGCCTGCATGAAGGGCACGCCGCACTGGTTCACGATCAGCCCGCGCGCCGAGAGCAGCCGCGCGGCGTTGGCGTAGAACTCGTCGGTGAAGAGCACCTCGCCCACGCCGATCGGGTCCGTGCTGTCCACGATCACCACGTCGAAGGAGGCGGCCGGCGCGGTGCGGACATAGTCGATCCCGTCGCCCACGATCACCTCGGCGCGCGGGTCGTTCCAGGCATCGCCGGCGATGGCGGGCATGTGCTCCTTCGCCAGCCGGATCACCTCGCCGTCGATCTCCACCATCACCGCCTTCTCGACGCCGCGGTGCTGCAGCACGCGGCGCAGCACGCCGCCGTCTCCGGCGCCGATGATGAGCACGCGCCGCGCCTCGCCATGCGCCAGCAGGGGCACATGGGTCAGCATCTCCTGGTAGACGAACTCGTCGCGCTCGGTGATCTGCACCACGCCGTCGAGCAGCATCACCCGGCCATGGGTGAAGCTCTCGAACACCATGATGTCCTGGAAGGCCGATCGCACGCGCGCCAGCTCGCGCTTCACGAGGAAGCGCTGGCCCCACTCGGGGTAGAGGGTCTCGTTCACCCAGGAATCGGTCGCCATCGCTCAGTCTCCGTCCATGCGCAAAGAGAAGGGCCGGACGTTCCCGCCCGGCCCCCGTCGTGCGCCGAAGGCCGCGCCTTCAGCCGATCAGGCCGCGCTTGTGCTCGGCAAGCTGCACGCGCTCGGGCAGGAAGCCGCGCTTGAGGTGCTCGATCGCCCGGTAGGGGTCGCACTCGCCGCAGACGAAGATGTCGAGCGCCGCATAGTCCCGCTCCGGCCAGGTGTGGATGGAGACATGGCTCTCCGCCAGCACCAGCACGCCGCTCACGCCGCCATTGGGCGAGAAGTGGTGGAAGTGCCCGTGCAGGATCGTGGCCCCGGTGGCGATCGCCGCCTCGCGCAGCACCGCGTCGATGTGGCCGGGATCGTCGAGGTTCGTCGCCCCCCAGAGGTCGACGATCAGGTGCGTGCCCGCGAAGCGCACGCCGTTGCGCTCGACGAAATAGTCCTTCTGCTCGGACATGCCGCCGTGCGTGTTGTTCTGGGCGTTGCTCGGCAGCGAGTCCGAGTCCATCCCCAGTCGGACGAGAGAGTCCATGTCGGGTCCCTTTCCCACCAGCAGATGACCTTGAGATCGGCTGTGCGGCCACCGCGGCCGTCGGTTCGATTGGGGTCAGCGGCGCGGGGGTATGGGGCACGAAGCCCCTGGGGTCAAATGAAATCGCGCGGCCCTGCCGCGACCTCAGCGCAGGGCTCAGCGCGGCGCGTTCTGCGCGGTGCGCAGCGGCGCGCCGCGGGCGGGAAGGCCGCGGAAGAGCTCGAGCTCGCGCGCGATGCGCGGCAGGTCGGCGAGGCCGCGCACGGGATCGGCCGTCAGCGCCTCGAAGCCCTGGGCGAGTGCGGGCTCGCTCAGGCGGCCGGCGAAACGCGCGCGGTGCTGCGCGAGCCCCGCCTCGTCGCCGGCGAGCGCGAGCAGCGCCGCGAGGCGCAGCGCGTCGCGCTGCAGGGCGGGCGGCAGCGGCGCGGGCGGCGGCGGCGCGCTGGCCGCGAGATGCCGCGCCAGCGCAGCCGCCGCCCCGGCATGGTCGCGCGCGTCGATCAGGATCTCGGCGAGCGCGCGGTCCCCGGCCGGGCCGAGGGCGGCCAGCGCCTCGGCGGCGCTCGCGTGCTGGCCGCGCTGGGCCTGGGCGCGGGCGGCGAGGATGGCACGCCGCTCGACGAGGGCGGGCGACAGGCCACGCGCCCCGCTCGCCGCCAGGGCGTTGAGCGCCGCCTCGGCGTTGCGCTCCGCCATGTGCAGCGCGGCGAGATCCGCCCCCAGCGCGGCGCGGGCCTCTCCGGCCGGCAGCGGCTCCATGGCGCGGGCGAGCATGGCGGCGGCGCGGTCCGCGAGGTCGAGCGCGAGGAGACGCTGGGCGAGACGCTCCAGCGCCGCGCGGCCCGTCTCGCCCGCGGGCAGCAGTTCGGGATGCGCCTCGTGCAGGGCGAGGGCCTGCAGCGGCGCCTCGGTCTCGAGCGCGTGCAGGAAGGCCTCCTGCAGGCGCGGGCGCAGGGCGGGCGCCTGATCGGGGAAGAGCTGGACCGTCTCGCGCAGCATCTCGAGGGCGGCGCGGGGCTGCCCGGCCTCGCGCCGCAGGGCGGCGATCCGCTCGCGCGTGCGCAGCTCCAGCGCATCCCCGCGCCAGGCGCCGAGCGCGCGCTCCAGGGCACGCGCCGCCCCCTCCGCATCGAGACGGCCCATGGCGAGGCGGCGTTCCACCCCAAGCCGGAGCGCGCGCGCGCGCATCAGCCGGTCGCGCGTGTTCGCTGCGGCCTCGAAGAGTTCGAGCGCGCGCTCCTCCTGGCCCTCGGCCTCGGCGAGGAGTGCCTGGGCGAGCAGCAGGGAGGGATCTTCGCCGGCGCGCGCCAGCAGACGACGCGCCGCCTCGGGCTCCCCGCCCGCGGCCATGGCCTCGGCCGCCAGGGGCAGCAACCGCCGCCTGAGCCCCTCCGGATAGGCGAGCAGCAGCGAGCCGGCGGCCGCGAAGCCGGCGGCGGCGGGCCGCATCTCGCCCTCAGTCGCCTCGCGCGCCGCGCGCCAGAGCAGCACCTCGTCCGAGGCCGGCATGGGCGCATCGAGGCCCGTGGCCTCGCCGAGCCGTCCGGCGAGAAGGGCGGCCATGCCGGAGAGGAAATGCAGGCGCGGATCCTGCAGGGCCTCGGCATTCTCCTGCCCGGCGACGCGCAGCATGGCCTGCGCCTCCTGCGGCATGCCGAGGGCGAGCAGGGTCTCGGCCGCCTGGAGGCGCAGGGCGGCCCGGCGCAGCGGTGGCGCCTCGGCGATCGCGGTCTGCTGGGCGCGCAGCCGCTCGAGGAGCTGCGGCGCGGGAAGGGCGGGGAAATCGAAGCTGCGCGTCAGGCTCGCCGCGCCCTCGAGCGCGGCGGTCACGGCCTGCATCGGGTTTCCGGTGCCGGCCAGGACGAAACGTTCCGCCCCGGCACGCAGGCCGATCGCGTCGGAGCGGGCAAGCACCGCCGCGCCGAGGAAGGTCTCGATCAGGTCGAACTCGGCGTGGCTGCGGGTCACCGCCTGGCGCGCCCCCTCCTGCAGCACCGTGCCCACGAGAAGCGGCAGGCCGGTCTGCGCATCCGTCAGCGCCACCACGCGCGCGGCGCGCGGGGCGGGCAGGACGAGCAGCCCGGACTCGACGCGCGGGCGGATGCCGTTCGCCTCGATCACGCCGCTCACGCGCGGGCCGGGCGTCACCAGCCAGTCGCCGTTCTCGCGCGTCAGGCTGAGGCGCTGGTCAGGGGGCAACGGCCAGGAGAGCACCACCGCACCCGGCAGGCGCTGCACCTCGGCGCCCTGGTAGGCGCGATCGGCCGGCAGGGTGCCGAGCTCGAGCGGACGATCGGTGTCGAGGACGAGCAGCACCCGCTCTCCGCGGCGGAAGGCGGCGACGCCCACCTCCGCCGTGCCCGGCAGGCGCAGCGCGGAGGGGAGGCCCGGGCGCGGCACGAGGCGCGCGCGGATGGGCGCGGGCCCGGCCAGGCTTGGCAGGGGCGCGGCGACCGGCGGCGGCGCCACCGCGCCCGAGGCTGCCAGGGCGGCCGGCGCTGCGGGCGCGGGGGCGGCCGGCGCTGCGC
>JAOAIK010000051.1 GCA_026414745.1 Roseococcus sp.
GGCAGCGTCAGCCTCCAGCCCGGCGGGCTGCACCTGATGCTGATCGGCCTCACCCAGCCGCTGGTCGCGGGGCAGAGCGTGCCCGTGACCCTGCGCTTCGAGCGGGCGGGCGAGGTGACCATCCAGCTCGCCGTGCAGGCGGCCGGGGCGCGGCAGCCCGGTCCGGCGCATGGCCAGGGGCATGGCCATCGCCATTGAGGCGCGCCATGCGGGGCGGGCATGACGTTTTGTTCACGGCCGCCTTCCCATATCGGGCGTGCTGGTCTCGGCGGGGGAGGGGGTGGCGCTGGCCGTGCTGGTCGGCGCGGCCAGCCTTGGCCTCGCGCTGCTCGGCGGCCTCGCCGCCCGCGCGCCGGTGGAGCCGCCCGTCTCCGGCGTGCCCGTCGAGGATGGCGCGGCGATGGACGCCGAGGGCCGGACCTGGCTGCTCGCCATCGGGGATGTGGCGATGGCGCTCGCGCTGCTCGCCCATCTCTGGACGCCCTGGGTGCTGCTCTGGGCGGTGGGGGCCCTGGTGCCGCTCGCCTTCATCGCCATCTCGGCGCTGTGCTGGTGGGCCACCCTGATCCCCGCGACCGCCGCGCCCCCCGCCGCCCGGCCTCCCCGCGCGGCCAACGAGGAGGCGCGCCCCGCCCGCGCCGCCTGAGGGGCGCGCGACGGTGAACCTCGTCGTCCTCACCGGCGCGGGGATTTCGGCGGAGAGCGGGCTCGCCACCTTCCGCGACCTCGGCGGCATCTGGAGCCAGGTGCGGCTGGAGGAGGTGGCGACGCCCGAGGCCTTCGCCGCCGACCCCGCGCGGGTGCAGGCCTTCTACAACGCGCGCCGGGCGCAGCTCTTCCGCGTCGCGCCCAACCCGGCCCATGCGGCGCTGGCGCGGCTGGAAGCCGCCTGGAGCCGGGGCGACTTCCTCCTCGTCACCCAGAACGTGGACGACCTGCACGAGCGCGCCGGCACGCGCCGCCTCGTGCACATGCACGGCGAGCTGCGCCGCGCCCGCTGCCTGGCCTGCGGCGAGGACCACCCCTGGCTCGAGGACATCGCGCCCGCCTCCCGCTGCCCCGGCTGCGGCGCGGCGGGGCGGCTGCGCCCGCATGTGGTCTGGTTCGGCGAGATGCCGCTGCACATGGCGCGGATCCAGGCGGCGCTCGACGCCTGCGACCTCTTCGTCTCCATCGGCACCTCGGGCCGCGTCTGGCCGGCGGCGGGCTTCGTGGCGGAGCTGCGGGGCCGGGCGCGGACGCTGGAGATCAACCTCGAGCCCTCCGACGGCGCCTCGCTGTTCGACGAGACCCGCCACGGGCCGGCGAGCCGCCTCGTCCCCGCCTGGGTGGAGGAGATGCTGGGCGGATGATGCGCCGCGCCCTGCCGCTGCTGCTCGCGCTCGGCGCCGGGCCGGCCCTCGCCCAGGGCAAGCCGGGCGCGCCCTCGGCCGTCCCGCCGCCCGCCCTGCCCGGCATCGGCACGGAGGATCCGCGCCGCGTCGTCAGCCCGCGCGAGCTGCCCTGGGCGGCGCTGGGGCGGGTGGTGACGGGGCTGGGCAGCCGCTGCACCGGCACCCTCATCGCGCCCGACCGCGTGCTCACCGCCGCGCATTGCCTCGTGCCGCCCGGCAGCCTCGCCTTCGCCCACCCGCACGCGGTGCAGTTCCTGCTGGGCTATGAGCGCGGCGCCTTCCGGGCGCGGGCGCGCGTCGCCTACTACCGCATGGGCCTGGGCTATGATCCGGTGAGCGGCGGGCCGGCGCGCGAGGACTGGGCGATCCTCACCCTCGAGACCCCTCTGCCCGGCCCCTTCCTGCCCCTGCTCGACCGCCCGCCCCCGCCGCGCACCCCCCTCATGCTCGGCGGCTACCAGGCCGACGCGCCGGAGGTGCTTCAGGCCGACCTCGACTGCCGCCTGCTCGAGGCGCGTGACGGCGTGCTGCTGCACGACTGCGCCGGCACGCGTGGCGCCTCGGGCGGGCCGGTGCTCACCCGGACTCGACAAGGCTGGGCGGTCGCCGGAGTCGCCTCGCGCGTGGCGCGCGACCTCGCCCTCGGCGCCGCCGCCTCCATCGAGGCGGTGCAGGAGGGGCTGCGGTAGCGGCAGGGCGCGAGCGGGGCGCGGCGGGCCTGCAGGAGAGGGGCGCCGCCCCTCTCCAGACCTCACCCCGCCAGGAGGCCGCAGCCTCCTGGACCTCGGGAGTCAGGTCGGGCGTGGGAGGAGGGGCGGAGGCGCCCGCCGGGCCCAGCGCCCGCGTCGGCCCCTCCTCCCACACCCGACATGGTTCGGGTTCCAAGGGGCCACTGCCCCTTGGTGGGTTGGGGTGCGGGGAAGGGCAGCGCCCTTCCCCGCGTCCGCCCCGCCGCTACCGTTCCCCGTCCTGCTCCAGCCGGGCGATGTCCTCGTCGGAGAGGCCGAAGTGGTGCCCGATCTCGTGGATCAGCACGTTGCGGACCAGGCGGAACAGGTCCTCGCCCGTCTCGATCCACTCGAGCAGGATAGGCTCGCGGTAGAGCAGGATCGTGTCCGGCGCGCCGGGCGTGTCGGCGTGGGATTTGCGGGTGAGCGGCGTGCCGCGGTAGAGGCCAGTGAGCTCCCAGGGGCTTTCCAGCCCGAGTTCGGCCACCGTCTCGTCGTCGGGCAGCTCCTCGACGACGATGGCCGCCCCGCGCACCATCTCGCGCAGGTCGCGGGGGATGGCGGCGAGCGCATCCTCCGCCATCTCCAGGATGTCCTCGAGGCTCGGGGGCGTGGTCGGACGCATGGGGCGTCATCGCACGGGGAGGGCCGGATGGTCGAGAAGCTGGACGAGGCGGGGCGGGCCGCGCTGCCGGAGCTGCTGCCGCAGTGGCGGGTGCTGGAGGGGCGGGATGCGATCCAGCGCAGCTTCCGCTTCCGCGACTTCAACGCCGCCTGGGGCTTCATGGCCCGCGTCGCGCTGCTCGCCGAGCGCCACGACCACCACCCCGAGTGGTTCAACGTCTACAACCGGGTGGAGATCACGCTGACCACGCATGACGCGGGCGGGCTCTCGGCACGAGATGTGGCGCTGGCCCGCGCCATTGACGCGCTTGTCTGACCCGCCCCCTGGCGCGCCCCCTTCCGCGCCCGCTGGCGCGCCCCCTTCCGCGCCCGCTGGCGCGAGGGCCCGCACCGCGGCCATCACGCGCGCGGTGCTGCGCTGGTGCCTCGCCGAGGGCTGGGCGCCGCTCGTCGAGGTGCCGCTGCCCGACGGGCGGCGGGCCGATGTGCTGGCGATCCGCCCCGATGGCGGGCTCGTGATCCTCGAGGTGAAGTCCGGCGCGCGGGACTATCTCGGCGATGCGAAGTGGCGCGACTACGCCGCCTGGTGCGACGCCTTCCTCTTCGCCGTGGACCTCGACTTCCCCGAGGCGCTGCTGCCCGCCGAGGCGGGGCTTCTCGTGGCGGCGGGACACGAGGCGGCGCTGCGGCGCGCCCCGGCCGAGAGGCCGCTGGCCTCCGCCCGGCGGCGCGCGCTGACGTTGCGCCTCGCGCGCCTCGCCGCCACGCGGCTGGCCGAGGCCGCGGACCCCGAGGGCGCGGCCGAGCGGCGGGCGGCGTTGCGCCTCGCCTGAGGCACGGCCATAAGCCCGGCCATGGCCTCGCTCGCGCGCCTTGCCGCCGGCTTCATCCCCTTCACGCCCTACCCCTATCGCGGCCGGCACGAGCCCTGCGCGCTGTGCGGCAGCGCGCAGACATTGCCCCTCTGCGCGCATGACCGGCGGCTCAAGCGCCTCGGCAGCGTGATCTGCGCCGGCTGCGGCCTGATCCGAACCGACCCGATGCCGACCGAGGAGGAGCTCGCGGCGTATTATCGCCACCACTACCGCATGGACTACCAGCTCGTCGGCTCGAAGCCGCCGCGGCGGCATCTCGTCCGCAGCCGGGCCGAGGCGGCGCGGCGCGTGGCGCTGCTCGCCCCCGTGCTGGGCCCGGGGGCGCGGGTGCTCGACTACGGCGCGGGCTCGGGCGAGTTCCTCGAGGCGGGGGCGGCGGCCGGCTGGGCCATGGAGGGGGTGGAGCCGGGCGAGGCCTATGCCGCCCATGCGCGGCGCCGCGGCGTCACCGTCCATGCCGCCCTGCCGGAGGGGGCGGGGCCCTATGACGCCATCACCGCCCACCACGTGTTCGAGCATCTGCGCGATCCGCTGGCGGTGCTGCGGCGGCTCGCGGCGGCGCTGACGCCCGGGGGGGTGGTCTATCTCTCGGTGCCCGACATGGGCCCGAGCCCCCGCCCCGCCTTCGACCGGCTGCACTTCGCCCATGTGCATGGCTTCGTGCCCGAGACGCTGGATCTGCTGGCCGCGGGCGCCGGGCTCGCGCCCGATCCGCGCTTCGCGCGCGCCCGCACCAGCTGCGTCTATCGCCCCGCCGAGGTGGCCTTCCGCCCGGACCCCGGCCTGGCCGCACGGGTGCGCGCGGGTTTCAACAGGGTGCATCCCATCCGCCATGTCGTGACTCTCGGCTGGCTGGCGCCCACCCTGCGCCGCCTGTCGCGCGATCTGCGCGACACGCTGCGGCGCTGACTTGCGCGCCGATGCGGGGCCGTGCCAGCGTCGCGGCGGTGAGGGACGAAAGGCATTCGGCATGAAGCGGATGGCCCTGCTTGGGGTGCTGGTGGCGACTCCGGCCGCGGCGCAGGGGCCCGCGCCGGCGCTGATCGGGGAGGGGCAGCGCCTCGCGCAGCAGTGGTGCGCGAACTGCCACGCCGTCGCCCCCGGGCAACGCCCGCCCGCGGGCGATGCGGCCGCGAGCTTCCCCGCCATCGCCGCGCTGCCCTCCACCACCGAGATGTCGCTGCGCGTCTTCCTGCAGACCCCGCACGCCGCCATGCCAGACTACCGGCTGAGCCGGGCGGAGCTGGACGCGGTGGTGGCCTATATCCTCTCGCTGCGGCGGTAGGGGGCTCGCCACCGCGGGCCGCCGGGTGCATGGTCCGGCCATGCAGAACAGCGAACCCATCTGGCGCCTGGTGGACGAGAAGGCGCAGCCGGCCATCGAGCTCTCCGACCGCGTCTGGGGCATGCCCGAGCTCGCCTATGCCGAGACGCGCTCGGCCGCCGAGCACATCGCCTATCTTCTGCGCGAGGGGTTCCGCGTCACGCAGAACCTCGCGGGCATCCCGACTGCCATGATGGGCGAGGCCGGCGAGGGCGGGCCGGTCATCGCCTTCCTGGGCGAGTTCGACGCGCTGCCCGGACTGTCCAACGAGGCCGGGGTGGCCGAGCACCGCCCGATCCCGGGCGAGAGCAACGGCCATGCCTGCGGCCACAACCTGCTCGGCGCCGGTTCGCTGCTCGCCGCCGCGGCGCTGAAGGCGTGGCTCGAGGCGGAGGGCATCCAGGCCCGGGTGCGCTACTACGGCTGCCCGGCCGAGGAGGGCGGCGCGGCCAAGGGCTTCATGGCCCGCGCCGGGCTGTTCGACGACGTGGACGTGGCGATCTCCTGGCATCCCTCCGCCTTCGCCGGGGTGAACGAGCCGCTCAGCCTCGCCAACACGCGCATCGACTTCACCTTCACCGGCCGCGCCAGCCACGCGGCGGCGAGCCCGCATCTGGGCCGCAGCGCCCTCGACGCGGTCGAGCTGATGAGCGTGGGCGTGAACTACCTGCGCGAGCACATCCCGCAGGAGAGCCGCATCCACTACGCCTATCTCGACGCCGGCGGGGTGGCGCCCAACGTGGTGCAGGCGCGCGCCAAGGTGCGCTACCTGATCCGTGCCGCCGACGTGACGGCGCTGAACGCCCTGGTGCCGCGCGTGCGCGACATCGCGCAGGGCGCGGCGCTGATGACCGGCACCACGGTGGAGGCGCGGGTCATCTCGGCCGTCTCCAACCTGCTCGGCAACGCCGTGCTGGAGCGCGTGATGCAGGACAATCTCGACCGTCTCGGCCCGCCCCCCTTCGACGCCGAGGACCGGCGGACGGCTGCGCAGTTCCAGGCCACGCTGTCGGAGGAGGACATCGCCAGCGCCTTCCGCAAGGTGGGGCTGCCGCGCGACGAATCGCCGCTGACGCACCGCGTCGTGCCGCTGGAGAGCAAGCGCGCGCCGATGATCGGCAGCACCGATCTGGGCGATGTGAGCTGGGTGGTGCCCACCGTGCAGGCGCGCGGCGCGACGCACGCCATCGGCACGCCCCTGCATTCCTGGCAGGCCACGGCGCAGGGCAAGCTGCCCTACGCGCACAAGGGCATGGTGCATGTGGCGAAGGTGATGGCCGGCACGGCCGTGGAGCTGCTGCGCCGGCCCGAGCTCATCGCCGCCGCCAAGGCCGAGCACCGCGAACGCAGCGGCGGGCGCTATGTCTGCCCGCTGCCCGAGGAGGCGAGCCCGCCCATCGGCATGTCACTCGCGGTGTGACGGGCGCGCCCGCCGCGGCTACTGGCAGCCGTGGAAGCCGCCATCGGGGAAGGGCGCGAACTCCAGGACGCCGAGCAGGCTGCCCTGCGTCCCGCCCGGCGCGATGACCAGCGCCGCGCCCTCGGGGAAGGCGCGCCCGGCCAGCGCGTCGCCGAACACCATGATGGCGGGGGTGCGGTGGCCAACGAGCACCCGGTTCTCCCCCGCCGGCACGGGCGCGGCGAAGAGGCGGCGGTGCTCGGCCAGCACCCAGTCGAGCCGCGGGCCGGCGTAGTCGTCGGCCAGCAGGCTCTCCGTCACGACGACGTTCGCCGCGCCGAAGGCGAGCTCTGCCGTGTCGCGCGCGCGATAGACGGGGCCGGCCAGCACGGGCAGCGCCACCGGGATGCCGAGCGCGCGCATCCGCGCCGCGATGGCCGCGGACTGCGCCCGCCCGCGCGGCGAGAGGTTGCGCTGCCCCGCCCGGTCGCCGATGCGATAGCTGCGGTCGCAGGGTTCGCCCAGCGTGTCGGCGTGGCGGAAGAACAGCACGAGGCCGCCCGCGCGCAGCCGCGGCAGCAGGCCCGAGGCCTCGACATCCTGCGGCGCGAGGCGCTGCGCCAGGGCGGGCGTGGCGAGGAACAGGGCGGGCAGCGTCCGCCGCGGAAGGGAGTTGCGCATCGCGCCCGCAGATAGGGGCGGGGGCGGCCGGGGCCAAGCGCCCCCGCCGCCCCCGATCGCTCAGCCGATGATGATCTGGTCGGCCAGCTGCCCCGGCGTGACGCCGACCACCAGGATGCCCCCCGCCCCGCCCAGCGCCTGGGTGGAGACAAGGGTGCCGCCGCTGACCGCGGTGAGGGTGATGCCCGAGGTCACGCCCTCGAAGCGCAGGTGGTCGAAGTTCCCCGCCGCCTCGCCGAAGTCGAAGATGCGGTCGAAGACGCCGGCCTGGAGATCGGACGCCAGGAACCAGAACACGTCGTTGCCGGCGCCGCCGTAGAGGTCGTCCGCGCCCGCGCCGCCGAGGATCTGGTCGTTGCCGGCGCCGCCCGCCAGGATGTCGTTGCCGCCCTGGCCGTAGAGCCAGTCATTCCCCTCCAGGCCGAACAGCGTGTTCGCCTGCGCGTCGCCGATCAGGTAGTCGGCCTGGCGGGAGCCGATCACGTTCTGCACGTTCAGCATGCGGTCCTGATCGGCCTCGCCGCCGGCGCCCACGCCGATGTCGAGGCGCACCACCACGCCCTCAGCGGATTCGAAATAGGCGATGGTGTTGGCGCCCGCCCCGCCGTCCAGCCAGTCGGAGCCGATGCCGCCGTAGAGCAGGTCATTGCCCAGGCCGCCGAGCAGGATGTCGTTGCCGCCCTCGCCCACCAGCGTGTCGTCGCCCGCGCCGCCCTGCGCGCGGTCATTGCCCCCGCCGAGGAAGACCAGGTCGTTGCCCGCGCCCGCGTCCACGTCGTCGCGACCGTCGCGGAAGACGAGGCGCTCATCGCCCGCGCCCCCGGCGAAGGCGAAGTCGAAGGGGCCGGAGCTCGCGCGCTGCGCCTGCACCAGGGTGACGCGCTCGCCCACCGTGACCTGCACATAGGGGTCGCCCACCGTGTCCTGGCGGAAGGCGAGGTTCTGGATGCGCGTGTCCTCGGCCCGGCCCGTGTCCAGCACCGAGAAGGCCTTCGCCTGGGTGTTGTGGCGCGCGGCGAGATATTCGGCCAGCGCATCCTGCTCCGAGCCCTTGGCGGCGAAGGTCGCCACGCCGTCGGGCAGGGCGGCGTTGTTCAGGAGATCCACCCGGCTGCCGGGGATGGTGAAGGCCGGGAAGGGATAGCCGTCGCCGCCGAGCAGGGGGTTGCTGCCCGGGTTGGCGAGGAAGTTCAGCGTGACGAGGGAGATGACGCGGTTCGGGTCGCCCTGCAGCACGCCGTCCTTCACGATCACGTCGGCCACCGTGCCGTCGTCGTTGTAGAGCACGAGGTTGCGCACGCGCTCGCCCACCACGCCGCCCGGCGCGGTGTCGGAGAGGGTGGCGCTCGCGCCGCTGCCGACCGTCACCAGCACCTGCGCGGGGCGAGTGAGGTCGTAGGAGAAGGCGGCGCCGCCGATCTGCGGGAACTGGCCGGGCGTGTTGGTGGGGGTGCTGCCGGCCACCGCATGCTCGAAGATGCGCTCGAGATTGGCCGCGGTGACGCTGAGCTTGACGAGGCTGTTGTTGAAGCGCAGCGAGTTCTCGATGTCGAGCCGGCTGACCGCGCCCTCGGGCTTGTTCACCGAGGGGTTGGCCGGCGGCGGCAGCTCCTGCGGGGTGGGCTGGCCCGCGATGCGGCCGATCTCGGCGCGGATGCCGCCGCCGTTCTTGATGGAGAGCTTCACCGAGGGGTCGATCTGGCGCGCGACGAAGAGGTTCGCATCCGCGGTGAGGTTGCCGAGATTCGTCTCCTCCGTGCGCACCTCGCTGCGGCGGCCCTCGAGGAAGACCTCGGTGAAGCCGAAGAAGGTGCCGTCCTTGGCGTTGATCACGGCCTGCACGGCATCGGAGATGGCCTGCACCTGGCCGCCGCGGGTGCCCGCGGCGTAGGGGTTGTCGGCGCCCCACAGCGCCGCGACATTGGCGTCGGTGGTGGCGATGGGCCCGTTCAGCGCCGGGTCGAGGGCGCTGGTGTCGATCACGCCCTCGGCGTCGAAGGTCACCACCAGCCGGCCCACATAGGCGTATTCGCTCGCGGTGTTGACGACCACGACCGGCTTGCCGTCCAGCCCCGTGCGCAGCGTGGGATAGGGCGAGGCGATGCTGTCGCCGGGCAGCAGCGTGTCGGTTGCGTCGGCGAAGACGGCGTGGCTGCCGCCGGCGATGATGATGTCCACCCCGCGCAGCAGCGTCGCGAGCTCGAGCTCGAACGCGTACTGCTGCAGGTGCGAGAGCAGGATCACCTTGTTGATCCCGAGCGCCGTCATCTGGTCCACATAGGGCTGCAGGATCTGCGCCAGCTCGGCCATGTTGTTCACCCCGCCGTCATTCGCGGGGTCGAGCACGCGCACGCCGTCCACCGTGGAGATCTGGCCGAGGATCTGGGTGGTGACGCCGAGCACGCCGATCGCCTGGCCGTTCTCGTGGATCACCGTCCAGGGCGAGATCTGCCGGTCGGTGTTCTCGGCCGCCACGGCGTTGTTGTCGGCGAGGTCGGCGGCGGTGGTGGCGTAGCTCGCCGCATCGCGCAGCATGGGGGTGAACAGCGGGCTGAGCGCGGCGTCGCCCGAGAAGCTCAGGTTGGCCGAAAGATAGGGGAACTGCGCGCCGATGTTGGTCACGCGCAGCCCGGGCGTGGTGCCGGTGGTGTTGGAGGTGAAGTCGATGGCGGCGGCGAGCGCGTTGGTGCCGAGGTCGAACTCGTGGTTGCCGAGCACCGAGGCCTGCACGCCGATGGCGTTGAGGATGGCGATGTCGGCGGCGAAGAAGGGCGAGGAGGTGCCGTTCAGCGCCCCGAGCGTGCCGGGCGGCAGGCCCAGCGCCTGCTCGTAGAAGGCGCGCAGCACGGGAACGATGGTGGCATCGGTGCCCGCGGCGGCGAAGGGGCCGGGGATGAAGTTGTCGCCCGAGGAGAGGGTGATGCTGTTGGGCAGCGCATCCTCGAGCCGGTCCACGATGGCGGCGAACTGCTTCATGCGGTTGCCCGCGAGCAGCCCCGCCTCGAAATCCGAGCCGTGCAGGATCTGCAGCACGTAGCTGCCCGAGGGACCGCCCGAGGCGTTCACGTCGTAGAAGGTGGTGGTGCGGCTCACCTCGTTCGCGACCGCGAGGCGCGCATCTCCGGTGCCGCCGATGCCCGGAGTGGTGGCGGGGACGAAGACGCTCGTCTCCGGGGCCGTGTCGCCTGGCCTGTTGATGAAGCCGACGAAGGCCACCTCCGTCGGGCCCTCGATGCGGAACACCATGTTGGCGTTGGCGCGCTCGAGCCCGACGAAGACATGGATCTTGCCGCCGATGGTGGCGAGGGTGACGTGCTCGGGCTCCGCGCCCTTGTCGTCGGAGCGGGTGTCGAAATAGCCCTGCGGCAGCAGCGCGGCCACGGTGCGGTCGATGAAGTCGCCCGAGTCGAAGACCTGGGTGAGGGTGGGCGCCGAGGCGGTGCCGCCGACCTCCCAGATCGAGAAGCTGCGGCCGCCGAACACATGGATCTGGTCGAGCTGCCCGTTGCCGTCCGTGTCGCCCGACCAGCGGCTGACGTTGAGCCGGCCGAGATCGGCATCGCCCCGGCGGGACTGGATCTGCGACAGCAGCGCGGCCTCGATCTGCGGCATGCCTGCGGGCGGGGTGCTGCCCGTGGCGGGCACCAGCGCCGAGAGGCGCACGACCTCGTTGAGCGGGTGCGCGTTGCCCGCGCTCTCGCCGCTCGGCAGCAGCCCCCATTCGCGCGCATCCCCCTCGTTCGCGGTGACGAGGTAGGTGCGCCCGCCGGCCTCGAAGGTGGCGATGGCATCGGGCTGGTACATGCCGAAGACGGGGACTTGGCGGATGTTCGGCCCGCCGTCGCGGTCGGAGGTGTCGATCCCGCGCCCGGCTAGGCTGTGGTTGGACAGGCCGAGCGGCAGCACCGTTACCCAGCCCAGCGGCCCCGCCATGGCGTCGAGGTTGAATACGCCGATGGCGTTGTTCTCCTGCAGGGTGACGAAGGCGCGCGCCCCGTCGGGCGAGATGGCGATGTATTCCGGCTCGAAGTCGAGCGAGGGCAGGGCGGTGTTGTAGGCAGCGCTGCCCGGGATGGCGGTGTTGATCTTCACCCCCGCCGCGCGCAGCGCCGCGGCCTGCGCGTCGAAGGCGCCGAAGCCGAAGAAGCTGGAGGTCCAGTTCAGCGGATCGGGGTCGGAGACCTCGATCACGGTCACGCCGCCCGGCGGATCGGCGGGGAAGTTCGGCGTGTAGGGCGTGGTCCCGGAGGTGTCGGGCACCGGCTCGCCTTCGATGGCGACGAGAAGGCGCCCGCCGTCGGGGGTGAACACCACCATGTCGGGCACGGCGCCGACCTCGAAGGTGGCGGTCCAGGTCGCGCCCGTGCCGCCCGGATTGATGGTGTAGAACGCGACATAGCCGTTCGCGCCGGCGGCAGGGCCGTCGAGCGCGATGGCCAGTGTGTTGCCATGCACGGCGACCGAGTTGCCCGTGCCGTAGGCGGGCGGCGCTGCGCCGCCGGGGCCCGGGATGGCGCTCTTCGGAAGGGCGAAGGCGAGCGTCCCGTCGGTCACGCGCAGCGCATCCACCCCTTCCGCACCGATCACGAACAGCAGCCCACGCACGGAGTCGAAGGCCACCACCTCGGAGCCCCGCGCGGCGCCGGCGGGCAGGGCGGAGGCAGCGTGATTCACGGTGAAGAGCGGGGTGGCGATGCTGTTCATGACGGCCCTGTGCGAATGGTTCAGCCGTCATCGAATATCCATGCCCGGCCGCGCGGTCGTTGCGGCAACCCTTAAGCTTCGATGAAGAGTGTTTGAAAATGATGGGCTATTTCTGCGCGAAACGCAGGCAGCGACACTAGGTCGCCAGGGAGTTGTCAATCTTCTGTCATGCTGTGGCCATGCGGCGACGCCGCGCGGCGGCGGCGATCACCTCCTCGGCTTCGCGCGTCAGGCCGAAGGGCGCGAGCGCCGACAGTCCCGCCCAGGCCACCGCCGAGACATCGTCCCCCGGCCGCGCCTCGCCCGCCAGCCATTCCGCGGCGTAGTCCAGGATGGTGTAGTGGAAGCGCAGCGCCCCCTGCTCGTCATGGGTGAGGGAATCCACCACCGCGACGAGGGTGAGCGGGCCCACCTCCACCCCCGTTTCCTCGCGCAGCTCGCGCCGGGCCGTCTCCTCGGCGCGTTCGCCCAGGCGCTGCGCGCCCCCGGGCAGCGACCAGGCGCCGAGGCGCGGCGGCTTGCCCCGGCGCACCAGCAGCACCTCCTCGCCGCGGAACACCACGACGCCGATCCCGATCCAGGGCCGGTCGGGGTATTCGCGGCTCATTCGGGCATGAGGTCGGCAAGGCGGGGGATGATGGCCTTCTCCTTCCACTGGCCGAGCTGATAGGCCCAGCCCCCGATCCGCGCCTGGAGCGCGGCGGCCTCTGGCCCGCCCTCGGCGCGCAGCACCACCCAGAACTGGCCCTCGTGCAGGCGCGGCCAGGCGGTCAGCGTCACCGCGTCGGTGTAGTCAAAGCGCGCCTCGCCCAGCGCCTCGCCCGGCAGATCGGGCGCGGCGCGGCGCACCTCGATGAAGGTGAGCATCTCGAAGGCGCGGCCCAGCTCGTCCAGCGCCAGCGGGTCGGGCGCCGGGGCCGTGTCGGGGGCGACGAGGCGCAACGGCGCCTCCGGCTCGGCCGCGCGGGCGATGACCAGCGGCTCCTCCCCGGCGCGACGGATCTCGGCGCGGCGCAGCCGCTCGGCGGGCAGGTTCGCGACCTCGCGCTCCACCCAGAGCTGGGGGTCGGCGTCGGGCACGAGGCGGCCCTCTGCGAGCCAGGCGCGCGCCTCGCCCGCGCGGCGGAGGTAGATGGTCTCGGGCGCATTCCCCTGGGTGCGGACGCGCCGCCGGCCGAGCAGCACATCCACCAGCGCCGTCCCGCCCGCGTCGAGCACGCGCAGCCGCGCGGCGGTGCTGCCCGGCGCGGCGGGATCGTCCACGCCCAGCCGGGCCTGGGCCGCCGGGTCGCTGCTGCGTTCCTCCACGAGGCGCAGCTCGGTCAGCCCGGTCAGCGTCTCGCGCACGCGCGCCGGCCGGGCGGGGTAGCCCTCGAGTTCCTCGATGCGCCAGAGATCGCCCTCGCGCAGCAGGGTGACGCGCTGGGCGTGGCGGATCACCTCGATGCGCGCCGCGGCGCCGAGGCGTTCGGCGAGGCCCGGATAGGCGAGCTCCCCGGGCGCGAAGCGCCCCGCCTCCTCGCCGTCCGGGGCGAGCCAGAGCCCGGCGCCGAGCGCCCCCGCCCCCGCCACGCCCAGCAGCAGCAGGCCGCGGCGCGAGATCATGCCCGCGCCGCCCGGCGCCGCCGCGCGCGCCAGAGGCCCATCCCCACCGCCGCCGCCGTCACCAGCAGCGGCACGAGGCCGATGGTGAAGGCGCGCAGCCAGCCCTCCAGCGCCTCGATGTCGCGGCGCATCTCGAGCTGAACCGCGCGCAGCTCGCGCCGGGTGGCGGCGATCTCCTCGCGCGCGCGGTCTATCTCGGCGCGCTGCTCGGGGGTGATCACGGTCTGGTTCGCGTTGCGCTCGCCCCCGGGGGTCGCTGATCCGCCGGCGCCCTGGCGCAGCTCGCGCAGCCGGCGCTCCGTGGCCTGCAGCCGTTCGGTGAGCTGCTGCTCGCTCTGCCGGAAGCGCGCATCGGCCTCGCGGCGGATCGCCTCCACCATCTCGAAGGGGCGCTGGCTCTCGCCGCGCGAGCGCAGGCTGATCATGGCGTCCGAGCCCGCGAGCGTGTCGGCCAGGTTCACGACGAAGCTGCCATTGCCCGAGAAGGGGGTGGCGACGGGCTGGCCGAAGAACTCCTGCACGCGCACCCAGAAGCGGTCCTCGAGGATGTCGCTGTCGTGGATCACCACGAGGTTGGCCGGCCCCTCGCTGCGCGGCAGATGCGCGGGGAAGCCGGCCGGGCGCTCGGCGCCCTCGGGCGGGGCGGGCGGGCCGTCGGGGAAGGCGGAGACGAGGTTCCCGCGCAGCCGCGCGGCGATCACATGCCGCTCGCCATCGGCGCGGAAGCCGGCGAGCAGCCGCGCCGCCTGGGGCTGGCCGCGCACCTCCGCCGCATCGGCCAGCATGGACTGGCGCGAGCTGGTCAGCAGCGGGATGAAGGCGATGTCCGTCCCGGGGCGCGGCCGCAGCACGCCGGCCGAGGCCACCGTGACCTGATCGAGCGGGGCTGTCGCGATCTCCTCGCGGTTCAGGCTGTCGCCCTGCAGGTTGAACCAGGCGATGTAGTCCACGGCCTGCACCCGGTCTCCGGGCGCGGCGCGCACGCGCCAGGCGCCGCGCAGGTCGAGCACCACGCGGTCCCTCGGCGCCTCCACGCCCCAGGCCTGGAGCAGGCGCTCGGCCGAGGAGGCGGTGTCGCGCGCCGCGCCGGGGGCGGCGGGGCGGGCGGCCTGCATCTCGCTGTGCGGGTCGATCAGCAGGATCAGCCGCCCGCCGCGCATCACGAACTGGTCGATGGCGTAGAGCGTGGCCTCCGAGAGGCCTTGCGGATGCGCGACCAGGAGGATCCGCAGATGGGCGGGGATGAGCAGGGCGTCGGTCGGCACCTCCTCCACCGCGAAGGCCTCGCGAAGCTGGCGCATCACCACCATGGGCTCCGCCAGGCGCGGCTGGCGCAGCATCATCGCGCGCGGATCGCCGTTCAGCGGCAGCGCCGTCATCACGCCCAGCGCCGGCTTCTCGGGGTTGGAGAGCTCGAAGATCAGCCGCGTGAGGTCGGCCTCCAGGAAGCGCTCGCGCTCGGCCTGGAAGAAGGGGATGACGCGCTCCTCGTCGGCCAGGTTGGCGGCCGCGAGGCCGAAATAGATCTGCTCGCCGCTCTCGTTCAGCGGCACGCCCTGGATGCCGAGCGCGATGGCGCGGTCCTCCACCTCCGAGAAGGGCTCGGGGTCGAACACCTCGAGGCGCAGCTTGCCGCCCGCGGCGGCGACGTATTCGCGCAGCAGGGCGCGCACCCGCTCGGCATAGGCGCCGTATTGCGGCACCTCCGCGCCCAGCCGGCGCGAGTAGAACAGGCGCAGCGTGATCGGGTCCTTGAGCCCGGCCAGCACCTGCCGCGTGCCGGGCGAGAGGGTGTAGAGCCGCCCCTCGGTGAGGTCGAGCCGCGCCGAGGCGAGCAGCCGCTCGGCCAGGAGATTGACCCCCACCGCGAGGAGCAGCGCGAAGACCACGCCGAGGGAGGAGAAGATCAGGCGCTGGCGGCGCATCAGTCGGCCTTCCGGTGGTCGAGCACGGCGGCGTTCACGAAGAGCCAGAAGCCGATGAAGCTGGCGAAGAACACGACATCCTTCGCCGCGATCACGCCGCGCGCGAAGCCCGCGAAGCGCTCGGCGACGGAGAGGGCGCGCGCGGCCTCGGCCAGGGCCGGCAGCCGCGCCGAGAGGAACTCGCTCACCACCGGCGAGCCCGCGGCGGCGAAGAGGAAGCAGCCCGCCACCGCCAGCACGAAGGCGATCACCTGGTTGCGCGTGGTGGCCGAGAGCGCGGCGCCCAGCGCCAGATAGGCCCCCGCCACCAGCAGGCAGCCCAGATAGCCGGCGAGGATCGCGCCATTGTCCGGGCTGCCCAGCATGTTCACCGTGATCACCAGCGGAAAGGTGAGCAGCAGCGCCACCGCGCAGAAGGCCCAGGCGGCGAGGAACTTGCCCAGCACCGGCTGCCAGGGCGAGAGCGGCAGCGTCAGCAGCAGCTCGATGGTGCCCAGCCGCCGCTCCTCCGCCCAGAGGCGCATGGTCAGCGCCGGCACCAGGAAGAGGAACAGCCAGGGCACGAGGTTGAAGAAGGGGATGAGATCGGCCTGGCCGCGCGCGAAGAAGCCGCCCACCGTGAAGGTCAGCGCGCCTGCGAGCACGAGGAAGATCACGAGGAAGACGGCCGCGACGGGGGTGGCGAAATAGGCCGCGAACTCGCGCCGCGCCACGGCGAGAAGCCCCCTCATGCGGCCTGCCCCAGGGTCAGTGCGCGGAACACCTCCTCGAGGCTGCGCCCGTCGCGCACCAGGCCCGCGGGCGTGTCGTCGGCCAGGATCCGCCCGCGCGCGATCACGATGGCCCGGGTGCAGACCGCCGCCACCTCCTCCAGGATGTGGGTGGAGATGACGATGGCCTTGCCCGGCGCCATGGCGCGGATCAGGCCGCGCACCTCGTGCTTCTGGTTGGGGTCGAGCCCGTCGGTCGGCTCGTCCAGCACCAGCACGGGCGGGTCGTGCAGCAGGGCCTGGGCGAGGCCCACGCGGCGCTTGAAGCCCTTGGAGAGCGTCTCGATCGGCTGGCGGCGCACGCCCTCGAGCTGCGTCATCGCCATGGCGCGCGCCACCGCCTCGCGCCCGCAGCCGCGCACCCGGGCGCAGAAGAGGAGGAAATCCTCCACCTCCATCTCGGGATAGGTGGGCGCGCCCTCGGGCAGGAAGCCGAGATGGCGCTTCGCCGCCACGGGGCGTTCCACCACATCCTCGCCGCAGATGCGCGCGGTGCCGGCGCTCGGCAGCATGAAGCCCGCCAGCATGCGCATGGTGGTGGATTTTCCCGCCCCGTTGGGCCCGAGGAAGCCCACCACCTCGCCCCGCGCCACGGAGAAGCCCACGCCCTCCACCGCCGTGAAGGCGCCGAAGCGTTTCGTCAGCCCCTCGATCTCGATGAGCGCCGCCACCCCTGACCCCCGGCCTTTCGCGCCGCCCGATTTACAGGCCGCACCCGGGTTTTCAAGGTCATCCCGCCGCGAGGAAGCCGGCCGCCTCGTCCTTGCCGAAGAGCGCGAGCAGCAGCCGCGCCGCCCGTCCGCGCGGCGAGGCGAGGGCGGGGTCCTGGTGCAGCAGATGCGCCGCATCCTGCGCGGCGAGCGCGATCAGCTCCGCCTGGCGGCGGGCGGCGCGCTCGCCCGCCTCCTCCTCGCCGCGCAGCCCGAGCCGGAAGAGCCGCTGCCCGGCCTGGCGCGTGCCCAGGATCTCCCCGCCGCCGCGCAGGCGCAGATCCTCCTCGGCGATCAGGAAGCCGTCCTCCGTGTCGCGCAGGATCAGCAGCCGCTCGCGCTCGCGCGCCGAGAGCCCCTCGGAATGCACCAGCAGGCAGGCCGAGGGACGGCTGCCGCGCCCCACCCG
Source organism: Roseococcus sp. (assembly GCA_026414745.1). Lineage (GTDB taxonomy): Bacteria > Pseudomonadota > Alphaproteobacteria > Acetobacterales > Acetobacteraceae > Roseococcus. The sequence continues at coordinate 17,149 of JAOAIK010000051.1, forward strand.
GCCACGGAGCTGGTGCAGGGCGGAAAGGCCGAAGCGCTCGGCCTGCTCGACGATCATGATCGTCGCCTCGGGCACATCCACCCCCACCTCGACGACGGTGGTGGCCACCAGAAGCCGCGTGCGCCCGGCGGCGAAATCGGCCAGCGCCGCCTCGCGCACCGCCACCTCCAGCTCGCCATGGGCGAGGCCGACCCGGCCCGGGAAGCGGGCCGAGAGCTCGGCGAAGCGCGTCTCGGCCGCGACGCTGTCGTCGTGCTCGCCCCCGGTGATCGCGCGCACCACCCAGTAGGCGCGCTCGCCCCGATCGAGCGCGGCGGCGAGGCGCTCCAGCACCTCGGGCAGGCGCTCCGCGCCGATCACCCGGGTGGCGATGGGCTGGCGGCCGCGCGGCTTCTCGGCGATGCGGCTCACCTCCATCTCGCCCCAGTGGGTGAGCTCGAGGGTGCGCGGGATGGGGGTGGCGGTCATCACCAGCATGTCCGCGCCCAGCCCCTTGGCGGCGAGCTCGAGTCGCTGCGCCACGCCGAAGCGGTGCTGCTCGTCCACCACGGCGAGGCCGAGGTCGCGGAAGCGCACCCCCTCCTGGAACAGCGCATGGGTGCCGACGACGAGGGGGAGCGTGCCGTCGGCGAGCCCCTCCAGCACGCGGCGCCGCGCCCGCCCCTTCACGCTGCCCGCGAGCAGCGCCACCGGCACGGGCGAAAGCCGTTCGAGCGTGCGCAGGTGCTGGCGGGCGAGGAGTTCGGTCGGCGCCATCAGCGCCGCCTGCGCGCCGCTCTCCACCGCCTGGAGCATGGCGAGGATGGCGACCAGCGTCTTGCCCGCGCCGACATCGCCCTGCAGCAGCCGCAGCATGCGCCGCGGCGCGGCGAGGTCGGCGGCGATCTCGGCGAGGGCGGCGCGCTGCGCCGGGGTGGGGGGATGGCCGAAGCGCGCCAGCGCCTCCGCCTGCAGCCGGCCGGTTCCCGGCCGCGCGCGCCCCTCCTGGGCGCGGCGATGGCGGCGCAGCAGCGCGAGGGCGAGCTGGTCGGCCAGCACCTCGTCATAGGCCAGCCGCTCCCGCGGGGCGGGGCCGGGCGGGGCGAGGGGCGCGTGCAGCGCGCGCAGCGCGGCGGCGAAGCCGGGCCAGCCCTCGCGGCGCAGCAGCGCCGGGTCGAGCCATTCGGGAAGCTCCGGCAGGCGCTCCAGCGCGGCGCGGATGGCGGGGGCGAGGTGGCCGCGCTTCAGCCCCTCGGTGAGCGGCCAGACCGGCTCGAGCGCCGGCAGCGCCTCGGGCCGCGCCGCCACCTCGGGATTGATGCAGGAGAAGCCCTCGCCCTCCGGGCGCAGGCGGCCCGCGATCCAGCGCCGCTCGCCGCGCGGCAGCAGGCGCTCGATGTGGCCGAGCGCGCCGCCCATGAAGCGCAGCGTCACCCGCTCCGCCGTCCGCACCTCGACATAGCGCCGGCGTGTGGCCTTGCTGACCGCGGCGCGAACGGTGAGCGGGGTGAGGGGAAGCACCACCTCCGCCTCGGCGGGCGCCTGCTCGGGGCGCGCGACCGGCAGGCGCTCGGCGATGCGCTCGGGCAGGTGGAAGAGCAGGTCGAGCACCCGCCCGCCGCCCGTCGCCTTCCCGATCAGCGCGGCCCGCGCGGGGCCGATCCCCGGCAGGCTCGCCAGGGGGGCGGCCAGGGGGGCGTGCAGGGGGGCATGCGGGGGCGCGTGGCTGACAGCATCCGACACGGGGGCCTATATGCCACCCGTGACGAGTCCCGACGAAACCCCCGCCCTCTCCCCCCGCCAGCGCCGCCTGCTCTTCCGCGCCCTGCACCGCGGGACCAAGGAGTGCGACCTGATGGTCGGCGGCTTCGTGCGCCGCCACATCGCCGCGCTGGCCGAGGCCGAGCTCGCGGAGCTGGAGGCCATCCTGGAACTGCCGGACGTGGACCTGGCCGACTGGCTCAGCGGCCGCCGGCCCATGCCGGAGGATCTGCGCTCGCCCCTGCTCGAGCGCATGGCGCACGAGGCGCGCGCGGGCCTCGCGCGATGACGCTCTCCGTCTTCGGCGCGCCGGAGGGCTTCGATGCGCTGCTGCTGCGCGCCCGCCGGGCGGAGACCGAGGCGCCCGTGCTGCATGTCTGCCGCGACGACGCGCGCATGGCGCGGCTCGCCGAGGCGCTGGGCTTCTTCATGCCGGAGGCGGAGGTGCTGCGCTTCCCGGCCTGGGACTGCCTGCCCTATGACCGCGTCTCGCCCAACCCCGAGATCCTGGCCGAGCGCATGGCGACGCTGGCCGAGCTCGGCGCGCCGCCCGCCCGGCCGCGCATCGTGCTGACCACCGTGAATGCCCTGGTGCAGCGCGTGCCGCCGCGCCGCGTCTTCCAGGGCGCGGCGCTGGCATTGAGGAAGGGCGGGCGGGTGCCCATCGCCGAGGTGACCGCCTTTCTCGAGGCCAACGGCTACGGCCGCACCGGCACGGTGATGGAGCCCGGCGAATACGCGCTGCGCGGCGGCATCCTCGACCTCTTCCCCGCCGGCGAGCCCGAGCCGGTGCGCCTCGACTTCTTCGGCGACGAGATCGAGAGCCTGCGCCGCTTCGACCCCGGCACGCAGCGCAGCGGCGCGGCGCTGGAGCGGCTGACGCTGCGCCCGGTGGGCGAGGTGTTCCTCGATGCCGGGAGCATCGCGCGCTTCCGCACCCGCTACCGCGAGCTGTTCGGCGCCGCGGCGACCGATGATCCGCTCTACCTCTCGGTCAGCGCCGGCCGCCGGCACCCGGGGCTGGAGCATTGGGCGGGCCTGTTCCACGAGGAAATGGAGACGCTGCTCGACCATCTGCCCGGCGCCTCCGTCAGCCTCGACCACCAGGCGGAGGAGGCGCTCTCCGCCCGCCTCGAGATGATCGAGGACCACTACGAGGCGCGGCGCACCCCCTCGCGGCTGAACGAGGGCGAGACGCCCTACCGCCCCGCGCCGCCGGGGCTTCTCTACCTCGACCGCCGCGGCTGGGAGGCGATGCTGGCGGGGCACCAGGTGCTGGGCTTCTCGCCCTTCGCGCGGCCCGCGGGGGCGGAGGGGATGGATGCCGGCGGGCGGCCCGGGCGCCTCTTCGCCGAGCTGCGCGCGGCGGGCGAGAACCTGTTCCGCGCCTATGCCGCCCATGCCGAGAGCGAGCTCGGCCGCGGCCGGCGCCCGCTGCTCGCGGCCTGGACGCGCGGCTCGCGCGAGCGGCTGGTCGCGCTGCTGCGCGAGAACGGCGTGGCGGCCGAGCCGGTGGAGGAGTTCTACGCCTTCCAGCGCCTCGCCCCCGGGGTGGTGGGGGTGGCGGTGCTGGGGCTGGAGCGCGGCTTCGTCGCGGAGGGCCTCTCGGTCACCGCCGAGCAGGATCTGCTCGGCGAGCGCATCGCCCGCCCGCCGCGCCGGCGCAAGCGCGCCGACCAGTTCATCGCCGACGCCACCCAGATCGAGGTGGGCGACCTGCTGGTGCACGCCGAGCACGGCATCGGCCGCTACGAGGGGCTGGAGACGGTGCAGGTCGGCAACGCCCCGCACGACTGCCTGAAGCTGGCCTATGAGGGCGACGCGAAGCTCTACGTGCCGGTCGAGAACATCGAGGTGCTCTCGCGCTACGGCGCCGAGACGGCGGGCGTGGCGCTCGACAGGCTGGGCGGCGCCTCCTGGCAGGCGCGCAAGGCCAAGGCCAAGAGCCGCATCGCCGACATGGCGGCCGAGCTGATCCGCATCGCCGCCGAGCGGCAGACGCGCAGCGCCCCCGTGATCGCCCCGCCCGAGGGCAGCTATGACGAGTTCTGCGCCCGCTTCCCCTACGCCGAGACGGAGGACCAGGCGCGCGCCATCGCCGATGTGCTCGAGGATCTCGCCGCCGGCCGGCCCATGGACCGGCTGATCTGCGGCGATGTCGGCTTCGGCAAGACGGAGGTGGCCTTGCGCGCGGCCTTCGTCGTCGCCATGGCGGGGGCGCAGGTGGCGGTGGTGGTGCCCACCACGCTGCTCGCGCGGCAGCATTTCCGCACCTTCCAGCGCCGCTTCGAGGGGCTGCCGCTGCGCATCGCCCAGCTCTCGCGCATGGTGGCCGCGAAGGAGGCGAAGGCGGTGAAGGCCGGCCTCGCCGACGGGTCGGTGAACATCGTCGTGGGCACCCATGCGCTGCTCGGCAAGGAGGTCGCCTTCGCCGATCTCGGCCTCGTCATCGTGGACGAGGAGCAGCATTTCGGCGTGAAGCACAAGGAGCGGCTGAAGGCGCTGCAGGCGGGGGTGCATGTGCTCACCCTCACCGCCACACCCATCCCGCGCACGCTGCAGCTCGCCCTCTCCGGCGTGCGGGAGATGAGCGTGATCGCCACCCCGCCGGTGGACCGCCTCGCCGTGCGCACCTTCATCATGCCCTGGGACGGCCTCGTGCTGCGCGAGGCCATCCAGCGCGAGCGCTTCCGCGGCGGGCAGGTGTTCTGCGTCGTGCCGCGCATCGAGGACATGGCGAGGATGGCCGAGCGCCTGGCCGAGGTCGCGCCCGAGGCGCGGGTGGTGCAGGCGCATGGCCGGCTCTCCGCCGGCGAGCTCGAGCAGGTGATGACCGAATTCGCGGACGGGCGGCACGACATCCTGCTCGCCACCAACATCGTGGAGAGCGGCCTCGACATGCCCGCGGTGAACACGCTGATCGTGCACCGGGCGGACATGTTCGGCCTCGCCCAGCTCTACCAGCTCCGCGGCCGGGTGGGGCGGGGAAAGCAGCGCGGCTACGCCTACCTCACCTGGCCCGCGCATCACCGTCTCTCGCCGGCCGCGCAGAAGCGGCTCGAGGTGATGCAGACGCTGGACAACCTCGGCGCCGGCTTCACGCTGGCGAGCCACGACCTCGACATCCGCGGCGCGGGCAACCTGCTGGGCGAGGAGCAGTCGGGCCAGATCCGCGAGGTGGGGATCGAGCTCTACCAGGAGATGCTGGAGGAGGCGGTGGCCGAGCTGCGCGCCGGCGCGCGCAAGCGCCCGGAGAGCGAGGGCCCCTTCACGCCGCAGATCAACCTCGGCCTCGCGGTGCTCATCCCGGAAAGCTATGTGGCCGAACTGCCGGTGCGCCTCGGCCTCTATCGCCGCATCGGCGCGCTGGAGACGGAGGCGGAGCTGGAGGCGATGGCCGCCGAGCTCGCCGACCGTTTCGGGCCGCTGCCGCCCGAGGTGCGCAACCTGCTGGATGTGGTGGCGCTCAAGCTCGCCTGCCGCGCGGCGGGGGTGGAGAAGGTGGATGCGGGGCCCAAGGGCATCGTCCTCGCCTTCCACCGCAACCGCTTCGCCAATCCGGCCGGGCTGATCGCCTGGGTGCAGGGGCAGAAGGGGCTGGTGGCGCTGCGCCCCGACCAGAAGCTGGTGCTGAGCCGCGAACTGCCCTTCGACCAGCGCCTCAAGGCGGCGCGCGGGCTGGTCACGAGCGTGCTGAAGGTGGCGCGGCAGGCGGCGTGAGCGGGCCCCACACCCCCGGCCGCACCGCCACCGCCGCCAGCACGCCATAGGCGGTGATGCCGAGCGCGACGGCGAGGAACTGCCCCGCCATGCCCATGCCCAGCGCGTCGCCCAGCAGCCATCCCCCGCCGACGGCGATCAGCAGGCGCGAGAGCCCCGCCGCCACCGGCCAGCCCATCCGCCCCGCGCCCATCGCCGCGAAATACATCGCCATGCCGAGGCCGAAGCCCCCGAAGGCCGGCCCCACATGGGAGAGCGCCTGCGCGGCGATGGCCGCCACCTCCGCATCCGAGGCGAAGAGCCGGGCGAAGAACAGCGGCCACAGCGCCACCGTCACGCCGATGGCGCTGCACAGGCCAAAGGCCATGCCCCCGCCCACCCAGGCGGTGCGCCGCGCCGTCCCCCAGTCGCCCTGGCCCACCGCGCGCCCGACCAGCGCCGTCAGCGCCGAGCCCACGCCGAAGGCGAGCGGGATCATCATGAACTCGAGCCGCGCCGAGACGCCATAGGCCGCCACCGCGGCCGGCCCATGCACGGCAAGCCGCGCGGTGACCAGGATGGTGGCGAGGTTGGCCACCAGCGCCAGGGTGCAGGCCACCGCGCCCACCGCCAGGATGCGGCGGAACAGCGCCCAGCGCAGGCCGAGCGTCAGCGCGGGCACGAAGCCCGCCGCCCCCGAGAACACCACCCGCGCCATCACCCCCGCCGCCGCCCAGAAGCACAGCGCGAAGCCGAGCCCGAGCCCGACGAGGCCGAGCCCCAGCGTCTCGGCCAGCAGGAAGCCGAGCGCGGGATAGGCCATCCAGGCGATGTTCAGCACTCGCGCCGCCAGCCCGTGGCGCCCCGCCCCGCGCAGGATGGAGGCGAGGGTGTTCGCCGCCCAGGCCGGCACGGCGCCGAGCCCGAACAGCGCGATGGCGTAGGGCGCGCCGGCCGCCGCCGCCACCGGCCCGCCGATCCAGCCGAGCAGCGTCCAGGGGAAGACGGCGAGCGGGACGATGAACAGCAGCGCGAAGCCGAGCGCGATGAGCAGCGCGTGCAGCGAGAGCGCGGAGGCCTCCTCCAGCCGCTGCGCGCCCAGCGCGCGCGAGATGGCGCCCACCACGCCGCCGCCCATGGCCCCGGCCGACATCTGCCCCAGCAGCAGCGCGAAGGGCAGCACCACCGCCCAGCCCGCCAGCGCCTCGCGCCCCAGCCGCGCGGCGATCCAGGTCTCGATCAGCAGCGCCGCCACCTGCAGCGCCGAGAGCAGCGTGGTGGGGGCGGCCAGTGCGAGGATGCGCCGCGCGAGCTCCCTGGCCGGCGGCCTCACGCGAAGCGCCCGATGGAGAAGGGCGCGAGATCGCTGTTCGGCGCGGGGCCGAGCAGGGCGCGCGCCAGCAGCGCGCCGGTGGGCGCGGAGGCGGTGAGGCCGAGATGCCCATGCCCGAAGGCGCACCACAGCCCGGGCCGCCCCGGCACGGGGCCGATCACGGGCAGCGTGTCGGGCAGGCAGGGGCGGTGGCCCATCCAGAAGGGCCGCGCATCCGCGGTGCGCGCCTGCGGATAGACGCGCCTCAGATCCTCGAGCAGCAGCGCGGCGCGCGCGGGGTCGGGCGGGCGTTCGGTGCCGCCGAACTCGACCGTGCCGGCCACGCGCAGCCCCTCCTCCATGGGCGAGAGGAAGGCCTTGCGGTCGGCCGGCACCACGGGGCGGCGGGGCATCACCCCCGGATCGGGCAGCATGACGTGATAGCCGCGCTGGCTCTCCAGCGGCACGCGGAGGCCGAGCGGGGCGAGCAGCGCCGCCGACCAGGCGCCGGCGGCGAGCACCACATGCCCGGCCTCCAGCGCCTCGCCCCCGGCGCGCACGCCGACGACGCGCGGGCCCTCGGTGCGCAGCGCCTCCACCCGCGCGCGGCGGATCGCGCCGCCCATGCGCTCGACGCCGCGCGCCACCACGCGCGCATGGCGCAGCGGGTTCACGCAATGCCCCTGGCGCGGGAGGAAGACGCCGAGGCCGTAGGCGGCGCTCACCTCCGGCTCCAGCGCCAGGATGCCCGCGCGGTCCAGCACCCGCATCTCGAGGCCATGGGCGCGGCGCAGCGCCCAGGCGGCCTCGTCCTTCGCCAGATGCGCGGCGTCGCGGTAGAGGTAGAGCTGCCCCTCCGCGCGGAAGAGGTCGAGCGCGCCCTCGGCGCGCAGGATGTCGCGATGGCGCTCCTCCGCGCCGGCGAGCAGCAGGGCCATGCCCTCCGCGATGGCGCGCACCCGCGCGGGGCGCGCGCTCAGCACGAAGCGCCACAGCCAGGGCAGGGCGGCGGGCCAGTAGCCGGGCGGGATGTGCAGCGCGGCCCGCCGGTCGAGCAGCATGCGCGGCACCTCGGCGAGCACGCCGGGCATGGCGAGCGGCGCGACGCTGCCCGCCGAGATCGCGCCCGCATTGCCCGAGGAGGTTCCCTCGCCCGGCCCGTCGCGGTCCAGCACCGTCACCGCCGCGCCGTCGCGCTGCAGGAACCAGGCGACGCAGAGGCCGACGATGCCGGCGCCGATGACGATCACGCGGGGGCGCTGCTCCATGCCGCGATGCTCGCGCATGATTGACGCTGCGTCCATGCGCGCGGATACTCGCCGCCAAGCCGGAGGAACGTCATGCGCATCATCCCCAACACCACGGGGCTGGGCGCGCGCGTCGAGGGGTTCGACCTCGCCGCGCCGCTCGCCGATGCCGATGTCCGCACCCTGCTGCGCGCGCTCGGCGAGCACGGCGTGCTCTGCTTTCCGAACCAGGATCTGGATGCCGCGGAGCTCGCGCGCTTCGGCGCGCGCTTCGGGGAGCTCGAGGTGAACGTGGCCAACATGTTCCACGCCCCCGGCCACCCGGAGGTGATGATCCTCTCCAACAAGCGCGACGCGGAGGGGCGGCCGCTCGGCCTCTCGGACGCCGGGCAGGGCTGGCACACCGACATGAGCTACGCGAAGGAGATCGCGCTGGCCAATGTGCTGCACGCGAAGGAGGTGCCCGTCCGCGACGGGCGGCCGCTCGGCGACACGCAGTTCCGCAACATGCACGCCGCCTACGAGGCGCTGCCCGCGGAGGTCCGCGAGCGCCTGGAGGGGCGCAGCGCCATCCACGACTTCGAGAAGTTCTGGGACATGATGCGCATCCGCCCGGGGTCGATCCGCGGGCCGCTCACGCCCGAGCAGCGCGCCAAGCGTCCGCCCGTCAGCCAGCCCATCTTCCGCACCCACCCGATCACGGGCCGGCGCGTGCTCTATTGCAACCCGGGCTACGCGGTGCGCATCGAGGGGCTGGAGGAGGCGGAGAGCGCGGCGCTGCTCGACTTCCTCTTCCGCCACCAGTCGCAGCCCGACTTCCTCCACACCCATCACTGGAGCCCGGGCGATGTGCTGATGTGGGACAACATCGGCACCACCCACAACGCGGTGGCCGACTACGGACCGGATGAGCCGCGCTACATCCTGCGCGTGCAGGTGATGGCGAGCCTCGACTACGCCGCGCTGGCCGCATGAGGCTCGCGACCCTGAAGGACGGGCGGCTGGCCGGCGTGCTGCCGGGGGCGCTGGTGCCGCTGCAGGCGGCGCTCTCGGCGCTCGGCGGCGGGGCGCTGCCCGGGGAGATGCGCGCCCTGCTGGGCGACGAGGCGGCGATGCGGGAGGCGGCGCGCGCCATCGCCTTCGCCGCCCGGCCGGAGAAGGGGGCGCTGCGCCTGCCGCTCGATGAGGCGCTGCTCGATGCGCCCCTGCGCCCGGGCAAGATCATCGGCGTCGGGCGCAACTACGCCGCTCATGCGAAGGAGGTGGGCGGGCCCAAGCTCGATGCGCCGCGGCTCTTCCTCAAGCCTGCCTCCTCGGTCTGCGGCCCCGGCACCGCCGTGCGCATCCCCCGCGCGGTGACCAAGCCCGACTGGGAGGCGGAGCTCGCGGTGGTGATCGGCACACCCGCCTTCGAGGTGGAGGAGCGCCGGGCGCTCGAGCATGTCGCGGCCTATACCGCGCTCAACGACATGACGGCGCGTGAGCTGCAGTTCGATCAGCCCCTGCCGATGACAAGCTTCGCCAAGGGCCTCGACGGCTTCTGCCCCCTCGGCCCCTGGCTGGTGACCGCCGATTCCTTCGGCGAGCCCTGGGCGGTCGAGGTGAGCTGCACGCTCAACGGGGAGGAGGTGCAGCGCGGCAACACGCGCGATCTGATCCACTCCATCCCGGCGCTGATCGCCCATATCAGCCGCTACTTGCGCCTCGAGACCGGCGATGTGATCGCCACCGGCACGCCGGCGGGGTCGGGCCATTTCCGCAGCCCGCCGCGCTACCTCAGGAGCGGCGATAGGGTGGAGATCACGATCTCCGGCATCGGCACGCTGCGCCATTTGATTGCCTGAGGGAGATGCCGCCATGATGAGGCTTCTCGCTGTCTTTCTGCTGGTTGCGGCGCCGGCGCTGGCGCAGCCGCGCGCGCCAGGCACCGATTATCCCAACCGCCCGATCAGGGTCGTGGTGGCGCTGGCCCCCGGCGGCAATGCCGACATCAATGCGCGGCTGATTTCCGGGGCGCTGGCCAGCGCCCTCGGCCAGCAATTCGTGGTGGAGAACCGCCCCTCGGGCGGCGGCGTGGTGGCGATGGAAACCGTCGCGCGCGCCGCGCCGGACGGCTACACGCTGCTGGTGGGCGCGCTGGGGTCGCACGCGCTGAACGTGGGGCTCTACCGCAACCTGCCGGTGCATCCGCTCACCGGGCTTGATCACATCACCATCAGCAGCGAGAGCGCGATCATCGTGGCGGCGCACCCCTCCACCGGCTGGCGCAGCCTGGCCGACATGCGCCGGGCCCTGGCTGAGCGGCCGGGGCATTACGTCTACGGTTCGGCCGGCAACGGCACCACGGGTCATATCGCCGCCGCGCTGTTGCTGAGCCAGATGGGGGTGAGCGCGCAGCATGTGCCCTATCGCGGCTCGGCGGCCGCCTTCGCCGATCTCGCCACCGGGCGCGTGCACTTCCAGGCCGATACGATCTCCTTCCTCGAACAGCATCTGCGCGCGGGTACGGTGACGGGGCTCGTCATCGGCACCCGCACGCGCTCGCCGATGGCGCCCGATGTGCCGACAGCCGAGGAGGCGGGGGTGCCCGGCTTCCTCGCCACCACCTGGACGCCCTGGTCCACCGCGCCCGGCACGCCACCCGCGATCCTCGACTTCCTGCAGCAGCAGATCGCCCGCATCCTGGCGGAGGGGCCGGTGCGCGAGCGGCTGCTGGCCCTCGGCAACACCATCCCCGAGAACATGACGCCCGCCCGCACCCGCGCCTTCATCGCCGCCGAAATCGAGAAATGGGTGCCCATCGTGCGCGCCACCGGCGCGACGGTGGATTGAGGCGACCGAACGCGGGGGCGAAGGGGCGATGCTGTATGCCAGCGCGGAGTCCATCCGCCGTCAGATCGAGGCGGTGCTGGGCGCCTGGGGCTGCCCCGCGCATCTCGCCGCCACCACCGCCGAGGTGATGGCCGAGACCGACCTGATGGGTGTCGACAGCCACGGCATCTCGATGCTGCCGAGCTATGAGCAGCTGCATCGTTCGGGCCAGCTGCGCCTGGCCGGAGAGCCCTTCCTGCGCCGGGATTTCGCGGCGACCGCCTTGATCGACGGCGCGGCCGGGCTCGGCCATCCGGCGGCGGTGATGGCGATGAAGCTCGCCGTCGAAAAGGCGCGCGCCTTCGGGGTCGGTGCGGTGGGCGTGGTCAACAGCCATCATTTCGGCGCGGCCGGCTGCTATGCCCGCATCGCCGCGGCGGCGGGGTTGATCGGAATCGTCACCTCCTCCACCCGCGGGATCATCATGGTGCCCCCGCGCGCGGCCGAGCCGGTGCTCGGCACCAACCCCATCGCCATCGCCGCCCCTGTGCCGGGCGCAGCCCCGATCGTGCTGGACATGGCGACCACGACGGTGGCGGGCAACAAGGTCAAGGTCTATCACCTGCATGGCCGCGACCTGCCGCCGGGCTGGGTGGTCGACGGCGCGGGCCGGCCCGTGACCGATCACGCGGCGGCGATGGAATATGTCTTCACCCGAAAGGAGGGCGGGATCACACCGCTCGGCGGGCCGGAGGAGACGGGTGGCCACAAGGGCTATGGGCTCGCGCTGATGATCCATCTGCTGGCCGGCACGCTGGTGGGCGCCTCCTTCTCGCCCATCCGCAACCGCACCCAGCGGCCCGATGAGCCGAACAATATCGGCCATCTCATGCTGGCGCTGGAGCCGCAGGCGTTTCGCGACCGGGCAGGCTTTGATGCCGACATCGCCGCGGTGGTCGAGGTGCTGCGCGGCAGCAGGCCGGTCGACCCGGCGCGGCCCGTGCTGATCCCCGGTGATCCGGAGGAGGAGAACCGCGCCGAACGGCGGCGCCGGGGCATCCCAATCCCCGAGGCGCTGGAGCGGCAGTTGCGCGAGATTGCGGCGCGGGCGGGGGTGGAGTTCCTGCTCGCCCCCGTCTGATCGCAAGAGGCCGGAGGGGGGCGCCCGGCCCGCGCCTGTGATCAGGCCCTGGCGTTGGCGAGGCGGGCGCGCAGCAGCTGGCTGAGATGACGGTCGCTCGCCGGGTTGCCGATCATCGGCAGGAGCTCCGGCCGGGCCAGGGGCTTGCCGTCGATGCCGATCAGCCGAGCCTCGAAGCGATCGCGCGGGCCGGTGGCCAGAACCGCGCGCGGCCGGCGGAAGCCGTGGCGGGCGAAATGCTGCGCCGCCCGCACCATCTCCTCGAAGGCCAGGGCGGAGGCGTAGGCGGTGAGCGGTTCCATGAAACTGCGCCCATCGAAGGGCCAGATCGTCCACTCCTCCTGGCTGTGACCGGACAACTCCCACAGGGTGCGCTGGACGAAACGGCGGTCGGTGAGGTCGAAGCGGGCGATGTGGTCCGAGGGCGGAATGCCATCTTGCGCCCCAGCCCAGGCCCAGACGGAGATTCCGTGGCGCTTGGGGTCCTTGATGGTGGCAAGCTTGCGCCGTGCTGCGTATGCGCTCTGGTGGGTGCGCATGTCCTCGCGCAGCACGGTGTAGGCAGCGTTGAGCAGAGCGGCCTGATCGTGATGGCCGCCCTGGTCGGGGTGCAAGACCCGTGCCGCGCGGATCCAGGCACGGTGAAGAGATTCCGGGTCCAGTTCGGCCGGGGCGGCGCCGAGGGCGGTGAAGATCCGAAGCGCCTCCTCCGGCGTCATGGCATGGCTCCAGCAGTTGCGACCGTGCTGCGGGCCGGTTCTGCAACCCGATGCGCCGGCCGGCGGATCGCACAACCATCCCTGCAAAATGATTACAAACGGCTGGCGCGAGACATCAAGCTCTGATTCGTAAACAGAACAGCGTCCATGTCTCAAAAATCGGAGGATTTGCGCCGGGTGTGCCGGGGGCCGCGATCGGGCGTCCGGTCAGATCTCGATCGCGGTTTCGTCCCGGATCTGCGCCGGGCTGATGAAGACGCGGACCACGAAGTCGAAACTGTAGATCACGGTGATCGTGACGTTGATCCGATCGGGCTGATTGGGCACCGCTGCGCGCACGACGGAGAGGGAGAGCTGTGCCGGCTCGAGGCCGGTCACCCGCTGCAGCGCCAGCGTCTTGAGCGTGGCCGTGCTGCAATTGCCGGTGCCCTGCAGCAGGGCGGTGCGTGCCACGCTGGGATCGCAGGTCTGCGCGGCCCGGGCGACCTCGGCGGTGAAGG
>JAOAIK010000013.1 GCA_026414745.1 Roseococcus sp.
CTCGGGGCGCGGGCCGCGCGGCTGGTCGCGCCGCTGGCGCGCGGGCCGGGGGGCTTCGCCTTCGGCCGGGGGCGCCCCCTCGGCCAGGCGGGCTGCGTGACGCGCCTCGCCGCGCTGCGGGCGCTGCCCCGGCGGCGCACCCCTGGCGCGCCGCGGCGCGCGTTCGGGCCGCGCCCAGGCGACCAGGACGGGTGCCGGCGGGCCGTACATGTCCGCGGGCAGCGGTGCGGGCGCCACCAGGCGGAAGCCGAGCCCGGCCAGCACCGCGCCGAGCTGGTCCCCCCTGATGCCGAGGCGGCCGAGCGTCTCCGGCGGCAGCGGCGCGGGCGCGCGGCGGGTGACATAGCCGAGGTCAGCGGCGACGCGCTCGGCCACGTCGAGGCGCAGCAGCACCGGTCCTGCCGGCACCCAGCCGATGGTCTCGGCGAAGCCCGGCGGCCAATGCAGGGCCAGCGCCCCGTCGGCCGGAATGGAGACGAGGCCGGGGGCGGGCAGGGGCGGGGTGGGGATGTCCCGGCCGAGCGCCCAGAGCTGCGCGCGCAGCGCCATGGCGCGCGGCTTCAGCGCCTCCGGCACATAGAGGGCGAAGCGCCCCGCGCGGATGCCGATGGCCTTGAGCTTCGCGCGCAGCTCCGTCCCCATGCCGCGCTGCGCGTCCCCGGGCTTGAGGCCGAGCGTCTCGCGCAGCTGGAAGGCGGGGCCGCGCAGCGTGTTGTCCTCCTCCGCCTTCTTCTCGGCCGCGGCGATGGCCGCAAGATCCTTCGCCAGCATGCCCTCGAGCCAGGCGGCGAGCTTGGTGCGCACCCGCTCGCGCTGCGGGCCGTCCAGGAACTCGCTCGCGAGCACCTCGATGAGCGGCTTTCCCGGCTCGCTGCCGGGGCGCAGCCGGGCGATCTCCGCCCCATCCCAGGTGATGCGGTGCTCGGGGGTGAGGCCGAAGGCCTCCGCCCGCGCGATCTCGAGCGCGGCGAGGCGCCGCGGCATCTCCTGCGCCAGCGCCCGGCGCGCGGCGCGCAGCACCACGCGCTTCTCCTCCTCGCCGCCCTCGCCGATCTCGGGATGGAAGGCGAAGCCGCGCACCTCGCCCACCCGGTGGCCCTCCACCACCACCTCGCCCTGGCGGGTGACGGCGCTCTGCAGCTCCTCCTGCGCGTCGTCGAGGCGGCGGATGAGATGCGCGGCGCGGCGATCGACGAAGCGGGCGGTCAAGCGCTCGTGCAGGGCGTCGCTCACCGCGTCCTCGGCGGCGCGGGCGGCCTCCTGCTGGGCCTGGGCGTCCCTCACCCAGTCGGCGCGGGCGGCGATGTAGGCCCAGACGCGGATGGAGGCGAGGCGCGCCATCAGCGTATCGAGGTCGCCCTCGATGTTGTGGCAGGCGGCGATCTGCGCGGCGATCCAGTCCGAAGGAAGCGCGCCCTGCTCGCACAGATGCGTGAAGATGCGCGCGCACAGCCGCGTGTGGCTGTCGTCCGCGAGCTTGCGGAAATCCGGCACCTGGCAGGCCTCCCACAGGGCCGCGACGCGGGCGCGCGAGGAGGCGAGGCGGCGGATCTCGGGCTCGCGCGCGAGCTGGGCGAGGGTGATGTGGTCCGTCGCGTCGTTCCCCTTGGCGAGGCCGGGGGCGGGCGGGGCTGCGGCGAGGCTGGCGAGCAGCGAATCGACGTCCGTGAAGTCGAGCGCGCTGTTGCGCCAGGCGAGGGTCTGCAGGGGTTCGAACTGGTGGCTCTCGATCTTCTCGACCATCTCCTCGGAGAGCGGCGGGCAGTCGGCGGTGGTGCCGAAGCTGCCGTCGCGCATGCCGCGCCCGGCGCGGCCGGCGATCTGGGCCGCCTCCTGCGCCGTCAGCGCGCGCGCCGCCTGCCCGTCGAACTTGGAGAGGCTGGCGAAGGCCACATGGTCCACGTCCATGTTGAGGCCCATGCCGATGGCGTCGGTGGCGACCAGGAAATCCACCTCGCGGTCCTGGTACATCTTCACCTGGGCGTTGCGCGTGCGGGGGCTGAGGCGGCCCATCACCACGGCGCAGCCGCCGCGGCGGCGACGGATGGCCTCGGCGATCGCATAGACCTCGCCGGCCGAGAAGGCGACGACGGCGCTGCGCGGCGGCAGCCTGGTGAGCTTGGCCGGGCCGGTGTGGGTGAGCTTCGACAGGCGCGGGCGCGTCTCCACCTCGACCTGCGGCACGAGGCGCGTGAGCAGCGGGCGGATGGTCTCCGCCCCCATGAACATCGTCTCGACCAGGCCGCGCGCGTGCAGCAGCCGATCGGTGAAGATATGACCGCGGTCGGGGTCGGCGCAGAGCTGGATCTCGTCCACCGCGAGGAACTCGACGCGCCGATCCAGCGGCATGGCCTCCACCGTGCAGGCGAACCACTTCGCCTCCGGGGGCACGATCTTCTCCTCGCCGGTGATGAGGGCGACGTGCTTCTCGCCCTTCGCGGCCACCATGCGGTCGTAGTTCTCGCGCGCGAGCAGGCGCAGCGGGAAGCCGATGATGCCCGAGGCGTGCGCGAGCAGCCGCTCCATGGCGAGGTGCGTCTTGCCCGTGTTGGTGGGGCCGAGGATCGCTTTCACGCGGGGGTCGAACATGGACGGGCGCTTCCCGAGCGGATTTGCGGCGTTATGGCGCATGCGGCCGCGATTGCAACGCCGACCCGCCGCGCCGAGACTGGCCGGGTGAGCACGAGCCTCCGCTTCGCCATCCTGTTCGGCGCGCAGTTCGCGGGCTTCGGCGCGATGATGCCGTTCCTGCCCGCCATCCTGGCCGAGGGCGGGCTGGATGCCGACGCGGTGGGGCTGGTCATGGCCGCGGGCTCGCTGACGCGCCTCCTCGCGGGGCCGCTGTCGGGGCGGCTCGCCGATGCGGCGGCCGATCCGCGGCGGCTGCTCGCGCTCTCGGCGCTGCTGGCGGCGGCGACGGCGGCCGGCTTCGGCCTCGCCTCGGGCCTTGCGCTGCTGCTGGCCGTGCAGGTCCTGCACAGCGCCGCGGCCGCGCCGGTGATTCCGCTCACCGATGCCCGGGCAGTGGCGGCGGTGCGCGCGGGCGGCTTCGACTATGCGCGGGTGCGGGCCGTGGGCTCGCTCGCCTTCATCCTGGGCGCGGTGGCGGCGGGGCAGGCGGCCGAATGGATCGGGCCGCGCGCGGCGGCCTGGATGCTGGCCGCGGGGCTGCTGGTGGCCGCCCTCGCCGCCCTGGCCCTGCCGCCGCCCGAGCCCGGCACGGCGCGCGGCGGCGCGGCCCCCGCCCTCTCCCTCCGGGCGCCGCTGCGCGAGGCCGGGTTCCGGCGCCTGCTGCTCGTCTCGGCGCTGGTGCAGGGCAGCCACGCCGCCTACTACGCCTTCTCCACCCTGCACTGGCAGGGGGCGGGGCTCTCCCCCGGGCTGATCGGGCTGCTCTGGGGCTGGGGCGTGGTGGCGGAGGTGATCCTCTTTCTCTTCGGCGGGCGGCTCGCGGAGCGGCTCGGCCCGCGCGGCCTCGCGCTGCTGGCGGCGGGGGCGGGGGCGCTGCGCTGGACGGTGACGGCGCTGACCGCCGATCCCTGGCCGCTCTTTCTCGTTCAGGGGCTGCACGCGGCGAGCTTCGGCGCGATGCACCTCGCGGCCATGCGCGCGCTGGTCGCGCTGCCCGCCGCGCTCTCGGGCCGGGCGCAGACGCTGCACGCCGCGGCGGTGGCCGCCGCCACCGGGCTGCTCATGTGGCTGTGCGGGCCCCTCTATGCGTCGGGCGGGGGGCTCGTCTTCCTCGCCATGGCGGCGCTCTGCGCCGCGGCCGCGGCGCTGGCGGGCGGGCTCGCCCGGCGCTGAGCTTATCCCCGCCATCCACAGCCACCCCGCATGGCGGCGCGGTGCAGGGCGGGAGTAGGATGCGACGACGATGAACAGCATCCCTCCCCCGTCCGGCGGAAAGGGCCCGCCCGGCGATGGCGGACTCGGTCTCGGCATGCGCCTGCCGCCGGCGAATCTCGAGGCCGAGCAGGCGCTGCTCGGCGCGCTGCTGGCCAACAACAAGGCCTACGAGCGCGTCGCCGAGTTCCTCGAGCCCGAGCATTTCGCGGACGCGATCCATGGCCGCATCTACGCCGCCATCCGCCGCCGGATCGAGGCCGGCCACCTCGCCGACGTCATCACCCTGCGGCACGAGTTCGAGCACAATGGCGAGCTGGCGGAAGTGGGCGGGCCCGCCTATCTCGCGCAGCTCCTCTCCGCCATGGTGGGCATCGTCAACGCCGGCGAATACGGGCGGCTGATCCACGACTGCTGGATCCGCCGCCAGCTCATCGAGCTCGGCGAGACGGTGGTGAACAACGCCTTCGGCGCCGATCCCGAGCTCGACGGGCGCCAGCAGATCGAGCGGGCGGAGCAGTCCCTCTTCGAGCTGGCGAGCGAGAAGGCCGGCGAGGGCGGGCCGATCAGTTTCGAGCGGGCGCTCGCCCAGGCCATCGAGGCGGCGAACGCGGCGCTCAAGCGCGGCGGCGGCGTCTCGGGCCTGCCCTCCGGCCTGCGCGACCTCGATGCCAAGATGGGCGGTCTGCACAAGTCGGACCTGCTGATCCTCGCCGGCCGGCCGGGCATGGGCAAGACGGCCCTGGCCACCAAGATCGCCTTCGGCGCGGCCAAGTCCCTGCTGGCCGAGCATGCGGGCGGCCGCATTCCCGTCGTCGCCATCTTCTCGCTGGAGATGAGCGCGGACCAGCTCGCCAACCGCCTGCTCTCCGAGGCGAGCCGCATCTCGGGCGACCGCATCCGCCGGGGCGAGATCAGCCAGCGGGAGTTCGACAGCTTCGTGGCCGCGAGCCGCGAACTCGCGCAGCTGCCGATCGTGATCGACGACACCCCGGCCATCACGCTCTCGGCGCTGCGCACGCGCTGCCGGCGGCTCAAGCGCACGCACGGCCTCGCGATGGTGGTGGTGGACTACCTGCAGCTCATGCGGCCGGCGCTGGGCGCGCGCCCGGAAACCCGCGTGCTGGAGATCTCGATGATCACCCAGGGGCTCAAGGCGGTCGCGAAGGAGTTCCAGATCCCCGTGCTCGCCCTCTCGCAGCTCTCGCGCGCGGTGGAGCAGCGCGAGGACAAGCGCCCGCAGCTCGCGGATCTGCGCGAATCCGGCTCCATCGAGCAGGACGCCGACGTGGTGATGTTCATCTACCGCGACGAGTACTACCTCAAGCAGCGCGAACCCAAGCTCGCCGCCTTCGCCGACGAGGCGAAGTTCGAGGCGGCGATGCAGCGCTGGCAGCAGGACATGGAGCGAGCGCACAACCGCGCCGACCTGATCATCGCCAAGCAGCGCCACGGCCCCACCGGCACCATCCCTCTCTTCTTCGAGGCCGAGTTCACCCGTTTCGGCGACCTCGACACCGTGCACGCGCCGCCCTACGGCGATTGAGCGCGGCCTCGACAGGGCGCGGCCGCGCCGGTAAGCCCGGCGCGATGGAGCAGGGGCTTCTGACCGTGGATTGCGGCGCCATCGTGCGCAACTGGCGCCGCCTCTGCGCGCTGCACGCGCCGGGGGCGGTGGCCGCCGTGGTGAAGGCCGACGCCTATGGCCTCGGCGCCGTGCCGGTGGCCCGGGCGCTGCGCGAGGCCGGCTGCAGGGACTTCTTCGTGGCCCATCCGGCGGAGGGCGAGACCCTGCGCGAGGCCCTCGGCGAGGGGCCGATGATCGCGGTGCTGAACGGCTTCGCCCCCGGCGCGCATCCGCGCCTGACGCCCGTGCTCAACAGCCTCGCCGATGTGCGCGCGCACGCGGCGCGGGGCGGCGAGGCGATCCTGCACCTCGACACGGGCATGGCGCGGCTCGGCCTGGATGCGGCCGAACTCGAGGCGCTGGCGGCCGATCCCGCACCGCTCGCGCGGCTCAGGCTGCGCTGCGTGATGACGCATCTCGCCTGCGCCGACGCCCCGGATCACCCGCTCAACGCCGCGCAGCGCGCGCGCTTCGCTGCCGCCTGCGCGCGCCTGCCCCCGGCGCCGCGCAGCATCGCCAACTCCTCGGGCATCTTCCTCGGCGCGGCCTTCCGCAGCGACCTCGCGCGGCCGGGCTGCGCGCTCTACGGCATCAACCCGACGCCCGGGCGGCCCAACCCGATGGAGCGCGTGGTCACCCTCGAGGTTCCCGTGCTGCAGATCCGCGAGATCGCGCCCGGCGAGACGGTGGGCTATGGCGCGACCTGGCGCGCCGCGCGCCCGACCCGTGTTGCCACCTGCGCGGCGGGCTACGCCGATGGCTGGCCGCGCGCCCTCTCGGGCCGCGGCTTCGGCGTGGCGCATGGCCGGCGCGCGCCGCTGATCGGGCGCGTCTCCATGGACCTCACCACCTTCGACGTGACCGAGATCCCCGCGCTGAAGCCCGGCGAGCCGCTCACCCTGCTGGGCGAGGAGCAGGATGCCGATGCCCTGGCCGCGCTTGCCGGGACCATCGGCTACGAGATCCTCGCCGCGCTCGGCGCGCGCTATGCGCGGCGGTATCTGCCGGCATGAGCCGGGCGCTCGATCTCCTCGCGCTGGTCGGGCGCGCCGCCTTCGCGGCCCTGGGCGGCGCCGGCCGCATCGCGATCTTCGCGCTGGTCGGCCTGTCGCATCTGGTGCGGCCGCCGTTCCATGCGCGGCAGTTCTGGCGGCATTTCGTCGAGATCGCCTACTTCTCCCTGCCGGTGGTGGCGCTGACGGCGCTGTTCACCGGGATGGTGCTGGCGCTGCAGAGCCACACCGGCTTCTCGCGCTTCGGGGCGGAGACGGCGCTGCCGAGCCTCGTCGTCCTGTCCATCACGCGCGAGCTGGGGCCGGTGCTGGCGGGGCTCATGGTCGCGGGGCGCATCGGCGCTTCCATGGCGGCGGAGATCGGCACCATGCGTGTGACCGACCAGATCGACGCGCTGACCACCCTCTCCACCGACCCGATGCGCTACCTGGTCGCGCCGCGGCTGCTGGCGGGCACGCTGGCGCTGCCGCCGCTCGTGGTGGTGGCGGACATCCTCGGCGTCTTCGGCGGCTTTCTCATCGCGACGCTGCAGCTGGGCTTCGTGCCGCAGAGCTATCTCGACGCGACCTGGGACGTGCTGGAGGCGATGGACGTCATCAGCGGCCTCGTGAAGGCGGCGGTCTTCGGCTTCCTCATCGCGCTGATGGGCTGCTGGTGCGGCTACCATTCGAGGGGCGGCGCGCAGGGCGTGGGCCAGGCGACGACGCGCGCGGTGGTGGCCGCCTCCATCCTCATCCTCGCCTTCGACTACGTGCTGACCGCGGCGTTCTTCAAGCAGTGAGCGAGACCCCCAAAATCCGCCTGCGCGGACTGCGCAAGGCCTTCGGCGAGAAGCAGGTGCTGGATGGCGTGGACCTCGACGTGCGCCCGCGGCATTCGATGGTGCTGCTGGGCGGGTCGGGCTCGGGCAAGTCCGTCACGGTGAAGTGCATCCTCGGCCTCATCCCGCCCGACGAGGGGGTGATCGAGATCGACGGGCAGGATGTGGCGAAGCTCTCCCGCCGCGAGCGCGCGGCGCTGTTCGACCGCACGGGGATGCTGTTCCAGAACGGCGCGCTGTTCGACAGCCTGCCGGTCTGGGAGAATGTCTGCTTCAAGCTGCTCGCCCAGCGCCGCCTCACCCGCCGCGCGGCGCGCGACCGGGCGGCGGAGGTGCTGGCGCAGGTGGGGCTCGCGGCCAGCGTGGGCGATCTCTGGCCGGCCGAGCTCTCGGGCGGCATGCAGAAGCGCGTGGCGCTGGCGCGCGCCATCGCCGCGCAGCCCGACATCATCTTCTTCGACGAGCCCACCACGGGGCTCGACCCCATCATGGGCGCGGTGATCGACGGGCTGATCGTGGACTGCGTGGAGAGGCTCGGCGCCACCGCCCTGTCCATCACGCACGACATGGCGAGCGCCCGGCGCATCGGCGACGACGCGGCGATGATCCACAAGGGGCGCATCGTCTGGACCGGCAGCGCCGAGACCCTGGGCCACACCGGCCACCCGATGGTGGACCAGTTCGCCAATGGCAGCCGCGAGGGGCCGATCCAGATGGAGCTGCGGCGCTAGCGTCGGGCCGGTTCAGGCGGATGCCGGCCGCCGCCGCCCGCGATCGGGCCGCCTTGCGGCGCTACAGCCCGAGCAGGCTGCGCCAGTTCAGCAGCCGCTTGAGTTCCGCGCGCGGCAGCAGCAGCGTGAGCGTGCGGCCGCTGCGGTCGGCCAGGGCGACGATCAGGCGGGCGGGGTCATCGGTGTTGACGCTCACCGCGTCGAAGTCGAAGACCTGGGTCTCCCCTGCGCCCTCCAGCACGGCCTGTGCCCGCAGCGTGCCGCCTGCGGCGGCCTCCGAGGAATCGGACCCGCCCAATGCCCCTGCCTCCCCTGCCAGCGCGCGCAGGATAGCGCCGCGCCCATGCCCGCGCTACACACGGGGCGTTCTCTGCAGGGAGATCGGCGCCGTGGTTCCGCTGCTGCTGTTCGGGGCAGGTGTCGCGGTCGGCCTCGGGATCGCGGCGGTGGCGCCGGGCCTGATGCCACAGGTGGCGCGCGCCGCGCGCCCCGCCGCGAAGGAAGCGCTGAAGGGCGCGCTGCTCGGCTACGCCCATCTGCGCGTCGCCGCCGCCGAGGCCGCCGAAGCCGCGAGCGACCTGATGGCCGAGGTGCAGCACGAGCTCGACAGCGCCGCCAAGCCCACGCCTGGGCCCGAGCCCGCGGCGCCGGGGCCCGATGCCGGGGCCGAGGCCGCAGCGCGCGCCGCCGCGGCC
>JAOAIK010000017.1 GCA_026414745.1 Roseococcus sp.
GCGCATGGCGTCCCGTACGGGATTCGAACCCGTGCTGCCAACGTGAAAGGCTGGTGTCCTAGGCCTCTAGACGAACGGGACAACGCCGGCGGCTCCTTAGCGCCCCTCGGCGTCCGGCGCCACCCCCTGCGGGCCGACCCGCAGACAGGCGAGGATCACGCCGGGGCGGCTGCCGCCGCCTCTGGCGGGAACACCGCCACCGGCCGCCCTGCTTGCCACTGCAGCAGCACGGGGGTGGCGCGGATGTTCTGCCCGCGCTCGTCGAGCCGCCAGCCCCAGCCATTGGGCAGGGCGCCGGCCGGGTGGTCCAGCGCGGCCAGGGCCGGCCGCACCGCCGCGCGCTCCAGCGCCGGCAGGCCCAGCACGATGCGCGCGCCCGCGAAGGCCGCGAGCGAGAGCGCCGAGCGCGGCGGCCCGCCCCAGCGGCGCTGATACGCCTCGGCAAAGCGTCGCGCCCCCTGGGCCCAGGCCGGCGAGCTGTCGATGGGCGGCACGTCGAGCGCGAAGACACCCTCCGCGGCGGCGCCAAGGCCGCGTCCCCACTCGACGAGCCCGAAGGCCGCGCCGAGGCCCAGCACCGCGCGCGGGCGCCAGGCGGCATCGGCCAGGGCCCGCAGCAGCGCGGCCGCATCCGCCTCCCCTGCGGCATGGATCGCGAGGGAGACGCCGCCCGCGCGCAGGCGCTGCACCAGCGCCGGCCATTCCGGGCTGCGCGGTTGGTGGGAGAGGCGCTCGGCGATGACAACGCCTGCCTGGCGCAGCGCGGCCTCCACCGCCGTCGCCAGGCTCTCGGGCGTCACGCCTGCCTCGTGCAGCAGGGCCACCCGCATCCCCTCGAGCGGCAGGGAGAGAAGACCCGGCAGCAGCTCCGTCACCGCCCGGCGCGCCATGGCGCCGAACTCGGCGGCCCGCGGCCCGCTGCGCAGGAAGAGACGGCCGCCGCGCTCGCCCAGCACCTCGGCGGGCGAGGCGAGCTCGACATAGGGCGTCTCCAGCGCCTCCGCCGCCTGCATCGCCGCCAGCCCGACCGGGGCCGAGACGCTGCCGAACAGCACGGTGCAGCGCTCCTGCTGGATCAGGCGGCGCGCCTCGGCCAGCGCGGCCGCGGGCTCGGTGGCGTCGGCGCGCAGCAGGCGCACCGGCCGCCCGCCGGCGGCATTGCGCTCCTCCACCGCCATGTCCAGACCCCGCAGCGCCTCGTCGCCGAGCGGCGCCTGCGCGCCCGAGAGCGGGAACACGGCGCCCACGCGCCACTCCGACGCGGGCTGGGCGCGGAGCGGGCGCGGCGCGGCGAGAAGGGGCAGCGCGGCGAGGACGAAGCGACGGCGCATCGCACCCAGTCTTCCGCGCCGCGCGCCGCGCCGCAATCTCCGCACATGGCTTGACGCTGCGGCCCCGTGCGGGAAGTGTCCGGCGCGAAGCACGGAGCACCCCATGCCCAGCACCATGACCTACATCGCCCATGGCGCGGGCGGCGGCCCCGAGGTTCTGGTCCCCGCCACCGGCCCTGTTCCGGTCCCTGCCCCCGACGAGGTGCTGATCCGCGTCATGGCCGCGGGCGTGAACCGGCCCGATGTGGCGCAGCGCGCCGGCAGCTATCCACCGCCCCCCGGCGCCTCGCCCGTCATCGGCCTGGAATGCGCGGGCGAGGTGGTGGCCACCGGCCCCGCCGTCACGCGCTACCGGCCCGGCGACAAGGTCTGCGCGTTGACCAATGGCGGCGCCTACGCCGAATACTGCGTGGCGCCGGAGGCGCAGACCCTGCCCTGGCCGCGCGGCTTCGACGCGCTGCAGGCGGCGGCGATCCCGGAGACCTATTTCACCGTCTGGGCCAACCTCTTCGGCACGGCGCATGCGACCGGCGGGCGGCTCGCGCCCGGCGAGACGGTGCTGATCCACGGCGGCACCTCGGGCATCGGCGTCACCGCCATCCAGCTCGCCAAGGCCTTCGGCGCGCGCGTTCTCACCACCGTGGGCAGCGAAGAGAAATGCGCCGCCGCCCTGCGCTTCGGCGCCGACCACGCGATCAACTACCGCAGCCAGGACTTCGTGGAGGAGGTGAAACGCCTCACGGAGGGCCGGCTGCTCGACGTGGTGCTGTGCATGGTCGGCGCGCCCTATTTCGCGCGCAACCTGCGCTGCCTGCGCATGGACGGGCGGCTGGTGCTGATCGCCTTCCTGGGCGGCGAGACGGCCGAGAAGGTGGATCTGCGGCCCATCATGCTGCGGCGCCTCACTGTCACCGGCTCCACCATGCGCCCGCGCAGCACCGCGCAGAAGGGCGAGATCGCCGAGGCGCTGCGCGCGAAGGTCTGGCCGCTGCTGGAGGCCGGGCGCTGCCTGCCGCACATCCACGCCGTCTTCCCGCTGGCCGAGGCGGCCCGGGCCCACGCGCTGATGGAGACCAGCCAGCATGTCGGCAAGATCATGCTGAAGGTGACCGATTGAGGCCGCCCTTCCAGTGACGCAGGGGCGCGCGCTCCGGCTTCTCATGGTCGCCGTGGTGCTGTTCGGCGGTGTCTGGCCGCTGACGAAGCACGCCCTGGCCGACGGCACGGCCATGTGGTTCGGCTTCTGGCGCGCCGGGCTGGCGGCGGTCTCCGCCGCCCTGGTGCTGGCGCTGCTCGGCCGGCTGCACCTTCCCGCGCGGCGCGACTGGCCGGCGGTGCTGGCGCTCGGCCTGCTCCAGATCGGCGCCTTCTTCGCCTTCACCCATGCCGCCATCGCGCTGGTTCCGGCCGGGCGCACCGCCATCCTGGGCAATGTGACGATCTTCTGGCTGGTGCCCCTCTCCGTCTGGCTGCTGGCCGAGCGCGTCTCGCCGACGCGCTGGCTCGCGGCCGCGATCGGGCTCGCGGGGGTGGCGGTGATGATGGGGCCCTGGGCGATCGACTGGGCGGCGCCGGGCGTGCTGCGCGGGCATCTGTGGCTGCTCTGCGCCTCGCTGGGCTGGAGCCTCGCCATCATCGTGCTGCGCAAGCGCCCGCCCGGCGCGCCGCTGGTGGAGCTGCTGCCCGTCGCCTTCGCGCTCGGGGCCGGGCTGCTCGCGCTGGTGGCCTGGATCGCCGAGCCCGCCGGCGGGCTCGGCCGCGGCGCCTGGCCCATCGCGCTGTTCATCGGCCTGGTCGCGGCGCCGATCGGCACCTGGGCGATCAGCGAGGGCACGCGGCATCTGAATGCCGTCGTCGCCTCGCTCGGCGTGCTGCTGGTGCCGGTGTTCGGGGTGGCGCTGGCCACCCTCTGGCTCGGCGAGCCGCTGGGCTGGGATATCCTCGCCGGCGGGGCGCTGATCGTGCTCAGCGTGCTGCTGGCCACCTGGAGGTGAGATGATCCTCAACACCGTCGAGATGGGCGAGGGCCCGCCGGTCGTGCTGATCCATGGGCTGTTCGGCGCGGCGCGCAACTGGGGCGCGATCCAGAAGCGCCTGGCCGCGCGGCACCGCGTGCTGGCGCCGGATCTGCGCAACCACGGCGACAGCCCGCGCGCCGAGGGCATGGCGCACGCCGCCACCGCCCGCGACCTCGCCGAGACGCTGCACGCGCGCGGCGTCTCCCGCGCCCTGGTGGTGGGGCATTCGCTGGGCGGCAAGGTGGCGATGGCGCTGGCGTTGCATCACCCGGGCTTCGTCGGCCGCCTCGTGGTGGCGGACATCGCGCCGGTGCGCTACCCGCCCGCGCTGCGCGGCTTCATCGCCGCCATGCGCGCCCTGCCCCTGCACGAGGGCATGACCCGGCGCGAGGCCGACGCGGCGCTGGCCCCCGCCGTGCCGGATGCCACCATCCGCGCCTTCCTCCTGCAGTCGCTCGACCTCGACGCGAGCCCTCCGCGCTGGCGCCTCGGCCTCGCGGAGCTGCACGCCGCCATGCCGGAGATCGAGGATTTCCGCGAGGAGGGGCGATACGAGGGCGCGACGCTGGCGATCGCGGGCGGGCGCAGCGACTACATCCGGCCAGAGCATCGCCCGCTGTTCCAGCGCCTCTTCCCCGCGATCCGCTTCGCCGTCATCGAGGGCGCGGGCCACTGGGTGCATGCCGAGAAGCCGAACGAGTTCCTGGCGCTGGTGGAGGAGTTCGCCGCCGGCGGAGCGGGCTGAGGCCGCCCCCGCCCCCCAGCGCAGCGGCAGCGCGTACATCAGCCCGCCATTGGTCCAGAGGTTGTTCGGCCCGCGGGGCAGCGCCACCGGCGTGTTCTCGCCCATGGTGCGCTCGTAGATCCCGCCGTCGTTGCCGATCGCGCGGATCAGTTTGAAGGCCCAGGCGGGGCGAGCTTCAGCGCCTCGCCGAGCGCCGGCCTCGCGCCCAGCAGGCGGCGCGTGTTGGGGGTGGTGCTGGTGCGGCGCATCTCCTCGGCGTTGGCGCGGGTGACGCCCTGCTCCTCCGCCTCGATCACGGCATAGGTGAACCAGCGCACCAGCTCGAACCAGTCCTCGTCGCCGCGGCGGACATAGGCGCCGTAGGGCTCCTTGGAGAAGCGCGCGGCCAGCACCGTCCACTCCCGCGGGTTCGCCATCTGCGACCGCGCGGCGGCGCGCTGCGACGCGTCGGAGCCGAAGGCATCGCGGCGCCCGGCCTGCAGCGCGGGCAGCACCTGGTCGAGCCGCTCGAACACCACGGGGCGGAAGCGCAGGTTCACGCTGCGGAAGTCGTCGGCCGTCACCTGCTCGTTGGTGGTGCCCTGGATCAGGCAGATGGTGCTGTCCGCCATCTCGCGCACGCGCTGCACGCCGAGGCTCCCCCGCACGAGGAAGCCATGCGCGTCCTAGAAGCAGGTGGCGACATGGTGCAGGCCGGGCGTCGTGTCGCGCAGCATGGTCTGCGTCGAGCTGCGGAACAGCATGGCCACCTCGCCCGAGCCGAGCGCACTGAAGCGGGTGGAGGAGGACAGGGGCACGGATCGCACGCGGTTCGCGTCGTTGAAGACGGCGACCGCGAGGCCGCGGCAGAGCTCCACATCCAGACCCTGCCAGACCCCGCGGCTGTGGGGCAGGGCGAAGCCGGCCACGCCGGTGTGGATGCCGCAGACAAGCATGCCGCGCGCGCGCACTTGGTCCAGGGTGGGGCCGGGCTGCGCCGCCGCGGCGAAGCCCATGACGCATCGCGCCGCCAGCGGGGCGCGAAGCCCTCGCCTCCGGACCATCCTTGCCTTCCCCAGCCTTGCGGATCCTTGAGCGGCATGGTCACGCTTCGCCGCCGCATGAGTCAACGCCGGGCCGTCCGGTTACGAAGGTGTAACCGGCGGGCGACGCCGTGCCACGCGGGCGGGGTCAGCGGGCGCGCTCCGGCGCGCCCTGGACGATGCGGCCGTCCTCCATCGCCACGATCCGGTCGGCGAGGTCGAGGATGCGCGGATCGTGCGTCACCAGAAGGATGGGCACGCCGCGGCCCTTGGCGAGGTCGCGCAGCAGGCGCACCACCTCCTGCCCGGTCTGCTTGTCGAGCGCCGCCGTCGGCTCGTCGGCGAGGATCAGCCCCGGCCCGCCGGCCAGCGCGCGGGCGATGGCGACGCGCTGGCGCTGCCCGCCGGAGAGCTGGGCGGGGTGCTTCTCGGAGTGCTCGGCGAGGCCCACCGCCTCCAGCATCGCCCCCGCGCGCGCCAGGCGCTCGCGCTCGCTGAGCGCGCCGTCCAGCTCCAGCGCCATCGCCACGTTCTGCCGCGCGGTGAGGAAGCCGAGCAGGTTGTGGTTCTGGAAAATGAAGCCGATGCGCCGGCGCAGCCGCACCCGCGCCGCCTCGCCCGCGCCCATGAGCTCCTGCCCCAGCACGCGGGCCGACCCCTGCTGCATGGCCCGCAGCGCCCCGATGAGGGTGAGCAGCGTGGTCTTGCCCGAGCCGGAGGGCCCTGTGAGGATCACGATCTCGCCAGGTTCCACGCGCAGATCGACCTCGCGCAGCACGAGGCGGCGCAGCTCGCCGCTGCCATAGGCGAAGCTTACGCCACGGAGCTCGACGGGCGCCTGCATCAGAACATGTCCGCGGGGTTGGCGTCGCGCAGCTTGCGGATGGCGAGCAGCCCCGCCGCGAAGCACATGCCGAAGATCAGCAGGAACACGCCCAGCGCGCGCTCGGCCGTCATCACCAGCGGCAGGAAGGTGGCGCCCGCCACGAAGTCGTAGAGGAAGAGGCAGAGCAGGAAGCCGGGGATGAACCCCACCACGGCGAGGATCAGCGCCGCGCCCAGCACCACCCGCGCGAGGTAGCCGTCCGTGTAGCCCATGGCCTTGAGCGTGGCGTATTCGCCGAGATGGCCCGCGATGTCGGCGAACAGGATCTGGTAGACGATCACCATGCCCACCACGAGGCCCATGACGGAGCCGAAGAGGAAGATGAAGCCGATGGGCGTGCCATCCTCCCAGTAGCGGCGTTCCTTCTGCACCAGCTCGGCATGGGTGAGCACGGAGACATCGCCCGGCAGGAGGGCGCGCAGCCGCGCCTGCACCGCCGCCGGATCCGCTCCCTCGGCGAGCTGGATGGCCACGAGGTCGATGTGGGAGGGCCGACGCTCGAAGACGCGGCGGAAATTCACCTCGCTCATCACCACATTGCCGTCCGCTCCGAAGGAGGGGCCGATCTCCACGAGGCCGACGAGCTCCATCGCGCGCCCGTTCAGCTCCACCATGAAGGGGCCGCGCTCGTTGAACAGCCGCGGAAGGGGGCCGAACTCGGGGCGCGAGCGCAGGTCGAAGGCGAAGGTGTCGGGCCGGGTGAGGGCCTCGGCCACCTGCTCGATGCCGGGAAAGCGCAGCGCCCCGGCCGCGGCGTCGAAGCCGATCACCTGCACGGCGCGCTTGGTGCCCGTCTCGGGGTTCCTCAGCGGCAACTGCGCAAGATAGACCGGGATGGCCCGGACCACCTCGGGGTCGGCCAGCGCCTGGTGGGCGCGGCTGCGGGGCATGCGCTCCGGTCGGAAGCTCGCCTCGGTCAGCGGGTGCCAGAGGAAGAGGTCGGCGCGCAGCGCCTGCAGCAGGTTGGTGGCGCTGTCGAACAGCGCCCCCTTGAAGCCGAGCTGCATGAACACGAGGACGCAGGCGAACATGACGCCCGCGATGGCGGTGGCCAGCCGCGCCCGCTCGGCGCGGAGCTGCCGCCAGGCGAGCCGCAGCGCGAGGCCGAGCTCCGCCAGCGCGGCGGGCGGGCGCCGCTCGGGCGCGGGCGCGGCCTCGCCGGTGCGCTCGGGCGCCCAGGGCAGAAGCGCGGCGGGGGCGGGGATCTCGTTCATCGGCCCGCGACCGGGGCGGGCCCGGGGCGGATCGCCACCTGAACCTGCATGTTGCTGCGCCGGCGCAGCAGCGCGGCGGCCTCCTCCGAAAGGGCGAGGCGCACCTCGACGGTGCGCGCGTCCACCGCCGCCACGGGGTCGGTGCCGGCCTGGGTGGTGCGGCGCACCTGCCAGCCGATCTCGCGCACCGTGGCGGCGAGGCGCCGCGCCTCGCCGGGGACGATCACCTCCGCCGGCGCGCCAAGCGCCACGCGGGGCAGATCCGTCTCGTAGACGTCGGCCACCACGTCCATGCGCGAAAGATCGGCCATCTCGAGCAGGCCATCGGCTCCGACACGGTCCCCGGGCCGGGCGAAGATGCGCAGGATGGTGCCGGCGATGGGCGCGTGCAGGCGCGAGATGGCGGCGTCGGCCCGGGCCTTCTCCAGGGCGGCACGCGCGGCGGCCACGCGGGCCTCGGCGAGCGCGATGTCCTCCGGCCGGGTGCTCGAGAGGGTGAGGAGCTCCGCCTCGGCCTGGGCGCGCTCGGCGGCGAGGCGCTGCGCCTGGAAGCGGGCGCGCTCGGCCACCGCCTCGGCGCCGGCGCCGGAGGGCACGAGCCGGTCGGCGCGGAGGGCGTCGCGCCGGGCGATCTCCTCCTGCGCGGCGAGGCTCGCGATGCGCGCCCGCTGCGCCTCGATCTCGCTCGGGCGCGCGGCGTTGCGCAGCCGCTCCAAAGCGGCGAGCTGCTCGCGCAGCGCCGCCTCGGCCTGGGCCACCACGGCGTCCTTCTGCGGTGCGTCGGCGAACTCCGCGAGGAGCTGGCCGGCCGCCACCTCGTCGCCCTCCTGCACATGGAGATGCGCGAGGCGGTCCACGTTCATGCCGCCGGGCGCGGCGAGGCGCCGGATCCGCGAGGCCGGCTCGACCCGCCCCAGCGCGCCCACCCCCATCGCCAGGGATGGCGCGGCGGCGAGAGGGGGGGGCGGGGGCGGTGCGGGGCGCAGCGCCGCCCAGCCCGCTGCCGCGCCGGCCAGCACGGCAAGGCCTGCCAACAGCCGGAGGCGGCGGCTCATGCGCGCGGCTCCGCCAGCGTGGCCAGGGCGGCGCGCAGCGCGGCCATCTCCTCGGCCTCCGGCGCGTCCATGCCGAAGACCCGGGCCATGAACAGCCCATCGCCCGCCGCCATCACGGCCAGGGCATGGCCGGGCGGCAGCGCATCGGCGCGCAACCGGTCGCGGATGCGGCGGAACACGGCCCGGATGGGGTCGAGCAGCGCGGGGTCGTGGTGGAAGGCGGCGAGAAAGACGGCGGCGGCGCGCTGGTGCTTCTCGCAGGCCGCCTCCGGGTGGTCGAAGATCCAGGCCAGCACGGCCCGGGTGGCGCGGGCGGGGTGGGGCGGCTCGGCCTCGAGAACGGCGAGGAACTCCGCCTCCACATGGTCGGCGAGCCGGTTGAGCAGCCCGGCCAGCAGCGCCTCCTTCGAGGCGAAATGGTAGAGCAGGCCTCCCTTGGAGACGCCGGCCTCGCGCGCCGCCGCCTCCAGCGTCAGGGCGGGCACGCCGCGCGCCTGCACGATCCGCTCGGCCGCGTCGAGGATGCGGGTGCGCGCATCGCCGCCCTCCGGGGCACGGGGGCGCGGTTCGGCGGCGGGGCTCGATCCGTCGGGCATATGCTTCAACTGCACCGGCTGGACGGTTTGTCAACCGTCCGGCCGGTGCAGTCAGGCCTGGGGCGCGAGCAGCCGGTCGAGCAGCGCCTCCACCTCCGCCTCCCGCTCCCAGGCGAGGCGCACGCTCACCACCCGCACGCGGTCGCGAAAAGCGGGGGGGATGCGCACCCAGTCCTTGCGCGTGGTGACGGGGATGGCGGCGAGACGCTCGGCGCGCTGCAGCATCTCGCGCAGATCGCCCTCGTCGAAGGGGTAGTGGTCGGCGAAACTCTCGGTGCCGGCGAGCACCGCCCCGCCTTGGCGCAGCGTGGCGAAGAACTTGCGCGGGTTGGCGATGCCGCAGAAGGCGAAGACGTTGGCGCCGGCCAGGGCCGCCATCTCGGGGCCGGGCACGAGGTCGCAGCGCAGCACCGGGAGATCGGGCGGCAGGGCGGCGAGCGCGCCGGTCTCGTCGGGGCCGATCAGCACCGCCGCGCCGCAGCGGGCGGCGGCGGCGGCCACGCTCTCGCGCAACGGGCCGGCCGGGATGACGCGCCCGTTGCCGAAGCCCGCATTGCCGTCGATGGTCAGCAGCGAGAGCGTCTTCTCGAGGGTCGGGTTCTGCAGCCCGTCATCCATCACGATGCAGCCGGCCCCGGCCGCGACCGCGAGCCGCGCGCCGGCGGCGCGGTCGGCGCTGACCCAAGTGGGCGCCTGCGCCGCCAGCAGCAGCGCCTCGTCGCCCACCGCCTCGCTGTCGTGGCGGGCGGGGTTCACCTGCACCGGGCCCTTCACGCTGCCGCCATAGCCGCGCAGCAGGAAATGCGGGGCGAGGCCGCGCGCGGCGAGGCGCTGGCCGAGGTCGAGCGCCAGGGTGGTCTTGCCGGCCCCGCCTGCCGTCGCGCCGCCGCAGCACAGCACCGGCACCGGGGCACGCCAGCCGGGCCGCGCCATCCGGCGGGCCGTGGCGCCTGCGTAGAGGACCGCGAAAGGAGAAAGCAGCCTGGGCCAGACCCCCCCTTCGCGGCCCCAGAAATCCGGGGCTCGCATGCCGATCGTCAGCGTTCCTTCCCTACCCTATGGCCTCTCGCCTTCGGCCCTCTCGGCGCGCCCCTCGACCGGGTCCAGCCCGTGGGCGAGCAGGGCGAGCACCTCCTCGGCCAACCGCCCAGGCAGATCCCGCGCCGGGGAGACCGCGGCCTGCGCCGCCGCCGCCATGGCGGCGGCCGCCTTCCGGTTCGTTAGCACATCGGCCACCGCCGCCGCCAGCGCGGCGGGATCGGGGGCGACGCGCCGCACCCCGCCCGCGCGCTCCAGCAGCGCCGTGGCCTCCGCGAAGTTCTCCATGTGCGGGCCGAGCAGGATGGGGCAGCCGAGCCGCGCCGGCTCCAGCGGGTTCTGCCCGCCATGCGGCACCAGGCTGCCGCCCACCAGCGCCAGGCTGGCGAGCCGGTAGAGCAGGCCGAGCTCGCCCATGGTGTCGGCGATGTACACGCCGCCCTCATCGGGCAGCGCGCCCTGGCTGCGCCGGGGTGCGCCGGGGGCGAGGGCGGCGAGTTCGGCGCCGCGGTCGGGGTGGCGGGGCGCAAGGATCACCAGCAGTGCCGGGTGGCGGGGGCGCAGCAGGGCCGCAGCCCGCAGCGCCAGCGCCTCCTCGCCCGGATGGGTGGAGGCGGCGAGCCAGACCGGCCGCGTCCCCACCGCCGCGCGCAGGGCGGCGAGGGCCGCGGGGTCGGCCGGCAGGGGCGCGGCGGCGAGCTTGAGATCCCCGGGCGGCGCGAGACGGGGCGCCCCGAGCGCCGCGAGGCGCGCCGCATCCTCGGCCGAGCGCGGCGCGATCAGCGCGAAGAGGCCGAGCAGCCGCCGCGCCAGCGCGGGCGCGAAGCGCCGCCAGCGCGCCGCCGAACGCGCCGAGAGGCGGGCGTTCACCAGCGCCAGCGGGATGCCGCGCGCGGCGCAGGCGGCGAGGGTGTTGGGCCAGAGTTCCCCCTCGATCCGCAGCGCGAGGGCGGGCCGCCAGCCCTCCAGGAAACGCGCCACCCAGGCCGGCACGTCGAGCGGCGCGTAGCGGTGGATGACGCGCCCGCGCAGCGCCGGAGAGAGCCAGCGCGGCAGCTCGGCCGCCGAGGTGGTGGTGCCGGTGGTGACGAGAAAGGCGAGCCGCGGCGCGCGGTCGGCCAGCGCCTCCATCAGCGGCAGCAGGGCGCGCGCCTCGCCGACGCTGGCCGCGTGCAGCCAGAGCAGTGGCCCCGGGGGGCGGGCCGCGCCATGGCCCTCGCGCTCGGGCAGCCGGGCGGCCTCCTCCTTCCCGCGCGCCGCGCGGCGGCGGAGCAGCAGCCGCAGCAGCGGCGCGGCCAGCGTGGCCAGCAGGCGCCAGGCGCCCAGCATCGCGGCTCAGCCGCGCCGCGTCCGGCCGAGACGCCCATCGGCCGCGTCGCAGGCGGCGTCCAGCGCCGCGGCGATGGCGGGCAGCGCCGCCCCGCCGCCGCCCGGCGGCACGGCGATGGCCGGGCCGATCACCATCGCCGCACGCGCGAAGGGCAGCGGCAGTTCCATCCGGTCCCAGCTCGACAGGCCGAGCGCCGGCCGCATCCGCGCCCCCACTGGGAAGACCGGAGCGCCGGAGAGCGCGGCCAGCTCCGCCACCCCGGGCGCCGGCTGCCGGCGCGGGCCGCGCGGGCCGTCGGGGGTGATCGCCACCACCTCGCCCGCCTCCAGCAGCCGCGCGAGCTGCACCAGCCCCGACCCGCCATGGCGCGAGGAGGAGCCGATGGCGAGCCTGAGGCCGAAGCGCCCGACGATGCGCCCGATCAGCGCCCCGTCCCGGCTGGAGGAGACGAGCACATGCGCGCTCTCCGCCAGGCCGCGCCGGCGCACTTCCAGCATCAGCCAGGGCATGAGCGGCAGCGTCTCGTGCCAGAAGGCGAGGATGGCGCGGCCCTCGGCGCGGAAGCGCTCGGCGGCCGCGTCGTAGCCCAGCAGCTCCCAGCGGGCGGTGCGATAGACGAAGGCGAGATAGGCGCCGATCAACCGGGTGGCCACGGCGAGCACGGCCGGGTGCCGGGTCAGCCGTCGGAACATGGGCGAGGGGCGGGCATGGCGGGCGGTCGCTCGCATGCCGCCGCCGCGCCGGCAAGAGGGGTGGGCGATCAGCCCAGCACGGGGACGAGCTGGCGGCGGAAGGTCTCGGCGCAGGCGGGCCAGGAGAAGCGCTCGGCCTGGGCGCGGGCGCGGGCGCGCGGCACCTCCAGGGCGGCGAGGCAGGCGCGGCGCAGATCCTCGTCCAGCACCCCGCCCGGGCCCACCACATCCTTCGGCCCCATCACCGGATAGGCGGCCACCGGCGTGCCGCAGGCCATGGCCTCCAGCAGCACCAGGCCGAAGGTGTCGGTGCGCGAGGGGAAGACGAAGACATCGGCGCCGCGATAGGCGTCGGCCAGCGCCGCGCCATGCCGCCAGCCGGCGAAATGCACGGAAGGGTAGGCGAGCTGCAGCGCCGCGCGCTGCGGCCCGTCGCCCACCACCACCTTGGAGCCGGGCAGGTCGAGGGCGAGGAAGGCGCCGATGTTCTTCTCCACCGCCACCCGCCCGGCATAGAGGAACACGGGGCGCGGCAGCCCGGCCCAGGCGTCGCGCGGGCCTTCGGGGGTGAACAGCTCGAGGTCCACCCCGCGGCTCCAGGGCAGGATGCGGCGGAAGCCGCGGCGCGCCAGTTCCTCGCGCAGGGTCGGCGTGGCGGCGAAGACGCCCTGACCCGCATTGTGGAAGCGGCGCAGCCAGGCCCAGATCCAGCGCGGCGGGATGCCGGTGCGCGCCGAGACGTATTCGGCGAAGCGCGTGTGGAAGCTGGTGGTGAAGCGCCAGCCGCGCTCGCGGCAGATGGCGCGCGCGGCGAGGCCGAGGGGCCCTTCGGTGGCGATGTGCAGCGCCTCCGGCCGCGCCGCGTCCAGCATGGCCGCGAGGCGCGCGCGCGGGCGGAAGGCGAGGCGGATGTCGGCATAGCCGGGCATCGGGAAGCTGCGGAAGCGGTCGGGGCCGATCACCTCCACCGCATCGCCCAGCGCCTGCATCTCCTGCATGACGCGCTCGAGCGTGCGCACCACGCCGTTGACCTGCGGCCGCCAGGCGTCCGTGACGATGACGACCCTCATGCGGAGCGGCGCATCAGGCGGGCAGCGCCTCGCGCAGGCGGGAGGGCGCGCGCTGCACCGCCGCCCAGTCGAGCAGCTCGAAGCGGCCGTCATGGTGCTCGAGCAGCGCGGTGCAGCTCTCCACCCAGTCGCCGTCGTTCATGTACATCACGCCGTTCACCATGCGCATCTCGGCATGGTGGATGTGGCCGCAGATCACGCCGTCATAGCCGCGGCGCCGCGCCTCCCCGGCCAGGGCCGTCTCGAAGCGGTCGATCGCCTTCACCGCCTCCTTCACCTGGCGCTTCAGCCATTGCGAGAGCGACCAGTAGGGCAGCCCGAGCCGCCGCCGCGCGAGGTTGAACCAGCGGTTCAGCACCAGCGCCGTGTCGTAGGCCCAGTCGCCGAGATAGGCGAGGAACTTCGCATAGCGGATCACACCGTCGAACTCGTCGCCGTGGAGGACGAGGTAGCGCTTCCCGTCCGCCGCCAGGTGCTCGGCCTCGCGCACGAGACGCACACCCTGGATCTCGAGACCGAGCCAGTCGCGGAACATCTCGTCGTGGTTGCCGGGGATGTAGATCACCTCGGTGCCGCTTCGCGCAAGGTCGAGCACGGAGCGGATCACCTGGTCGAACTCCGCGTGCCAGTACCAGGACTTCCTGAGCCGCCAACCGTCCACCACGTCGCCCACGAGGTAGAGCCGCTCGCAGCGCACCCGCGCCAGGAAGTCGAGCAGCATGTCGGAGCGCGAGCCGCGCGTGCCGAGGTGGATGTCGGAGAGGAAGACGCTGCGCACGACCATCGGCGCTTCGCGGGTGGGCATTCCGGCCGTCCGTGGGCTGTGGATGAAACGGGCAATGCGAGGGAAATCCTCGCGTCGCACGTGAATCTTGGATGACGCCCGCGCCCCGCGCATGTCTCGCCGCCGCCATGGAAACGACAGGGAATCTCAACAGAGGCGATGCTAAGGCGCAGGTTTCATGTGGATCGTGTTCAACCCGACGGCAGGTGCCGCGCGGCGCCGCCGCCTGGAGCGCGCGGTCGCCCTTCTCCCTTCCGCCCGGATTCTCGAGACCTGCGCCCCCGGCGACGCCACGCGCCTCGCCGCGCGCGCCGTGGCCGAGGGCGCGCGGGTGGTGGTGGCGGCCGGCGGCGATGGCACCATCGCCGAGGTGGCGGCGGGGCTTGCGGGCGGCGGGGCGGCGCTCGGCATCCTGCCTTTCGGCACCGCGAATGTGCTGGCGCGCGAGCTTGGCCTGCCGCTCGGCGCCGAGGGCGCGGCGCGCGTCATCGCGGCGGGGCGGCGGGGAGTGCTGCATCCGGGCCTCGCGCGCGACGCGGCGGGGCGCGAGAGGCTCTTCCTGCAGATGCTCGGCGTGGGCTTCGATGCGGCGGTGGTGCACGGGTTGCGGCCCGGGCTCAAGCGGCGGCTGGGCCCCCTCGCCTATGTGCTGGAGACGCTGCGCCTGCTGCCGGGCCACCGCTTCGCCCCCCTGCGCTTCCGCGCCGATCGCGGCCCCTGGGAGGAATGCGCCGCGCTGCTGGCGATGAAGGGACGGCTCTATGCCGGCCCCTTCCGTGTCGCGCCGGCGGCGCGGGCGGGCATGGAGGGGTTTGCGCTCGTCATCCAGCGGCGCGGCGGCCCGGGCCCGACGCTGCTGGCCGGGGCCGCGCTGCCGCTCGGCCTGATCCCCTGCCTGCCCTTCATCGAGCAGCGCATCTGCCGTGTGCTGGAGATCGAGGGGGCGGGGCTGCTCGCGCAGGCGGATGGCGATGCGGCGCCGGCGCCGCCGCTCCGGCTTTCCGACGCGCCCGCGCCGCTCGCCGTCATGATCCCCTGAGGCGCCGGCCGCCCACTCTTCACGCCGGGCCCCGCCCATGGTGCCATGCGCGTCATCCGATCCGGAGGACCCGCATGACCATCGGCTTTCGCGTGCGCCCCGTCGCGGCGCGCGTCGCCCCTGCCCTCGTCGCCCGCGCCGCGGCCATCCCCGTGGCCAACATCGGCGACGTGATGCACCGGATGCAGGCGCTGAGCGGCACCTTCCACGCCTATGGCGGGCGCAAGCGCGTCTGCGGTCCGGCCTTCACCGTGAAGGCCCGTTCGGGCGACAACCTGATGCTGCACCGGGCCGTGGACATGGCCGAGCCCGGCGACATCATCGTCTGCGACGGCAATGGCGACCTGACCGTGGCGCTGATGGGCGACCTCATGCTCGCCCATGCGCTCAAGCGCGGGATCGCCGGCGTGGTGCTGGACGGCGCGGTGCGCGACGTGGCCTCTCTGGCGAAGATGCAGCTCGGCGTCTGGGCGCGCGGCCACACCCCGGCCGGGCCGTGGAAGGAGGGCCCCGGCGAGATCGGCACCCCCATCGCCTGCGGCGGCCAGGTGGTGATGCCCGGCGACCTGATCTGCTGCGACGAGGACGGGGTGGTGGTGGTCCCGCGCGAGGAGGCGGAGGCCGTGATCGCCGCCGCCGAGCAGCACCAGGCCAAGGAGATCAAGGCCGAGGCCGACATCCAGGCCGGCGCCTGGCCGCGCGGCTGGGTGCCCGAGGCGCTGCGCGCCAAGGGCTGCGAGGGGGTCTAGGGCGATGGGCCGGGGAGCAGCCGTGCCCGGCGCGGGGAGGGCGCGGCCATGAGCCCGGCCACCCGGCAGATCTGCTTCATCAACGCCGCGCACACTCTCACCCACTACGGCCTGCTGATCCTCGCCACCGCGAGCCTCGCCATCGTCCAGCAGGAGGCGGCGGCTTTCGGCATGGCCTTCGGCCCGGTGCTGGCGCTCGGCACGGCGATGTTCGTCATCTACGGGCTCGGCGCGCTGCCGATGGGTTGGCTCGAGGCGCGCTTCGGGCGCAAGGCGATGATGGCGGCCTTCTTCCTGGGCGGCGGGACGGCCATGACGGCGGCCGGCTTCACCCACGGCCCCTGGGGCCTCGCGGCGGCGCTGGCGGTGATGGGCGCCTTCCTGGCCATCTATCACCCCATCGGCACCGCCATCATCGCCGAGGCCGGGGGCGACCGCGTGGGCCGCGCCATGGGCATCAACGGCGTGTTCGGCAATCTCGGCGTGGCGCTGGCGCCCATCGTCACGGCCTTCCTTGCCGCTCAGCTCGGCTGGCGCTGGGCCTTCGTGCTCCCGGGCCTGCTGTGCATGGCCATCGGCCTCGCCTGGCTGCGCGAGCCCGCCTTCGACGCGCGCAAGGCCGGGGTGCAGACGCGGCCCTTCCCCGTCATCCCGAAGCCGATCGTGCGCCAGGCGGTGGTCTCGCTGCTGCTGATCGCCACTGTCTCGGGCCTCGTGTTCAATGCCTACACGCTGCTCATTCCGAAGCTGATGGAAGAGCGCCTCGCCTCCTCGCCCGAGCTGCTGCCGGTGGTGGGCATGCTCGCCTTCCTCGCCACCATCTGCGGCGGCGTGGCGCAGTACACGGTGGGGCGGATGATCGACCGGATGACGCTGAAGCGCGTCTTCATGCCGCTCGCGGTCGTGCTGGTGCCCGGCTTGCTCGCGCTCTCCTTCCTCGATGGCTGGATCGTGCTGCCGCTGGCGGGGCTGATGGCGGCGGCGATTTTCGGCCAGGTGACGGTGAACGAGACCATGACCGCGCGCTATGTGGCGCCGGAACTGCGCGCGAAACTCTATTCCGTGCGCTTCACCGTGGGGTTCCTCGGGGCGGCGCTGGCCTCGCCGCTGGTGGGCGTCCTGCACGGCGCCACCGGCGACCTCACCCTCGCCATGGTGGTGCTGGCGGGCGTGGCGAGCGTGACGCTGGCCTGCGCCATCCTCTTCCCGAACCGGCCCGAGGAGCTTCAGCCCGCTCTGTGGGAGAGTGTCGGCCCGGGCATGGCCCCGGGAGGTGAGACCGCGGGGCCCATGCGTGGCGGGCTCAATCGGCCGGCGTCATCGCCTTGATGAGGTCGAAGACGCGCCGGCGCACGGCCGGATCCTGGATGCGGTAATAGGCGCGCACCAGCTCCAGCGTCTCGCGGCGGTGCAGCGTGTCGTCCTCGAAGCCCTCCTGGGCCTCGGCGAAGCCGGCGGCGCGGCGGGCGAAGCCCTGGCTCGCGGAGGGCTGGCCCGGCATGTCGTCGAAGAAGAAGCTGATCGGCACGTCGAGCACGCGCGCAAGGTCGAACAGGCGCGAGGCGCCGATGCGGTTCACCCCGCGCTCGTATTTCTGGATCTGCTGGAAGGTGAGGCCGAGCGCCTCGCCCAGCTTCTCCTGGCTCATGCCCAGCAGGGTGCGCCGCAGGCGCACGCGCGAGCCCACATGCACGTCGATGGGGCTCGGCCGATGCTCCCGCTCCGCACGCTCGTCGCTGTCCGCACCGGCCGTCGGTTGCTTCATTGCAATGTCCACCCGTCCCACTCCGCTTTGCCAGGAACCCGAACGCCCCTTGCCTCCGCTGCCGTCCTGGGGAGGCTCGGCGACCCACGGGGACTGTCATTCGGGCGCGGCGGTTTTGCCGGCGCTCCATTCGATGGTAATCCTCTAGCGCACCATCAACGAAGCGTCAATATGTTAGTTCAGTCTCAATAAGAAGCCCCCTTCCCGGGTGAATGTGAACGCGCAGGTTGTAATCCGGCGGCCCACCCCAACAGCAGCAGCGCCATCGCAAGCCCCCCTGGCCCCCACAGCCCCATGCGCGCGAAGGGCGTCGGCGCCAGCGCGCCGGGCAGGGCGGTCTCCAGCGTGCCTGTCTCGCCCAGCGCCAGCCGCCCCCGCAGCTCGCCGCGCGGGCCGAACACGGCCGAAATCCCGGTCTGCGCCGCCCGCACCATCGGCAGCCCCTCCTCCACCGCGCGCAGCCGCGCCGCGGCGAGGTGCTGATAGGGCCCGGCCGAGTGGCCGAACCAGGCGTCATTGGTCACGTTGAGCAGCCAGCCCGGCCGCTCCTCGCCCGCCACCCGCCCGGGGAAGATCGCCTCGTAGCAGATCAGCGGGCTCACCGGCGGCAGGGAGCCGAGGCGCAGCGCCACCCGGCCCGGCCCGGCCGAGAAGTCCCGCCCGCCCGTCACCACCCGGATGGGCAGCCAGCCGCCGAGCGGCATGTATTCGCCGAAGGGCACGAGATGCGCCTTGTCATAGACGGGGCCGAGCCGGCCCGCCGCGTCCAGGCTGGCGAGGCTGTTCCACACCTCGCGCAGCCGCCCCGCCTCGTCCCAGGCGGCGCGCACCGTGCCGGCGAGCAGCAGCCCGGCCTCGGGTAGCGCCTCGGCGGCGAGGCGCTGGGCCTCGCGGTCCTCGGTCAGCAGGAAGGGGCTCGCCGTCTCGGGCCAGATGGCGATGACGGGCTGGCCAGGATGGGCCGCCGCCGCCGCCGCCGCGCCCGCGCGGGTCAACTGGAGGTAGCGCAGGAAGATGGGCACGCGTTGTTCCTCGGCCCATTTCGCCTCCTGCGCGACATTGCCCTGCACCAGCACCAGCCGCGCCGGCACATCCTCCGGCCCCGGCGCGCGCAGCCGCCAGGCGCTGCCGGCCATCCACAGCGCCAGCGCCCCGGCCAGCAGGGGCGCCGCGCGCCGCCAGCCCAGCGCCGGCAGGGCCGCGAGCAGCGCCGTCATCAGCGAGAGCCCATGCGCGCCGACCAGCGCCGCCGGCTGCAGCGGCAGCGCGTCGAAGGCCCAGACCGTGCCGAGCAGGTTCCAGGGGAAGCCGGTGAACATCACCCCGCGCAGCAGCTCCGCCCCCACCCAGGCCCCGGCGAAGGCCAGCACCCGCGGCCAGCCGGGCCGCACCGCCCAGGCCGCCAGCGCGGGCAGCGCGCCGAACAGCGCCAGCGGCAGGGCGATGCCCGGCGCCGCCACCGGCACCAGCCAGAACCAGCGCCCGATGTCGGTGAACAGCGCGTGGGTGACCCAGTAGAGCCCCGTCAGGTGATGCCCGAAGCCGAAGCACACCCCCCACCAGGCCGCCTGTCGCCATCCCCCGGCACGGCCGAGCAGGGCAAGGAAGGCCGGGAAGGTCAGCAGCAGCACCGGCACCAGATGCAGGGGCGGCAGCGCGAGGGTGGTGGCCGCGCCGAGCAGCAGGGCGCACAGCCCCGGGGGCGCCAGAAGGAAGGCCGGCATGGCCCCTGCCCTAGCCGCTGCCCCGCCCCCCGTCCATCGCGCCCGCGTGACGGCGCTTGCGCCCCGGCCCCGCCCCTCCCACCTCCCGGGCATGGACGCGCTCGCCGAGAGAATCCTGGAGGCCGCGCTGGAGGAGGCGCGCGGGAAGCCCTGGCACGATCTGCGCCTGCACGCCCTCGCGGCGCGGCTCGGCATCGGCCTGCCCGAGATCCTCGAGCGCTTCCGCGACGCCGACGCCATCGCCAACGCGCATTTCCGCCGGCTGCTGGCCGCCATGCTGGCCCCGCCGGCCGAGGCGGAGGCCTTCGCCGCCCTGCCCCCGCGCGCCCGCGCCGAGGCGGTGCTGATGCGCTGGTTCGAGGCCGCGGCGCCGCACCGCACCGCCACCCTCTCCATGATCCGCGACAAGGCCTGGCCCAGCCACCCGCACCACTGGGTGCCGATGGTTTTCGACCTGTCGCGCCTCGTCCACTGGTGGCGGGAGGCGGCGCGGCTCGACCGCGGCGGCCTCGCGCGCATGGCCGAGGAGGTGGCGCTGACCTGGACCTTCCTCGCCACGCTCGGCGCCTTCGCGCGCGACGCCGACCCGGCGCTGGCCGGCACCCGCCGCACCCTGGCCGCCCTGCTGCGCCGCGCCCCGCTCGGCTGAGCGCGCGCGGCTCTGGACGGGGGGCGCGAAGCGCGGCAAGGGCAGCGCCATGAGCGAGACGATCGAGACCGACGTGGCCATCATCGGCGCGGGGCCCTGCGGCCTCTTCGCCGTCTTCGAGTGCGGCATGCTGAAGATGCGCTGCGTGGTGGTGGACACGCTTGAGGAGATCGGCGGCCAGTGCGCCGCGCTCTATCCCGAGAAGCCCATCTTCGACATTCCCGCCCATCCGCGCATCGAGGGCGCGGCGCTGATCCGCGCGCTGGAGGCCCAGGCCGCGCCCTTCGCGCCGCGCACCCTGCTCGGCCAGCGCGTCGAGACCCTGGCGCGGGAGGAGGACGGGCGCTTCCTCCTCTCCACCAGCGCCGGGCACGGCATCCGCGCGCGCGCGGTCATCATCGCCGCCGGGGCCGGCGCCTTCGGCCCGAACCGCCCGCCCCTGCCCGGCCTCGCGGGCTACGAGGCCTCGGGCGCCGTGCGCTATCTGGTGACGCGGCGCGAGGAGTTCCGCGGCAAGCGGGTGGTGATCGCCGGGGGCGGGGATTCGGCGGTGGACTGGGCGCTCTCGCTGAAGGAGGTGGCGGCGCGCGTCACCGTCGTGCACCGGCGCGACAAGTTCCGCGCCGCGCCGGAAAGCGCCGCCCAGCTCAAGGCCGCCGCCGAGCGCGGCGAGATCGAGCTCGCCATCCCCTACCAGCTGCACGGCCTGGAGGGGGACGGGGCGCGGCTCGAGGCGGTGGTGCTCGCCACGCTCAAGGGCGAGACGCGCCGGGTCGAGGCCGATCACCTGCTCGCCTTCTTCGGCCTGTCCATGGAGCTCGGCCCGATCGCCCAGTGGGGGCTCGGGCTCGATCGGCACCACATCGCGGTGAACCCGGCCACCTGCGAGACGAACATCCCGGGCGTGCATGCCATCGGCGACATCGCCACCTATCCGGGAAAGCTCAAGCTCATCCTGCAGGGCTTCTCGGAGGCGGCCGTGGCCGCCCATGCCATCCATCCGCGCGTCTTCCCCGGCGAGGCGCTGCATTTCGAGTATTCGACCAGCAAGGGCGTGCCGGCGGCCTGACCGCGAGGAGTCACACGCTTTCCCTTGACCGGCGCGGGCCCGTTCTGGAAGCGTGACGGGCATGACGCGTCAGCGCCCCTTGCCGGACCGGGGCCGCGCTTCTTGACCGCGCGGCGCGGCTTCCGCATCTGCCCGTCCTGGCCCGCCCTTCCGGCGGCCGGTGAGGGT
Organism: Roseococcus sp.; assembly: GCA_026414745.1. GTDB lineage: Bacteria > Pseudomonadota > Alphaproteobacteria > Acetobacterales > Acetobacteraceae > Roseococcus. Next base: position 20,945 of record JAOAIK010000017.1, read on the forward strand.
TCCCCATGACCGAGACCACGCAGGCCTCCCCCGGGGCGGGCGCGAAGAAGCGCCTCTTCGTGCAGACCTGGGGCTGCCAGATGAACGTCTATGACAGCCATCGCATGGCCGATGTGCTGGCCCCCCTCGGCTATGCCCCCGTCGCCTCGCCCGAGGCGGCGGACATGGTGATCCTGAACACCTGCCACATCCGCGAGAAGGCGACGGAAAAGCTGTTCTCCGAGCTCGGCCGGCTGCGCGCCCTGAAGGAGGCGCGCCGCGCCGAGGGCGGGCGGATGCTGCTCGCGGTCGCGGGCTGTGTGGCCCAGGCCGAGGGGGCGGAGATCATCGCCCGCGCCCCCTATGTGGACCTGGTGCTGGGGCCGCAGAGCTACCACCGCCTGCCCGAGCTGGTGGCGCGGGTCGCCCGCGCCGGGGGTGTGGTGATCGAGACGGAGTTCCCCCCCGAGGACAAGTTCGACCACCTGCCCGAGGCGAGCGCGCCCCAGGGGATCACAGCCTTCCTCTCCATCCAGGAGGGCTGCGACAAGTTCTGCTCCTTCTGCGTGGTGCCCTACACGCGCGGCGCCGAATACTCGCGCCCGGCGGCAGCGGTGCTGGCCGAGGCGCGGCGCCTCGTCGCGCAGGGCGCGCGCGAGGTGGTGCTGCTCGGCCAGAACGTGAATGCCTGGCACGGCGAGGGCCTGGAGGGCGGGAGCTGGAACCTCGCCCGCCTGCTGGCGGCGCTCGCCGAGATCCCGGGGCTCGCCCGGCTGCGCTACACCACCTCCCACCCGCGCGACATGGACGCGGCGCTCATCGCCGCGCACCGCGACATCCCGGCGCTGATGCCCTTCCTGCACCTGCCCGTGCAGTCGGGCAGCGACCGGGTGCTGGCCGCGATGAACCGCGGTCACCGGGCCGAGGACTATCTCCGCCTCGTCGACGCGCTGCGCGCGGCGCGGCCGGACCTCGCCCTCTCCACCGACATCATCGCGGGCCATCCGGGCGAGACGGAGGCCGACCACGCCGCCACGCTGCGGCTGATCGAGCGCGTGGGCTTCGCCCAGGCCTTCAGCTTCAAGTATTCGCCCCGGCCCGGCACCCCGGCCGCGGCCGCGCCCGGGCAGATCCCCGAGGCGGTGAAGGACCGCCGGCTCGCCGAGATCCAGGCGCTGCTGCGCGCGCAGCAGTCGGCCTTCAACGCAGCCAAGGTCGGACAGGAGGTGGAGGTGCTCTTCACCGGCCCCGGCCGCCATCCCGGCCAGCTTCTCGGCCGCAGCCCCTGGCTCCAGCCCGTCCACGCCGCCGCGCCCGCAGGGCTGATCGGCGCCGTGCAGAGGGTGCGGATCGCGGCCGCCCACCCCAACTCCCTCGCCGGAGAGTTGCTGCACCCGCCCAACCAGGAGAAACACGCCGCTTGAGCACAGCCCTCGCGCTCCGCGCCCGCGCCGCCGGCTCGGCCGGGCCGCCCTCCTCCGAACCGCGCAGCGTGACGCTGCAGTTCGAGGACAACGCGCTGCTTCCCCTGCTCTATGGCGAGCACGACAAGCACCTGGCGCGGATCGAGGGACGATTGGGCGTGCGGCTGGCCTGTCGGGGCAACCGCCTCACCATCTCCGGCGCCGCGGCCCGCACCGAGATGGCCGAGCAGGTGCTGCGGGGCCTCTGGCGCGCGCTGGAGCGCGGCGGGGCGATCGGCAGCGCAGAGGTGGAGGCGGCCATCCGCATGGCCGAGGGCGAGGCAGAAGCCGACCCGCGCCTGCCTCTGCAGGACCTGCCGCAAATCCGCACCCGGCGCGGTGCCATCGCCCCCCGCACGCCCGCCCAGGCCGCCTACATGGAGGCGCTCGCCCGGCACGACATGGTCTTCGGCATCGGCCCCGCCGGTACGGGCAAGACCTATCTCGCCGTCGCGCAGGGGGTGGCGCTGCTGCTCGCGCAGCGGGTGGACCGCATCGTGCTTTCCCGCCCCGCCGTCGAGGCGGGCGAGCGGCTGGGCTTCCTGCCCGGCGACATGAAGGAGAAGGTGGACCCCTACCTCCGTCCCCTCTACGACGCGCTGCACGACATGCTGCCGGCCGAGCAGGTGGCGCGGCGCATCGCCGCCGGCGAGATCGAGATCGCCCCGCTCGCCTTCATGCGTGGCCGCACCCTCTCCCACTGCTTCGCCATTCTCGACGAGGCGCAGAACACCACCCCCGCGCAGATGCGGATGTTCCTGACACGCATGGGGGAGGGCACGCGCATGGCGATCACCGGCGACCCCTCGCAGGTGGACCTGCCGGCGGGGGTGACATCGGGGCTCGCCGAGGCCATCTCGGTGCTGCGCGACGTGCCGGGGATCGGCTTCACACGCTTCGACGAGCGGGACGTGGTGCGCCACCCGCTGGTGGGGCGCATCGTCGCGGCCTATGGCAGGGCGGAGAAGGGCCGTGCGGCCGAGACGCGCCTTGCGGGCGGGAAGGGGCAGGATGGAGCCGGGAAGTAGGGCGCCCGGCGGCGGGATCGTGTCCGCCGGGCCGGTGGTGGAGGTGGTGTTCGGCGCGCCGGGCTGGCGCGCCGCCCTGCCGCGGGTGGAGCGCCTTGCGCGCCGCTGCGTCGCCGCGGCCCTCGCCGACCAGGGCGCCACCGGCCATCTCACCCTGCTGCTGACCGACGACGCGGAGATCCGCCGCCTCAACGCCGGCTTCCGCGGGCGCGAGAAGGCCACCAACGTGCTCTCCTTCCCCGCGCCCTATGGCGCGCTGACCCTGGGCGACCTCGCCGTGTCGCTCGGCGTGCTGCGGCGCGAGGCGGCGGCCGAGGGGCGGCCCCTCGCGGCGCATTTCGCCCATCTGGTGGTGCACGGCACGCTGCACCTGCTCGGCCACGACCATCAGGGCGCGGGCGAGGCGGTGGCGATGGAGCGGGCGGAGGCGCGCATCCTGCGTCGGCTTGGCCTGCCCAACCCCTGGCGCGCGCGCTGGCGCATGGCGGCCTGAGCATGCCCTCGGAGGGATCCCAAGCGAGGCCGGAACTGATCCGGCGCCTGCGCGGCCTCTTCGGCAAGCGCGAGGAGAGCCTGCGCGACCGGGTGGAGGAGCTGATCGAGGCCGCCGACGCCGCCTCCCAGCCCGAGGCGCGCACCCTCGATCGGCACGAGCGCGCGCTGCTCGCCAATGTGCTCAAGCTGCGCGGCGCCACCGCCTATGACGTGATGGTGCCGCGGGCCGACATCGTCGCCCTGCCGGTGGACCTCAGCCTCTCCCAGGCCATGGCGGCGATCCAGCGCGAGGGGCACAGCCGCTATCCGGTCTATCAGGGCCAGCTCGACGAGGTGCTGGGCATGGTCCACATCAAGGACATCATCGCCGCCCTCGGCCGGGAGGGGGAGTTCTCGCTGCGTGCGGTGCTGCGCAAGCCGCTCTTCGTCGTGCCCTCGGTGCCGGTGCTCGACCTCCTGCTGCGCATGCGCCAGGAGCGCGTGCACATGGCCCTGGTGGTCGACGAGTATGGCGGCATCGACGGCCTCGTCACCATCGAGGATCTGGTCGAGACCATCGTGGGCGACATCGCCGACGAGCACGACGAGGAGGGCGCGCCCCAGATCCTCGAGCGCGGCGAGGGCGTGTGGGAGCTGGACGCCCGCACCCCCATCCCGGATGTCGAGGCACGGCTGGGTGCCGTGCTCACCGAGGAGGAGCGCGGAGCGGACATCGACACGGTGGGCGGCCTTGTCTTCACCCTCGCCGGCCGGGTGCCGGCGCGGGGCGAGATCATCACCCACCCCTCGGGGATCGAGTTCCGCGTGCTGGACGCGGATGCGCGGCGCATCCGCCGGCTGCGCGCGCGCCGGCCCCAGGCGGGGCAGCGCAGCGCGGCCGAGTAGGGGAGGCGCCTGCGCGGCCCCCCATGACGGTTCCGGCCGCCCCCGACAGGCACTACACTCCCCGCGGCGGCCGCGGCCGCCACAGGGAGTCCCCAGACATGCGCACGCTCGTTCTTCCCGTCCTCCTCCTTGCCGCGCTCGCCACGGCGGGCTGCACCAATCCCTACGACCCGGCCCAGCGGGCCGCGGGCGGCGGGCTGATCGGCGCCGGGGCCGGGGCCGCCATCGGCGGAGCCATCGGCGGCTGGCGCGGCGCGGGCATCGGCGCGCTGACGGGCGGCGCGGTCGGCGCGGCCACGGGCGTCATCACCACCCCGCAGCCTGCGCCGCGCTACTGAGACCCGGGGCGGAGCGGGCGCGCCACGCCGCGGGCGCGCCCTCGATGTCGGCCTCCGCGCCGGCGGCGGCGCTCAGGCCGCCATGCCGCGGAGCACGTAGTGCAGGATGCCGCCGTTGCGGTAGTATTCCACCTCATCGGCGGTATCCACGCGGCACAGCACCTCGGTGCGCGTCACGCTGCCATCGGCGCGCGCGATCTCGAGCTCCAGCATCATGCGCGGCTTCAGCGCCTCGATGCCGCGGATGGCGATGACCTCGTCGCCCTTCAGCCCGAGGGTGAGCCGGTTCTCGCCCTCCTTGAACACGAGCGGCAGCACGCCCATGCCCACGAGGTTGGAGCGGTGGATGCGCTCGAAGCTCTCGGCGATCACCGCCTTCACGCCCAGCAGGAAGGTGCCCTTCGCCGCCCAGTCGCGCGAGGAACCCGTGCCGTACTCCTTGCCGCCGACCACCACCAGCGGCACGCCCTCGGCCTTGTAGCGCATCGCCACGTCGTAGATCGGCGCCACATCGCCCGAGGGATAATGCTTGCTGATGCCGCCCTCGATGCCCGGCACCATCTCGTTGCGGATGCGGATGTTGGCGAAGGTGCCCCGCATCATCACCTCGTGGTTGCCGCGCCGCGCGCCGTAGCTGTTGAAGTCGGCCGGCCGCACCTGGTGCTCGAGCAGGTAGCTCCCCGCCGGGCTGGTCTTGCGGATGTTGCCGGCGGGCGAGATGTGGTCCGTGGTGATGGAATCGCCGAGCAGCGCCAGGATGCGCGCCCCCTCGATGGAGGCGAGCGGCTTCACCTCCATGCTCATCCCCTCGAAATAGGGCGGGTTCTGCACGTAGGTGGAGCCCGCGTTCCAGCGATAGGTGTCGCTGTCCGCATCCACGCGGATGGACTGCCACTGCTTCGGGCCCTTGAACACGTCGGCATAGCGGGACTGGAACATGTCCCGCGTCAGCACGGAGTGGACGACCTGTTCCACCTCCTGCTGGCTGGGCCAGATGTCGGCCAGCATCACCGGCCGGCCGTCGCTCCCGGTCCCGATCGGCTCGCGCGTGAGGTCCTTGCGGACCGTGCCGGCCAGCGCATAGGCCACCACCAGCGGCGGCGAGGCGAGGTAGTTCGCCCGCACATTGGCGTGCACGCGCCCCTCGAAGTTGCGGTTGCCCGAGAGCACGGCCGAGACGACCAGCTTATTGGCCTCGATCGCCTCCACCATCGCCTCCGGCAGCGGGCCGGAGTTGCCGATGCAGGTGGTGCAACCATAGCCCACCGTCTGGAAGCCCAGCGCGTCGAGATCCGCCTGCAGGCCGGACTTGGCGAGATAGTCCGTCACCACCTGCGAGCCCGGGGCGAGGGAGGTCTTGACCCAGGGCTTGGGCGCGAGGCCGCGGGCGCGGGCCTTGCGCGCCAAGAGCCCCGCCGCCACCAGCACATAGGGGTTGGAGGTGTTGGTGCAGGAGGTGATCGCCGCGATCACCACATCGCCATGGCCGAGGTCGAAGTTGGCGCCCTCCACCGGCACGCGCAGATCGGCGTTGTCGCCCGGCACGCCCATCACGCCGGCCTTGAGGTCCTTCTCGAAGCCGGCCGCCACGCCGGAGAGCGCCACCCGGTCCTGCGGGCGCTTGGGTCCGGCCAGGCTGGGTTCGACGGTGGAGAGGTCGAGCTCCAGCGTGTCGGTGAAGACCGGATCGGGCGTGGTGTCGTCGCGCCACATGCCCTGCGCCTTGCAATACTCGCGCACCAGGTTGATGCGGTGCTCGTCGCGGCCGGAGAGGCGCAGGTAGGAGAGGGTGACCTCGTCCACCGGGAAGAAGCCGCAGGTGGCGCCGTACTCGGGGGCCATGTTGGCGATGGTCGCGCGGTCCGCGAGCGGCATGTGCGCGAGGCCGGGGCCGAAGAACTCCACGAACTTGCCCACCACGCCCTTCCTGCGGAGCATCTGCGTGACCGTGAGCACAAGGTCGGTCGCGGTCACGCCCTCGCGCAGCCGGCCGGTGAGGCGGAAGCCGATCACGTCCGGGATCAGCATGGCGATGGGCTGGCCGAGCATGGCCGCCTCCGCCTCGATGCCGCCCACGCCCCAACCCAGCACGCCGAGGCCGTTGACCATGGTCGTGTGGCTGTCCGTGCCGTAGCAGGAGTCGGGATAGGCGTAGGTCTCGCCCGCATCCGTCGCGGTCCAGACCACCTGCGCGAGGTATTCGAGGTTCACCTGGTGGCAGATGCCCGTGCCCGGCGGCACGACGCGGAAGTTGTTGAACGCCTCCTGGCCCCAGCGCAGGAACTCGTAGCGCTCGCCGTTGCGCTCGAACTCGATGTCCACGTTCCGCTGCAGCGCATTCGCCGTGCCGCTCACATCCACCATCACGGAGTGGTCGATCACGAGATCGACCGGCACCAGCGGGTTCACCTTGCGCGGATCGCCGCCGAGGCGGAGGATGCCGTCGCGCATGGCGGCGAGGTCCACCACCGCGGGCACGCCGGTGAAGTCCTGCATCAGGATGCGCGCGGGGCGGAAGGGCACCTCGCGGTCGCTCCTGCCGCCATTGGCCAGCCAGCCGGCGATGGCCTTCGCGTCCTCGACGGTGTAGCTGCGGCCGTCCTCGAAGCGCAGCACGTTCTCGAGCAGCACCTTCAGCGAGAAGGGCAGCCGGGCGATGTCGCCGATCTTCGCCGCCGCCTCCGGAAGGCTGAAATACTTGTAGGTCTTGCCGTCCACCCGGAGGTCGCGCCCGACCCCGAGGCTGTCCTGCCCGATCATGCGCATGGCTGCATCCCCAACACTTGCGCCGCGGGTTTAAGCATGGCGATGTGCCAGGGTCCATCGGGCGGGGGGTGCCGCCGTTCACGTGCTGGAAGCGCAACAACTGGCCTGCTGGCGGGGCGAGCGGCTGGTCTTCGCCGATCTCTCCTTCTCCCTCGCCCCCGGCGAGGCGCTGCTGCTGACCGGGGCGAACGGCGCGGGCAAATCCTCGCTGCTGCGCCTGCTGGCGGGGCTGATCCCGGCCGCCGAGGGCCGGCTGCTCTGGGCGGGCGAGGACGCGCTGGCCGACCGCGTGGCGCATGGCGCGCGGCTGCGCTACCTCGGCCACCAGGACGCGCTCAAGCCGGCCTTTACCGCGCGCGAGAACCTCGCTGTCTTCGCCCGGCTCTGGGGCGGCGAGGTGGAGGCGGCGCTTGCCGCGCTCGAGCTTCTGCCGCTCGCCGATCTGCCGGCGCGGGTGCTCTCCTCCGGGCAGAAGCGGCGGCTGGCCCTGGCGCGGCTGGCGCTCGCCCCCGTGCCGCTGTGGCTGCTCGACGAGCCGAGCGTGGGGCTGGATGCCGCCTCGGTGGCGCGGCTCGGGCCGCTGTTTGCCGCGCACCGGGCGGCGGGGGGCATGGTGGTGGCGGCCACCCATCTGCCCCTGCCGCTGCCGGGCGCGCGGGAGCTGCGGCTGTGACCGCGCTGCTGCTGCGGGAGCTGCGCCTCGCGCTGCGCCACCCGGCCGAGACGCTCTCGGCCGTGCTGTTCTTCGTGCTGGTGGCGGCGCTGTTCCCCTTCGGCGTCGGTCCCTCGCCGGAGCTGCTGGCGCGGCTGGCGCCGGGGGCGCTGCTCGCCGCGGCGCTGCTGGCGGCGCTGCTGCCGCTCGATCGGCTGTTCGGCGCCGAGGCCGAGGACGGCTCGCTGGACCAGCTCCTGCTGAGCGGCCTGCACCCGGCGGCGCTGGCGGCGATCAAGGCGCTGGGCCACTGGCTCACCACCGGGGTGCCGCTGGTGCTGGCCACCCCGGCGGCGGCGGCGCTGCTCAACCTGCCCGTGGCGGCCTGGCCCGCGGCGATGCTGGCGCTGGCGCTGGCCTCCGCCATCCTCTCGCTGTTCGGCGCGGCGGGGGCGGCGCTGACGCTGGGGGCGCGGCGCGGGGGGGTGCTGCTGCCGCTGCTGGTGCTGCCGCTCTCCATCCCCGCGGTGATCTTCGGCGCGGCGGCCATCGAGGCGGCGGCGAGCGGCCTCGCGCCGCGGCCCTATCTGCTGCTGGAGGCGGCCCTGCTGGCGCTCGCCGCGCCGCTCGCGCCGCTGGCCGCCGGGGCGGCGCTGCGCGGGGAGTAGGGGCCAGCCGCCGGGCGCATGACGTGCCGCCGCTGCGGCCGGACCGGCGCCGGACATGCGCGACGGCGTCTCAATGCCCCGCGTTCTCGCCGGAGAAATCCGGCGCGGCGAGGCCCGAGGCGGCGAGCTGCGCGGAGAGCTGGGCCTTCAGCCGCTCCAGCCCTTCCGGCGTGCGGGCCTCGCAGCGCGCGACCAGCACGGCCTGGGTGTTGGAGGCGCGCAGCAGCCACCAGCCATCGGGGGTGTTCACGCGCACCCCGTCCACCGCCACCACATCCGCGCCCGCGGCGGCGAGGCGCGCGCGCACCTCCTCCACCACGGCGAACTTGCGGTCCTCGGCGCAGTCGAAGCGCAGCTCGGGCGTGTTCAGCACCTGCGGCAGCGCCGCGCGAATCTGCGCGAGGCTCTCGGGGCTGCGTGCCAGGATGTCGAGCAGCCGCACGGCGGCGTAGATGCCGTCGTCGAAGCCGAACCACTTCTCGGCGAAGAAGATGTGGCCGCTCATCTCCCCGGCCAGCGGGCAGCCGGTCTCGGCCATCTTCTGCTTCACCAGGCTGTGCCCGGTCTTCCACATGAGCGGCGTGCCGCCGGCCTTCGCCACCTCGTCGAACAGCACCTGGCTCGCCTTGACGTCGGCGATGATGGTGGCGCCCGGGTTGCGGGAGAGCACGTCGCGCGCGAGCACGATCAGGAGCTGGTCGCCGAAGAGCATCTGCCCCTCGCCGTCCACCACGCCGATGCGGTCGGCGTCGCCGTCGAAGGCGATGCCGAGATCGGCCTTCACCTCGGCCACCTTGGCGATGAGCTGGGCGAGGTTCTTCGCCACGGTGGGGTCGGGGTGGTGGTTGGGGAAGCGGCCGTCGATCTCGCCGTTGATGACGTGATGCGTGCCGGGCAGGCGGCGCACCAGCCGCTCGGTGATGGCCCCGCCCGCGCCGTTGCCGGGATCCCAGACCACGGTCAGCGCCTTCCCGCCGGGCGCGAGGTCGCGCAGCATGCGGGCGATGTAGGCCTCGCTCACGTCGAGGTCACGCACCGCGCCGCGCGCCTCGGGCACCACCTCGCCGGCGGCGGCGAGGCGCCCCAGCTCCTGGATCTCCTTGCCGAAGAAGGGCTTGCGGCCCAGCATCATCTTGAAGCCGTTGTAGTCCGGCGGGTTGTGGCTGCCGGTCAGCATCACCGCGCCGTCCGTGCCCTGGTCATAGGCGGCGAAATAGAGCATCGGCGTGGGCCCGCAGCCCACGCGCAGCACCTCCATCCCCGAGGCGACAAGTCCCGCGACCAGGTGCTGCTCGAGCTCCGGCGAGGAGAGGCGCCCGTCACGCCCCACCGCCACCCGTGTTCCGCCGCCGCGCGCGACGATGGAGCCGAACACCCGGCCGATGGCGAAGGCGTCCGCCCCGTGCAGCGTTTTCCCGACGATGCCGCGGATATCGTATTCGCGCAGCGAGGTGGGGTCGAAGCGGTGGGAGAAGCCGGGCATCGGGACTGTCCGCGCGCTGTGGAGGGAAGGGGGCTCTGTCAGCGATACTTGTCGAGAAAGGCGCGCACCTGGGGTGCGAGGTCGGGCCTCTTGAGCGCGAAGGCGATCTGCGCCTCCAGGAAACCCGCCTTGTCGCCGCAGTCGAAGCGGCGGCCCTCGTAGCGCAATCCATGGAAGGGCTGGCGCCCGATCAGCTTCGCCATGCCGTCGGTGAGCTGCACCTCGCCGCCCGCGCCCTTCTCCATCTTTGCCAGATGGCCGATCACCTCCGGCATGAGCACGTAACGGCCGATGATGGTGAGGTTGGAGGGCGCCTTCTCCACCGGCGGCTTCTCCACGAGGCCGGTGACCTCGACGAGGTTGCCGCGGGTGGCGCCGGGGGCGATCACGCCGTACCTGTTCACCCGCTCCCGCGGCACCTCCTCGATGGCCACGACATTGCCGCCGGTCGCCGCATAGGCCTCGGCGAGCTGGGCCATGCAGGGCGTGTCGCAGAGCATCAGGTCGTCAGGGAGGAGGATGGCGAAGGGGTCGTCGCCGATGAAGCTGCGTGCGCACCAGATGGCATGGCCGAGCCCCATGGGCACCTGCTGGCGCACGGTGACGATGCTGCCCGGCGGCATGGCGAGGGCGCGCAGCTCCTGCAGGATCTCGGTCTTCCCCCGCTCCTCCAGCGTCTTCTCGAGTTCGTAGGCGACGTCGAAATGCTCGACGATCGCGGTCTTTCCGCGGCCGGTGATGAAGCAGAACTGCTCGATGCCCGCGGCGCGCGCCTCGTCCACCGCGTACTGGATCAACGGCCGGTCCACCACCGGCAGCATCTCCTTGGCCAGCGCCTTGGTGGCGGGCAGGAAACGGGTGCCGAGCCCCGCGACGGGCATCACGGCCTTCCGGAGAGGCTTCACCATGGGCGGGCTGTCCTCGACACGACGCGGACCTCCTGCCACGCCACCCCCGAGCCGGCAAGCCGGGCCCGGCCGGCGCGTCAGTTGGCGGCGAGGCGCGTGGCGGGGGCGCGGGGCGCTTCGGCGCTGCGCGGCGCGGTCCGGGCGGCGGGGCGGGGCTGCGCGGCGCGGTTCGCGCTCGCCGCAGCGCGCGGCGGGCTGGCTGTCTGGCGCCGCGCGGGCGCCTCGGCCTGGGCCACCGACCTCGCCCGGGACGGAGGGGCGGCGGCGGGGGCGGTGCGCGTCGCCGCCGGGCGCGGCGGAGCGGCGGCGCGCGCCGTGACGAGGCGCGCCTGGGCCTGCGCCTCCGCCCGACGCAGCAGGGCGGGACTCACCGTGCCCCCCGCCTCGCGCGCCGCCATCACGCGGGGCTGGGCCGCGGCGAGCGCCGGGGCGGCACGCACGCCCAGCCGCTGGAACGCCTCGTCGAAGAGTTCGGCCATGTGTTGGTTGCGCTCCACCCAGGAGCGGCCGCCGAACACCGCGCCCACCAGCCGCACTCCGTCGCGCTGGGCGGAGGTGACGATGTTGAAGCCCGAGGCGTGGATGTAGCCGGTCTTGATCCCGTCCGCGCCAGGATAGTCCAGAAGCATGCCGTTGTGGTTGCGGATCAGCCGCTGGCCGTGCTGGAAATGGGTCACGCCGAAATAGTGGTAGCGCTCCGGGAAGTCCTGGATGAGCCGGCGGCCGAGCAGCACCATGTCGCGCGCCGTGGTCACCTGCTCGGGGTCGGGCAGGCCGGAGGCGTTGCGGAAGGTGGTGCGCGACATGCCCATCTGCCGCGCGCGCTGGGTCATCACCCGCGCGAAACCCTCCTCGGAGCCGGCGAGCGTCTCGGCCACCGCCGCCGCCACGTCATTGGCCGAGCGGGTGACGAGGGCGAGGATCGCCCCCTCCACCGAGATGCTGCCGCCCGCCGGCACGCCGATTTTCGAGGGCGGGCGGGAGGCGGCCTCGGCGCTGAAGCGGATGGGGGAGGCCAGGGTGAGCCGCCCGTCGCGCAGCGCCTCGAACAGGAGATAGAGCGTCATCATCTTGGTGAGGGAGGCGGGGTGGCGCGTCTCCTCCGCGTTGTGGGCGGCCAGCACCTCGCCCGTGCGCGCCTCGACCACCATGGCGGCATAGCGGGGACCGGAGGTGAACGCCGCCGCCTCCGCGGCCATCGCGCCCAGGCAGGCCAGCCCGGCGGCCAGGGCACGGCCGAGCCGAGGAAGAACGCCCATCGAGACACCCCCTTCGCGGGCTGCCACCCCGGCCTCCCCCAAGGCCGGCGACGCGCCCGCGGCACCACTGAACCAGCGCCGGGCCGGTCTGTCCACCCGTTTCGGCTGCGTGCTGCCGCCGGATTTTGTGCGTCGCACAAAAAGTCCTTGATCGGCGGCGCGGAGACCGCTATCTCCGCCGCATGCTGCATCGCAGCAAAACCGCCGTGGTCGGGGGTCTCCTGCTGCGGCAAGCGCAAGGATGAAAGACGATGGCGACCCAGGCTGAGATGAAGAAGGCGATGGCCGCGGCGGCCGAGAACGGCGCGGCGCAGGCGAAGAAGCTGATGGCGGAGGGCGCCGCCCAGGCGCGCGTGGCCGTCGAGAAGGGGATCGAGACGGCGAACAAGACCGCCGCCGACATGCTGAAGGCGGCCGAGGAGGCGATGGAGTTCGGGCGCGGCAATTTCGAGGCCATGACCAAGGCCGGCCAGATCTACGTGACCGGCGTGCAGGACCTCTCCCGCCAGACCCTGGCGATGTTCCAGGCCCTCTCCGAGCACGCGATCGAGGGGATGAAGACCCTCTCCTCCGCGAAGAGCCTGAAGGAGGCTGCCGATTTCCAGGCCTCCTTCGCCAAGGCCTCCTTCGAGCGGGCGATGAACGACACCGCGAAGCTGCAGGAGGCTGCGCTCAAGGTGGCCGAGACGGTCATGGAGCCCATCGCGGCGCGGGTGACGCTGGCCATGGAGAAGATGGCCAAGCCGCTCGCGGCCTGAGCCCGCTCGGGCCGAGGCGTCCGGGCCCGGATCCCGCGGGGGGGCCGGGCCTTTCGCTTTTCATCATTCGGCGCGGCCGGAGTCGGCCCATGGGACGGCGGGCGTGCGCGAGGGCCTTTTCCTGGGCGCCGCGCACCCGATATCCTGGGGGCGCAGAGGATGGACCAGCGGCCTGCCATGCACCGCCGATTCGACAGCACCGACCGACCGATGGCGCCCGTCACCGCGGGCGAAGGGGACAAGCGCGAGGAGGGCGGCGGACCCGTCACCGGCGTCGTCGTCAAGCCGCGCCCCAAGACCAAGAAGCCGGCGATGTACAAGGTGCTGATGCTGAACGACGACTACACGCCCATGGAGTTCGTCGTGCATGTCCTCGAACGCTTCTTCCAGAAGAGCCGCGACGAGGCGACCCGCATCATGCTCCATGTGCACCGCCGCGGCGTCGGCGTGTGCGGCGTCTACACCTACGAGGTGGCCGAGACGAAGGTGACGCAGGTGATGGATCTGGCGCGCCAGAACCAGCACCCGCTGCAGTGCACCATCGAGAAGGAGTGACGTGGGCCGGCAGGTGACGATATTGTTAAGTTCGACTGGGTGTCACGCAGGGGGGAGAGCCACCACATCGTCCATCAACGGGCCGCCGCGCCCGACTTGTGCGGCGCGTCCATGAACAGGGGAGCGTACTGAGCATGCTGTCCCGCAACCTCGAGCAGACGCTCCATCGGGCCCTCGGCCTCGCCAATGACCGCCGGCACGAATACGCGACGCTCGAACACCTGCTGCTGGCCCTCGCCGACGACGCCGATGCCGCGACGGTGCTGCGCGCCTGCGGCGTCGATCTCGACAAGCTGAAGCGCGACCTCACCGAGTTCCTCGACAAGGACCTCGCCGGCCTCGTCTCCGACCGCGGCGGCGATCCGAAGCCCACCGCCGGCTTCCAGCGGGTGGTGCAGCGCGCGGCCATCCATGTGCAGAGCAGCGGCCGCGACGAGGTGACGGGCGCCAACGTCCTCGTCGCCCTGTTCAGCGAGCGCGAGAGCCACGCGGTCTATTTCCTCCAGCTCCAGGACATGACGCGGCTTGATGCGGTGAACTTCATCAGCCACGGCATCGCCAAGGCGCCCGGCCGCAGCCAGCCCCGCCCGGTGCAGGGCACCGCCGGGCCCACGCCCGAGGAGGGCGGCAGCGAGCGCGAGGAGAAGCCCCGCAGCGGCGGGCGCAACCAGGATGCGCTCTCCACCTACTGCGTGAACCTCAACAAGAAGGCGCAGCAGGGGAAGATCGATCCGCTGATCGGCCGCGACCAGGAGATCGAGCGCACCATCCAGATCCTCTGCCGGCGCACCAAGAACAACCCGCTCTACGTAGGCGACCCGGGCGTGGGCAAGACGGCGATCGCGGAGGGGCTGGCCAAGCGCATCGTCGAGGGCGACGTGCCGGAGGTGCTCGCCAAGTCCACCATCTACTCGCTCGACATGGGCAGCCTGCTCGCCGGCACGCGCTACCGCGGCGATTTCGAGGAGCGGCTGAAGGCCGTGGTGTCGGAGCTCGAATCCCAGCCCGGGGCGGTGCTCTTCATCGACGAGATCCACACCGTGATCGGCGCCGGCGCCACTTCGGGCGGCGCGATGGACGCCTCGAACCTGCTCAAGCCGGCGCTCGCGCAGGGCACGCTGCGGTGCATCGGCTCCACCACCTACAAGGAATACCGCAACCATTTCGAGAAGGACCGTGCGCTGGTCCGCCGCTTCCAGAAGATCGACGTGAACGAGCCCTCGGTCGAGGACGCGGTGAAGATCCTGCAGGGCCTCAAGAGCAACTACGAGAAGCACCACAAGGTGAAGTACACGCCGGAGGCCATTCGTGCGGCGGTGGAGCTCTCGGCCCGCTACATCCATGACCGCAAGCTGCCCGACAAGGCGATCGACGTGATCGACGAGGTCGGCGCCTCGCGCATGCTGGTGCCGGAGAACAAGCGCAAGAAGACCGTCACGCTGAAGGACGTGGAGGAGGTGGTCGCGAAGATCGCGCGCATCCCGCCCAAATCCGTCAGCGCCGACGACAAGGAGACGCTGCGCCACCTCGAGCGCGACCTCAAGGCCATGGTCTTCGGCCAGGACCGCGCCATCGAGGCGCTGGCCTCGGCCATCAAGCTCTCGCGCGCCGGCCTGCGCGACCCCGAGAAGCCGATCGGCAACTACCTCTTCTCCGGCCCCACGGGGGTGGGCAAGACCGAGGTGGCGAAGCAGCTCGCCAAGACGCTGGGGATCGAGCTGATCCGCTTCGACATGAGCGAGTACATGGAGCGGCACAGCGTCAGCCGCCTGATCGGCGCGCCGCCCGGCTATGTCGGGTTCGACCAGGGCGGGCTTCTGACCGACAGCGTGGACCAGCATCCGCACTGCGTGCTGCTGCTCGACGAGATCGAGAAGGCCCATCAGGATCTCTACAACATCCTGCTGCAGGTGATGGACCACGGGAAGCTCACCGACCACAACGGCAAGACGGTGGACTTCCGCAACGTGATCCTGATCATGACCACCAACGCCGGCGCGGCCGACCTCGCCAAGCCCGCCATCGGCTTCGGCCGGGAGACGCGCACCGGCGAGGACGAGGAAGCCATCAAGCGCCTCTTCACCCCAGAGTTCCGCAACCGGCTCGACGCCATCATCCCCTTCGCCGGCCTCACGCCGGAGATCGTGGCGCAGGTGGTGGAGAAGTTCGTCATGCAGCTCGAGGCGCAGCTCGCCGACCGCAACGTGACGATCGAGCTCAGCTCCGCCGCGAAGGAGTGGCTGGCCGAGCGCGGCTATGATCCGCTCTATGGCGCGCGGCCGCTGGCGCGGGTGATCCAGGAACACATCAAGAAGCCGCTGGCCGAGGAGCTGCTGTTCGGCAAGCTCGTCAAGGGCGGGGCGGTGAAGGTGAACCTGGTGGACGGCGCGCTGACCTTCGACATCGCCGAGGCCCCCGTCGCCGCCCTGCCCAAGCCCGAGGGCGACGGGGAAGCGGAGAAGGAGCCCGAGACGGCCGAGTAGGCCGCCCGGGCTAAAGGCGCCGCCACTCCCAGTAGAGCGGGCGGCGCCCCTCGCGCAGCGCCTTCGCCTCGTAGCGCGTCGGCGGCCAGCCCTCGGGCCGCGCCGCGTGAAAGGCGTGCGGGGCGAAGAAGGGCTGGGCGGCGAAGGTTTCGCGCAGCCACTCCTGATAGGTCGGGTCGTCGGTGGCGATGCGCCAGATGCCGCCCGGCGCCAGCACCCGCGCCACCACCGGCAGCATGGCGGGATGGACGAAGCGCCGCTTGGCGTGGCGCGCCTTGGGCCAGGGGTCGGGGAAGAGCAGGAACAGCCGCTCCAGCGCGCCCTCGGGCAGGGCGGCGAGCAGCGAGCGCGCATCCTCGGGCCAGAGGCGCAGCGTCGCGGGCAGCGGTGCCGTCGCCTCGCCGCCCTCCGGCACCAGGGCGGAGAGCAGCGAGCAGAGGCCGTTCTCGAACACCTCGCTGGCCAGATAGGTGACGCCGGGATGCGCCGCGATCTGCGCCAGCGTGTGCTCGCCCCCTCCGAAGCCCACTTCGAGCCAGAGCGGGCGCGGCAGGGCGGGGATCTCCTCCCGACGCAGGCGCAGCCGGGGCAGGGTCTCGGCCAGCAGGCGCTGCTGACGCGGCCGGAGCGGGTGGCCGCGGCGGCGCCCGTAGAGGCGCAGCGGCACGCCCTGGGGCAGGTTCTGCTCGCTCATCGGGTCTCGTCACGAAAAAGGGCGGCCCCGCACGGAGGCCGCCCCGATGCGCTCGCGCCCCGCCGCTCAGCGGTTGAAGGCGCGCTTCAGCTCCTCCACCAGGTCGGTCTTCTCCCAGGTGAAGGTGCCCTTCTCCAGGTCCGGCGTGCGGCCGAAATGGCCGTAGCTGGAGGTCGGGACGTAGATCGGGCGGTTGAGGTGCAGGTGCTCGCGGATGCCGCGGGGCGAGAGGTTCACCAGGCCGTCGATCACCTTGGCGAGCTTCGCCTCGTCGATGTCCTTGCCGGTGCCGTGCAGGTCGAAATAGACGGAGAGCGGCTTGGAGACGCCGATGGCGTAGCTCACCTGGATGGTGCAGCGATCCGCGAGGCCCGCGGCCACCACGTTCTTGGCGACGTAGCGCGCGGCATAGGCGGCCGAGCGGTCGACCTTCGTGGGGTCCTTCCCCGAGAAGGCGCCACCGCCGTGCGGGGCGGCGCCACCATAGGTGTCCACGATGATCTTGCGCCCCGTCAGTCCGCAGTCGCCGTCGGGTCCGCCGATGACGAAGGTGCCCGTGGGGTTCACGTAGAGCTCCTCGTCGGGGCACATCCAGCCCTTGGGCAGGCTGCTCTCGATGATCGGCTTCACCATGGCGCGGATCTGCGCCTGGTCGAGTCCCTCCTCGTGCTGGGTCGAGAGCACGATGGAGGTGGCGCCCACCGGCTTGCCGTCCACGTAGCGCAGCGTGACTTGGCTTTTCGCGTCGGGCAGCAGGCCCTTCACCGCCACGTCTCCGTTGCGGCGCATCTCGGAGATCCGGCGCAGGATGAGGTGCGCGTAGTAGAGCGGGGCGGGCATCAGCTCCGGCGTCTCGTTGCACGCGTAGCCGAACATGATGCCCTGGTCCCCGGCGCCCTCGTCCTTGTTGCCCGAGGCGTCCACGCCCTGCGCGATGTGCGCCGACTGTGCGTGCAGGTGGCACTCGACATGCGCGTGCTTCCAGTGGAAGCCCTCCTGCTCGTAGCCGATGTCGTGGATCGCCATGCGCGCCTTGTGCATCAGCAGTTCGGGCGTGATGGAGGCGGGGCCGCGCACCTCCCCGGCGATGACGACGCGGTTGGTCGTCACCAGCGTCTCGCAGGCCACGCGCGCATAGGGGTCGTGCTCGAGGAAGGTGTCGAGCACGGTGTCGCTGATGCGGTCCGCCACCTTGTCGGGATGGCCCTCGGAGACGCTCTCCGAGGTGAACAGGTATTCGCCCTTGTCGCGCATGGCTTGGTTCGGCCTCTTGTCGCTGGTGGTCCGCGGGGTGCGGTCAGCCCGGCAGGCGCCGGGGGATCCGGGCGGGCTGGCCCGCGGGGCGCGGGCGAGGCTGTGTGGCAGCGCGCCGGGGGTGGGTCAAGACGCGGCCCGGAACCCCTCGAGGGGGATCGGCGGCGCGCGGCCCGCGACCTCCGCGGCGATCACCGCGGCGCTGCCCATCGCCAGCGTCCAGCCCAGCGCGCCATGGCCCGTGTTGAGGTAGAGGTTGGGCGCGGCTGGGCTGCGGCCGAGCAGCGGCAGCCCCGTGGGGGTGGCGGGGCGCAGCCCGGCCCAGGGCTCGAGCGGCCCCTCCCAGTCCCCCGCCTCGGGAAAGGCGGCGCGGGCGAGGCGGATGAGGCTGGAAAGCCGCCGCTCCTCCAGCCGCGCATCCGCGCCCACCAGATCGGCCATTCCGGCCACCCTGAGCCGCGCGCCCAGCCGGGCATAGACGATCTTGTGCCGGCTGTCGGTGACGCTGAGGCGCGGCGCGGCCCGATCCGCCGTGACCGGCAGGGTGATGGAGTAGCCCTTGAGCGGGTAGATGGGCAGATCGAGCCCGAGCGGCCTGGCGAGCGCCCGCGCGCCGAGGCCGAGGCAGAGCACCACCGCATCGGCCTCGATCACGCCCGCCTCGGTGAGCACGCCGCGCACCCGGCCCTCGGCGCGGACGATCTGTCGCACCCGCGTGCCCAGGCGGAAGGTGACGGGGTTGTTGCCGCGCGCGAGCTGCGCGGCCAGCCCCTCGCAGAAGGCCCGGCAGTCGCCCACCTCCTCGGAGGGGGTGAAGACGCCCCCGGCGATGCGCGGGGCGATGCGCGCCAGCGCGGGCTCCAGCGCCAGGCATTCCTCGCGCGAGAGCGCCTGCTGCACGCTGCCCCAGCGCGCCTGCAGCGCCATCTGTCGCCGCGCCGCCTCCATCGCCGCCGCATCGGGGTGCAGCACCAGCTTGCCGGCGCGCGCGTGGTGGAAGGCGAAGGGGGCGGTTGCGGCGAAGTCCCGCATCAGCGCGCGCGACAGGCCGGCGAGCAGCAGCAGGCGCCGCGTGGTGGTCTCGGCCCGGCTGGGGTTGCAAGCGGCGAGGAAGGCGAGCAGCCACTTCCACTGGGCGGGATCGGCCTCGGGGCGGAAACGCAGCGGCCCGTCCGGGTCGAGCATCCAGCCGGGCAGCTTTCCCAGCACCCCCGGAGCGGCGAAGGGCGCCACGTAGTCGTAGGAGAGCTGCGCGCCGTTGGCCGCGCTGGCGCCGCGCGCCACCGCCGGCTCGGCGTCGATCACCGTGACGCGGTGGCCATCGGCGGCAAGCCGATGGGCGGTGGCGAGGCCGATGACGCCGGCGCCGAGCACGAGGATCTGCATGCCGGCACTCTGCAGGGCGGGCCGGCGCGGTCAATCGCCCGGCTTGCCTCGCGGCGCGCGGGCCGCCATAGCCCGCCCATGGCCGAGACCCGCCTTTCCGACGATGCGCTGCGCGAGCGCGTGGCGCGCATGTTCTGGTTCCACAGCATCGCGCTGCGGCCGGGGGTGGTGACGCCCGGCCTCAAGTCCCGCGAGCACCTGGCGGCGGAGGAGGAGGCGATCCTCGGCGCGGTGCGGTTGCGCGGGGCCAGCGTGCTCGACATCGGCGCCTGGAACGGCGCCTTCTCGCTGGCGGCGGAGCGGCGCGGCGCGGCGCGGGTGCTGGCGACGGACCATTACGTGTGGAACCATCCGCAGTTCCAGGCGCGCCCCACCATCGAGCTGGTGCGGCAGGAGACCGGCGCGCGCTTCGATCTGCTCGACATCGACCCCACGGCCATCACGCCGGAGATCGGCGTCTTCGACGTCGTGCTCTTCCTCGGCGTCTTCTACCACCTGTTCGACCCGATCGCGGTGATGCAGCGGGTGCGGCAGGTCACCGGGGGCGTGCTGCTGGTCGAGACCTATCAGGACGCGCTCGATCAGGCGCGGCCCATGATGGTCTTCTACCCTGGCGCGACCCTGGCCGGGGATCCGACCAACTGGTGGGGCCCCAACCCGCCCTTGATGCTGCACCTGCTGCTCGAACTCGGCTTCGACCGGATCGAATACCGCCCCCACCCGGTGCTGGGGGTGGAGCGCGGCATCTACGCCGCCTTCCTCCCCGGCGCCTTCGAGCGGTTCGGTGGGCTGTTCGACCCTCCCTGGATCGGGCTGAGCCACCCCCGCTGAGCCGGGTGGCCCATGCGGCCCTCGCGGGCGGGGGTTGCGCCGTCCGCGCACCGCTGTGGCGAATCCCGCGCCGGCCGCCCTTGCCGCGGCGCGGGCTGCTCAATACATCGGCAGACGGATGAGGCCGCGCATGGGGCGCGGCCCGTCATGGGGCCTCGCGCGGCGCCGGTCAGGGCCGCGTCCCGGGGCCGCCGCAAGGGAGCAGGCTCGCATGAGCAAAGTCATCGGCATCGACCTCGGCACCACCAACTCCTGCGTCGCCATCATGGAGGGCGGGGAGGCCAAGGTGCTGGAGAACAGCGAGGGCGCGCGCACCACGCCCTCCATGGTCGCCTTCGCCAAGAACGGGGAGCGCCTGGTGGGCCAGAGCGCCAAGCGCCAGGCCGTCACCAACCCCACCAACACCCTCTTCGCGGTGAAGCGCCTGATCGGTCGCCGCTTCGACGACCCGATGGTGCAGAAGGAGAAGGCGCTCGCCCCCTACAAGATCGTGCGCGCCGACAACGGCGACGCCTGGGTCGAGGTGGACGGCAAGAAGTACGCGCCGCAGCAGATCAGCGCGATGGTGCTGACCAAGATGAAGGAGACGGCCGAGGCCTATCTCGGCGAGAAGGTGACGCAGGCCGTCATCACCGTCCCCGCCTATTTCAACGACGCCCAGCGCCAGGCGACGAAGGAGGCCGGTGCCATCGCGGGCCTCGAGGTGCTGCGCATCATCAACGAGCCGACGGCCGCGGCCCTCGCCTACGGGCTCGACAAGAAGAAGTCCGGCACCATCGCGGTCTATGACCTGGGCGGCGGCACCTTCGACGTCTCCATCCTCGAGATCGGGGACGGCGTGTTCGAGGTGAAGTCCACCAACGGCGACACCTTCCTCGGCGGCGAGGACTTCGACCAGCGCGTGATCGACTACCTCGCCGAGGAGTTCAAGAAGGAGCAGGGCATCGACCTGCGCGGGGACAAGCTCGCGCTGCAGCGCCTCAAGGAGGCCGCCGAGAAGGCGAAGATCGAGCTCTCCTCGAGCAAGCAGACCGAGATCAACCTTCCCTTCATCACCGCCGATGCCTCCGGGCCGAAGCACCTGGTCATGACGCTGACGCGCGCCAAGCTCGAGGCGCTGGTCGATGACCTCGTGCAGAAGACGCTGGAGCCCTGCCGGCAGGCGCTGAAGGACGCGGGGCTGACCGCCGGCGAGGTGGACGAGGTGATCCTGGTCGGCGGCATGACGCGCATGCCGAAGATCATCGAGACGGTGAAGGCCTTCTTCGGCAAGGAGCCCGCGCGCAACGTCAACCCCGACGAGGTGGTGGCGATCGGCGCCGCCATCCAGGGCGGCGTGCTCAAGGGCGACGTGAAGGACGTTCTGCTGCTCGACGTCACGCCGCTCTCGCTCGGCATCGAGACGCTGGGCGGCGTGTTCACGCGGCTGATCGAGCGCAACACGACGATCCCGACCAAGAAGTCGCAGGTCTTCAGCACGGCCGACGACAACCAGACGGCGGTGACCATCAAGGTCTACCAGGGCGAGCGCGAGATGGCGGCCGACAACAAGCTGCTCGGCCAGTTCGATCTCGTGGGCATCCCGCCTGCGCCGCGCGGCGTGCCGCAGATCGAGGTGACCTTCGACATCGACGCGAACGGCATCGTCTCGGTCAGCGCCAAGGACAAGGCGACCGGCAAGGAGCAGAACATCCGCATCCAGGCCAAGTCCGGCCTCTCCGAGGCGGACATCGAGCGCATGGTGCGCGAGGCCGAGCAGAACGCCGAGGCCGACCGCGCCCGCCGCGCCGCGGTGGAGGCGCGCAACAGCCTCGATGCGCTGATCCACTCGGCCGAGAAGACCCTGCGGGAGAACGGCGAGAAGGCCCCTCCGGCCGAGAAGGCGGCTGTGGAGGCCGCCGTCGCCGAGGCCAAGGGCGTTCTGGACAGCGGCAAGGTGGAGGCGATCAATGCCGCCGCCGAGAAGCTCTCCCAGGCCGCGATGAAGCTGGGCGAGGCCCTCTACAAGGCCGAGCAGGCCGCGCCCAAGGCCGAGGATGGCGCCTCCAGGGACAAGGTGGTGGACGCCGAGTTCGAGGAGGTGGACCCCAGCAAGAAGAAGCCGCAGGGCTGAGCTTGCGCGACAAGCCTTCCCTCGCCGCGCCCGGATGCCGCAGGCTCCGGGCGCGGGCTCTTCCCGGACGGGGTTAGACCATGGCCAAGCGGGACTACTACGAGGTGCTCGGCGTGGGCCGCGGGGCGTCGGAGGACGACCTCAAGAAGGCCTACCGCAAGCTCGCGATGAAGTATCACCCCGACCGCAACCAGGGCGACAAGGACGCCGAGGCGCGGTTCAAGGAGGTGAACGAGGCCTATGACACTCTGAAGGATCCGGAGAAGCGCGCGGCCTATGACCGGTTCGGCCACGCCGCCTTCGAGCCCGGCGGCGCGGGGGCCGGCGGTTTCGGCAATGGCGGACCCGGCGGGAGCCCCTTCGGCGGCGCTTTCGAGGACCTGTTCGAGGAAATGTTCGGCCGCTTCGGCGGGCGTGCGGGCGGCGGGCGCCCCGCCTCCGGCCGCGGGGCCGATCTGCAGCAGGAGATCCAGATCTCGCTCGAGGAGGCCTTCTCCGGCACGAAGAAGACCATCCGCGTGCCTTCCTCCGTCTCCTGCGAGGCCTGCGGCGGTTCCGGCGCCGAGGGCGGGGCGGCCAGCGTGCAGGGCTGCGGCGCCTGCCGCGGCACCGGCAAGATCCGCGCCCAGCAGGGATTCTTCCTGATCGAGCGCACCTGCCCCACCTGCGGCGGCAGCGGCAAGATCATCAAGAATCCCTGCAAGATCTGCGCGGGCGCGGGCCGGGTGCAGCGGGACCGCACGCTCAGCGTCACCATCCCCGCGGGGGTGGAGGACGGCACGCGCATCCGCCTCGCCGGCGAGGGCGAGGCCGGGCTGCGCGGCGCGCCGGCGGGCGATCTCTACGTGGATGTCAGCATCCGCCCGCACCCGATCTTCCAGCGCGAGGGACCGAATATCCTGGTGCGCGTGCCGCTGCGCATGACGCAGGCCGCGCTGGGCGGCACGGTGGAGGTGCCGGTGGTGGACGGCACCCGCGCCGCGGTGAAGATCCCGCCCGGCACCCAGACGGGGGACAATTTCCGCCTGCGCGGCAAAGGCTTCTCCGTGCTGCGATCGGCCGCGCGGGGGGACATGTACGTGCAGGTGGTGGTGGAGACGCCGCAGAACCTGACGCCGAAGCAGCGCGAGCTGCTGGAGGCCTTCGAGGCCGAGGCCCAGAAATCCGGCAGGTCGAGCCCGGAGAGCGAGGGCTTCTTCGCCAAGGTGAGGGATTTCTGGGAGGGGCTGGGGCGCTAGCCCCGCCCCCGGCCCCGCCTCGGCTCAGCCCAGCCGCCGCGCCAGCTCCGCGATGCGGCGCCCATAGAGTCGGGCCGTCTCGAGATCGCCCTCTGCCATCTCCTCCGGGGCGGCGTCGGCCGGGGACTGCGCCAGCGCGCCGGTGAAGCCGCCCAGCCAGTTCACGTCGTCGCGCCGTGCCGCCTTGCTGTTGGCGGGCATCATCGCGGTGCCGGCCCAGATCATCCCGTGCTGCATGGCCAGCGTGAGGAGGTAGTGCAGGGTTACGGCCTTGTCGCCGTTCATGCTGGCGGAGTTGGTGAAGCCGCCGGCCAGCTTGTTCTTCCACGCGCCGGCTGCCCAGGCCTTGGAGGAGGCGTCGGCCACCTTTTTGAACTGCCAGGAGGGCCCCCCCATGTAAGTGGGCGTGCCGAAGACGATGGCGGGGGCGGCGGCCAGCGCCTCCCAGCCGCCTTCAGGCAGCTCGCCCTCGGCGCTGATGGGGATGAGGCGCGCGGGCGCGATCTCGGCCGCGCCGGCGCGCACCGCCTCGGCCACCCGCGCGGTATGGCCGTAGCCGGAGTGGAAGAGGATGGCGATCTCGCTCATCGGCGGATACTCCCGTGCTGAGGTCCGACAGGAGGTGCGGCGCGCCGGCGTCCCGCGCCATGCGCCGGGGCTGATGAGGGCCATTCACGCCGCCCATGGGGGTGCCGCTCGGGCCCGGCGCGTGGTGTAGTGCCCAGGGAGGGACAGCATGACGCTGAGGATCGGCATCGCAGGCATCGCCGGCCGCATGGGCCGGCTGCTGGTGGAGGAGGTGGAGGCCGCGGGCGCCGAGCTCGCGGGCGGGCTGCGCCGCGGCGAGGATCCTCGCCCGCTGTTCGAGGCGAGCCAGGTGGTGATCGACTTCACCCATGCCCAGAGCGCCGCGCGCCACGCGGCGCTCGCGGCCGAGACGGGGCGGGGCCTGGTGCTCGGCACCTCCGGCCTCTCGGCGGAGGACGAGGCGGCGGTGGCCGCGGCGGCGGATCGCGCGCCCATCGTCTATGCCGCGAACTTCGCCGCCGGGGTGAACCTCGTCATCGCGCTCGCCGAAAAGCTGGCCGCCGCCCTGCCGGCCGCGCAGTACGATGCGGAAATCCTGGAAATGCACCACCGCCAGAAACTGGATGCCCCGAGCGGCACCGCCATCGCCATCGGCCGCGCCGTGGCGCGCGGGCGCGGCACCACACTGGAGGAGGCCGGGCGCGAGAGCGGGCGCGACGGGCACACCGGCCCGCGCCGGACCGGCAGCATCGGCTTCGCCGCCTTGCGCGGCGGCCAGGTGGTGGGGGAGCACACGCTGCTTTTCGCCGCCGCCTCCGAGCACATCGCGCTGACCCATCGCAGCTTCGACCGGCGCGCCTATGCCACGGGCGCGGTGCGCGCCGCCCTGTGG
Organism: Roseococcus sp.; assembly: GCA_026414745.1. GTDB lineage: Bacteria > Pseudomonadota > Alphaproteobacteria > Acetobacterales > Acetobacteraceae > Roseococcus. The sequence goes on from JAOAIK010000017.1 coordinate 45,601, forward strand.
CTGAAGGGCCGGCCGCCCGGGCTCTATTCCATGCGGGAGGTGCTCGGGATCGCCTGAGTCGCGCCACAGGCGTGCTTCGGCCGCGCGGGGGATCGGGGCGTCATCGTCCTCGGCGAGAGGACGGCGAGGCTGGCCGATCGGCACGACCTCGCCTCGGCCTCGGGCGCCGGCGGGGTCCTTCTCAGGGCAGCGCCAGCACGTTCTTGGCGATGATGTTGCGCTGGATCTCGTTGGTGCCGCCGTAGATGGAGGTGGGCCGCGCCTGGATGTAGAGCGCGCCGGGGTTGAGGTGGCGGTTGCCCTCCATGGGGCCGAACAGCGCGGCGTTCTCGCCCGCCAGCTCCAGCGCCGTCTCGGTGATGCGCTGGAACAGCTCCGACTGGATGACCTTGAGCTGGGAGACATCCGCCCCGAGCGGCTGGCCCCGCTTCAGCACCGCCACGTAGCGCGCGTAGAGCGCCTTGAGGTCCTCGAGATCCGCGCGGTGGCGGGCGTAGCGCTCGAGGAAGAGGGGATCGTCCGCCACGCCCATTTTCTCGGCGAGTTCACGCAGCCGCGCCAGCGCGTAGGCCGACTGGCGCGGCGAGCCGAGATAGATCCGCTCGAAGGAGAGCAGCGCCTTCGCCATGTCCCAGCCCTTGTTGAGCTGGCCTACGAGGTTTTCCTTGGGCACCTTCACGTTGTCGAAGAAGACCTCGCAGAACTCGTCGTGCATCTCGAGGTTGAGGATCGGGCGCACGGTGATGCCGGGCGAGGTCATGTCCACGAGCAGGAAGGAGATGCCCTCCTGCTTCTTCGCCGTCTTGTCGGTGCGCACGAGGAGGAAGATCCAGTTCGCGTCCTGCGCGAGAGTGGTCCAGATCTTCTGGCCGTTGACGAGCCAGTGGTCGCCCATGTCGAGCGCCTCGGTGCGCAGGCTGGCGAGGTCGGAGCCGCTGTTGGGCTCGGAATAGCCCTGGCACCAGATGTGCTCTCCGGTCAGGATTTTCGGCAGGAAGCGCCGTTTCTGCTCCTCGGTGCCGTAGCGGATGACCAGCGGGCCCAACATGATGATGCCATGGTCGTTGCAGCGGGCGCAGCCCCAGCGCTCCAGCTCCTCGGTGAAGATGATCTGCTTGGCGGGCGAGAGGCCCAAGCCCCCGTACTCGCGCGGCCAGCCCGGGCAGAGCCAGCCCTTCTCGGCCAGCTTGAAGTACCAGACCTTGTTCTCGGCCCAGTGCAGGCGCCGGGGCGGATTGCGCAGCTCGGGCGGATAGTTCGCCTCGATCCAGGTGCGGATGTGCAGACGGAAGGCCTCGTCCGGCATGGCGTCGAGGTCGAGCGGTTCGCGGGGTGTGATGACGTTCACGAGGGCCTCCCCTGGCATGCGCGAGGGCGTCGCGGTGCAGGGACATGGTCGCGCGGGGGGCCGGCTGGGGCAAGGCCGGGGCCCCGGCGCCTTGGCCCGGCCATCCGGGGTAACGGGGCCCATCCCCGCCAGCGAAGTTTCTTGCAAAAACGATATTGTCGCTTGTGGTGTCCACAAGGGCCCGATGGCCCAAGGGCGATGTCGCCTTCCGCCGGGGGGCCGAAGGCGATGCGAACTCGCGAGACCAAGATCGACTTTGTCGATGGCATGTGTTTTGCGGGGGACATGTGTTTTGCGGGGGAGTGTTCACGCGTCAGCCAGTCGAAAGGGGCGTTCCCCACCCTGTGCGCGTCGGTCGCGAGGGGGGAGCAACCCAGAACGAGGACGCGGCCATGGCAGTCATGGTCGGCCCCCAGCCCTGGGGAGAGAACACCCTCATCGGGACGGCCTTCGCCGATGACATCACCGCGCCGGGGTGGTCGAACCTTGTCGATGGCGGTGCCGGCAACGACGTCATCACCGGAAGCGGAAGCCCCGGCAGCAGCACCTTCATCGGCGGCGCCGGCGATGACCTCATCTTCCACGACGCCGGCGGAAACAACCGGTTCTGGGCCAATGGCAAAGGCCTCGGGGTCGAGACCATCTACGGCTTCGGCGACGCCCTTGTGTTCAGCGGCGTCACCTTCGGTGAGTGCCTCAGCGCCCCCGGAACACCGGCTTGCGCTTGGCGAGGAAGGCCTCGCGGCCTTCCCTGTGGTCCTCGGTGACGAAAAGGGCGGCCTGCCAGTCCGCCTCGCGCGCCAGCGCCCGCTCGAGTTCCTCGGCGAACCACTGCTTGGTGTAGGCGATGGGCAGCGGCGCCTCCTGCGCCAGGGCGCGCGCCTTCTCGAGCGCCGCCTCCAGCGCCTTCCCCTTGGGCACCACATAGTCCACAAGGCCGATGCGCTGCGCCTCGGTGCCCAGATACTGCGTGTGGTGCAGCAGCATGTCCCGCGCGCGGCCCGCGCCGATGCGCGCGGGCAGGGTGGCGGGGAGCCCCATGTCCGCCATCAGGCCGATCTTGTGGAAGCCGGCCATGAAGCGCGCATCGTCCGCCGCCACGATGGTGTCGCAGAGCAGCGCGAGCGAGAGGCCGGCCCCCACGGCCCAGCCCTCCACCGCCGCCACCACGGGCAGGTTGCCGCGCGCCAGCAGCCGCACCAGCCGGTGGGTGCGCCGCATGCGCTCGCGCCCCTCATAGGCGGTGGCGATGTTCATGCCCGAGATGTCGCCGCCCGCCGAGAACACGCCCTCGCTGCCCGTCAGCACGATGGCGCGCGTGGTGCCGTCGGCGAAGGCGCGCTCCAGCGCCTGCTCCAGCTCGACGCGCAGCGGCACCGACAGCGCGTTGCGCCGCGCCGGATAATCGAGGGTGAGCACGACAACGGGCCCCTCGCGCTCCTCGATGACGCGCATGCGCGCCGCGGCCTCGGTGCCGTCCATCAGGCATCCTCCGTCTCGGGGGAGAGGGCGTGGAAGCGCCGGCGGTGCAGCGCCGCCCCGCCGAAGGCCGGCGCGAGCACCATGGCCCGGCGCAGGTAGAGCCCGACGTCGTACTGGTCGGTGTAGCCGATGCCGCCATGAAGCTGCAGGCAGGCCTGCTGCACCAGCATTCCCGCCTCGCTCGCCCGCGCCTTGGCGCGGGAGACGAGGGCGCGCGCCGCATCGCCCCGCAGGCCGGCATCGAGTGCGGCCGCCGCCTGCTCCACCGCCGCGCGCGTCAGCGCCACCTGCATCTTCGCGTCGGCCGCCTTGTGCTGCAGCGCCTGGAAGCTGCCGATCACCCTGCCGAACTGCTGCCGCGTGCGGAGGTAGTCCAGCGTCATGGCGAAGGCGGCCTCCATGCCGCCCAAGAGCGCCGCGGCCGTCAGCAGCGCGGCGCGGTCGAGCCCCTCGGCGAGCGCCTCGCCGATGTCGTCCGCGATGTGGCTGCCCGGGCCATGGCCGACGAAGGGGTCCGGCCGCACCGTGGACAGGTGGCCGCCATCCTGCGTCGTCTCGTTCGTCACCTCGGCCATGTCCCGCACCAGCAGGTGCAGCGCCACGCGCCCGCCCTCGCGCACCGGCCAGAGGAAGTGGCTCGCGCCCGCGCCCATCGGCACGAAGCGCCGCGCGCCCTCGGCCGTGGCGGCGGGCTCGAGCGTGTTCGCGCGGTCCTGCCAGGCGGTGAGCGCCACCGCCTGGCCCGCCAGCACCAGCGGCAGCAGCGTCTCCTCGCCCGCCGCGGCCAGCAGATGCGCCGAGAGCATGAGCGGGATCACCGGCTCGGGGGCGAGGGCGCGACCGAGCTCCTCCGCCAGCGCCACCGCCTCGCCCATGCCCATGCCGGCCCCGCCCGCTTCCTCCGGCAGGGCGAGGCCGATCCAGCCCGCCTCGCCCATCGCGGCGAGTGTGCCCGGCTCGAAGCCCGGCTCGGTGAAGCGCAGGGCGCGCACGCGGGCGAGCCCCTCGCCCAGCAGGCCGCGCGCGCTGTCGCGGATCATGGCAATGCTCTCGAGCCGCTCCTGCTCGAAGGGCGGGATGCCGGCGGCGGCGCTCATCCCGCCCCCCTCAGGCCCGGGTGTGCAGCGTGGCGCCGCTGCGCGCCTGCAGCTCCTCGAGGCTCATGCCCTCCACGATGTCGCGCACCACGAAGCCGAGGCCGGGGACGATGTCGAGCACCGCGAGGTTGGTGTAGACGCGGCTGACATTGCCGAGCGCCGTCAGCGGATAGCCGCAGCGCCGCACGATCTTGGGCCGCCCGTCCTTGGTCTGGTGCTCCATCACCACCCAGAGGCGCTTGGCGCCGGCGGCGAGGTCCATCGCACCGCCGACGGCGGGCGCGGTGTCGTTCTCGCTGGTGGCCCAGTTGGCGAGGTCGCCGTTCTCGGCCACCTCGAAGCCGCCGAGCACGCAGAGGTCGATGTGCCCGCCGCGGATCATCGCGAAGCTGTCCGCATGGTGGCAGAAGGAGCCCCCGGGCCGCAGCGTCACCATCTGCTTGCCGGCGTTGATCAGCCAGGGGTCCTCGCGGCCCTTCTCCGGCGCGGGGCCCATGCCGAGCACGCCGTTCTCGGACTGGAAGATCACCTCGCGCTCCAGCGGCACATGGTCGGCGATCAGGGTCGGGATGCCGATGCCGAGATTCACCACCCAGCCCTCGGGGATGTCGGCGGCGGCCTTCGCGGCCATCTGGGCGCGGGAAAAGGGCGTCATGGCGATCTCCTCCGGTCGGCGGCGGAGGGTAGGCCCGGCGGCGCGCGGGGTCCAGGCCCGCTACAGCAGCGCCTCCACCTCCTTCACCAGCGCCGCGGGGGTGGTGGTGGGGGCGAAGCGGCCGCGCACCCGGCCGTCGCGGTCGAGCAGGAACTTAGTGAAGTTCCACTTGATGGCGTCGGTCAGGAAGCCGCCCTTCTCGGCCTTCAGCCAGGCGAAGAGGGGGTGCGCGCGCGGCCCGTTCACCTCGACCTTGGCGAAGAGCGGGAAGGTGACGCCGAAATTCTTCTCGCAGAAGGCGGCGATCTCGGAATCCGTCCCCGGCTCCTGGTGGCCGAACTGGTCGCAGGGGAAGGCGAGGATCTCGAGGCCGCGCGGCCCATGGCTCTCGTAGAGCGCCTGCAGCCCCTTGTATTGCGGCGTGAAGCCGCATTTCGAGGCGGTGTTCACCACCAGCACCACCTTGCCGCGATAGTCCGCCATCGGCTGGGTGCTGCCGTCGTTGCGCGTGGCGCTGAAATCGTAGAAACCCATGGAACCCTCCCGCGTCAGCGCGGTTTCTGCGCGAAGACGAGCACGTCGTCGAGCGCGGCGTAGATCCGCCCTGCCCCGAGCGCGCCCAGCGCGCGATAGGGCAGCAGCAGCGTGGCCGGCAGGCGGCGGGCGAGCGCGGCATCCCTCATCAGCGCGCGGTGGAAGCCGGGGAACACGTCCTCGCTGATGGAGTCCACGCGCGCGGCGGCGAAGCCCGCGGCGCGGAGCTGCGCCGCGAGTCCCGCGCGCTCCACCGCATTGGCCGCCGGCACGCGGAAACGCTCGGCGAAGCCGCGCCAGGAGAGGCGCTGCCAGCGCGCCAGCAGCGCGGAGGCGGCGGGCGGGGCGCGCAGGATGTCGGCCATGGCGAGCCGCCCGCCCGGGCGCAGCACCCGGAAGGCCTCGGCCAGGAAGGCCTCGCGCGTGTCGAAGTGGAAGGCGCATTCCAGCGCCGTCACCACGTCGCAGCACGCATCGGGCAGCGGCATGGCGGTGGCCGAGCCCAGGCGCAGCGCGATCACCTCCGCGAGGCCCGCCCGCCGCACCCGCGCGCGCCGAGCAGCCCCTAGAGCGCGGCGACCGAGGCGCCGCCGCGCGCGCCGAGCGCCCAGCGCCCCATCTCCCACGCGAAGCTCATGCCTCGGAAGTGGGGCGGCCCGCGCCCCCGCCAAGCCCGGGCCGGTCAACCGGGCTCGGGCCAGTCCGGCCGCTCGAAGCGCTGGAACTCGATGAGGTAGCCGGCCGGGTCGGTGACGAAGAAATGCGTCACGCGATAGGCCTCGGAGTATGCGGGCGCGGGCGGCACCGCGACACCCTTCGCCTTGAGGAAGGCGTGCCAGCCCTCCACCTCGGGCGTGACGAAGGTGAACACCACGCCGCCCTGCACGCGCGGATTGTCGGAGGCGCGCGGCGCCCGGGCGCGGCAGACGCCGAGGAAGGCGCGATCCCCCTCGGCCGCGGCGTAGATGCGGCAGGTCCCCTGGTCCTGCACCAGGGGCAGTTGCAGCACCTCCTCGTAGAAGCGCCAGGAGGCGGCGGGATCCTCGGCGTAGAGGAAGGTGACCTGCTGGGCGGGGGCGGGACGGGTCATGGCTCGGCTCCGGGCGCGAGGCGGCCCGCCCCGGCGGCGAGGGCGAGGCGCGCGGCAATGGCGGGAAGGGCGGCGGCATCGAGGCCGAGCATCCGCACCACCCCGGCCGCCAGCTCCTCCTCGCTCGCGCGGGGGGAGAGGGCGAGCAGCCGGCGCGCGGCGGCCTCGATCTCGGCGGGCGGCACCAGGGCGGCGCGGCGCAGATGGGCAGCCGCGGCGCGGCGGTCGCGCGGGGCGGGCGGGGGCGTGTCCTCGAGCCGCCAGAAGCCGCCCTCTTCCAGCGCCCCGTGCAGGAGTTGAGCCTCGCGCAGCGCGCCCTGCGCCTCGGCGGGCTGGAAGGCCGCCCCCGCCAGCAGCCGTGCGCGCTCGAGGATGGCCTCGCGGTGCACCGGCGCCTCGGCGCGCAGGATGGCGAGGATCATCTGTGTCCATTCCGCGCGCGAGCGCGGCGGCGTCTCCCAGCTCGCCTCGACATAGGGGGCGGCGAGGCCGGTCTCGGGCGCGGCGGCCGGGGTGGCAAGGGGCGCCGCCTCCACCCCCAGCGCCGCGCGCAGCGCCGCGCGCGCCGCCTCCGGCCGGTTCAGCCAGTCGAGCGACCAGGAGCGCAGCAGCCGCCAGCCCATCCCCTCGAGCGCCATCTGCCGGCCGCGGTCGCGGTCGCGCGCGCAGCGCAGCGCGGCCCAGTCCGGCCCGTCGAGCTCCACCCCGAGCTCGAAGCCTTCCGGCCCGCGGGCGGCGACGTCGAGGAACAGGCCCGAGAGGCCGACGCGCGCCACCGGCTCGCGCCCCGCCTGCGCGACCAGATCGCCGATGAGCGCGGCGAGCGGCGTCGCCTCCTCGCCCGCCACGCGCCGCGCCTCGGCGCCGGCGGCGAAGGCGAGGAAGGTCTTGAGCGCGGCCACGCCCCGGCCCCTGGCGCGCTCCGTGTCCACCTCCTCCGCGCCGATGCCGCTGAAGACGATGCAGCGCTTCTTCGCGCGCGTGATGAGCACGTTGAGCCGCCGCTCGCCCCCCTCGTTGGAGAGCGGGCCGAAGCGCATGGCGAGCTTCCCGTCCGCGCCGCGCCCGTAGCCCACCGAGATCATGATGGCGTCGCGCTCGTCGCCCTGCACGTTCTCGAGGTTCTTCACGAAGAAGGGCTCGGCGGGGTGGGCGGCGAAGAAGGCCTCCGTCTCCGGGCTCGCACGGCGCAGCCGCTCCACCGCCTCGAGGATCGCGTCGCGCTGCGTCACCGAGAAGGCGGCCACACCCAGCGTGTCCTGCGGCGTCTCGCGCGCGTGGCGCAGCACCGCTTCGGCCACCGCCTCGGCCTCGGGCAGGTTGGCGCTGCCGGCGAAGCGTCCCTCCACGCGGACCAGCGAGAGGCCGAGCGTGGGGCTGCGCGGGCGCGGCGAGGGCAGCACCAGAAGCCGGTCCTCGTAGAACTCGCGGTTGGAGGTGGCGATCAGGCTCTCGTGCCGGCTGCGGTAGTGCCAGCGCAGCATCAGGCGCGGGATGCCGCGCGCGTTGGCCAGGCCGAGGATGCTCTCGACGTCGCGCGCCTCCAGCACCTTCTCCTCGTCCTCGGGCGCGTCCTCCGCATCCTCCGTCATGCGCTGGAAGAAGCGGGTGGGCGGCATCTGCCGGTCATCGCCCACCACGACCAGCTGCTTCGCCCGCGCGATGGCGCCCAGCGCGTCCACCGGCTCGATCTGGCTCGCCTCGTCCATCACCAGAAGGTCGAACTCGGGGAAGCCGGGCAGGGTGGCGTGGTGCGGGTTCGCGAGGAACTGCGCGACGCTGAGCGGGCTCATCATGAAGATCGGCTTGGCCTTGCGGATCAGCGGCGCGGCGCGGGAGAGGATGGTCCGCACCGGCGCATGGCCGCGTTTTCTTTCGAACTCGCCGCGCAGGAAGGCCAGGGCGGCAGGCGCCTCGCCCTCGCGCAGCGCCTTCACCCGCGCGGCGTGGGCGGCGGCGGCCTCGGCGCGGGCGAGGCGCACCCGGGCCGCATCTGCGGCGCGGAAATCGGCCAGCAGCCTGTCGGCCGCCGCCCCGTCGAAGGCGGCGAGGCTCGGCTGCTCGCGGAAGAGGATGCGCAGCAGGGATTCGTGCAGGGCGAAGTCGAAGGCGGCCTCGGCGCGCTCGGGCGGGAGGGCGCCCTGCTCCAGCGCCGCGGCGAGGGGCGCGAGCTCGGGCGCCGCCGCCAGGGCGCGCGCCCAGCCCTGCCAGTCGGCCAGCGCCTCGGGCGCGGCGGACCAGGCGGCCAGCGTCTCGGCGAGCGCCGACCAGGGGCCCTCGAAGGCGAGGCCCGTCGCCTCCGCGATCGGGGCCCAGGCGGCGAGCGCGGCGCGCTGCGCCTCCTCCGGCGGCGGCGCGGCGAAGGCCGCGGCGTTCGCCTCCATCCAGGCGATGTCGCGCGCGAGCGTCGCCGCGTCGGGGCCGGGGCCGAGCCGCGCCCGCGCGGCCTGGGCGGCGAGCAGCGCCTCCAGCGCGGCGTCGTCGGCCGGGTCGCGCAGGGCCGCGGCGAGGGCGGCCTGGGCGGCGCGGCGGCCGCCGTCGAGGAAGCCGAGCAACCCGCCGGGCCGGGCGAGGGTGGCGCGCGCCTCGGCCAGCCCCGGCGCGTCCAGCGCGCCGGGAAGGAAACGCGGATCCTGCCGCGCGGCCTCGATCAGGCGCAGATCCGCGAGGCGGGCGCGGGCGGCGGGAAGCTCCTCCGGGCGCATCGGCGCCTCGGCCCGGCGCTGTTCGGCCGCCAGGGCGGCGCGCGCCTCGGCGACCGTGCCGGGGGCGGCGGCGAGGACGCGCAGCGCGCGCGGCAGCGCCGCCAGCAGCCGGTCGGCCGCCAGCGCGTCCAGATCGGACCGCACGCCGCGCCAGGGGCTCCGCGCGCCGGCCACCCGCGCGCCGAGCTCCCGCGCCGCCTCGCGCAGCGCGCGGATGCGCGGCCCGTCCCAGCCCGCGGCGTCCAGCGTGAAGGGCGGCGGCGCCTCGCCGGCGGCGCGCAGCCGGGCGAGGCGGGCGATCACCTCCTGCGCCACCAGGCCCGAGGCGCCGACGGTGGCGCGCATCGCCGCCGCGTGGCGGTTGAGCCGCCCGCGCAGGTCGCCCAGCCGCTGGATCGCCTCCTCGCGCGCGCGCGGCGGCGGCGGGGGCAGGGCGAGGGTGGCGCGCAGATCGTCCAGCACCGCGCGCTTGCCGGTCTTCTCGCTGTGCAGCTCCAGCACCGCCGCGCCGAGGCCGAGGGTGTCCAGCCGGCGCTTCACCACCTCCAGCGCCGCGGCCTTTTCGGCCACGAACAGCGCGCTGCGCCCGTCCAGCACGGCCTGGGCGAGGATGTTCACGATGGTCTGGCTCTTGCCCGTGCCGGGCGGGCCCTGGATCACCAGCGAATGGCCGCGCCGCACCGCCTCCACCGCCAGGGCCTGGCTGCCGTCCACCTCCAGCACGTGATCGAGGCGCTCGACGGGGATTTCCGCGTCCACATCCGCCTCATCGGGGAAGGGCGGCGGCTCGGGCGGCGGGGCCACGGGGTCGAGCAGGCGGCGCAGCAGCGGATGGGCGAGCAGGCCGGGATGCGCCTCGGGGTCGAGGTCCCGCCACATCAGGAACTTCGAGAAGGCGAAGAGGCCGAGCGCCAGCGCATCCGCCTCCACCGACCAGCCCGCCCGCACCGCGACGGCGCCGCGCACCGCCTCGGCCCAGGCGGCCGGGTCGTAGTCCGCGAACTCGGGCAGCGCGATGCGGAACTCGACGGCGAGCTTCTCGCGCAGCGAGAGGTTCTCCACCGCCTCCTCCGGGTTCGCGCGCAGGCGGTAGCGGCTGGAGACGCCCTCGCGCTCCAGCGTGGCGGGGATGAGGGCGAGCGGCGCGCGGCGCGGCGTGGCGGGGGTGGCCGGGTCGAACCAGGTGAGCGCGCCGACGGCGAGGAAGAGCGCGGCGACGCCGCTCTCCTCGCGCGCCGTGCGCGCGTCGTTCAGCAGATCGCGCAGGCGGCGGGAGAGCTCCTCCGGGCCCAGCGCCGCGCGCAGGTGGGTGTCGCGCCGCCACTGCTCGGCGCTGGCCTCGGCGTTCGCCACCGCCACGCCCTCTGCCCTCGGCGCGCGCCGGCCGCGCCCTGCCTCGGCCGCGCCGGCAGCCTCGAAGCCGAAGGCCCGGCCGGCGGCGAGCTGCGCCACGACGAAGCCGGCGTCCTCGCCCTCGAAGGGGATCACGCCGCGCGCCCGGCCGCTCGCGGGCAGGGCGAGGAGGCGGTTGCGCGTCGAGAGATCGAGCAGGGCGCGGCGGGCGGCGGCGAGGGGCGCGGCGAGGCTCATGGCGGCGGGTCCGGGACGCGGCGCGCGGATTTCTCCCCGAAATCCGCCTGCGCCGGAAGCGCCAAGCTCCGCGCCCGCAGACTCAGCGCAGCCGCTCGTTCTGCGCCCGCATGGCGGCGAGCAGCGCCGAGACCTGGTTGCCGTTCCGCTGGATCACGCTGCTGTATTCGCTGCGCTGGGTGAGGCGCAGCGAGCTGCCCTCCGCCACGAGATCCACGATGCGCGGCTGGCCGTTCACCTCCGCCACGCGCCAGTCCAGAACCAGGGGGGCAGTGTTCGGCCGCTCGACCAGGGTGGTGACGAGCACATCCTCCTCCGTCCGGGCCTGGCTGCGGCCAAGGGAGAAGCGCACGCCCTGGAACTCGCCGAAGCGGGAGGCGAGGTTGCGGATCAGACTCTCCTCGAAGAGGCGGAGGTATTCCTGCTGCTCGGCGGGGGTGGCGACGCGCCACCAGCGGCCCAGGATGAAGCGGCCCGTCCCCTCGATGTCCACGGCGCGGCGCAGGATGGCGGCCACCTGGTCGCGCCGCTCGGCCAAGGGCGCGCTGCTGTTCAGCACGGCGACAAGCTCCTCGCCCGTGCTCTGGATGAAGGCTGCGGCGCGCTGCGGATCCATGGCCTGGGCGCGGGCGGCGAGGGGGGCGAGAGCGGCCGGCAGCGCAAGGAGGGCGCGCCGGGCGATCCGGTTCGGGGGCGTCATCGGCTGGGGGGACCGTCTCGACGGGCAGGGGGGACGCCGATGCCGATGCCGGTGCCCATGGCCGACTGCGGGGCCTGGACGCCGCTGTTGGCGATTTCGGCAGCACGGCGCTGGCGATAGGCGCTGCGGAGCACGGCATAGGGATCGAGCGAGCTGCGCTCGATCTGGTCGAGCGCATCGAGCACCCCCTCCCGGGCATCCACCACGGTGAGGCCGACACGGCTGTAGCGCAGCGCCTCCACGGCCGTGCCCTGGCCGAACCAGAACCAGGGGCTGAGCACCGAATCGACGGCGAAGCCGATCAGGTCCCGCGAGTTGGTGGGTCCGAGCACGGGAACATAGAGGTAGTGCCCTTCGGCGACGCCCCAGACCGCGAGGGTCTGGCCGAAATCCTCGCTGTGGCCGCGCAGGCCGAAGTGGTCCTCCGCCACGTCGAAGATGCCGGCGAGGCCCAGGGTGGAGTTGATCAGGAAGCGCGCGCCGGTGATGCCGGCGCGCTGCATCTCGCCCTGCATCAGGTCGTTGGCGAGGATGGTGGGCGCGCGCAGATTCCCCAGAACATTGCGCACCCCCGTGCGGACGGGCTGCGGCAGCACCCAGCGATAGGCGAGGGCGACCGGCCGCAGCACCGCCGCATCCAGCACGCCGTTCACCGCATAGACGGCACGGTTCGTCGGTTCCAGCGGGTCGTTGGTCTCGACGAATTCGGCCAGCGCCTCGGGATCGTTCGCGGGCGGCCGCGCGGCGCAGGCGCCGAGCGCGACGAGCAGCAGGAGGGCCGCGAGGGCGGAGGGAAGGCGCATGGGCGCGTCGAGACCTTGTCCTGGGGCTGCCGGCCTGAGGCCGTGGCCCCGCCTTGGGTGCGAGTCGCTGGGCAGCACCTTACACCCCCGGGCGCGCCGCGCCGCAAGGGGCGCAAGCGCATCCGCCCACGCCCCTTGCCATCCCGCCGCGCCGGCCCCATTCCCCCGCCGATGGACACGCCGCCGCCCAACACCCTCCAGCGCTGGCTGACCGGGCCCCGGGTGGGTCCGCTGCCCAGCCACGCCGAGCTTCCCCCGCCCAAGCTCTCCTTCGAGTTCTTCCCGCCGAAGAACGAGAAGCTCGAGCAGGATCTCTGGGCCTGCATCCGCCGGCTCGAGCCGCTGGCGCCGCGCTTCGTCTCCGTGACCTACGGCGCGGGCGGCTCCACCCGGGCGCGCACCCACGAGACGGTGGCGCGGATCGTGAAGGAGACCTCCCTCACCCCGGCGGCCCATCTCACCTGCGTCGGCGCCACGCGCGAGGAGGTGGACGAGGTGGCGCGGGGCTACTGGGCGGCGGGCGTGCGCCACATCGTCGCCCTGCGCGGCGCCCCGCCGGCCGGCGCGGCCCGCTACGAGCCGCATCCCGGCGGCTACGCCCAGGCCGAGGACCTGGTGCGCGGCCTCAAGCGCATCGCCGACTTCGACATCAGCGTGGGCGCCTACCCCGAGACGCATCCGGCTGCCCTCTCGCCCGAGGCCGATCTCGATTTCCTCAAGCGGAAGATCGACGCCGGCGCGACGCGCGCGATCACCCAGTACTTCTTCGACACCGAGGTGTATCTCCGTTTCCTCGACCGCTGCCTCGCCAAGGGCATCACGGTGCCGATCGTGCCCGGCATCCTGCCCGTCTCCAACTTCGCGCAGGTGAAGCGTTTCTCGGCGATGTGCGGCGCCTCCGTGCCCGCCTGGCTCGAGAAGCTCTTCGAGGGGCTGGAGGAGGACGAGAGCACGCGCCGCATGGTGGCCGCCACCGTGGCCGCCGAGCAGGTGCGGCTGCTGCAGGCCAACGGCGTGGACGAGTTCCATTTCTACACGCTGAACCGGCCCGACCTCACCTACGCCATCGCGCACATCCTGGGCGCGCGCCCGAAGCAGGGCGCCTGACCGGCCGAGTCGCGGCCTGGGCGCCAGCACCTCAGCCGAGCACCGCGACGCACTCGATCTCCAGCAGGAAGTCCGGGCGGGGCAGGGAACAGACGATGCAGGTGGTGCGCGCGGGATAGTTCCCGTCGGGGAAATGGGCCGCGTAGAGGCGGTTCATCTCCTCGAAATCCTCGCGCCGGGTGAGGAAGACGTTCACCTTCGTCACGCGGCTCCAGTCCGCCCCGGCCGCCTTCAGGATGCCGGTGATGTTCGCCATCACCTGCGTCATCTGCGCGGTGAAGTCGCCGACCGCGAGCCTCCCCTCCGCGTCATAGGCCGGGATGCCGGAGACCCAGAGCAGGTTCCCGCACCTCACCGCGGGCGAGAGCGGCGCCTTGACCCTGAACTGGCCGGGCGGCTGGATGTGCTCGAGCGGCGTCATCGCTCAGTTCACCGTGATGTCGTTGGCCCGGATCACCTGCGCGTAGGTGTCGGCATAGCGGCGGATTTCGGCCGCGAAGGCCGCGGAGGGGCGGGCGAGCACGGTGAAGCCCTGCTCCTCCAGCCGTCCGCGCACCTCGGGCCGTGCCAGCGCGGCGGCCCAGGCCGCCTCCAGCCGCGCGCGAGCGGCCGGCGGCACCTCGGCGCGGGTGATCAGGCCGAACCAGGAGTCGGAGAGAACGAGCGGGTAGCCGACCTCCGCCATGGTCGGCGTCTGCGGCAGTTCACGCACGCGCGTCTCGTTGGAGATGGCGACCGGCGCGATCTGGCCGAGCTGCGCGGGCTGGATCATGTCCGGCAGGTTGGCGAACATGAACTGGATGCGCCCGCCGATGAGGTCCGTGTTGGCCTGGGCGCTGCCGGTGTAGGGCACATGGACGGCGTTGATCCGGGCCAGCTCGCGGAACTGCTCGCCGCCGAGGTGGTTGGAGGTGCCGATGCCGTAGGAGCCGAAGGCCAGCCCCGGGCCCGGCCGGCGCCCTGCCTCGAGGAAGCCCGGGAAGTCTCGCGCCACCGCGGGGTGCACCGCCAGCACATGCGGCACCACGGTCGCCATCATGATCGGCGCGAAGTCGCGCAGGGCGTTGTAGGGCGTGTTCGGACGCAGCGTGACGTTGGCGGCGAAGCTGTTGGCGATCATCAGCATGGTGTGGCCGTCGGCCGCGGCGCGCTGCAGCTCCACCGTGCCGACCACCGTCGCACCTCCGGGCCGGTGGTCGATCACCACGGGCTGCCCCAGCTCCTGCTGCAGGTGGTTCTGGGCGAGGCGCACCACCGGGTCCATGGTGCCGCCCGGCGGGAAGGGGATGATCACGCGCACCGGCTGGCTCGGCGACCAGGATTGCGCGAGGGCGGGCCGGGAGAGGGACGCGAGCGGCAGCAGGGCGGCGGCGCGGCGGGAGAGGCGCATGGCGGACTTCCTCCAAGGGCGCGCCCGAAGCCTGCGGCCCGCCGCATGTCCCGGTCAAGCGAGGCGTGCGCCGATGCGCCGATACACCGGCCGCAGCAGGAAGGGGCTGAGGAAGAGCGGGAACTGGCAGAGCGCGAAGAAGAGCAGGATGTCACGGTCCGTCGCCGCCGGCAGCACCGCGAGGTAGAGCGCCATGTTGCGGTTGCCCGAGAGCAGCCCGGCCGAGAGCGCCACGCGCGCCCCCGCCGGCCAGCAGGCCAGCGCGGTGGCGAGGTTGAGCGCGAAGCTGCCGGCGAAGGCGAGCGCGAGCCCCGCCAGCACGAAGCCCGGCTCGGCCAGAAGCTTGGCCTGCATCCCGTCCATCACGCCGAAGCCGTAGAGCACCACGACCAGCACCACCGCCCCGTCCACCGAGGGCCCCCAGTCGGCCAGCCGCGCCGGCCCCAGCGCGCGCCGCAGCAGGATCGAGAGCAGCAGCGGCAGCCCCACCACCAGCGCCAGGCGGATCATCAGCGCCTCGAGCGAGATGGCGAGGTCGATGCCCATCAGCCCGAGCGCCAGCGGCGGCGCGGTGAAGGGCACGAGCAGGGTGGAGAGCACGGCGGCGACCAGCGCGATCTCTCCGTCCAGCCCCACCAGCCGCGCGAAGGCCGGCGAGGAGGTGGCGGCGCAGCCCGTCGCCATGATCACCAGCCCCGCCGCCAGCGGGCCGGTGAGCCCCGCGGCCGTCACCGCCGCCCAGGCGAGCAGCGGGCAGGCCAGCAGCAGCCACAGCAGCAGCAGCAGCACCATCAGGGGCCGGCGCAGGTAGGAGAGCACCTGCACCGGGTCCACCCGCAGCAGCACCAGGGTCATCAGCACCACCACGGTGGGCGTCATCACGTCGCGCAGCAGGGCGGCGAGCGGGGGCACGGCCAGCCCCACGAAGATGCCGCCCGCCAGCAGCGCCGCGCCATGGCGGGCCGACCATTCGAGGGCGAGGCGGAGCGGAAGGAGCAAGGCGGCGCGCGTGTGGTGGGGCTGCCGGCGATGTTCTATAGGGCGGGGCGTGACGGCAACCCCCGCCCCCGACTATCTCGCCCGCCTGAACGCCGAGCAGCGCGCGGCGGTCGAGGCGCTCGACGGCCCGCTGCTGGTGCTCGCCGGCGCCGGCACGGGCAAGACGCGCGTGCTGACCACGCGCTTCGCGCACATCCTGATGACGGGCCGCGCCCAGCCGCACCAGGTGCTCGCCGTCACCTTCACCAACAAGGCGGCGCGGGAGATGCGCGAGCGCGTCTCCGCCATCCTCGGCCGCCCGGTGGAGGGGCTGTGGCTCGGCACCTTCCACGCGCTCGCCGCGCGCATGCTGCGCCGGCACGCGGAACTGGTGGGCCTCAAGCCCGACTTCACCATCCTCGACACCGACGACCAGGCCCGCCTGCTCAAGCAGGTGATGGAGGCGGAAGGGGTGGACCTGAAGCGCTGGCCGGTGAACGGGCTCATGGCCGTCATCCAGCGCTGGAAGGATCGCGGCCTGCCGCCCGGGCGGATCCCGGCCGCCGAGGGCAGCGACTACGCGAACCACCGGGCCGAGGCGCTCTACGCCGCCTACCAGGCGCGGCTCGCCGCGCTCAACGCCGCGGATTTCGGCGACCTGCTGCTGCACGTGACGGAGATCCTGCGCGGCGACGCCGAGGTGCTGGCGCGCTACCACCGCCTGTTCCGCTACATCCTGGTGGACGAGTACCAGGACACGAACCTCGTGCAGTATCTCTGGCTCCGGCTGCTCGCGCAGGGGCACCGGAACATCTGCTGCGTGGGCGACGACGACCAGTCCATCTATTCCTGGCGCGGGGCGGAGATCGAGAACATCCTGCGCTTCGAGAAGGATTTCCCCGGCGCGCGCATCGTGCGGCTGGAGAGCAACTACCGCTCCACACGCCCCATCCTCGCCGCCGCCTCGGGCCTGATCGCGCGCAACGAGGGGCGGCTGGGCAAGACGCTGCGCCCCGGGCGCGGCGATGCGGAGGGCGAGAAGATCCGCGTCGTCTCGCTGTGGGACAGCGAGGAGGAGGCGCGCATGGTCGGCGCGCGCATCGAGGCGGCGCGGCGCGAAGGCCAGGACCTGGGCGAGGTCGCCATCCTGGTGCGCGCGGGCTTCCAGACGCGCAGCTTCGAGGAGAGGCTGATCGCGCTCGGCATCCCCTACCGCGTCTTCGGCGGCGCGAAGTTCTACGAGCGCCAGGAAATCCGCGACGCGGTGGCCTATTTCCGCGCCATGACGAACCCGGCCGACGACCTCGCCTTCGAGCGCATCGTCAACGTGCCCAAGCGCGGGCTGGGCGAGACGGCGCTGGCCGCGATGCACCGCGCGGCGCGCGAGCAGGGCGTGCCGCTGCGCCTCGCCGCGCAGGGGCTGCTGCGGTCCGAGGCGCTGCGCCCGAAGCCGCGCGCCGCGCTGCGCGAGCTTCTGGAGGGGCTCGAGCGCTGGCGCGCCGGGCTCGACCGCGAGGGCCATGTGGTGGTGGCGCAGCAGGCGCTGGAGGAGAGCGGCTACACCGGGATGTGGAAGCAGGACCGCAGCCCCGAGGCGGCGGGCCGGCTGGACAACCTGAAGGAGCTGGTGCGCGCCATGGCCGAGTTCGGCAGCATGGCCGCCTTCCTCGAGCACATCGCGCTGGTGATGGAGAACGACGAGGCCGCCGAGGGCGCGCGCGTCTCGCTGATGACGCTGCACGCCGCCAAGGGGCTCGAGTTCGACATGGTGTTCCTGCCGGGCTGGGAGGAGGGGCTCTTTCCCTCGCAGCGCAGCCTCGACGAGGGCGGCGCGAAGAGCCTGGAGGAGGAACGGCGCCTCGCCTATGTCGGCATCACGCGCGCGCGGCGGCGCTGCATCATCAGCCATGCCGCGAACCGGCGCATCTACGGCAACTGGACCAGCACCATCCCCTCGCGCTTCCTCGACGAGCTGCCGCCCGAGGAGGTGATCCGCGAGGGCGAGGCGCCGGCGCCGCGCCTGCCCCACTCGGTGTTCGGCGCCGGGCCGCTCATGGCGTCGCGCCGCCCGCGCGTGATCGAGGCCGGCGCCTGGGAGGTGCCCGAGCGCCCGGCCCGCGCCGGGGCCCTCGCGGTGGGCCAGCGCGTCTTCCACCAGAAATTCGGCTATGGCCGCATCACCGCCGTCGAGGAGGACCGCCTCGACATCGAGTTCGAGAAGGCCGGGCCCAAGCGCGTGCTCGACCGTTTCGTGGAGCCCGCCTGAGGCAGCGCGCGTGAAGAAGCATCCCACCCCGCTCGAGACCCTGAGCCTCGCGGCCCTGCCCGAGGCCGCCGTGCCCGCCTACGAGGCGGCGCTGGGCAGCGTCAGCCTCGCCGTGGCGCTGTTCCGCGACGAGGCGACCGACACCTGGCGCGTCGAGGCGGTGCGCGAGGCCGGCGCCGACCCCGCCGCGCTGGCCGCCGCCCTGGCGCTGGCGGCGGGGCTCTCGGGGGTGGAGGCGGCGATCACCCGCACCCCCACCGAGGCCGATGGCTGGCTCGCGCGCAGCATCGAGGCCTTTCCCGAGCAGCCCATCGGCCGGCGCTTCCTGATCCGCCCCACCCATGCCGCGCGCCGGCCGGTGCATGGCCGGCATGTGCTGCTGCTCGATGCGGGTCTCGCCTTCGGCTCGGGCGAACACGCCTCCACCCGCGGCTGCCTCGCGGCGCTGGAGGGCATGCGGCTCTCGCCCCGCGCGCGGGTGCTCGATCTCGGCGCGGGCAGCGGAATCCTCGCCATGGCGGCGGCGAAGCTCGCGCATGTGAAGGTGCTGGCCACCGACATCGAGCCCTGGTCGGTGCGCATCGCCGCCGAGAATGCCGCGATGAACGGGCTGCGCGGGCGGGTGCGGGCCATCCTCGCCGATGGCTGGAGGCACCGCGCGGTGCGCGGCGGCGGGCCCTATGACCTCGTCTTCGCCAACATCCTGGCGCGGCCGCTCTGCGCCATGGCGCGCGACCTCGCCGACCGCCTGAAGCCGGGGGGCGCGGCGATCCTCGCGGGCCTGCTCGACCGCCAGGTGCGGATGGTGCTGGCCGCGCATCGCCGCCAGGGGCTTGTGCTGGAGCGGCGGCTGCTGATCGGCCCCTGGGCGACGCTGGTGCTGCGCCGGCGCGCGCGGGGGGGATCTCACTCCTCCGGCGGGCCGTAGCCGCCGCCGCCGCTGGTCATGATCCGCACCAGATCGCCCCGGCGCAGCCGCCGGTTCTCCTTGCCGCGCAGCTCCTCGACCGTGCCGTCGGGCCGGTGCAGCTCGATGCGGAAGGGCGCGCCCGGCTGCCCGCCGGCGAGGCCCCAGGGCGGCACCAGCCGGCGCTCGACCATGGTGGTCAGCGAGATGTCCTCGGCCAGCACGCGGTAGTCGCGTACCAACCCCTCGCCGCCACGCTGCCGCCCCGCGCCGCCCGAGCCGCGGCGCAGCGCCATGCGCTCGATCCGCACGGGGAACTCCGCCTCGATCACCTCGGCCGGGGTGTTGTTGGTGTTGGTCAGGTGCACGCGCGTGGCGGCGGCGCCGGGGCGGTCGCAGCGCGCACCCTCGCCGCCGCCATGCGGCTCGTAGAGGGTCTTCCACGCCCCGGTCGCATCGCGCCCGCCGAAGATCAGCAGCCCGGAGGTGGTGGGCCCGCCGGCCGAAAGCCGCTCGGGGATGCTGGGGGCGAAGGCGCGGAAGATCGCGTCCACCACGCGCTGGGATGTCTCGTGGTTGCCGCCCACCAGCGGCTTCTCCGGTGGCGGGTCCAGCAGCGATCCCGGTGGAATGGCCAGACGCAGCGGGCGGTAGCAGCCGGCATTGGGCGGGATCTCGGGGCCCGCGATGGCCTTCATCGCGTAATAGACGGCCGCCGCGGCGACGGAAGGCGTGGTGTTGAGCGGCCCCGCCAGCGCCGCATCGGTGCCCGCGAAGTCGAACAGCGCCTCGCCGCCCTCCAGGGTGATGCGGACACGCACGCGCGCGGCGGCCCCGCCCGGCCCGTCATCGTCCAGCCAGTCCTCGCCCTCATGCACCCCCTGGGGCAGCCCGGCCAGCGCCTCGCGCATCGCCGCCTCGGAGCGGTCGTGCAGCGCGGCCATGGCGGCCTCCACCAGCGCCGCCCCGTGCTCGGCGCAGAGGGCGGCGAAACGCGCCTCGGCGGCGCGGGTGGCGGCCACCTGCGCCAGCATGTCGCCCTCGCGCTCGGCCGGGCCGCGGGTGTTGGCCAGCACCAGCGCGATCTTCTCCGCATCCGGCCCCTCGGCCGAGAAGAGCCGCAGCGGCGGGATGCGCAGCCCCTCCTGCAGCGCCTCGGTGGCGCTGGCGAGGTAGGAGCCGGGCCATGCCCCGCCGATATCGGCCCAATGGGCCAGGCTGACGGCGAAGGCGCGCAGCCTGCCCTCGGCGAAGAGCGGGCGGATCGCCTTCACATCCGGCAGGTGGTTGCCGCCGAGCTCGGGCAGGTTGGTGAACCACACATCGCCCGGGCGCAGCCTCTCCGCCGGCACGCGCGAGAGGAAGGCGCCCACCGTGAAGGCCATCACGCCGAGATGCACGGGAATGTCGCGCCCCTGCGCCACCAGCCCGCCCGCGGCGTCGGTGAGGGCGGAGGAGAGATCCCCCGCCTCGCGCAGCAGGGGCGAGCGGGCGGCGCGCATCACCACATGGCTCATCTCCTCGGCGATGCCGGAGAGGGCGTGGCGCAGCACCTCGAGGCGGAAGGGATCGAGGCTCACGCGCCCGGCTCCAGCCGCAGATGGCCGTGCGCGTCGGGCGTCGCCGCCCAGCCGGGCGGGACCAGGATGGTGGACCACTCGTCCTCGATCACGGCCGGGCCGGCGACGCGGTGCGGCGGGGCCAGCGCCGCGCGCGCGTAGCGCGGGGTGGGGGTGGGCGGGCCGGGGGCGAACCAGCAGGGATCCACGGCGAAGGGCTCGGGAGGGCCGAGGGCCGCGGCGGGCGGCGGGGGCGGGGGCGAGCGCGGCTGCCGGGCGGTGGCGCGCAGCCCCAGCACCTCCCAGGCCTCGCCGAGCGCGAAGCCGAAGACCGCGAGGTGGCGCGCGCGCAGGGCCGCCGCCAGGGCCGCGCCGTCGCAGCGCCCCGGCGGCAGGGGCGCCTCCAGCGCCTGGGACTGGCCGCGATAGCGCATCAGCGCCACCTCCTCGATGCGCGGCGCGGCGGAGCCGGGCGGCAGGGCGGCGGCGGCCTCGGCGGCCAGGGCGGCCCGGGCGGCGGCGAAGCCCTCCGCGTCGAAGCCGGCGGCGTCGAGCCGCAGGGTGCGCTGGCGGATCGCGCTGGTTTCCGCCGCCACGCAGCCCAGCGCCGAGAAGGCCGAGGAGGCGGCGGGCACGATCACCCGCGCGAGCCCGTAGGCGCGCGCGAGCCCCGCGGCATGCATCGGCCCCATCCCGCCATAGGCGAGCAGCGCGGCCCCGCGCCCGTCCACCCCGCGCTCCACCGTGACGCGGTTCAGCGCGCGCGCCATGGTCGCATCGGCCACGCGCAGCACGCCGAGCGCGGCCGCCACCGGGTCCACGCCGAGCCGCGCCGCCAGCGGGGCGAGGGCCGCGCGCGCCGCCTCCGGGTCGAGCGCGATGCTGCCCCCGAGGCGCCGCCGCGGGTTGAGATAGCCCAGCGCCGCATGCGCGTCGCAGACCGTGGGCTCGCGCCCGCCGCGGCCGTAGCAGGCGGGGCCAGGCTCCGCCCCCGCGCTCTGGGGCCCGATGGAGAGCCCGGCCGCGCCGAGCCGCACCAGCGAGCCGCCGCCCGCGCCGATGGAATCGATCGCCACCATGGGCTGGCGCAAGGGATGGTCGGCGAGCCGCGCATCGGCCGTCACCTCGGGCCGGCCCTCCAGCACCAGCGCCACATCGGTGGTGGTGCCGCCCATGTCGAAGGTGAGCAGCGCGGGCTCGCCCAGGCTGCGCGCCACGGCCGCCGCCGCCGCCACCCCGGCCGCGGGCCCCGACAGCGCCATGACCAGCGGCCGGGCGGCCGCCTCCTCCGGCCGCGCGAGCCCGCCGGCCGAGTGCATGACGGAGAGCCGCGTGGCGGGCGGCAGCCCGGCCCGCAGCCCGGCGAGATAGTCGGCGGCGAGCGGCATCACCGCGGCGCTGAGCACGGTGGTCAGGGTGCGTTCGTATTCCCGCGCCTCGGGGTTGATGCGGTGCGACAGGGCGAGGTGCCGCGCCCGCCCCGCGAGCCGCGCCGCCACCGCCTGCTCATGCGCGGGGTTGGCGTAGGCGTGCAGCAGGCAGACGGCGATGGCCTCGGCGCCGGTGGCGAGCGCCGCCTCCGCCGCCGCCTCGGCCGCCCCCTCGGGCAGGGGCGCGAGCTCGGTCCCGTCATGCGCGAGGCGGCCGGGAAGGGCGATGCGCCGCTCGCGCGGGACGGGCGCGGGCGGCTTGGGCGGCACGGCGAGGCGGTAGAGATCGCGGCGGGACTGCCGGCCGATCTCCACGATGTCCTCGAAGCCCGCCGTGGCGATGAGCGCGACGGGCGCGAGCCGCCCCTCCACCAGCGCGTTGGTGATGCGCGTGGTGCCGTGCGCCAGCTCCTCCACCTCCTCCGGCGCGAGGCCGACGGCGGCGAGAGCGGCCATGATGCCCGCCACGGGATCGTCGGGGCGGGTGGGCGTCTTGGCCGTGCGCGGCGCCTCTCGCGGGTGCAGGGCCAGGACGTCGGTGAAGGTGCCGCCCATGTCCACCCCCACGCGCCAGCCCCCGCTCACGCCGTCGCCTCCTGCTCGTCCGGGGCGAAATGCGGGATGGCGGCCAGAAGTTCGCGCGCGTAGTCGCTCCTCGGCGCGGCGAAGATCGCCTGGGAGGGGCCCTCCTCCTCGATGCGGCCCAGCCGCAGCACGATGGTGCGCTCGCACATCATCCGCACCACGTTGAGGTCGTGGCTGACGAAGAGATAGGCCATGCCGTCCTGCCGCCGCAGATCGTCGAGCAGCTTCAGCACCACCGCCTGCACCGAGACGTCGAGGGCGGCGGTCGGCTCGTCGAGCACCAGAAGCCGCGGGCGGGTGGCGATGGCGCGCGCGATGCCGACGCGCGCCTTCTGCCCGCCGGAGAGCTGGTGCGGGAAACGGTCGAGCAGCTCGAGCGGCAGGCCGCAGCGCGCGGCGGCGGCCTCCACCCGCGCGCGCAGCGCCGGGCCCTCCCCGAGCCCCTCCAGCCGCCGCAGCGGATGGGCGATGGCCTGGAAGGCGGTGAAGCGCGGGTTGATGCTGTCGTTCGGGTCCTGGAAGACGATCTGGATGTCGCGCCGCTGCGGGGCGCGGTGGAAGCGCCGCGCGGGGATGGCGCCGATGTCCTCGCCCTCGAAGAGGATGCGCCCCGCGCTCGCGTCCAGCAGGCGGCAGATCATGCGCGAGAGGGTCGTCTTGCCCGAGCCGCTCTCGCCCACCAGGCCGAGGCTCTCGCCCGGGGCGAGGCGGAAGGAGACGCCGTCCACCGCCAGGACGCGGCCGAAGCTGCGGCAAAGCCCCTGGACCTCCAGCAGCGGCCCCTCGCCGCGCCGGGGCGCGGGGGGCGGCGCGGCCGGGGCCGGCGCCTCGCCCACCAGATCGGCCACTGTGGAATGGCGCGTGGGCGAGGCGGCGACCAGCCGGCGCGTGTAGGGGTGGCGCGGGGCGCGGAACAGCGCCGCCGTCGGCCCCTCCTCCACCACGCGGCCCTGCTCCATCACCGCCACCCGGCGGCAGTACTGCGCGGCGAGCCCGAGATCGTGGGTGATGAGCATCATCGCCATGCCGCGCTCGGCGATCAGCGCGGACAGCAGCTCCATCACCGTCTTCTGCGTGGTGACGTCGAGGCCGGTGGTCGGCTCGTCGGCGATGAGCAGGCGTGGCGCGCAGGCGATGGCCATGGCGATCATCACGCGCTGGCACATGCCGCCCGAAAGCTCGTGCGGGTAGGCGTCGAGCCGCGCCGCCGCGTCGCGGATGCGCACCGCCTCCAGCAGTTCGAGGGCGCGGGCGCGCGCGGCACGGCGGCCGAGGTCGCGGTGCGCGCGCAGCGCGTCGGCGATCTGGTCGCCCACGCGGCGGATCGGGTTGAGCGCGGCGCGCGGGTTCTGGAACACCATGGAGATGGCGGCGCCGCGCAGGTCGCGCAGCTCCTGCCTCCCGGCGCGGGTGATGTCGCGGCCCGCGAAGCGGATGCGGCCTTCCGCGATGCGCCCCGCGCGGTCGAGCAGATGGGTGATGGCGTAGGCGGTGACGGATTTGCCCGATCCGCTCTCTCCCACCACGCCGAGCGTCTCGCCCGCGGCGAGATGGAGCGAGACGCCGCGCACCGCATGCACCTCGCCGCCGCGCGTGGCGAAGCGCACATGCAGGTTCTCGACGGAGAGAAGAGGCTCGCTCACGTGCGCATGCGCGGGTCGAGGATGTCGCGCAGCCCGTCGCCCAGCAGGTTGAAGCAGAGCACCGAGAGCATGAGCGCGAGGCCGGGGAAGGCCACCAGCCACCAGTGGCCGGCGGTGATGAAGCGCGCGCCCTCGGCCACCATGATGCCCCATTCGGGCGTGGGCGGGGTGATGCCCAGGCCGATGAAGGACAGCCCCGCCGCGTTGAGGATGGCCCAGCCGAGGTTCAGCGAGATCTGCACCGCCATGGCGGGCAGCACGTTGGGCAGCAGGAAGCGCAGCACGAGGGAGAGATGCGGCTCGCCCGAGGCGCGCGCGGCCTCCACCCAGCCCAGGTTGCGCCGCACGTTCACCTCCGCGCGGGCGAAGCGGATGTAGAAGGGCAGGTTGATGAAGGCGGTGGCGATGACGATGTTCTGCACATGGTTGCCGAGGGCGGCGACCAGCGCCATCGCCAGCACGAAGAGCGGGAAGGCCATCAGCACGTCCACGACGCGGCCCACGACCCGGTCCGTCATGCCGCCCAGATAGCCGCAGACCGCCCCGACCACCGCGCCCACGAGGAAGGAGAGCGAGACGGCGGCGAAGGCGATGGCCAGATCCATGCGCGCGGCGTGGATGAGCCGGCTCAGGATGTCGCGGCCGAGCTGGTCGGTGCCGGCCCAATGCGCGGCCGAGGGCGGGCGCAGCGCGTTCGCCACGTTGGAGGCGACGGGATCGTAAGGCGCCAGCCAGTCCGCGAAGACCGCGACGAGCAGGAGCGCCAGCGCCCCTGCCGCCGCCAGCGCGGTGACCGGGTTGCCGCGCAGCACGAAGGCGGCATGGCGCAGGGTGGAGGCGCTCATGCCACCGAGGCGCGCGGGTCGGCCACGCCGTAGAGCAGGTCCACCAGCAGGTTCACCGCCACGAAGATCGCCGCCATCAGCAGCACGAAGCCCTGCACCGGCGCGTAGTCCGAGGCGAGCAGCGCATCGAGCGCGTAGGAGGCGACGCCGGGCCAGGAGAACACCTTCTCGACCAGCACATTGGCGCCGAGCATGGTGGAGAAGACGATGCCCGAGATGGTCAGCACCGGGATCAGCGCGTTGCGCAGCGCATAGACCAGCACCACCCGCCGCCCCGAAAGGCCCAGGCTGCGCGC
Organism: Roseococcus sp.; assembly: GCA_026414745.1. Classification (GTDB taxonomy): domain Bacteria; phylum Pseudomonadota; class Alphaproteobacteria; order Acetobacterales; family Acetobacteraceae; genus Roseococcus. Next base: position 70,611 of record JAOAIK010000017.1, read on the forward strand.
CGTGCGGATGAACTCGCTGCCCAGCACCGCGAGCATGGAGGCGCGCGTCATCCGCGCCAGCGGCGCCAGCACGAAGAGGGCCATGGTCGCGGCCGGCAGCACGAGCTGCGCGGCCGCCGCGCGCCAGCCCTCCCAGTCGCCCACCAGGGCGAAGTCCACCAGCAGGAAGCCCGTGATGCCGGGCGGCGATGCGGCGAAGACGTCGAGCCGCCCGGTGGGGTCGGGCGCCCAGGCCAGCAGGTAATAGAACACGTAGACGAGCAGCAGCCCCGAGACGAAGGTGGGCACGCAGACGCCCAGCGTGCAGAGGAAGCGCACCAGGTGGTCCACCGGCGAGCCCGGCCGCAGCGCGGCCAGGATGCCGAGCGGCAGGGCCAGGACGAGGGCGAGGAACAGGGCGGAGAAGGTGAGCTCCAGCGAGGCCGGCAGCCGCTCGAGCAGGTCAGCGCGCACCGGCTGGCCGGTGGTCATGGACAAGCCGAGCTCGCCGCGCCCCACATCCCAGAGATAGCGCAGGAGCTGCTCTGGCAGCGGGCGATCGAGGCCCATCTGCTGGCGCACCATCTCGATCTCGGCCTGCCCGCCGGCCGCGCCGGCGGCGAAGAACACCGCCGGATCGCCGGGCAGCACGCGCATGAGGATGAAGGTGAAGACCAGCACCCCGAACAGCGCGGGCAGGGCGGAGAGGAGCCGGATCCCCACCCGCCGCGCCGCCCGGCGCAGCGGCCCCTGCGGCAGCGCCTCAGACACGCCGCAGGTCGCGGAAATCGGCCTGGCGGTAGAACTGGTAGGTGTAGCCGTCCATGTTCTGCGCCATCACCGCCTCGTGCAGGGGCTGCCACATCAGCAGCAGGGGCACCTGCTCGTTCAGGATTTCGATCATGCGCTTCGCCTGGCGCTCATAGGCGGCGGCGTCGGTCTCGAACTGGGCGCGCTCGACCAGCGCGTTCATTTCCGCGTCGTCGAAGCTCGCGAAGTTCCAGCGCTGCGGGCGGGTGAAGTAGAGGCGGAAGAAGTAGTAGGTGGCCGGCAGCCAGGCCGTGCCGCCCTCGGTGTAGAAGGGCAGGGTGCGCTCGGCCTGGGCGGTGTTGAACTGCGCGTCCGGCAGCTTGCGGATCTCCACCTGGATGCCGATCCGGCCCAGCGCCTCGCGCACCAGCGCCGCCATGGGCTCGGCCCAGGCCGAGATGCCCACGCCGATGGTGAAGGTGGTGCTGAAGCCGTTGGGATGGCCGGACTGGCGGAGCAGCTCCCGCGCGCGGTCGAGATCCTGGCGCAGCGGCATCGGCTGCGGGAAGTCGGAGCTCTCCGGCGTGCCGGACCAGTTGGCCCCGAACAGCGGGCGCCCGCGACCGAACAGCGCGGCCTGGAACAGATCCTGGTAGGGCATGGCGGCGGCGATGGCCTGGCGCACGCGCAGGTCGTCGAAGGGCGCCATGCGGTTGTTCATGGAGATGTGCGTGAAGCCGTTGGTCTGCGGGATGGAGACCACGCGCACCCGGCCGCGCTGCGACAGCGCCTGCACGTCGCTCGGGCTGAGGTCTATGCAGAGATCGGCATCGCCGCGTTCCACGAGGCTCGCGCGGGTGGCCGGCTCGGGCACGGTCTGGATGATGATGCGGCGGAAATAGGGGAGAGGCCCGCCCTTCCAGGCCTCGTTCCGGCGCAGCACGGTCTGCTGGCCCGGGCGGTGGGTTTCGACGATGTAGGCGCCGCTGGCCGCGGCGTTGTCGCGCATCCAGTTCAGCGCCCAGGGGTCGTCGGCCGTGGCGTGGCGCTTCGCCAGGGTGCTGTTCACCATGATGGCGTAGGGCACGCAGGTGTTGGACAGCGCCAGCCGGTCGGGCTTGTCGAGCAGCATCTCCACCGCCCGGGGTCCGACGATGCGGAACTGCTCGGGCCGCGTGATGGAGCCGAGCTGCATCTGCGGCGGCGCCAGCGAGCGTGCCGAGACGGTGCGGTCGAGCGACCATTTCACGTCCTCGGCGGTCACGGGCGTGCCGTCGTGCCAGGTGGCGCCCTCGCGCAGCACGAAGGTGAAGCGCAGCCCGTCGGGGCTGCGCTCGATCCGCTCGGCCAGCTCGCCGCGGATGGAGTTGTGGTCGAAGATCCAGTTGCCCTCGAACTGCCGGCGGCCGAAGGCGGCGAGCCGGTCATAGACGTTCATGCTCAGGCCGAAGGACTCGCGCGTCGCGCCCGGCACGGTGGGGTCCAGCGTGTTGATCACGTTGCCCGTGACGTAGCGCAGGGTCTCGGCGCGGGTCTGCGCCGCGGCGTCCCTCGGCGCCGGGAGAAGGGCGGCGGCCGAGCCGCCCGCCGCGAGAAGACCCCTGCGATTCACTTCCATGGTCGCCACCTCCGGTTGGTCCGCGGGCGCCTGGCGTCTCTTCCTCGCCTGTCACGCTAGCGGGAATCGGCGGCCCTCGCCAAGCGCGATGTCGTGGCCCGGAGGGCGCGCCGCACGGTCAGGAGACGTCTATCTGCACGCCCTCGCGGCGCACCACCGCGCCCCACTTCTCGATCTCGTTGCGGACGAAGGCCGAGAACTCCTCGGGCGTGCCATAGGCGGTGACGCCGCCCATCTCCGCGAAGCGCCGCCGCGTCTCTTCGCGGCCCAGGAGCTCGCGCATCTCGAGGTTGATGGCGGTCAGCGCAGGCCGGGGGATGCCGGCGGGGGCGAAGATGCCGAACCAGGTGCTCACGTCATAGTCGCGCAGCTCGGGCATCGTCTCGCGCAGCGCGGGAAGGTCCGGGAGCTGCGCGCTGCGGTCCGCGCTGGTGACGGCGAGCGCGCGCACGCGCTCGGCGCGGATGTGCGGCAGCGCGGTGGTGAGGTTGTCGAACATGAACTGGATGTTGCCCGCCAGGAGGTCGAGCATCGCCGGCGCCGATCCGCGGTAATGCGCGGGCTGGGCGGAGGTGCCGGTGAGCTGATGGAACCAGGCGGCCGAGAGGTGCGGCGACTGCCCCACCCCCGCGGTGCCGTAGATCAGCCGCCCCGGGTTGGCGCGCAGATGCGCCACCAGCTCCGGCACCGTGCGCGCGGGGATGGAGGGGTGGATCACGAGCACATTCGGCCCGCGGATCATATTGGAGACGGGCTGCAGCTGCTCCGGCCGGTAGGGCAGGTTGCGGAACAGCGAGTAGGCGATGGCCTGCGGGCCGATGTTGCCGGTCAGCAGCGTGTGGCCGTCGGGCGCGGCGCGCACCACCTCGGCGGTGGCGATGGTGCCGCCGCCGCCGCCCTTGTTCTCGACGACGACGGGGGTGCCCCAGCGCGCCTGCAGATGCGTGGCCAGCAGCCGGCCCATGATGTCGGTCGTGCCGCCGGGCGCCGCGGCCACGACCATGCGCATGGGCTGCGTCGGCCGCCACTCCTGCGCCCGCGCCGGGCCTGCGGCCCAGGCGGGCAGGACCAGCGGGGTGGCGAGGACGCTGCGTCGGGCGATGCTGTTCACGGTGACCTCCCTTCTTCTGTTCTTCGCCTGCTCATGGGCGCGGCTCGAGAAATCGGCGCAGCAGCGCCCGGGTGGCGGGCGCCGCATGCTGCCGCAGCAGAAGGGCGCAGGCCGCGTCGAGATCGCGCTCCAGCAGCGCCGCGCCGGCGGGGCGCGCCGCGCGGGCGGCGGCGAGCGCGGGCGCGCGCGCGCGGTGGAAGGCGAGGCGCGCCTCGGCCGCTTCGGCGAAGCCCTCGGCGGGGAGGATCTCGGTCACCAGCCCCATCGCCTGCGCCTCGGCGGCCGAGAGCAGCCGTCCGCCCAGGGTCAGCGCCTGGACCAGCGCCTCGGGCAGGCGCCGGCGCAGCACCGCGGCCACCACGGCGGGGAAGAGACCGAGCTGGATTTCCGGCCAGCCCAGCGTGGTGTCCTCCGCGGCGATGACGAGATCGGCGAGCGCCGCCATCGCCGCCCCCGCCCCCAGCGTGCGCCCATGCGCCAGCACCGCGACCGGCACGGCGGAACGCTCCAGCGCGAGCATCAGCGCCGAGAAGGCGAGAAGCTGCCGGCGCAGCGCCTGCTCGTCCGCCGCGAACTCCCGCACATCCGCGCCGCCGCAGAAGCCCTTGGGCCCGCGCCCCGCGATGACGACGAGATCGAGCCCCGCGCGCTGGCCGAGCGCGCCGAGGCGCTCCGCCACCTCCTCCATCATCGCCGCGGTCAGCGCATTGAGCTTGGCCGGCCGGTCGAGGGTGAGCCGCGCGAGGCCACCCTCCTCGGCGAGGAGGAGATGGCCGGTCATCCCCCCGCCTCCCCGGGCCAGGCGACGCCGCGGATCACCTCCTGCCCCGCCTCGTCGCGCACCCAGACGGCGAAGCCGCCCTCGGCGCGCCGCTCGCCGCCGGCGGTGACGCGCGTTCCCTGCGGCACGGGCCGCAGGAAGCGCACCTCCAGCGTGATGGGCGCCGCCACGCCGAGGCCCTGGCGCAGCGCCTGCCAGACCAGGCTGAGCGAGAGCATGCCATGCGCGACGGGCCGGCCGAAGGGCGTTCCGGCCGCGAAGGCTTCGTCCACGTGCAGCGGGTTGTAGTCGTCGGTCAGCGCGGCCCAGGCGAGAATCGCCTCGCCGTCCATGGTCATGGACAGGCTGGGCAGGCGGTCCATGGCTCAGGCGGCCCAGAGCACGGTCATGCGCGCGCGGAAGGCGGGCGCGCCGTCCGCGCCGGCGGTGACGCCCTCGAACGTGACCCAGCGGCGCTCGCCCTTCCGTTCCTTGCCCGCGCAGGCGATGGCCGTGCGCAGGGTCTCGCCGAGCCTGGGCAGGCGGATGATCTCGACGCGCTGCGCCCCGTGCACGTTGCCGGGGGGGCGCGGCTGCAGCAGCGCGGCATAGGCGCGCATGAAGACGGGCGCGGTCATGCCCTGGGGCATGGTGTCGGTGGCCGGATCGTGCGGGAAGAGCGCGGTCCAGGCCGCGAAGAGAGGCGGCTCCAGGGTGAAGCTGTGGGCGCCGAAATCCTGGCCCGGCTGGAAGGCGTCGAAGGTCAGCGTCATGGGGCGGCCTCCGCATGGGGCAGCGCGATGGCGTCCGGCCCGGCGGGCGGATCGAAGCCGATGACGACCGGCGCGCCGATTCGCGGCGCCTCGGCCATCGCTCCGCGCAGCCGCACCAGCAGGCGCGGCCCCTCCGCCAGCGTGACGAGGGCGAGGGTGTAGGGCACCTCATCCCGGAACGCGGCGGAGGGCGCGCGATGAACGGTGGTGTGGCTGGCGATGACGCCGCGGCCGCACGCCTCCTCCCAGCGCGGCGGGGCCTTGGCGTGGCAGTGGCCGCAGAGGGCGCGCGGGGGGAACTGCGCCGCGCCGCAGGCCGCGCAGCGCTGGATGCGCAGCACGCCGCGCGCCGCGCCCTCCCAGAAGGGGCGGGATTCGGCGTTGGGGACGGGCAGCGGCGTCTGCGCCATGTCAGGCCCTTCCGAGGACCAGCGCGGCATGGGTCGAGAGGATGCCGCCATCGCCATGCACATAGGCGAGCTCGGCCCCCGTCACCTGCCGGGCCTCGGCCTCGCCACGGAGTTGGCGCACGGCCTCCAGCACATGGAACAGCCCGCCCGCCGCGCCCGGATGCGCGAAGGAGAGCAGCCCGCCATGGGTGTTGCAGGGCAGCCGCCCGCCGAGGTCGAGCGCGCCCGCCAGCGCCGCCGGCCCGGCCTCGCCCTTCTCGAAGAAGCCGATCGCCTCGAGTTCGAGCAGGAGGGTGATGGTGAAGCTGTCGTAGATCTCGGCCACGTCCACGTCGGCAGGGGAGACGCCCGCCCGTCCGAAGGCCTGTTCGGCGGCCTCGCGGCAGCCGAAGGCGGTGAGCGAGGGGGCGGCGATCAGGTGCTCGTGCGTCGTCTTCTGGCCCGTGCCGAGCAGGCGCACGGGCCGGCGCGTGTCGCGCGCCGCATCGGCCGCGCTGACGATGGCGGCCGCGCCGCCGTCCGAGATCAGGCAGCAGTCGAGCAGCTTGAGCGGCGAGGCGATGACGCGCGAGCGCAGCACCTCCTCCACCGTGATCGGCGCGCGCATCTGCGCGCCGGGGTGGCGCGCGGCATGGGTGCGGCAGGACACGGCCATGGCGGCCAGATGCTCCTCCGTCACGCCGTATTCGTGCATGTAGGCCTGCGCGACGAGCGCGTAGAGGGCGGGGATGCTCACGCCCAGCGGGCGTTCGAACTGCGGGTGTCCGACCTCGGCCAGCGCCGCCACGGCCCTGTCGCGCGAGAGGCCGGAGAGGCGGTTGTCGCCCATCACGACCAGGACGTGCCGGCACAGCCCGGCCTCGACCAGCGCCGCCGCCTGCATCACGGCGACGCAGCCCGTCGCGCCGCCGCACTGGATGGCGGCGGACCATGCCGGCTGGATGCCGAAGGACTCGCAGAACACCGAGGCGAGCATCAGGTGCGGCTCGGTGAAGGAATAGGCGCAGAGCACGCCGTCGAGATCGTCGGGCGAGAGGCCGGCATCCTCCAGCGCGCGCAGGGCGGCCTCGCTGTGCAGCCCCATGCAGGAGGAGCCGGGAAGCTCGCCCACCGCCGTCTCGCCGATGCCGGTGATGGCGGCGCGCATCATGCCTCCTCCGCCCCGGCGGCCATCCGGTCCCAGTCGAAGGGCAAGGGCTGCTTGTCGAGGAAGCGCCGCACCGCCTCGCCATGCTCGGCGCTGGTGATGGCGAGCGCCTGGGCATAGGCCTCCAGCTCGGCCAGGGTGCGCTGGTCGAGGTTGTAGGACTGGTTCATCGCCGATTTCGCCATGCCGAGCCCGGCGGTGGAGGCGTGGCGGAAGCGCCCCGCGAAGGCCATGGCGCGCGCGAGCAGCGCCTCCTCGGGATGCACCTCCAGCACGATGCCCAGGCGCCGGGCCTCCTCCGCGTCCACCGTGCGGCCCGTCATCGCGAGTTCCTTCGCGCGCTGCAGGCCGACGACGCGCGGCAGCAGCCAGAAGCCGCCGAGATCGGGCACCAGCCCGATGCGGACGAACACGGCGCAGAAGCGCGCGCGCGGGCTGGCCAGCACGAAATCGGCGCAGAGCGCCAGCATGAAGCCGGCGCCGAAGGCGGGCCCGTCCACCGCCGCGATCACCGGCTTCTCGAGGTTCACCAGCTCGGGGAACCACACGTGAAGGTCGCGGATGCGCTGGCGGGCCGCGGCCGCGTCCATGCGCGCCGCGGTGAGCGCCGAGAGATCGCCGCCGGCGCAGAAGGCGCCGCCCGAGCCGGTGATGACCAGCGCCTTCACCTCCGCCTCGCGCCGGACGCGCAGCACCACGTCGGAGATCTCCTCGCGCATCGCGAGGTCGAGCGCGTTGCGCTTGCCGGGGCGGTCCAGCGTCAGCACGCCCACGCCCTGCTCGACGCGCCAGCGGATGGCGGAGTAGCCGCTCACATTCTCCATCCAGAATGTTGTTCTCGGACGCAAAGGAAGGCTACCGGCGCGCCCGGCCGGAGTCAAAGCCGGATCAGTCGCAGGGCAGCCCCATCTGCCGCGCGATGGCGCGGAGCTGGATCTCCCAGCTTCCCACCGTCACGGGCGCGACCAGCGCATCGAGCGCGTAGCGCATGGCCGGCAGCTCCTCCGTCAGCCCCCAGCCGCCGCCGACATGCAGCGCCGTCTGCGTCACCCGCACCACCGCCTGCGTCGCCAGCAGCTTGGCGGTGGAGACGTCGAGGATCACCTCGCTCAGAGGCAGCCCGGAATCCCAGCGCCGCGCGGCGTGGTAGGTGAGGTGGCGCACCGCCTCCACATCGGCGTGCGACTGCGCGAGCTGGAAGGCGATGGACTGGTTCGCGCCGATCGCCCGGCCGAAGGCGGTGCGCGTGCGCGCATACTCGACCGCCCAGCCCAGCGCCGTCTGCATGTGGCCGAGCCAGCGCGCGGCCACCATGATGCGCTCACGGTTGAAGCCCGCCATGATCTCGGCGAAGCCGGCCTCCATCACCCGCCGCGCGGGCACGCGCACCTCGTCGAGGATGATGCGGTAGGTGGGGGCCGGCCGGTTCACATGCGTCTCGATCCGCTTCGCCGAGAGCCCGGCGCTGCGCCGATCCACCGCGAAGAAGCGCATGCCGCGCCGCCGGCCTCGGTCTGCGCCAGAAGGACGAGCACATCCGCCTCCGCCCCCAGCGTGATGAAGGATTTCATGCCGGAGAGCACCCAGTCCGCGCCGTCTCGCCGGGCATGGGTGCGCAGGTTCTGCACGTCGTTGCCCGCCTCGGGTTCCGTCACCGCGATGGCGAGCAGGCAATCGCCCGCGATGTTCGCCCGCGCGAGGTCGAGCTGCTCGCCCTCGCCGAACTCCGCCAGCAGCCCCCCGGCCACCTCCTGCACGAGCAGCGCCACGGCGAGGTTCGGGTTGGCCTTGGAGCACTCCTCGAGAAGGATGGCCTCCTCCGTCGCGCCGAGATCGGCGCCGCCCACGGCCGCCGGCAGCGCCACGCCGACCAGGCCCGCGCGGGCGGCGGCGGTGTAGAACTCCCGCGGGAAGAGGCGCTCGCGGTCGGCCTCCTGCCAGCGGGGCGCGATCTCCTTGCGCGCGAAGGCGGCACAGAGGTCGCGGTATTCGCGCTCGCCGACGCTGTTGGCCGGGATGCGCGGCCCGGCCATCATGCGGCCTCCCGGCCTGCGTCGCCTTTCGGCAGAAGGGCGAAGGCCGCGATCACATCCTCGATGGCGGCGTGCGGCACGGCGTCCACGAAGGCCTCGAGCCGGTCATAGGCGGCGGCGGGCACGCCCTCTTCGGCTCCGATGCGCCGCACCAGGGCGGAGACGCCGGCGCGGTCATAGGCATAGTCCGCGGGCGTCATCCGCTGGTCCTGGACCAGGGCTTCCCCGTCCTCCAGCGTCACCGCGATGCGGGCGCAGAGGGAGGGCACGGCCTCGTCGGCGATCACGCCGATGCGCGGCATCAGCGCGGCGATCGCGGGGTCGTCGTAGCGCTGCATCAGCGCCATGGTCGGCGTGCCGTGCAGCAGCGTGGCGGCGACGCAGAAGGGAATGGACATCAGCGTGCCGGAGATGGTCGAGAAGGGACCCTTGCTGTCCATTCCGGCGTAGCCGACTTCGTAGGGGTTCATCCGCACCGAGACGGCGGCGATGCCGCGCCCGGCGATGCGCGCGCGCAGCGCGAGGGCGGCGGTCACCGGCGTCTGGTTGAAGGCGCAGACGGGGAAGGGCTTGAAGGCCACGCGCAGCGTCGCCCACTCCGAACCGAGGCGGCCGAGCAGCCCCGGCACATCCGCCGGCGTCCGAGCGAAGGCCTGGACGAAGCCCGCCGGCCCCTCGAAGGCGTGGGGGGCCGAGACGGAGCCATGCCGTGCCAGTTCCGCCGCCACCAGCCCGTTCGCCGCGGCCGCGCCCACCTGGTAGCGCCACTCGTCCGTGCCATCCACGAAGGATTGCAGGATGCCGCCCGCCAGGTGCGCGGCGTTGGAAAGGGCCGCGGCCATGCGCGCCTCGTCCAGCTCCAGCGCGCGAGCGGTGGCGGCCGCCGCGGCGAGCGTGCCGTAGAGCGGGCTCGCGCGCAGGCCGGCCGGGGTGGTGCGGCCGGCATAGGCGCGCTCGAACAGGCCGCCCGCCTCGTAGCCCGCCACCAGGGCGGGGAGCAGCCGCTCCATCGGCAGCCGGCGCGTCTCGAACAGGCCCGTGAGAAGCGGGAGGAGCACGGCGCCCAGATGCGCCGCGCCGCAACTGTCCTCCTGCGCCCGGCCGTGGCACAGCGCGCCATTGGCGAGCGCCGCGCCCGCCACGCCCACGCGCCGCCCGTCGCCCCAGAGCGTCGCGCCCTGCTCGCGCTCGCCCTCCATCGCGATGGCCGCGGCGCGTGCCACCGGCGCGTAGGGAGTGGCATGGCCGCCGAGCGCGATGCCGTAGCCGTTGAGCAGGCAGCAGCGCGCCTTCTCCTCCACCTCGGGCGGGATGGTTCCGGGGCCGAGCCCCGCCAGGAAGCGCGCAAGGCCGCGCGCCAGGGGAAGCGCCTCCGTCATGGCTTGTCTCCTGCCGAGAGCTCCTCGCGCAGCACGCGCTTGAGCACCTTGCCTGAAGGGTTGCGCGGCAGCGCCTCGCGCAGCACCAGGGCCTTGGGGATCTTGAATCCCGCGAGGCGCCCGCGGCAATGCGCCTGCAGCGTCTCGAGATCGAGCGTGCCGCCTGCGCGCAGCACCACGACCGCCACGGGCCGCTCGCCCCAGCGCGCATCGGGCACGCCCACCACCGCGCATTCGGCGACCTGGGGCAGCGCGTAGAGCACGCGCTCGACCTCGGAGCTCGCGATGTTCTCGCCGCCGGAGATGATCATGTCCTTGCGGCGGTCGGTGAGGAACAGGAAGCCCTCGGCGTCGAGGTAGCCGACATCGCCGCTGCGGAACCACCCGCCGGGATGGAAGCTCGCGGCGGTCTTCTCGGGTTCCTTCCAGTAGCCGCGGAACACCTTGGGGCCGCGCAGGCAGATCTCGCCCTCCTGCCCGGCCGGCAGCGGCCGGCCCGCCTCGTCGCGGATCGAGATTTCCACATGCGGGGTGGCGCGCCCGGTGGAGCCGATCTTCTCGATCTCGCGCCCGGGCTCCATGAGCGTGTCGCCCGAGCAGGTCTCCGTCAGGCCGTAGGCGTCTATGTAGCGGCCGGCGGGGAAGAGCGAGGCGAAGTCGCGGATGCGGCCCTCCGGCGTCTTCTCGCCGCCGCCGATGCACCATTTCAGCGAGGTGAGATCGAGCCCCTCGGGGTTGCCGTGCTCCAGCGTGCGCGAGAGCATGACCGGCGCCATCCAGGCGCCGGTCAGCCGCTCCCGCGCGATGGCCGAGAGCGCCTCGCGCGCGTCGAACTCGCGCAGGACGCAGAGCGTGCCGCCCATCCACAGCACGCCGAGCCCCGGCAGGTCGAAGGCGCCGACGTGATAGAGCGGCCCGACGACGAGCAGCCTCTCCTGCCGGCCGAGGCCGAGCGCCACCGCGTGCTCCATGCACTTCCAGTAGAAGTTGCCGTAGCTGTGCATCACGCCCTTCGGGCGGTCGGTGGTGCCGGAGGTGTACATCAGCCGGAACAGGTCGCCCTCCTGCCGCGGCACGGGGGCGGGGATGGGCGTGCCCTCGGGCACGAGGCGCCGTGAATCCGACTGCGCCGCCTCGTCCAGCAGGATGAGGCCGGGCAGGCCCTGGACGACGCCGCGCAGCTCCTCGTCGGCGAAGAGCAGCTTCGCCTCGGCGTTGTCGAGGATCCAGGCCACCTCCTCGCGCGCGAGGCGGAAGTTGATGGGCAGGAACACGGCGCCGATGCGGCTGGTGGCGATGGCGAGTTCCACGAAGGCCGCGGAGTTCTTCATGAAGGCGGCGACCACCTGGCCTTCGCGCACGCCGCGCGCGGCGAGCAGCCCGGACAGAGAAGCGGTGCGCTGTTCGAGCGCCGCCCAGCCGATGCGCTGGTCGCGGAACAGCAGCGCCTCGTCCCGCGGGCGCTGCCGGGCGTGGAAGGCGACGAAGGCGGAGAGGTTCAGCATGGTCCCTCCGGGCGGTCGGTGGCGGTCAGTAGCTGCGCGGCATGCCGAGGTCGTGCTGGGCGATGAAGTTCAGGATCATCTCCTCCGAGACGGGGGCGAAGCGGAACAGCCGCGCGTCGCGCCACAGCCGCTCGACGTCGAACTCCTTCGCGTAGCCCATGCCGCCCATGGTCTGCATCGCCCGCTCGGTGGCGAGCGCGGCCGCCTGGGCGGCGAGCAGCTTCGCCTGGTTCGCCTCGGAGCCGTAGGGCAGCCCGCGATCGCACAGGGCGGCGGCCTTGTGGTTGAGCAGCGCGGCGGCCTCGCTCAGCGCATGCGCCTGGGCGAGCGGGAACTGCAGCCCCTGGTAGGCGCCGATCGGCCGGTCGCCGAACACCTTGCGCGTTGCGGCGTAGTTCACCGCGAGGCGGGTGGCTAGCCGCACCGTGCCCACCAGCCCCGCGGTGGTGACGATGCGCTCGGTGTTCAGCACCTCGAGCAGCGCGGGCCAGCCCTGGCCCACCTCGCCCACCACGTCCTCGGCCTCGAGGCGCACCTCGTCGAAGAAGACCGAGGAGGAGGGCAGCGTGTGCGTGCCGAGCTTCTCGATGGGCGAATGGGTGACGCCCGGGCGGTCGGGCTCGATGAGGAACAGCGTGATGCCCTCGGTCTTGCGCCGCACCTCCTCGATGCGGGCGGTGCGCGCGACGACGAGCATCCGGCTTGCCTGCGGCACTGCGGTGATCCACACCTTGCGCCCGTTCAGCCGCCACCCTTTCCCTTCCGCGCGGGCGAAGCTGCGGATGTCGAGGCTGTTGGTGCCGGCGTCCGGCTCCGTCAGCGCCATGCAGAAGGTGGCCTTGCCGGCGACAAGGCCGGGCAGGAGCTCCCGCTTCTGCGCGGGCGTGCCGAAGCGGGCGATGCTGACTCCGCCGAAGATGGGGTTGAGCATGAACATCTGCGCGAGCGTCGCGCCCGCCCCGCCGACGGTGAGCTGCTCGATGGCGAGCGCCATCTCCAGCATGCCGAGGCCCGCGCCGCCGTATTCCTCGGGCAGCGCGATGCCGCACAGGCCTGCCTCGCAGATCGCGGCCCAGGCATCGGCCGGATAGGCCTTGCGCGCGTCCAGGTCGCGCCAGTAGGCGGGGCCGAAGCGTTCGCCGATGCGCCGCGCCGTCTCCACCACCATGCGCTGCTCGTCGCTCAGCGAGAAATCCATGGATCAGCCCCCTGCCGCCGGGGCCCGCAGCAGCGCCAGCGGCTGTTCCAGAATCTTCGCCACGCGCGCGAGGAAGCGCGCCGCCGCGGCACCGTCCAGCACGCGATGGTCGGCGGCGAGCACCAGCGTCGCCTCCTGCCGCAGCGCCGGCGCGCCCTGCGCATCCGGGCGGAACACCGGCTCCACCGCGCCGACGCCGAGGATCATGGACTGGCCCGGATTGACGATGGGCACGAGGAAGCGCGCCCCGTGCATCCCGACATTGGAGACGGTGAGGCTCGCCGGCGCCATGTCCTCATGCGTCAGCGCCCCGGCGCGGGCGCGCGCCACCAGCGCCTCGGCGCGCCGCGCCACCTCCTCGAGCGCCGCGCCGCCCGCATCGCGCAGCACCGGGGCGAAGAGGCCCTGCGGCGTCTCCACCGCGAGGCCGACGTGGGTGCCCGCAAGCGGCAGCCAGCCCTCCTCGGCCCAGACGCGGTTGAGTTCGGGCGTCTCGGCGAGCGCGCGGCCGCAGGCGGCGAGCAGGGCGTGGGTGAGGGTAACGCGCCGCGCGCCGGGCAGGGCGTTCCACTCCGCGCGCAGCGCCAGCAGCCGCGTGAGGTCCGCCGCCGCGCCCACGTAGAAATGCGGGATCTCGCGCTTGGCCTGGGAGAGGCGCCGCGCCGCCGCGGCGCGGATGCGGTCGAGCGGCAGGGACGCGGCCGGCGGCGCCTGTGCCGCGGGCCGTTCGGCCTGCGCGGGGAGATCGGCCGCCTTGATCCGCCCGCGCGGCCCGCTGCCGCGCAGCCGCGTGAGGTCGAGGCCGCGCTCCCGCGCCAGCCGCCGCGCGAGGGGCGTGGCGAGGATGCGCTGCGCCGCGGGCGGAGCCTGTGCGGGTTGCGGCGGTTCGGCCGCCGTCTCGCGCGCCGCCGCGGTCGTCTCGCCCGTCCAGCGCGCCACCGGCGCGCCGACCGGCAGGGTCGCGCCCGCGGGCGCGAGCAGCTCCAGGATCTCGCCCTCGCCGGGCGCTTCGATCTCGGTGGCGATCTTCTCCGTCTCGACGACGAAGAGCACATCCCCGGCGCGCACCCGCATGCCCGGCGAGACCTTCCACTCCGCGAGCAGCCCCTCGGTCATGGTCAGGCCCAGCTTGGGCATGAGGATCTCGCCCGCCATGCGGCGCCTCAGCGGCCCGTGAAGCGGGCCGGGCGCTTCTCGGCGAAGGCGCGGCAGCCCTCATGCGCGTCGGCGCTGTCGAGCACGAGGCCGATCATCGCGTGCTCGTGCGCCAGCGCCTGGGGCAGCGGCATCTCCGCCCCCGCGCGCAGGGTGCGCTTGAGCAGCTTGAGCACGAGAGGCGACTTCGCCGCCAGCCGCTCGGCCAGCGCGAGCGCCTCCGGCACCACCTCGGCGCGCGGCACGACGCGGTTGGCGAGGCCGAGGGCGAGCGCCTGCTCCGCGCCGATCTGCTCGCCCAGGAACATCAGCTCCCGCGCGCGGCAGGGCGCGATCTCCCGGATCAGGCGCTGGCTTCCGCCCGCGCCGGGAAACAGGCCGAGGTTGATCTCCGGCAGGCCGAGCCGCGCCGTCTCGGCGAGGATGCGCAGGTCGGTGCAGAGCAGCAGCTCCGTCCCGCCGCCGAGGGCGAAGCCGTTCACCGCGGCGATGGTGGGCTTGTCGCAGCGCTCCACGCGGTTGAACACGCGGTGCAGCGCCTCGCCCAGCTCGAGGTAGTGCGCCAGGCCCTGGCGGCTGTCCAGGTCGCGGATGTCGCCGCCCGCCACGAAGGCCCTCTCGCCGGCGCCGGTGATGACGATGGCGCGCCGCGCGGGATCGGCCTCGGCCGCCACGAAGGCCCGCTCGAAGGCCTCGAGGGTGGCGAGGTCGAGCGCGTTCAGCGCGGCGGGGCGGTTGATGGTGAGCAGCGCCACCGCGCCGTGCGTCTCGGAGAGGACGAGGTCATCGGCCATGCGCGTCTCCATCAGGCGAGGGTGCGGCGGACGGCCGCGGCGATGCGCGCCGCATCGGGCCGCCAGGCGGCCTCCAGCGGCGGGGCGAAGGGAACCGGGGTGAAGGGCGCGCCGACGCGCAGGATCGGCGCGTCCAGTTCGTCGAAGCCGACTTCGGCCATGCGCGCGGCGATCTCGGCGCCGACGCCGAAGGCCTCCACCGCCTCGTGCGCGATCACCAGGCGATGCGTGCGCGAGAGGCTCTCCAGCACCGCCGCCTCGTCCCAGGGCTGCAGGCTTCTGAGGTCCAGCACCTCGGCCTCGATGCCCTCGCGCGCGAGATCCTCCGCGGCGGCGAGCGACCAGTGCACCGCCGCCCCGTAGCAGAGGATGGTGGCGTCGCGCCCCGGCCGCGCGAGGCGGGCGCGCCCGATGGGCACGGGGGCGGGCGGGTCGGGCAGCTCGCCCTTCATGGCGTAGAGGCCCTTGTGCTCCACCACGATCACGGGATCGGGGTCGGCGATGGCGCTGCGCAGCAGCCCATAGGCATCGGCCGGCGTGGCGGGGCAGACCACCTTGAGCCCCGGCACATGGCAGAGCCAGGCCTCCAGGCATTGCGAGTGCTGCGGCCCGGCCGAGAGCCCGCCGCCATGCGGGGTGCGCAGCACCATGGGCACGCCACGCTGCCCGCCGAACATGAAGCGCGCCTTGGCCGCCTGGTTCACCAGCGCGTCCATGGCCAGGGTGATGAAGTCCATGAACATGATCTCGGCCACCGGCCGCAGCCCGGTCAGCGCGGCGCCCACCGCCGCGCCGACCAGCGCCGCCTCGGCGATCGGCGTGTCGCGCACGCGCTCGGGGCCGAAGCGCGCGTGCAGGCCGCGCGTCGCGCCGAAGGGGCCGCCCGCCGCGCCGATATCCTCGCCGAGAAGAATCACCGAAGGGTCCGCCTCCATCGCATCCGACAGCGCGCGGGTGATCGCCTGGAGGGTGCGCAGCTCGGTCACCGCTCAGCCCTCCGCCGGCGCATAGGCGCCCATGCGCTCCTCCTCCCAGCGCGGTGCGGGCGCGGCGCGCGCGGCCTCGATGGCGGCGGCGATGGCGGCGCGGCACTCGGCCTCGACGGCCTCCAGCAGGGCGGCGTCGCCGCCGGCGGCGAGGAAGGCGGCGCGGGCGCGAGCGATGGGGTCGTGCGCCAGCGCCTCTGCCGCCTCGGCCGGATCGCGGTAGCGCTGCGGGTCGCCCTCGAAATGGCCGCGCCAGCGCCGGGTGCGGGCCTCGATCACGCGCGGCCCCTCGCCCCGGCGCAGCGCGGCCACGGCCTCGGCGGCCGCCTCGGCGACGGCCAGCGCATCGGCGCCGTCCACCTCGCGGTGCGGGATGCCGTGCGCGGCGGCGAGGGCCGCGAGCCGCGCGGCCACCTGCGTCTCGCTGCGGCTGAACTCGGCCCAGCCGTTGTTCTCGCAGGCCAGCAGCAGCGGCAGCCGCCACAGCGCGGCGATGTTCATCGTCTCGTGCAGCACGCCCTCGGCCAGCGCGCCGTCGCCGAAGAAGGCGACGGCGACGCCGCCCGTGCCGCGCGTGCGGTGCGCGAGCGCCGCGCCGAGCGCGATGGGCGCGCCCGCGGCGACGATGCCGTTCGCGCCCAGCATGCCGACGGAGAGGTCGGCCACATGCATGGAACCGCCGCGCCCGCGGCAGACGCCGCTCGCCTTGCCCATCACCTCGGCGAAGAAGCCCCGCAGGCCGAGGCCGCGCGCCAGTGCGTGCCCGTGTCCGCGATGGGTGGAGGCGACGCTGTCGCCGGGCGCGAGAGCCGCGCAGATGCCGGCGGCCACCGCTTCCTGCCCCACCGAGAGATGGATGAAGCCGGGCACCTCCCCATCGGCGAAGAGGCGGGCGAGCGCCATCTCCGCCTCCCGGATCGTCACCATGGTGCGGTAGAGAGCGAGCGGTTCGGCCATGGCCGTCACACCTGCAGATAGCGGGCCTGGATCTCGGGCTCGGCCCGGAACTGCGCCACGCTGCCGCGCCAGACGATCTCGCCCTTGTCGATCACCGCGACCTGGGTGGCGACGGCGAGGCAGAAGCGGCTGTTCTGTTCGGCGAGGACGATGGTGGTGCCCATCTCGCGCAACGTTCGGATCAGCCCGGCGATCTGCTGCACGATGAGCGGCGCGAGGCCTTCCGAGGGCTCGTCGAGCAGCATCACCGCCGGGTTACCCATCAGGCTGCGCGCAATGGTGAGCATCTGCTGCTCGCCGCCCGAGAGCCGCCCCGCCAGGCGCTTGCGCAGGGGCGCGAGCAGGGGCAGCACCTCGAAGGCGCGGCGGGCGTTCCACTCCCGCCCGGCCACCCCCGCCCGCTCGGCGATCTCGAGGTTCTCCTCGACCGTGTGCTCGGGAAAGACCTGGCGATCCTCCGGCACGAACCCGAGGCCCGCGCGCGCGATGCGATAGGGCGGCAGCCCGGTCACCTCGCGCCCGCGCACCATCACGCGTCCGGCGCGCGGCCTGAGCAGCCCCATGATGGCCTTGAGGGTGGAGCTCTTGCCCGCGCCGTTGCGCCCCATCAGCGCCAGCGTCTCGCCCCGCTCCACCGCGAGCGACACGCCGAAAAGCACCTGGCTTGCCCCGTAGGCAGCCTCCAGACGCTCCACCTCCAGCTCGGGGGCGGTCACGGCGCGGCCTCCAGCGCGTGCTCCGCGCCGAGATAGGCCTCGATCACGGCGGGGTTGCGCCGCACCTCTTCCGGCGTGCCCTCGGCGAGCACCGCGCCGTAGCGTAGCACGCGCACGCTCTCGGCGATGCGGAAGACGATGTCCATGTCGTGCTCGATGAAGACGAGGGTGAGGCCCTTCGCCTGCCACAGGCGGTAGACGCGCTCGATCATGCGCCAGCGCTCCTCGGGCCCCATGCCGGCGGTCGGCTCGTCGAGCAGAAGCACCTTGGGATCGAGCGCGAGGGCCATGGCGACGTCGAGCAGCTTCTGGTCCCCGTGCGAGAGGTGCTTCGCCGGCCGTCGCGCGAGCGGGGAGAGACCGCAGAGCTCCATCACCTCCTCGGCGCGCCGGGCGATGTCGCGTGGCGGGAAGGCGGAGAAGAGGCGCGCGGTGCGGCCCTCATGCGTCATGATCGCCGCGGCGAGGCTCTCGGCCACGGTGAAGGAGGGGAAGAGGTTCGCCACCTGGAAGGCGCGGCCGATCCCCTTGCGCACGATGGTCTGTCGGTCGAGGCCGGTGATGTCCTCGCCGTCGAGCAGCACGCGACCCGCGCTGGGCGCGAGCTTTCCGGTGACGAGGTGGAACAGCGTGGTCTTCCCCGCCCCGTTGG
This sequence comes from Roseococcus sp., assembly GCA_026414745.1. GTDB lineage: Bacteria > Pseudomonadota > Alphaproteobacteria > Acetobacterales > Acetobacteraceae > Roseococcus. The sequence continues at coordinate 88,534 of JAOAIK010000017.1, forward strand.
GACCGATGATGGCCGAGAGCGTGCCGGCGGCGAAGGTCAGCGTCACGTTGTCGGTGGCCACCACCCCGCCGAAGGCCTTGCGCAGCCCGATCAGTTCGAGGCGTCCGCCCGTCACGGCGCGTTGCCCCGCGGCCCGGGCAGGCCGCCATAGGTCGCCCAGGATCCGGCAACCAGCCACCCAGCATCGACCGGCAGGTTGATGCCGGTGATGGCGCGCGCGGCGTCGGAGCAGAGGAAGCAGACGGCCTCTGCGATGTCCTCGGGCGTCACCATGGTTCCAAGCGCGCTGGTGCCCTCGAGCAGCGCCGGATCGCGCTCGCCCGCCTCGATCGCGCGCTGCAGCGCGGGCGTCCTCGTGAAGCCGGGGGAGACGGCGTTGACGCGCACCCCGGAACGTCCCCACTCGGCAGCGAGACAGCGCGTCATCTCCAGAACCGCGGCCTTGGCGGGCGCGTAGGCGTGCAGCGGCATGGAGCGGATGCCGGCGATGGAGCCGATGGTCACGATGGCGCCGCGCCCGCGCAGCGCCATGCGCCGGCCGAAGGCGACGGCGGAGTTCCATGTGCCGATCTGGTCGATGCGCACGACATCCTCCACCACCGTCTCCGGCAGATCCTCGGCGCGCAGCGGGCGCTGCAGCACGCCTGCGCTGGTCACCAGGATCTCGACCGGGCCGATCTCCGCCTCGACGGTGGCAGCGCAGGCCTCGTTGGCCTGCTGGGTGGCGACGTCGAGCGCCATGGCGGTGCCGCCGATGGCGCGGGCCAGGGCCTCGGCGCGCGCGGCGTCGCGGTCGGTGACGACGACGCGCGCGCCGCGTGCGGCGAGCAGGCGGCAGCAGGCCTCGCCGATGCCGCTCGCGCCGCCGGTGACGACGGCCACGCGGCCTGCGAAGGGCTGTTGCGTCATGAGCGGCGCTCCTTCCGTTCGCGCCAGGCCTCCACCACGAAGTCGAGCAGGCCCTTGCGCAGCCCGAGGACGAGGACGAGCAGAATCGCCCCCATGTAGAGCCCGTGGTGATCGGTGAGCGCGGTGATCCGGTCGTTCAGCAGGATGAACAGGGCGGCGCCGACGATGGGGCCCAGGAAGACCGTGATGCCGCCCAGCATGATCATGAAGATCGCCTCGCCGGAGGTGGTCCAGAAGGCGAAGGAGGGGAAGGCGCCGGAGACGTAGAGGCTCATCAGCACCCCCGCGAGCCCCGCGAAGGTCCCGGCGATGACGAAGGCGCCCAGCCGGTAGCGAAACACGGAGAGGCCGAGGAAGGCGGCGCGGTCCGGGTTGTCGCGCAGCATGCGCAGCGCTGCGCCGAAGGGCGAGCGCACGACCTGCCGGAGGATCACCGTCGAGGCGATCAGGCAGAAGGCGGAGAAGAGCGCGAGGTGATCCTGCCGCGCGAGGTCTATGCCGAGGAAGGCCGGCTTCGGGATGCCGCCCATCAACCCCTGGTCGCCGCCGGTGAGCGGGATCCAGGCGAGAATGACGGAATGCAGCAGCATCTGGAAGGCGAGGGTGAGGAAGGCGAAGTAGATCTCGGTCAGCCGCACGCAGAGTGCGCCCACGACCAGCGCGAACAGCGCCGAGGCGGCGAGCGCCGCGACAAGCGCGGCGGGGATAGACCAGGCGCCCGTCTGCATCAGAAGGCCGAAGGCATAGGCTCCCATGGCGAAGTAGGCCGCATGGCCGAAGGAGACGAGGCCCGTCACCCCGATCAGCAGGTTCAGGGACAGGGCGAGCAGAGCGAAGGTGGCGAAGCGGATAGTGAAGTCGAGCAGCCCCGGCGAGCCGAGCCCGAGATCGACCGCCGCCAGCAGCGTGAAGGCGAGCGCGCCAAAGAGGAGATCGCCGCGCAGGCTGTCGCTCACCGCCCTCACGGGGAGCGCCTCCCGGCGAGGCCGCTCGGCCGCAGCAGCAGAACGAGCGCCATGATGACGAACATCATCCCCTCGACGAAGAGCGGGAAGCCGATGGAGCCGAAGGAGCGGGTGAGGCCGATGATCAGCGAGGCGGCCAGCGCGCCGCCGATGGAGCCCATGCCGCCGATCACCGTCACGATGAAGCTCTCGATGAGGATGGAGACGCCGGCGCCCGGCACCACGGAGCGGATGGGGGCCGAGAGCGCGCCCGCCGCGCCGGCCAGCATGGCGCCGATGGCGAAGACGATCGCATAGAGGGCGGTGGTGTTCACGCCGAGGGCGGAGACCATGGCCGGATTCACTGCGGCGGCGCGCACGGTGCGTCCGAACTTCGTGCGTCCCATGCCCCAGGCGAGCAGCGCCGCGATCGCGGCCGTGACGAGGAACAGGATCGCGTAGAAGTAGGGGACGATGCCCCCCGCGACCACGAAGGGCGGCTTGCGCAGGGAATCCGGCACGCCCATCGAGAGGAAGTCCGCCCCCCAGACGATCTTCACCACGTCGTCGAGGATCAGCACGATGGCGTAGCAGACCAGGAGCTGCATCAGCACGTCGGCGCCGTAGATGCGGCTGAGCAGCAGCCGTTCGCACAGCAGGCCAAGCAAGGCGACGCCGAGCGCGCCGAGCACGGTCGCCGCGACGAAGCTGCCGGTCGCCCCGTAGCCGGCCAGCGCGAGATAGGCACCCACCATGTAGAAGGACCCGTGCGCGAAGTTGACGAGGCCGAGCACGCCGAAGATCAGCGTCAGCCCCGAGGCGACGAGGAAGAGCAGCATGCCGATCGTCAGCCCCGCCGACACCTGCGTGACGACGCAGGAGAGCGCAGTGACGCATTCGAGGAGTTCGGTGAGTTCCATCGCGCGCGGACCTTCACGTGGAGCGGGCGCGCGCAGGGTGCGCGCGCCCGGGAGGGGTCACAGCCAGCCCTTGGCGCGCTTCCATTCGGCTTCCAGCCGGAAGATGGTGTTCCAATCCGCCGGCTGGATGTTCTCGACGAAGGGATCGGTGCTGATGGTCGTGCCCCAGCCGATGGCGTAGCCCACCAGCGTCTGGTCCTCGGCGCGCATGGTGACGCGGCCGTCGGTGCCGAAGGGGCTCTCGATGGTCATGCCGCGCAGCTTTTCGGCAACCGCGCGCGGCGAGGTGCCGCCCACCTCGCGCAGGGCGGTGGTAAGCAGGCGGATGGCGGTGGCGGCCTGCCATGACCAGTTGGTGGGGAAGGTGTTGAACCGCCGGTTGTATTCGGCGGCGAAGTCGCGGTTGCCCGGAACGTCGGGGAAGTTGCGCAGGTAGCGGTTGCCGGAATGCGCGCCGCGCGGGAGGTTCCGGATCTGCTGCAGCGTGGTGTAGTCGGCGAGGTTCACGCCGAAGAACTGCGTGTTGGCGAGCAGACCGAAGATGGAGGCCTGCTCCATGAAGGTGACGAGATCGCCGGCCCAGAGACAGGAGTAGATGGCCTGCGGCCTCCCCTGCGACAGGCGCGTGATGTTCTCGGTGTAGTCGGGCTGGAAGAGGCGTGGCCAGGTTTCGCCCACCACCTGCACATCGGGCACGAAGTGCCGGAGATATTCGAGGAACTCGGCGGTGGTGTCGCGGCCGTAGGCGTAGTCGGGCGAGATGGTCATCCAGCGCCGCAGATTGCGCGCGCGCACCACGCTCGCCGCATAGGCGCCGCCCGCGATGGAGTCGTGGATGCCCTGCCGCGCCACGCGGAAGGCGTTCCAGAAACGCTGGCGCGGGTCGGCGGTGAGGGAGGAGGTCTCGGAGTTCACGTGCAGGGTGAGGGTGCCGGTCTCGCGCACCACTTCGTGCACGGCGAAGCCGCCCGAGGAGGGCTCGCAGTCGAGGATGAACTCGCAGCCGTCGCTGCTGATCATCTCGCGGGCGAGGCGCGCGGCCTCGGCGGGGGTGCCGCGGCTGTCCCGGACGATCAGCTCGATCATGCGTCCGTCAAGGCCGCCGGCGGCGTTGAACCGGTCCACCTCCATCTGCATCGCGTTGCGCGAGGAGATGCCGAGCTGCGCGACGCGGCCCGAGAGGATGGTGGGCACGCCGATGCGGATCGGCTGGCGGGACTGCCCGAAGGCGATGTTGGGACTGGCGAGTGCGGCGGCCCCGGCCGCGCCGAGCAGCCTGCGGCGGCTGAGACCGGTGTTGCGTTGCTGCGCCATGGCGCGCTCCTCCCTTCTCTTGTCGAGTTTCTTTTCGGCACGGGCCGGACGGGCTTCGCGTCTCGGTCCCGGAAGATCTTGGACTAGGGAAGGCTAGCGCCACGCCGGCATGTCGGTCAACAGCAAGCGCAGATCATGAATCATGGTTCGGCTTTCGATCCCGGCTACCGCCGGGATCGAGCCCATGGCGCAGAAGCTTGAGGTAGGCGCTGACCAGCTCCTCGGGCGGCGGCCGCACCTTTCCGCCGGGCGCGTAGGCATAGCGCATGCTGGTGTAGCTGCGCGCGGCCATGAGCAGGAAAACCAGGGGTTCCACCTCGGCCTCGGTGAAATGGGCCAGCGCCCCGCGGGCGCGGGCGCGGCCGAGGGCGCGGCGGTAGTCGCGCGCGATGTTGTCGATGTGGCGGCGGAAACCGCGCGGCGCGAAGAACTCGGCCTCGTGGAGGATGCGGAAGAAGGCGGGGCGCCGCTGCAGGAACTCGAAGAAGGCGCGGAAGCGGCGCTCTTCGCGCGCGATCTCGTCGCCTGCGCCGGCCACGGCGGCGGCGATGTGCGCCAGCATCTCCTCTCCCAGCTTCGGCAGCAGCTCGTCGAGCAGCGCCTGGCGCGAGGGGAAATAGGTGTAGAAGCTGCCCTGCGCGATGCGGGCGGCGGCGGTGATGCGCGCCACCGACGCGCCGGCATAGCCGTGTCGGCCGACCACCCGGGCCGCCGCCTCGAAGAGCGCGGCGCGCAGCTTCTCGGATCGTTCGCGCCGCGCGGAGGGGCGCGCACGCCGGGCCGAGGAGGCGTTCATCGGCCCGCGTCCGCCTTCGCGGGCCCGCCGGCCAGCGCCTCGCTCAACTCCCGGGCGCGCGCCTTCAGCGCGCGCGCCAGCGCCGCGAGCCGCGCCTGGGTGAACTGCCCGCTGAAGCCGATGGCGGAGAGCGCCATGACCGGCGCGCCGCCCTTGTCCAGCACCGGGGCGGAGACGGTGGTGACGCCACGCACGTAGCGGTCCCGGTCGATGGCATAGCCCCTGCGCCGCGCCGCGCGCACCTCCGCGAGATAGGTCTCCACCGGCGGGGGTGCCTGCCAGCGCAGCGTCGGGAAACGCGCGCGGATCTCCTGCTCGCTGAGATCGCCGAAGGCCGCGAAGCAGCGGCCGAGCGCGCCGATGAGCAAGGGCAAGCGTTGCCCGATGCTCATGTGCACGCGCATCGCCTCCTCGTTGTCGGCCCGCTCGACGAGCACCACGCGCTCCGGCCCGGCCCGCTGCCAAAGCGTCATGGTCACGCGGAACTCGGACGCGAGGGCCTCGAGATGCGGCCGCGCGAGCCGCGCGATGGACGCCTTCTCGAGCGAGCCCTTGGCCATCTCGACGAAGCCCAGGCCGAGGGCGTAGGTCTTGGTCCGCTCGTCGAAGACGACGAGCCCCTCATGTACCAGCGTCTTGAGAAGGTTGAAGGCGGTGCTGGGGTTGAGCGCCAGATCGCGCGCGATCTGGCTGACGCCCAGCGGCCCGCGCGCCCGCGCGAGATGGCGCAGGATGTGCAACCCTGCGACCAGCGCCCCGACGAGCTTGGGCGGTACAGCGCCTGCCTCCCTGGATGATGCGGGCCGGTTGCGCGGCTTGGCTGACGGAGCCTTCTCCATGGAGAATGGGTGGAGACGGGCACCCATCCTGTCAAGCGCGCCGCGGTGGGGGGCTTTTGACGCCGCGCCCATGCCCTGGCTATCTTCCGCACATAGAAAGTACATTCGAGATACAGAAGGGAAGGATCCGCTCGTGACGACGGCCATGGAGCTCGATCCCTATCCCGAGATCCGCGAGGCGGTGGCCCGGATCTGCGCCCGCTTCGACCTCGACTACTGGCGCCGTTGCGACGAGGAGGGCCGCTTCGCGCAGGAGTTCTTCGAGGCGATCCGCGATGCCGGATTCCTCTCGATCATCATGCCGGCCGAGCTTGGCGGCGCGGGGCTCGGCATGCAGGCGGCGGCCGTGATGGTGCGCACCATCGCCGAAGGCGGCGGCGGCTGGACGGCCGCGAGCACGGTGCACGCCTACATCTTCGGCCCGATGTCCATCGTCGCGCATGGCAGCCCGGAGCAGCGGGCGCGCATGCTGCCGCCGCTGATCAGCGGGCGCGAGCGCCCGTGCTTCGGCGTGACGGAGCCCAGCACCGGCCTGGACACGACGCGCGTGAAGACGCGCGCGGTGCGGCGGGGCGACACCTACTACATCACCGGCCAGAAGGTCTGGACCACGGGCGCCGCCATTGCCGACCGCATCCTGCTGCTGGCCCGCACCACCCCGATCGAGGAGACCGCGCGGCCGGTGGACGGACTCAGCCTCTTCTTTGCGCCCATGGACCCGCGCCATGTGACGGTGCGCCCCATCCCGAAGCACGGGCTCGGCTCCATCGCTTCCTGCGAGGTGTTCATCGAGGAGCTGCCCGTGCCCGTGGAGGACCGCATCGGCGAGGAGGGTCAGGGCTTCCGCTGCCTGCTCGACAGCCTCAATCCCGAGCGGATCATGGTCGCGGCCGAGACGGTGGGCATCGGGCGCGCCGCGCTCGGCCTCGCCGCGCGCTACGCGAAGGAGCGCGAGGTGTTCGGCCGCAGGATCGGCCAGAACCAGGCGATCCAGCATCCTCTCGCGCAGGGCTGGATGGAGCTGGAGGCCGCGAACCTGATGACCATGAAGGCCGCGGCGCTCTACGACGCGAAGCAGCCCTGCGGGGCGGAGGCCAACGCCGCGAAGTTCCTCGCCGCCGAGGCCGCGAACAGGGTCTGCCGCCAGGCGATGATCACCCATGGCGGCTACGGCTACGCCCGGGAATACCATGTCGAGCGCCTGGCGCGGGAGAGCATGATCCCCGTGCTGGCGCCGGTGGGCCAGGCGCTGGTGCTCTCCTACATCGCCGAGCGCGTGCTGGGCCTGCCGAAATCCTACTGAGGGCGCCTTCGCGCGCTACCCCCGCAGGTGGCAGGCGACGAAGTGGCCCGGGCTCGTCTCGCGCAGCTCCGGCACCTCACGGCGGCAGCTTCCCTGGTTCGCGATCGGGCAGCGCGTGTGGAAGTTGCAGCCCGGGGGCGGGTTGAGCGGGCTCGGCACATCGCCCGCGAGGCGGATGCGCTCGCGCTTCAGCGTCGGGTCGGGGATGGGCACGGCGGAGAGGAGCGCCTCGGTGTAGGGATGGCGTGGATGGGTGTAGAGCTCGCGCGCCGAGGCGAGCTCCACGATGCGGCCGAGATACATCACCGCCACGCGGTCGCTGATGTGCTCGACCACGCTCAGGTCATGGGCGATGAACAGGTAGGTCAGGCCGAACTTCTCCTGCAGGTCCTCGAGCAGGTTCACCACCTGGGCCTGGATGGAGACGTCGAGCGCGCTCACCGGCTCGTCGCAGACCACGAGCTTGGGCGAGACGGCGAGCGCCCGCGCGATGCCGATGCGCTGGCGCTGCCCGCCCGAGAACTCGTGCGGGAAGCGGCGCATGTGGTCGGCGCGCAGCCCCACCGTCTCCAGCAGCTCCACCACCCGCGCCTCGCGCTCGCGCGCGCTGGGCGCGAGGCCGTGGATGGTGAGCGCCTCGCCGATGATGCCGCCCACGGTCATGCGCGGGTTGAGCGAGGCGTAGGGATCCTGGAAGATGATCTGCATGTCGCGCCGCAGCGCGAGCATCTCGCGCTCCTTCAGCGCGGTGATGTCGCGGCCCTCGAACCAGACCTGGCCGGAGGTCGGCTCGATCAGCCGCAGGATCAGCCGCCCCGTGGTGGACTTCCCGCAGCCGGACTCGCCCACAAGCCCCAGCGTCTCGCCGCGCGCGAGGTCGAAGGAGACGCCGGAGACGGCATGCACCTGTCCCACCGTGCGGCGCAGCACGCCGCCCTTCACGGGGAAGCGCTTCACCAGCTTCTCGACGCGAAGCAGCGGATCACTCATGCGGCGAGGCTCTCGGCATGCAGGCAGGCGACCTTGTGGCCGGGCGCCACCTCGCGCAGCGGCGGCTCGGCGGCGGTGCATTCGGCCGTGGCGTGGCGGCAGCGCGCGGCGAAGCGGCAGCCGGGCGGCGGGTTGAGCAGCGAGGGCACGGTGCCGGGGATCGCCTCGAGGCGCCGGTGCTCCGTCGCCGCGAGATCGAGGCGCGGGATGGAGCGGATCAACCCCTGCGTGTAGGGATGCCGCGGCGCGGCGAAGAGGGCGCGCACCGGCGCCTCCTCCACCACCTTGCCCGCATACATCACCACCACGCGCTGCGCCGTCTCCGCCACCACGCCCATCGCGTGGGTGATGAGGAGAACGGCCATGCCCAGCCGCTCCTTCATCTCGTTCAGCAGGTCGAGGATCTGCGCCTGGATGGTGACGTCGAGCGCCGTCGTCGGCTCGTCGGCGATGACGAGCTTGGGGTTGCAGGCCAGCGCCATGGCGATCACCACGCGCTGGCGCATCCCGCCCGAGAACTGGTGCGGGTAGTCGTGGATGCGCTTGTGCGGGTTGGGGATGTGCACGAGGCGAAGCATCTCCGCCGCGCGCTCCAGCGCCGCGCGGCGCGAGAGCCCCTCGTGGTGGCGCAGCGTCTCGGCGATCTGCTCGCCCACCGTATAGACGGGATTGAGCGAGGTCATCGGCTCCTGGAAGATGTAGCCGATCTCCTTGCTGCGGATGGCGCGCATGCCCTCGGGCGGCAGCGGCACGAGGTCGCGCCCCTGCCAGAGGATGCGCCCGCCCGCGATGCACCCGGGCGGCATGGCGATGAGCTTGAGCACCGTCATCGCCGTCACGGTCTTTCCGCAGCCGGATTCACCGACGACGCAGACCGTCTCGCCCGCATCCACGCCGACGGAAACGCCGTCCACCGCGCGGACCATGCCGTCATCGGTGGAGAAATGGACCTGGAGATTCTCGATCTCGAGAAGACGCGGGCTGCTCACTTCACTCGCCTCGGATCGAAGGCGTCGCGCAAGCCGTCCCCCACGAAGTTGATGGACAGCACCGTCAGGAAGATCGCGAGCCCGGGGAAGATCGCCCAGTGCGGCGCGAAGTCGAGGTTGTCCTTCGCGTCGAACAGCAGGCGGCCCCAGGTGGGGATGTCGGGCGGGAAGCCGAGGCCGAGGAAGGAGAGGGTGCTTTCCGCGATGATCGCGGCCGCGATGTCGATGGTGGCCGCCACCAGAACGGGCCCGAGCGAGTTGGGCAGGATGTGCACCATCACCAGGCGCGTGCGGGTGGCACCGAGCGCCCGCGCGGCCTCCACGAACTCCTTCTCGCGCAGGGAGAAGAACTGCGCGCGCACGAGGCGTGCCACCGGCATCCAGCGGAAGCCGCCGATGATCAGCACGATGAGGATGAACACGCCCATCTCCGGCCCCACGATGCCGACGAGCGAATCGCGGAACAGGTAGATGATGAGCAGCAGCAGCGGCAGCTCCGGCAGGGAGAGGAAGAGGTCGGTCAGCCACATCAGCGCCGCGTCCACCCGCCCGCCGGCCATGCCGGCGATGGCGCCCACGATCACGCCAACCAGGATCGCCACCGCCATCGCCGCGAATCCCACCGCGAGCGAGATGCGCCCGCCATAGAGGATGCGCGCGAGCAGATCCTGACCGAGATCGTCCGTGCCCAGCGGATGCTCCCAGGAGGGACCCTGCAGCCGCTTGGAGAAGTCGATCTCGTCGATCGGCACCGTCCAGACCAAGGGGCCGATCAGAACGGCCAGGACCAGGAAGCCGAGCACGCAGAGGCTGACCATGGCGAGACGGTGTTTGCGGAAGCGCCGCCACGCCTCGCCCCAGGGGCCCGGCTGGCGGCGCTCGGGTCCCGCGCTAGCGATAGCTGATGCGGGGGTCGAGCCAGCCATAGAGAAGGTCCGCGATCAGGTTGAACAGGATGACGAGGCAGGCGAACACGAAGGTCACCGCCATGATCACCGGCGTGTCATTGGACAGCACCGCACTGATGAGCAGCGAGCCGATGCCGGGCACGCGGAAGATCTGCTCGGTGACGATGGCGCCGCCGAAGATGATGGGCATCTGCAGTGCCACCAGCGTCACCACCGGGATCATCGCGTTGCGCACCACATGGCGGGTGATCACCGCCCGCTCGGGGATGCCCTTGGCGCGCGCGGTGGTCACGTGGTCGAGCCGGATCACGTCCAGCACCGCCGAGCGCACGAAGCGCACCAGCGCTGCGCCCTGGAACAGGCCGAGCACCGTCACCGGCATGATGGATTGGCGGAACTGGTCCCACCACCACTGCCAGCCTGTGGAGTCGAGCTGGGTGCGGTAGACGAAGGGGAACCAGTCGAGATGGATGGAGAAGAGCAGGATCAGCAGCAGCCCGGTGAAGAAGGTGGGCAGAGAGAAGCCGACGAAGGCGAGGGTGTTGGCGATCTGGTCGAAGATCGAATAGGGGCGGGTGGCGGCATAGATCCCCACCGGCAGCGCCACCAGCAGCGCCAGCAGCTGCGAGGCGCCGATCACCGCGATGGTCACCGGCAGGCGCTGCAGGATCAGGTCGTCCACCGGGATGCGCGAGACGAAGGAGAAGCCCCAGTCGCCCCTCAGCATGGCGAACAGCCAGTTGACATACCGGACGTGGATGGGATCGTCGAGGCCGAGGCTCGCGCGCAGGTTCGCGCGCACCTCGGGCGGCACGGCCGGATTGGTCGCCAGCTCCTCGAAGGGATCGCCGGGCGCCATCGCCAGCACGGCGAAGAGCACCACGCTGATCCCGAGGATGCTCGGGATCATCAGCAGCAGGCGCCGGATCAGATAGCTGGTCACGCGCGGATCACGCCTCGCGCCACCAGTCGGAGAGCAGCCACATCGTGCTGTCCCAGGCGCTCAGCACCGGGCGCAGGTTGTTGAGGCTGGCGCTGACCAGCGGGCGCTGCACGATCGGAATGATGTGGTTGCTGCCCACGATCAGGTCGTTCATGCGGATGAACAGGGCCGCGCGCTTGACGGGATCGAGCTCGCCCTCCGCCTCGCGGAAGATGCGGTCATACTCCTCGTTGCGCCAGCGCACCACGTTGCGGCCCTGCCAGGAGTTGGCGCGGCTCGAGATCTCCCACGACACGTACTGGTTCATGAAGCGCTGCGGGTCCGCCTGCGTCATGGTCGTGGTGTACATCTGCATGTCGGCGTAGAATTTCGTGAAGGTGTCGGGGTTCGCCACGTCCGAGGAGAAGAACACCGAGGCCGTCACGGTCTTCAGCTCGATCTCGATGCCCGCGCGCTGCGCCGCCTGGCGGATGATCTGCTGGGTGCGCTGGCGCGGCGCGTTCACCGAGGTCTGGAAGACGAAGCGCAGCCGCACGCCGTCCTTCTGCCGGATGCCGCCCTGGCCGCGCGCCCAGCCGGCGCGATCGAGGATCTCGTTCGCCCGCGCCACGTTGAACTCCATGCGCATGTTGGGCGAGCGGAAGCGCGGCGGATTGTTGAGGAAGTTCGGCGTGGCCGGCCCGCCGCGGCCGTAGATGAAGCGGCTGATGCTCTCGCGGTCCACCAGCAGGGCCATGGCCTGGCGCACGGCCGGGTCGCGGAAGGCCGGGTGCTGGGTGGTGATGGAGCTGCGCTCGCCGTTCACCTCCACATTGGGGTCGGTGGTGTTGAGCTGGATGAACTCGACGTTCCCGCCCTCGACGATGTTGACGCGGCCGCGGCCCGTGGCCTCCAGCCGCTGCAGGATCTCGTCTTCCACCTGCAGGTTCCAGGCATAGTCGAAGTCGGCCGTCTGCAGAACGGCGCGCGCCGCCGAGACGGCGTCGCCCCCGCCCTTGATCTCGACCGTGTCGAAGAAGGGACGATTGGGCAGGTGGTAGTTCGGGTTGGCCTCGGCCCGCAAGGTGTCGCCGGGCGCGAAGCTCACGAAGCGATAGGCCCCGGTGCCCACGGGGCGGAGGTTGGTGGGCGCGTCGCGCGAGTTCGGGCCGTTGAAGTTCGCGAAGAGGTGGCGCGGAATGATCACGCCCGCTGTCGCCACGAAGGCGTCGGCCCAGAAGGGTGTCGGGCGCTCGAACTCCACGCGCACCGTGTGGTCATCCACCTTCACCACGTTCAGCCCCTGATAGGAGCCGCTGGTCGTCGCCCCCACTGCAGGGTTGCGCGAATATTCGGCGGTGAACACCACGTCGTCGGCCGAGAAGTCCTGGCCGTCATGCCACTTCACCCCGCGCTTCAGCTTCCAGGTGACCGACCGGCCGTCGGGCGAGAGGCCGCCATTCTCGACCGAGGGGATCTCGGCGGCGAGGATCGGGTGCAGCGTGCCGTCCGTCGCCCAGCCGGCCAGAGGCTCGTAGAAGACCCGGCTCGAATCCTGGTTGGTCGTGCCCACCGCGAAATGCGGGTTGAGGAGGGTGGACGCCTGCCAATAGAGAATGCGCAGCGCCCCGCCGCCGCGCCGCGCGGGCGCGTAGGCCGGAACGGATTGCGCCGCCGCCGGCGCCGCGCCGGTCACCGCGAGGAGCTGCGTGGCCATCGGCGCCGTCAGGCCCAGCGCCGCAACCCGCTTCACGAAGCCGCGGCGCGAGAGGCTGCCGCGCTTCACCCGGCCGATCAGGTCGCGAAGCGTCTCTTCCGTCATTCCTGGTCTCCCATGCGTCCCTGCAGTCCGGGTTCTGTCCCGGTCATATCCTGAACCCATAGCCCCGGCACGGAGGGGCGGCCAAGAGAATGTCGCGCCCCGCCGCCCTCAGCCGCGCGACGCGCCCAGTTCCTGGTCCACCACGCTCGCCCAATAGGCAACGCCGAGCGGAATGATCTCGTCGTTGAAATCGAAATGCGGGGTGTGCAGGTTGGGCGAGCTGCCCTCCGGCCCTCTGCCGCCGCCGATGAACATGAAGGCGCCGGGCCGCGCCTGCAGCATCAGGCCGAAATCCTCGGCGCCGGTCACCGGCGCGTGCTCGCTCACGCCGGCCTCGCCGACCAGCGCGGCGGCCGCGGCGCGCGCGATCCCGGTCTGCGCGGGGTGGTTCACCGTGGCCGGCACGCCGTGGCGGTACTCCACCTCCGCCGCCACGCCGTAGGCGGCGGCGAGGCCGTGCGCCAACTCGCCGATGCGGCGCTCGAGCAGCGCGCGCACCTCCTCCGTGTAGCTGCGGGCCGTGCCGGTGATCGTCAGCTCCGCCGGCATCACATTGGGCGAGACCGGCGAGCCGCCCTGGATGGAGCCCACGCTCAGCACCGCCGCCTCCAGCGCCGGCACGTTGCGGCCGATGATGGTCTGCAGCGCCAGCACGAAATGCGCCTGCACCACCGTCACGTCGGTGGCGAGATGCGGGGTGGAGCCGCCATGCCCCCCTGTGCCGCGGAAGGTGACGGCGAATCGGTCGGCGGCGGCCAGCGCCGGGCCAGGGCGGATGGCGAACTGCCCCGCGGGCAGGGTGGGCTTGTTGTGCAGGCCATAGACCGCGTCGCAGGGGAAGCGCTCGAACAGCCCGTCCTGCAGCATGGCGCGGGCGCCGCCGCGGCCTTCCTCGGCGGGCTGGAAGATCAGGTGGACGGTGCCGGCGAAGTCGCGGTTCGCCGACAGCCAGCGCGCCGCGCCGAGCAGCATGGCCGTGTGCCCGTCATGGCCGCAGGCGTGCATCAGGCCGGGGGTCGTCGAGGCGTAGGGCAGGCCGGTCTGCTCGGCGATCTGCAGAGCGTCCATGTCCGCGCGCAGGCCGATGCTGCGGTTGCCCGGGCGCGTGCCGCGGATGGTGCCCACCACGCCGAGCCGGCCCACGCCCTCGGTCACCTCGATGCCCAGCGCGCGCAGCTCCCGCGCCACCAGGGCGGCGGTGCGGTGCTCCTCCATGCCGAGCTCGGGGTGGGCGTGGATGTCCCGGCGGATGGCCGCCAGCTCCGGCAGCCAGGCCCGCACCGCTTCGACCACGCGCTGATCCATGCGCCTCGCCCTCCGTCATTGCTCGGTCACATGCCATGCAAGCGGCTGGGCGCGAAGGGGGGCTCAGCGCCCCAGCCACCAGCCCAGCGCGAAGCCCGCGAGGCCAAGGCCGAGGCTCGCCGCCACATAGAGCGCGCCCATCCAGGCCGCGCGCTCCCACAGCAGCGCCGCCTCAAGGCTGAAGGCGCTGAAGGTGGTGAAGCCGCCGAGAACGCCGGTGACGAGGAAGAGCCGCGCCGGCCCCTCGATGCCCTGCGCCGCCAGCACGCCGATGGCGAGGCTGCCCAGGATGTTCACAACGAGCGTGCCCCAGGGGTAGGCGGCGCCGAGCAGCCACAGCGCGAGCAGCGAGACGCCGTAGCGCCCCATCGAGCCGAGCGCCCCGCCCAGCGCCACCAGTGCGAAGTTCATCGCCGCCGCTTCTCCCATTCCGCGAGACGCCGGGCGATGGCCGCCTCCGCCCCGCGCTCCGTCGGATGGTAGAAGCGCTGGCGCCCCATCGCCTCCGGGAAGCAGTCCTGGCCGCTGAAGGCGTCCTCGGCCTCGTGGTCATAGACATAGCCGCGGCCGTAGCCGAGATCCCGCATCAGTTTCGTCGGCGCGTTCAGGATGTGCGCGGGCGGCATCAGGCTGCCGGTCTCGCGCGCCGTGCGCTGCGCCGCGCCCCAGGCCGTGTACACGGCGTTGGATTTCGGCGCGGTGGCGAGGTGCACCACGAGCTGCGCCAGCGCCAGCTCCCCCTCCGGCGAGCCGAGCCGCTCGTAGCACTCCCATGCGGCGATGGCGGCCGGCAGCGCGGAGGGATCGGCAAGCCCCACATCCTCGGCGGCGAAGCGCGCCAGCCGCCGCGCGATGTAGCGCGGATCCTCCCCGCCCGCGATCATCCGCGCGAGCCAGTAGAGCCCCGCATCGGGGTCCGAGGCGCGCAGCGACTTGTGCAGGGCGGAGATGAGGTTGAAGTGCTCCTCCCGGTCCTTGTCGTAGAGCGCGGCGCGCCGCGCGAGCAGCGCCGAGAGCCGTGCCGCGTCGAGCGGCGGCGTTTCGCCCAGCGCCTGGATCTGCTCGACCATGTTCAGCAGATAGCGCCCGTCGCCATCGGCCATGGCAAGCAGCGCCGCGCGCGCCTCGGCGGTCAGCGGCAGCGGCCGGCCGCCCTCGGCGCGCGCGAGCAGGGCGGAGAGCGCGGCCTCGTCCAGCCGGCGCAGCACCAGCACCTGGCAGCGCGAGAGCAGCGCGCCGTTCAGCTCGAAGCTCGGGTTCTCGGTGGTGGCGCCGACCAGCACCACCGTCCCGTCCTCCACCACCGGCAGGAAGCCGTCCTGCTGGGCGCGGTTGAAGCGGTGGATCTCGTCCACGAAGAGCAGGGTGCGGCGGCCGGCGCGGCGGCGTGCCCGCGCCTCCTCGAAGGCGCGCTTGAGGTCGGCCACGCCGGAGAAGACGGCGGAGAGCGGCACGAAGGCGAGGCCCGCGGCCTCGGCCAGAAGCCGCGCGATGGTGGTCTTGCCCACCCCGGGCGGCCCCCAGAGGATGAGCGAGGCGAGGCTGCCCCGCTGGAGCATGCGCGTGATCGCCCCCTCGGGGCCGAGCAGATGCTCCTGCCCCACCACCTCCGACAGCGCGCGCGGCCGCAGCCGCTCGGCCAGCGGCGCGCCCTCCGGCGCTGGGGCGGGCGCAGGCGGCTCCGGCGGGCCGAAGAGGTCGGCGATGGTTTCGGGCTGACGGCGCGGGGCCATGCTGGCAGGATAGCCGCAAAGACAAGGGAGGACACGATGACCCCACGCCGCCTTCTCCTGGCGGGCGCCGGCGCGCTGCTGGCCGTCCCGGCCCTCGCGCAGACGCGCAGCATCCGCCTGATCGTCACCTTCCCGCCGGGCGGGAGCACGGACATCCTGGCGCGGCTGATCGCGCCCGTGCTGGAGCGGCAGCTCGGCGCCAGCCTCGTCATCGAGAACCGGGGCGGCGCCAATGGCGCGGTGGGCATGGGGGCGCTGGCCCAGGCCGCGCCGGACGGGGCCACCTTCGCGCTGGATGCGGGCGGGGCCACCACCAACCCGCACCTGATGCGCGGCCTCGGGTTCGACTACGCCACCGCCTTCGCGCCGGTCACCCAGGCCACCATCCTGCCCTCGTTGCTGATCGTGCGGGGGGACAGCGCGATCCGCGACTTCCCCGGCTTCCTGGCGCATCTGCGGGCCCATCCGGGGCGCGAGAGCTATGGCAGCTCCGGCGTGGGCACGGGCTCGCACCTCGCGGGCGCGCTGCTGATGCGCCGGGCCGGACTGCAGGCCACCCATGTGCCCTACCGCGGCGGGGCCGACCAGCTCACCTCCATCCGCCGCGGCGACACGCTGTTCACCTTCTCGACCATCCCGACTATCGCCGCGCTGATCCGCGACGGGGCGATCCGACCTCTCGCCGCCTCCACGCCGGAGCGCGCCAGCGCCTATCCCGAGGTGCCGACGGTGGCGGAGAGCGGCTTCCCGGGCTTTTCCATCTTCGACTTCCACGCCGTCTACGCGCCCGCTGGAACCCCGGCGGAGCCCATCGCGCGCATGGCCGCCGCGGTGCAGGCGGCGATGGGCGATGCGGAGCTGCGCGGGCGCTTCCACCAGCTCGGGCTGGAGCCGGCCGCCCAGGGCAGCGAGGCCTTCGCCCGCTTCCTCGCGGCGCGCCGGGCCGAGATGGGGGCGCTGATCGCCGCCGAGGGCATCCGCCTCGACGGGTAACACAGGCGTCGCTTGACGCGCGGCGGCGGCGGCCGCAGCCCGGGGCCATGCGCCGCCGCCCGCTGCTCGCCGCCCTGTCCGCCGCCGCCCTTCCGGCCCGCGCTTCCCTCGCGGCCGGGCCGGAGCGGGCGGTCCGCCTCGTCATCGCCTTTCCGCCCGGCGGCAGCACGGACATCCTGGCGCGGCTGATCGCGCCGCGCCTCGCCGCCCGGCTCGGCGTGGCGGTGACGCCCGAGAACCGCAGCGGCGCCTCCGGGGCGGTGGCGGCCGGCCATGTCGCGCAATCCCCGCCCGATGGCGCCGCCCTGCTCGTGGACAGCGGCGGGCAGGCGGTGAACCCGCATCTGCTGCGCGGACTTGCCTTCGATTATGCGCGCGATCTCGCGCCCGTGGCGCTGCTGGCGCGGCTGCCGCTGCTGCTGGTGGTGCGGGCGGGGCTGCCGCTGCGCGACCTCGCGGCGCTGCTGGGCTGGCTCGCCGCCCATCCGCGCGAGGCGCGCTACGGCAGCGTGGGCATCGGCGCGCGCACCCACCTCGCCATGGCGGCGCTGCTGCGCCGCGCGGGGGTGGCGGCCGAGCACATCCCCTATCGCGGCGGCGCGGAGCAGATCCAGGGGCTGCTGCGCGGCGATGCGCCGATGGGCTTCACCTCGCCCGCCCTGGCCCTGCCCCTGCTGCGCGAGGGGCGGATCGCGGCGCTGGCCGTCACGGGGGCGGCGCGCGGCCCGCTGCTGCCCGAGGTGCCGAGCCTCGGCGAACTCGGCTTTTCCGGGCTGGTCCAGGGCGACTGGATCGGGCTCCTGGCGCGCGCCGGGGCGCCCGCCTCCTGGATCGCGCGCGTGGCGGCGGCGGCGCTGGAGGCGGTGGCCGCGCCCGAGCTCGCCCCGCGCCTTGCCGAGCTCGGCCTCGAGCCCGCGGCCGAGGGGCCGGAGGGCTTCGCCCGCTTTCTCGCCGCCGAGCGCGACAGCATGGGGGCGCTGATCCGCTCCGAGGGCATCCGCCTCGACGGATAGGCCCGCGCGCGGCAGAGTGCGCGCGCAGAGGAGACTTCGCCATGCATCGCCGCGCGCTGCTCGCCGCCCCCTTCGCCGCCCTCGCCGCGCCCGCCCTGGCGCAGGGCTGGTCGCCCAGCCGGCCGGTGCGCGTCGTGGTGGCCTGGCCGGCGGGCGGCAGCGCCGACGCCTCCATCCGCCTCGTCGCGCCGCACATGCAGCAGGTGCTGGGCCAGCCCGTGGTGATCGAGAACCGCGGCGGGGCCTCCGGCTCCATCGGCGCGGGCGTGGCGGTGCAGGCCGCGCCCGACGGGCACACGCTGCTCTTCGACGCGGCGGGGCAGGTGAGCAACCCGCTGCTGATGCGCGGCCTCGCCTTCGACTACGCCACCGCCTTCACGCCCGTGACGCTGTTCGCGCTGCTGCCGAACGTGCTGGTGGTGCGGGCCGATGCGCCGGTGCGCAGCGTCGCCGATCTGGTGGCGCATCTGCGCGCCAACCCCGGCACGCCCTATGCCTCGACCGGCATCGGGCTGATGAGCCACCTCGCCGCCGTGATGTTCACCCAGCAGGAGCGGCTCGAGGCCACCCATGTGCCCTACCGCGCCAGCGCCCAGTCCATCCCCGCCCTGCTGGCGGGCGAGACCTTCTTCACCTTCAACACCACGCCGCTGGTCGTGCCGCTGATCCGCGACAACCGGCTGCGCGCCCTGGCGGTGGCCACGCCCGCGCGCATCCCCGCCCTGCCCGATGTGCCCACCATGGCGGAGCTCGGCTATGGCGGCTTCTCGCTGAACGAGTGGCTGGGGATGTTCGCCCCGGCCGGCACCCCGCCCGCCGCCATCGCGCGCCATGTGGAGGCCTGCCACGCCGGCCTCGCCGACCCCACGGTGCGCGAGCGCCATGCCGCGCTGGGGATGGAGATCGTGGCCAGCGGCACCGAGCGCTTCGCCGCCTTCCTGGCCGAGCAGCGCGCGCAGATCGGCGCGCTGATCCGCGACAACAACATCCGCCTGGAGAGCTGAGCCATGCGCCGCCGTTCCCTGATCCTCGCGGCCCCGATGCTCGCCGCGCCCGCCCTTGCCCAGAGCTGGGCGCCGAGCCGGGCCATCCGCCTCGTCGCGCCCTATGCGCCGGGGGGCGGGGTGGACACGGCCTCGCGCCTGCTGGCCGGGCCCATGTCGGCCCATCTCGGGCAGAGCGTGGTGGTGGAGAACCGGGCCGGCGCGGGCGGCTCCATCGGCGCGGCGGAGGTGGCGCGCGCCGCGCCGGACGGCCACACCGTGATGGTGGACGCCATGGCGCACACGGTGAACCCCGCGCTGATGCGCGGCCTGCCCTTCGACTACGCCACCGCCTTCACGCCGATCAGCCAGGTGCTGATCTGGCCGCAGATCCTGCTCGTGCATCCCTCGCTGCCGGTGCGCAGCCTCGCGGAGTTCGTGGCGCATGTGCGGGCGCGGCCGGGGCAGCTCTCCTACGGTTCCTCGGGCAATGCCACGGCGGCGCATCTCGCCTCGGTGCTCCTGCTCAACCGCGCGGGGCTGGACATGATCCATGTGCCCTATCGCGGCGGCGCGCCGGCGCTGCAGGATCTGCTCGCGGGGAATCTCGCCTTCGTCTTCGGCACCGTCGCCTCCTCGCTGCAGCTCGCGCAGGAGGGGCGGGTGCGGGCCCTGGCCGTGACCACGGCGCAGCGCCTGGCCGTGCTGCCCGATGTCGCCACCGTCGCCGAGCAGGGCTTCCCGGGCTATGAGCTGAACGAGTGGAACGGCCTCTATGCCCCGGCCGGCCTGCCCGAGCCGGCGGTGCGGCGCTGGCACGGGGCGGTGCGGCATGCGCTGGCCGATGCGGGCGTGCGCGCGCGGCTCGATGCGCTGGGGGCCATCCCGCTCGGCACCGACCCCGAGAGCTTCGCCCGCTATGTGCGCGATCAGCGCGAGGCGATGGCCCGGCTGGTGCGCGAGGCGCGGATCGAGCTGGGCTGACCCGCGCCCGCGCGGCGCGTCATCCCGGCGGCCGCTGTCCGCGACTCGTGAGACGGCGGCGGGGCCGCCGGCTTGCCGTTGCTCGGGCACGCCGCCGGCCGCCGACCCGTCGTGCGCGCTGCGTTCGGCTACTCGGCCGGCCGCATCACGCGCCGAAGGCGGCCGCGAGATCGTGCAGCACGGCGCGCTCGGCCGCCGAGACGCGGTTGCCCACGCCGAGGCCGAGGAAGCCGCCCGCGGCGTCCGCCACCTGCTCGGCCTGGCCCAGAACCGCCTCGCGCAGCGCGTGGCGCTCGGCCTCGGGCATCGCGGCCGTGAGCACCTGGATATAGGCCTTCCAGGCCTGCGCGATGCCGGGCGGCGGCGCCTCGGCCAGCCAGTGTTCGAGAAGCGCGTGGCCAGGCCCGCCCGGCTGGATGCCCCGCTTGTGCGCCGCCGAGAGGATGGCCGCCTGCTCCTCCTTGGACATTGCGCCATCGGCCCAGGCGACGAGCACGAGGGGCGCAAGCGCCAGCGCGGCGACGCTGGCCGCGCTGATGCCGAGGCCGAGCAGCTGCTTCAACACCGCGGGATCGGTGATTCCGGAGGCGGCGGCGAGCGCGCCCTCCTCCGTCGCCTGCTGGTCCTGCGCGCGCAGGCGGTTCAGCAGCTCCTGATTGTGCCGCGCGAAGAACGCCTCTTCCAGCGCCGCGCGGCGGTCCTCGAACAGCTTGTCCGGCATGCCACCCTCATCCGTTTGCGCGCCGCCTCATGCCACCGGGCGGCGTCGGCGTCGAGGAGAATGGCATGACATCGGGGGCGGTTACACCACCCCCGTCCAGTCGGCGGGGACGAAGCGGAAGCCCTCGCCCTCCTGGGCGATGAAGCCGGTGCCGGGGAAGTTGAAGTGGTAGGCGGCCATGCGCGCGCGCTCGGCGGCGATGCGGCCGAACAGGCGACGGCGGCTCTGTTCGGCCATCGCCGGGTCGAAGTCGAAGACGGAATGCCAGCCGGGGTGGCGCAGGAACAGCTCGGGCCGGCCGGCGGCATCGCCGGTGACGAAGAGTTGCTCGCGCCCGCTGCTCACATGGAAGGCGCAATGGCCGGGCGTGTGGCCGGGGGTCGCGATGGCGCGGATGCCGGGGGCGATCTCCTGCCCGTCCTCGAACATCCTCAGGCGCGCGCGCAGCGGGCCGAAGCGGCGCGCGGTGTTGGCGAAGTTGCCGCGCTGGAACTGCGGGCTGCGCGCGGCGTTGGACTCGTCGCTCCACCACGCCCATTCGGCGGCCGGGACCGCCACCTCCGCGTTGGGATAGAAGGGGCGGTTTTCGGCGGTGGTGAGGCCGGTGATGTGGTCGCCATGGAAATGGCTGACGCAGACCAGCGTCACGTCCTCGGGGCGGAGTCCGGCCGCGGCGAGGTTCTGCGGCAGCAGGCCCGTGCCCGCCGGAAGCTGCCCGGCGCCGGTGCCCGCGTCGAAGGCCACCACCCCGCGCGGGGTTTCGAGGAAGGTGACGATGTAGGGGTTGATCAGGTTGCGCGTGGGCAGCATCGCCGCCTCCAGCGCCGCCTGAACCGCGCTGGCGGGCTGGTTCACCACCAGCCCCTCCAGCGGGTTGGCGCGGAACACCATGCCGTCATGCACCATGACGACGGTGATCTCGCCGAGCCGGAAGCGGTAGAAGCCCGGCGCCTGGGGCGAGGGCGGCACGGCGGCGGGCGTGCCCTGCGCGGGCAGGGGGTGCGGCGCAAGCAGCGCGGGGGCGGCGAGGGCCGCACCCAGCGCGAGGCGGCGGGCGATCATGGCGCTGTCTCGCTCGGCCATGGTCTCAGACCTGGCTCGACCAGTCCGCCGGCACGAAGCGGAAACCCTGTCCTTCGCGCGCGATGAACCCGTTGGCGGGGAACATGTAGTGGTAGCCGGTGACGCGCATGCGCTCGCTCGCCACCCGGTCGAAGATGCGCCGGCGGGTGGCGGCGGCCATGTCCCCGTCGAAGTCGAAGACGATCTGCCAATCCGGACGGCGGGCGCCGATCTCCGGGCGGTTGGTGAGGTCGGCGAGGAACATCATCTGATCGGTGCCGTCCGCGACGTGATAGACGGTGTGGCCCGGGGTGTGCCCATGCGCGGCGACGGCCCGGATACCCGGCACCACCTCCTCGCCGTCGCGCACCTGGCGGATGCGGCCCTGGTAGGGGCCGAAGCGCCGCGCGGTGTTGGCGAAGTTGGGCCGCTGGCCCTCCGGGCTGCGCGCGCTGTTCGCCTCGTCCGTCCACCAGGCCCATTCGGCGGCGGGGACGATGACCTCGGCGTTGGGGAAGGCGCGCTCGTTCTGCGCGGTGGTGAGGCCGGTGATGTGGTCGCCGTGGAAGTGGCTGACGATCACGCCCGCCACCCGCGCCGGGTCGAGGCCGGCGGCGCGCATGTTGGCCGCCATCTGCCCTGCGGTGGGTGCCATCTGCGCGCCGGTGCCGCTGTCGAAGACGTAGAGGCCGCGCGGCGTCTCGACGAAGGTGATGGTGAAGGGGACGGTGAGCTGATCGCCCGGCAGGAAGGCTTCCGCCAGCAGCGCCTGCACCTCGGCGGTGGGCACGCCGCGCACGAAGCCCTCCACGGGGCGGCGGAAGAAGCCGTCATGCACGGTGGTGACGGTGAAGCCGCCCACCTTGAAGCGGTAGAAACCCGGCGCCTGGGCGGGGGCGGGCGGGGCGGCGGCCTGCTGCGCGGCGGCCGGCAGGGCCAACGCGGCGGCGACGGCGGCGGAACCGGCGAACAGGCCACGACGATCGGTGCTCATGGGGCGTCTCTCCCTGATCGTTGCGCAGACGGGTATGCCATGGACGGGCGCCAGGGGGGCAAGAAAAACCGCCCGCCGTCAGTCCAGCACGCAGGCCCCATGCTGGCGCGGCACGAAGCGGCCGGTGCCGGGCCTCGCCAGCACCCGCTCGCCGTCCCAGATGCGCCTGCCGCGCAGATAGGTGGCCGCCACCCGTGCGCGCATCGCCATTCCGTCATAGGGCGACCAGCGGGCGTTCTCGCGGTCCTGGATCTTCGCGGCGTCGAAGACGAAGGCCCCGCGCTCCATCACCAGGAGGTCGGCGTCGCCGCCGATGCGGATGGCGCCCTTCTTCGGGAACAGCCCATGATAGCGCGCGGGCCGCTCGGCGCAGAGCGAGGCCATGAGGGTGAGCGGCAGGCCGCGCTGCTCGAGCAGCGTGAACATCAGCGGCGCGAAACTCTGCAGGCCGGTCAGCCCCGCGCCGACGGCGAAGATGTCGCCCGCGTAGATCTTGCGCTCGCGCGGCCAGGGGGCGTGGTCGGTCGAGACATAGGCGACCTTGCCGGCCGTCAGCGCGGCCCACATGCGCTCCACCTCCTCGCGGGTGCGGAAGGGCGGGTTGCATTTGCCGAAGCCCTCGAGGCGGAGGATGTCCTCCTCCGTCATGCAGAGATACTGGATACATGCCTCGCCGGAGGTGCGCGCGCCCTGGTTGCGGAACAGCTCCGCCAGCTCGAAGCCGCGGGCGAGAGAGGAATGGGCGATGTGGACGTGGCAGCCCGTCTCCAGCGCCATCTCGAAGATGGCGAGATCCGCCATGCTCTCGGTGATGGGCGGCCGGGTGCGGCAATGCATGATGGGATCGGTGCGGCCGGCCGCCTTGGCCTGGGCGGTGAGCTTCTCCACCAGCTCCTGGTCCTCGTTGTGGATCGCGACCATGAGGTTGGTCTTCGCGATCTCGGCGAAGGCGCGCAGCATGGTCGGATGGTCGATGCGCGGGAAGCGCACGGGGTCGTATTCGTAGGTGGAGAGCTTGAAGGAGCAGATGCCGCCGGCGACGAGCCCCGCCACATCCTCCACGTTCCCGTCCTTCCGGAGCGTCCCGTAGAGCGCCATGTCCACGTGCGAGAGGCGGTTCACGTGCTCGATCTTCTCGGCGAGGATGGCGGCGTCCGTCACCGGGCGCGGCACGTCGTAGGGCATGTCCACGCAGGTGGTCACCCCGCCCGCGGCGGCGGACATGGAGGCGCCCTCGATGCCCGGCCAGCCGGTGCTGGACGAGGTGTGCATATGCCCGTCCACCAGCCCCGGGAAGACCAGCATGCCCGCATGGTCGGCCAGCTCCTCGGCGGCCGGGGGGCTGCCCTGGCCGATGGCGGCGATGATCCCGCCCTTCACCGCGACGTAGCCGCGCTCCAGGATCCGGTCCGCCAGCACCAGATCCCCGCGCACCACCAGATCGAACGCCATGCGTGCCGCTTCCCTCGCCGAGTGGACATGCCGGCCGCGCCCGATAGGATGCGCGGCACCGTCGTGAATCGAAGGCTAGGCGCGGGCGGCAGGTTCGCCAAGCGCCGCAGGCATGAGGAAGGCGCTGGCCATGCAGATGCATCCCGTGAAGGTCTATCCCTCCAAGGCGCTGCTCAAGCGCGAGGAGCAGCTCGCCTGGAAGATCGCCGGCGTCGCCGCCGACAAGGTGCCGGTGGAGAAGGAGGTGGCGGCGATGATCATCAACCGGATCATCGACAACGCCGCCGTGGCCATCGCCGCCATCAACCGCCGCCCCGTCGTCTCCGCCCGCGGCATGGCGCTCGGCCACCGCAAGAAGGAGGGCGGGGCGACGGTGTTCGGGCTGCCCTCGGGCACCACGGTCAGCCCCGAGTGGGCGGCCTGGGCCAACGGGACGGCGGTGCGCGAACTCGACATGCACGACACCTTCCTCGCCGCCGACTACTCGCATCCGGGCGACAACATCCCGCCCGTTCTGGCGGTGGCGCAGGCGATGGGGCGGTCGGGGCGCGACCTGGTCCGCGGCCTCGCCACCGCCTACGAGATCCACATCGACCTGGTGCGCGCGATCTGCCTCCATGAGCACAAGGTGGACCACATCGCCCATCTCTGCCCCGCGGCGGCGGCGGGCATCGGCACGCTGCTCGGGCTGAAGCAGGAGGTGATCTACCAGTCCGTGCAGCAGGCGCTGCACACCTCGATCAGCTTCCGCCAGTCGCGCAAGGGGGAGATCAGCTCCTGGAAGGCCTATGCGCCCGCGCATGCGGGCAAGCTCGCGGTCGAGGCGGTGGACCGCTGCATGCGCGGCGAGGGCGCGCCCTCCCCGATCTACGAGGGCGAGGACAGCGTGATCGCCTGGGTGCTGGCGGGGCGCACCCAGGCCGAGAAGCACGGGCGCCACACCGTCTACGACCCCGTCTACTACAACGTCCCGCTGCCCGCGCCGGGCGAGCCGAAGCGCGCCATCCTGGACAGCTACACCAAGGAGCACTCCGCCGAATACCAGAGCCAGGCGCTGATCGACCTCGCCTTCCGCATGCGCGAGGGCATCACCGACTGGGACAGCATCGAGAAGATCACCATCCACACCAGCCACCACACCCACTACGTGATCGGCACCGGCGCCAACGACCCGCAGAAGATGGACCCCAAGGCGAGCCGCGAGACGCTCGACCACTCCATCATGTACATCTTCGCGGTGGCGCTGCAGGACGGCACTTGGCACCACATCGACAGCTACACCCCCAAGCGCGCCTCGCGCCCCGACACGGTGCGGCTGTGGCACAAGATCGAGACGCGCGAGGATCCGTACTGGACCGAGCGCTATCACTCGAAGGATCCGGAGACGCTGGCCTTCGGCGGGCGGGTGGAAATCCTGTTCAAGGATGGCACGAAGAAAGTGGACGAGCTCGGCGTGGCCAACGCCCACCCGCGCGGGGCGAAGCCCTTCGGCCGCGCGGACTACATCCGCAAGTTCCGCACGCTGACGGAGGGGATCATCACCCCGCGCGAGGCGAACCGCTTCATCGAGGCGGCCGAGAACGTGCTCAGCCTCAAGGCGGGCGAGCTCTCGGCCTTGAACGTCGCGCTCCCCAAGGGCGCCTTGGCCGAAAGCAAGCCCGGCATCTTCTGAACCGGCGGGCGCGGCGGCGCGAGGCCGCCGCCCCCGGCAAGCTCCCCGGAAGACGGCCGGCAGCCGGGGGGCGGCGGGATGCCCGGGGCTCGCCCGCGGCCTCGCGCGGTCTCGGCATCTCTCCGATGTCCGGCCCGCTGCCGCGCCACCCGGGCGGCCGGCCGCGAGCACCCCGCGGCGCTGATCGCCCGCCTGCTGACATGAGCCGGATTCCGGCCTAATCCGCGCCGCATGAACACGCCGGTCATGCTCGTCATCCTCGATGGCTGGGGCCATCGCACCGAGGCCGAGGACAATGCGGTGGCGCTCGCCCGCACCCCGCGCTTCGACGCGCTCTGGGCCGCCTGCCCGCGCAACTTCCTGCGCTGCTCGGGCCTCGATGTCGGGCTGCCGCCGGGGCAGATGGGCAACAGCGAGGTGGGCCACCTCAACATCGGCGCCGGCCGCGTGGTGATGCAGGATCTGCCCCGCATCGACGCGGCCATCGCGCAAGGCGAACTCGGCGGCATGGCGCCCTTGCAGGCCTTCATCGCCGCGCTGCGCGCGAGCGGCGGCACGGCGCACCTCATCGGCCTCGTCTCGCCCGGCGGCGTGCACAGCCACCAGGACCATGGCGTGGCGCTGGCGCGGCTGCTGGACCATGCGGGCATTCCCGTGGCCATCCATGCGCTGACGGACGGGCGCGACACGCCGCCACGCTCCGCCCCCGCGGCGCTGGCCGCCTTCGAGCAGGGCCTCGCGGGCCTGTCGCGCACGCGGCTCGCCACCCTCATCGGCCGCTACTGGGCGATGGACCGCGACAACCGCTGGGAGCGGGTGGAGAAGGCCTGGCGCGCCATGGCGCTCGGCGAGGGCGAGGCGGCGCCGAACGCCCAGGCCGCCATCGCCGCCGCCCATGCGCGCGAGGTGACGGACGAGTTCATCCCCGCCACCGTGCTGCCCGCCCATGCAGGGATGAAGGACGGCGACGGCGTGTTGTGCTTCAACTTCCGCGCCGACCGGGTGCGCGAGATCCTCGCCGCGCTGCTCGACCCCGGCTTCGCCGGCTTCGCCCGCCCGCGCGCGCCGCGCCTGGCCGCCGCGCTCGGCATGACGGAGTATTCGCGCGAGCTGAACGCGCTGATGGCGACCCTCTTCCCCCCGCAGGGCATGGACCGCATCCTCGGCGCGGTGGTCAGCGCCGCGGGGCGCACGCAGCTGCGCATGGCCGAGACCGAGAAATACCCGCACGTCACCTATTTCCTGAACGGCGGCGAGGAGAGGCCCTTTCCGGGCGAGGAGCGCATCCTGGTGCCCTCGCCCAAGGTCGCCACCTACGACCTGCAGCCCGAGATGAGCGCGCCCGAGCTCGCGCGCCGCGCCGTGCAGGCCATCGAGGCCGGGGCGCATGACCTCATCGTGCTCAACTTCGCCAATGCCGACATGGTGGGCCACACGGGCAGCCTCGCCGCCGCCATCCGCGCCTGCGAGGCGGTGGATGCGGGGCTCGGCCTCATCGCGGACGCCATCGCGGCCCGGGGCGGGGCGCTGCTCGTCACCGCCGATCACGGCAATGCCGAGCTGATGCGCGACCCGGCCACGGGCGGCCCGCACACCGCCCACACCACCCATGCGGTGCCGGTGCTGCTGATGGGCGGCCCGCCGGGCGCGGTGCTGCGCGAGGGGCGGCTCGCGGACATCGCGCCCACCCTGCTCGCTCTCATGGGCCTCGAACAGCCGGCCGAGATGACGGGGCGCAGCCTGTTGGCGTAGCGCGGCCGGCGTGCCACATCACCCGCGCAACGGCAGGGGGTGAGCATGGCGCTGCGCGTGGCGGTCCAGATGGACCCGATCGAATCCATCAACATCGACGCCGACAGCACCTTCGCGCTGATGCTGGAGGCGCAGGCCCGCGGCCATGCGCTCTGGCACTACCATGTGCGGCACCTCTCGCTGCGCGCGGGCCGCGTCATCGCCCACGCCCACCCGGTCACGGTGCGGCGCGAGAGGGGCAACCACTTCACCTTCGGCGCCCCGGTCGAGCTCGACCTCGCGCGCGATGCGGATGTGGTGCTGATGCGCCAGGATCCGCCCTTCGACATGGCCTACATCACGGCCACCCACATTCTGGAGCACATCCACCCGCGCACGCTCGTGGTGAACGACCCGGCGAGCGTGCGCAACGCGCCCGAGAAGCTCTTCGTCACCCATTTCCCCGACCTGATGCCCGAGACGCTGGTGACGGCGGATGTGGCGCAGATCCGCGCCTTCCGCGCCCGCCACGGGGACATCATCATCAAGCCGCTGTTCGGCAACGGCGGCGCGGGCGTGTTCCACATCCGGCCCGACGATCCCAACCTGAACGCGCTGATCGAGATGTTCACCGAACGCTCGCGCGAGCCGCTGGTGGTGCAGCAATACCTCCCGGCCGTGCGGCTGGGCGACAAGCGCGTGATCCTTGTGGACGGCGAGGCGATGGGCGCGATCAACCGCGTCCCGGCCGAGGGCGAGGCGCGCAGCAACATGCATGTCGGCGGCCGGCCGGAGCCCACCACCCTGACCGCGCGCGAGCGGGAGATCTGCGCGCGCATCGGCCCCGAGCTGCGCCAGCGCGGCCTCATCTTCGTCGGCATCGACGTGATCGGCGGCTACCTCACCGAGATCAACGTCACCTCGCCCACCGGCCTGCAGGAGCTGGCGCGCTTCGACGGCGTGTTCCTCGAGCGCGCGATCTGGGACGCGATCGAGGCCCGGCGACGCTGACGCGCGCGGGCGTGAGCCTCTCGCTGCGGGGCAGCGTCCGGCTTGCACCCCTCGACACAATCGGCGGCAGCACTGCATAATGCAAAAGCATGGTTGTCGCCCCCCGCACGCCGAGGGCGGTCACTGCCGGGCACCCAGAAGGTTGCTGCGCCGTTGTCCCTTCATGTCCCCACCCTGCTCTTGACCGCGAGCGCGACCGTCGCGCTGCTCGGGGTCCTGTTCCTGGTGGTGGCGAGGGCGGGGCGATCGGCCTCCGCGCTGACGTGGTTCGGGCTTGCTTATCTGCTCGCGGCGGTCGCCATCCTGCTGATCGGCGCGCGTGGGGCCCTGCCCGGCCGCCTCTCCATCGACATCGGCAACGCGCTTCTGCTGCTCGGCTACGGGCTGATCCTCGCCGGGGCGGCCGTCTTCACCGGTCGCCGCATCCCGCGCTGGGTGGTTCCGGCCGGGCCGCTGCTGTGGCTGGCCGCCTGCCAGGCGCCCGCCTTCTACGCCTCGCTCGACGCGCGGGTGGCGCTCGCCACCGCCCTGCTTGCGGGCTACTGCCTCGCCGCGGCCGTCGTGCTCGCTCGCAGGGGAGAGCCGGTCCTGTCCACGCGATGGATCGCCGTGGCGCTGCTCGGTCTGCACGGGGCGAGCTATGCCGTTCGCCTGCCCCTCACCTGGATCACGTCGATCGCGGCAGGGCCCGAGGGACTCCCCTCGGGGACATGGTTCGCCTTTCTCTCCCTGGAGGCGCTCCTGCACTTTGTCGGCCTCGCCTTCGCCTTCCTGGCCATGGAGCGGGAGCGGGCCGAGGCCGCCACGCGCGAGAGCCTCCTCGCCGCGCGGGATGCCGCCGCCCGCGCCAGCGAGGCCAAGTCCCGCTTCCTGGCGCGGATGACGCATGAGTTGCGCACGCCGCTCAACGGCGTGCTCGGCATCGCGCAAAACCTGGCGCGCGACCCCCGGCTGAGCGAGGACCAGCGCCAGCAGGTCGCGACGCTGGAGCGCGCGGGCCAGCATCTGCTCGATGTGGCGAACGATGTGCTGCATCTCGCCACGGTCGAGGCGGGCAAGCTCCAGCTTCGCGAAACGCCGATCGCGCCGGGCCCATTCGTGGAGGGTTGCCTCGCCCTGGTGCGGCCGGCGGCGGAGGGCAGGCGCATCGCTCTCTCGGCCGAGGTGCCGGGGGATCTGCCCCCGGCGGTGCGCGGCGACGCCACCCGGCTGCGCCAGATCCTGCTGAACCTTCTCGGCAACGCGGTGCGGCACACGCCCGCGGGCGGGCAGGTGCGGCTGCGCCTGCGCCGCGCGCAGGAGGAGGGCTGGCTGCGCTTCGAGGTGCTGGACACGGGGCCCGGCATTCCGGCCGAGAGGCGGGGCGAACTGTTTCGGGAGTTCGGCCGCATCGAGCCCGCCGCGGAAAACGAGTTCGGCAGCGGCGGGCTGGGGCTGGCCATCTCCGCGGCCCTGGCCTCGGCCATGGGCGGGCGGATCGGCTGCGAGGCGGGCGAGGGTGGCCGCGGCAGCCTGTTCTGGCTGGAACTCCCCCTTCCCGCCTGCCCGCCGGCCGAGCGGGGGGAGGGCCCGCCCTCCGCGCCGCAGGCGGAGGAGCCGCGAGAGGCGCCGCCGCCCGCCTCCCGCCCGCGCCAGCGCGTGCTGGTGGTGGACGACATCGCGCCCAACCGTCTCGTCGCGCGCATCCTGCTCGAGAGCGCGGGGCACGAGGTGGTGCTCGCCTCGGGCGGGGCGGAGGCGGTGGCCGCGGCGGCGGAGGGCCACTTCGACGTGATCCTGATGGACGTGCACATGCCCTGCATGGACGGGGTGGAGGCGACGCGCCGCATCCGCGCGGCGGAGGGAGGCGGGCCGCGCGCGCGCATCTACGCCGTCACGGCGGACACCGCCCCGGAACAGTTCGAGCGCTGCCGGGCCGCGGGCATGGACGGGCGCCTCCTGAAGCCCATCGACCGCGAGGGGCTCCTTGCCCTGGTCGAAGGGCGGCGCTGCCCCAGCCCGACCGAGGCTGGGCGATAGCGCCGGGGCCGCATCGCGAGCGGCTGCGGTGCCGGTGCGCGCCTCGGCCCCCGCGGCCGCGAGGGGGCGGAGTCCGCGTCCCCGGCGCTTGCGCCCCGCGCCCTCGGGGGGCTTTCCTGCGGCGCGAGGCGCCGGCGCGTCGCCCGCCTCCCTGCCGTTGGACCCGTGCCAGGAGTGACCGCCGCCCGTGCCGCGCCGCAAGCTTCCGCCGCTCAATGCCCTGCGCGCCTTCGAGGCGGCCGGACGGCATGTGAGCTTCACCAAGGCGGCGTCGGAGCTCAACGTCACCCATGGGGCCGTCAGCCGGCAGGTGGCGCAACTCGAAGCCTGGCTCGGCACGGCGCTCTTCCTCCGCCGACCCTCCCAGCTCTCCCTCACCCCGGCCGGGCAGGGCTACCTCGCCGAGGTGACGGCGGCGCTCGATCGGCTCGCGCTCGCCTCCTTGCATCTGCGCGAGGCTGCGCCGCCCAGCATTCTCCAGGTGAATGCGCCGCCCACCTTCACGATGCGCTGGATGATCCCCCGCCTGTCCGGCTTCCAGCGCGAGCGGCCCGGGGTGGAGGTGCGGATGACCACCGGGCTCGAGCCTGTGCGTTTCGACGCGGGGGGCTATGACGTCGCCATCCGCGGCGGGCAGGCGCCGCTGCCCGGCTGCGTCTCGGTGCCTTTCATGACGGAACTGATTCTGCCCGTCTGCGACGCCGCCCTCGCGGAAGGGGGAGGGCTGAACAGCCCCGCCGACCTCGCCGCGCAGACGCTGATCAGCTACGCCACCGAACCCTACCCCTGGGCCGAGTGGCTGGCGGCCGCGGGCGTGCCGGGGCTGCGCCCGGCCGGGGCCCTGCGCTTCGAGCAGATGTTCTTCGCGCTGCAGGCCGCGGCCGAGGGGTTGGGCGTGGTGCTGGTGCCGGTCTTCCTCGCGATCGACGACATTCTGGCCGGGCGCCTCTGCGCCCCCTTCGGCGCGCTCGCGGCGCGGCGCCGGCGCTATTGGGCCCATGCCGCGCGCCGCACCCCGGCGGTGGAGGCGCTGATCGGCTGGCTGCTGCGCGAGGGGCGCGCCACCGAAGCGGCGATGGAGGCCTGGGCGCGGGATGCGCCGGCGCCGGTCTCGGGCTGACCGCCGCGCCGCTCAATCGAGCGTCACCCCGCTGCGGCGCACCACCTCGCCCCAGCGGCGGAACTCCTCGCGCATGTAGGCCGCCGCCTCGTCCGGGCTCGCGCTGTAGCGCGGAATGGCGCCGATGCCGATCAGGCGCCGCTCCATCTCGGGCACGCGCATGGTGCGCTCGATGGCCGCATGGGTCTGCGTCAGCAGCTCGCGCGGGACGCCGGCGGGATAGATCACCATCAGCCAGGTCACCGCGGTGAAGCCCGCGAAGCCCTGTTCCTGGAAGGTGGGCAGATCGGGCAGCATCTCGAGGCGCCGGCCGGTGCCGGCCGCCAGGGCGCGCAGCCGGCCGGACTGGATGTGCGGCAGGGTGGAGGCGACCGTCTCCAGCGCGAGCGGCACGGTGCCGGTCATCACGTCGGTCACGCCCAGCGCGCTGCCGCGATAGGGCACATGGGTGATGGCGAGCCCGCCCGCGAGGCGCTTGAACTCCTCCATCGCGAGGTGCGAGACGGTGCCGTTGCCGGAGGAGGCGTTGCTCAGCCGGTCCGGGTTGGCGCGGGCGTAGCGGATCAGCTCCTCGAGGTTGCGGACCGGAAGCTGCGGGTTGCAGACCAGCACGAAGGGCAGGTCGGCCATCAGCCCGGCCGCGTCGAAGTCGCGCATCGTGTCGTAGGGGACGCTGCGGTAGAGGTGCGGGTTGGTGGCGAGCGCCGACATGTGCGCGAGCATCATCGTCGTCCCGTCGGGGGCGGCGCGCGCCACCTGGCCGAGCGCCATGCTGCCGCCCTGGCCTGGGCGGTTGTCCACGATGAAGACATCGCGCGCGCCCTCCGCCATGCGCTCGGCCCACAGCCGCGCCACGATGTCGGTCGCCTGGCCGGCGGGGAAGCCGACGACGATGCGGATGGTGCGCCCGCCCGCGCCCTGCGCGCGCGCGACGCCGGGGGCGAGCAGCGCGCCCGCGGAGGCGGCGAGAAGGCCGCGGCGGTCAAGCCTGGATCCGGACATGTTCTCCTCCCTTTGCGTCGTTGCGGCGGGGCCGCTCAATGCGCGGGCCGCTTCATCGCGGCCGCGGTGTTCACCATGGAGTGCAGGCTGCGCGCGTAGTCGGTGGCGCCCTGGTCATCCATGCGCGGGGCGACGCGCAGATACTCCTTGAGGCCGAGGATGGCCGGGCGCGGGCGGCTCAGCACCGTGGCGCAGAAGCGCTCCGTCTCCTCCATGAGCCGGGCCGCGGGCACCACCTGGCTGACGATGCCGTAGTCCAGCGCGCGCTGCGCGCCGATGAACTCCGCGCCGTAGGCCATCCAGAGGATGGCGTTGCGGTTCACCCGGTCATACAGCGCGGACATCACCATCGTCGGCATCACGTTGTGCGTGATCTCGGGGATGTTGAAACGCGCCGTGTCGGCGGCGAAGGAGACGTCGCAAAGCGCGGCCACCGCCGTGCCGTAGCCCATGGCGCGGCCGGCGATGGCGCCGATCACCGGCACCTGCGCGTTGCGGATGGCGCGGTAGCTGTTGAACACGCCGTCGTATTCCGGCCGGCGGGCATAGGCCTCGGCCGCCGGGGGGCCGGGCACGTCGCGCACCCGGCCGGTGCAGAAGTCCGGGCCCGCGCTGGTCAGCAGCACGGCATCCGAGGTCTCATGCGCGCGCAGCAGCGCCTCGGCCAGGGCGGCGGCCATGCTGTCGGTGACGCCACCATCCTCCCGCGCGAAGGTGACGCGCAGCAACCGGCCGTCCTGCACGATGCGGAGGGCTTCGCTCATTCCTCGGTTCTCCTTCCTCTCAGGCGGGTTCGCGCGCGGGCTCGACCGCGGCCCGGGCGGTCCGGGCGGCGCGCAGCGCGCGCCAGATGGCGGCGGGCGTCATCGGCAGGGCATCAAGGGCGACGCCGAGCGGGGCGAGCGCGTCGTTCAGCGCGCTCGCGATCGCCGCCGGCCCGCCCAGATAGCCGGCCTCGCCCGAGCCCTTCTGGCCGAACTCGGTCAGCGGCGAGGGGGTGCAGTGGTCCACGATGGTGATGGGCGGCACCTCCATCGCGGACGGAAGGAGATAGTCCATGAAGGAGCCGGAGAGGAGCTGCCCGTCGGGCGAATAGGCGAACTTCTCCATCAGCGCCGCGCCGATGCCGTGCGCGACGCCGCCATAGGTCATGCCGTGCACCACATCGGGGCTGATCATCACGCCGCAGTCGTGGCCCACCACATAGCGGTGCAGCGCGACCTTGCCCGTCTCCGGGTCGATGCTGGCCAGCACCACATGCGCCTCGAAGGAGTGGCAGGGATACATCTGGATCCGGCCATCGGGTGTGGGCAGGGATCCGCCGGTGGGCACCTCCCAGACGAAGCTCTCCTGCAGGCCGGGCTCCATGCCCGGCGGAAGGTTGTGGAACTCGCGGTGCGCGATCTCGACGAGCCGCGCCCAGGAGAGGGCGCGCTCCGGCGCCTCGCGGGGCACGGCCGCGCCGTCCTGCCACTCCAACGCCTCCTCGGGCAGGCCGAGGTTGTGGGCGGCGATGCGCAGCAGCCTGGTGCGGATGCGCTTGGCCGCGCCGGCAGCCGCGCCGCCCAGCATGATCGCCATGCGGCTGCCCACCGGGCTGTTCGAGGGCAGGGCGGAGAGGGAATCGGCGTGGATGACGCGGATCGAGTCCGGGTCGCGCTGCAGCACCTCGCCCACCACGGTGGAGACCAGCGTCTCATGCGCCTGGCCGGAGGAGGAGGTGGCCATGATCGCCGTCACCGCCCCGTTCAGGTCAACCCGGATCAGGCAGGAATCCATCCAGGTCGTGGTGGTGTTCTTCGGGTTGAACAGCGGCTCGAAGGAGGAGTTGCCGCCTGAGGGCTCGAGGCAGGTGGAGATGCCGATGCCGGCGAGCTTTCCCTCGGCGCGCAGCGCCTCGCGCTGGCGCAGCAGCGCCTCATAGGGGGCGGCGGCGAGCGCCTTGTCCAGCACCCGCGCGTAGTCGCCGGAATCGTAGAGCGTCCCTGAGGGAATGAGATAGGGGAAGCGGTCGGGCGGGATCAGGTTGCGCCGCCGGATCTCGATCCGATCGAGGCCGAGGACGCGCGCGATGCGGTCGAGGCCCGTCTCGATCGCGTAGTTGGTTGGGGACTGGCCGAAGCCGCGCACCGCCTCCTGCGGCGTCTTGTTCGTCAGCACCGAGATCGCCTCATAGGCGACGCCGCGGATGGTGTAGGGCCCGACGATGGCGCCCACCGGCTTGCCGAGCTGGAAGGGCGAGCGGCCGGCATAGGCGCCCACATCGTCCAGCGCGCGCATGCGCATGGCGCGGATCACGCCCTCGCCGTCGAAGCCGAGGGTGACGTCGAAGATGCGGTCCGGGCCCTGCATGTCGCCGCCGCGCATGTTCTCGAGCCGGTCCTCGAGGAAGCGGACGGGCCGGCCGAGCCGGCGCGCCAGGTATCCGACCAGAATGGCATGCTTGAGGCCGCGCTTGACGCCGTAGGAGCCGCCCACGTCCACGTCGAAATGCACGCGCACCGCATTGCCCGGAAGGCGCAGGCAGCGCGCCAGCAGATCGGGGAACTTCGGCATCTGGATCGAGGCCCAGACGTCGAGCAGCCCCGTCGCGTCGTTCCACTGCGCGGTGCAGACGAAGGTCTCGATCGGCACGGTGGCGGACCGCCCCCAGCGCACGCGGTAGGAGAGGCGATGCGCCGCGGCCGCCATCTCCTCTTCGACGGGGCCCCAGACGAACTCGCGCCGGAAGAGAAGGTTGGAGCCATGCGCCGGATGCACGAGCGGCGCATCCGGGGCCAGCGCGGCCTCGGGGTCCACGACATGCGGCAGGGGGTCGTAGTCCACCTCGACGAGCTCGGCCGCATCCTCGGCCAGGGCGCGGCTCTCGGCCACCACCGCCGCGACCCATTCCCCGGCGTAGCGCACCACGCCGCGGGCGAGCGGGAAGCGCCGCACCTCCGGCGCATCCACGCCGGGCAGCATGGGCTCGATCTCGGGCTGCAGCTCCTCTCCGGTCAGGACGGCCTGCACGCCCGGCAGGGCGAGCGCGGCCGAGGCATCGAGCCGGGCGATGCGCGCGCTCGCATGCGGGCTGGCGACGATGGCGAC
Source organism: Roseococcus sp. (assembly GCA_026414745.1). Classification (GTDB taxonomy): domain Bacteria; phylum Pseudomonadota; class Alphaproteobacteria; order Acetobacterales; family Acetobacteraceae; genus Roseococcus. The sequence continues at coordinate 124,075 of JAOAIK010000017.1, forward strand.
GTGCAACAGGCCGGGCAGGGCGATATCGGCGGCAAAGCGCCCCTGGCCGGTGACGAAGCGGCGGTGTTCCACCGCGCGGCGGCGGCGGCCGATGTAGCGGAAGGGCGGCGCCTCAGACATGCGCTACCTCCTGGCCAGAGGCGAGCATCACCGCCTCCACGATCTGCTGGTAGCCGGTGCAGCGGCAGAGATTGCCGGCGATCGCCTCGCGGATCTCCGCCTCGCTGGGGCGGGGAGTGCGGGAGAGCAGATCGTGGCAGGCGATGAGCATCCCCGGCGTGCAGTAGCCGCATTGCAGCGCGTGCGCCTCGCAGAAGGCGTCCTGCAGACGCGAGAGCGCACCGCGCGCGGGCGCGAGCCCCTCGACGGTGGTCACCGACAGGCCATCCGCCTGCACGGCGAAGAGGCAGCAGGCGCGCACCGCCTCCCCCTCCAGCAGCACCGAGCAGGCACCGCAGATGCCGTGCTCGCAGCCGACATGGGTGCCAGTGAGGCCGAGATGGTCGCGCAGGAAGTCGACCAGCGTGGTGCGCGGTTCGACCACGGCGCGGCGCGGTGTGCCGTCGACGATGATCTCGACCGGGATCGGTTCCGGCTTCGGCGTCATGGGGCATTCCTCCCTCAGGCCGCGGCGCGGGCCGGCGCCGCG
>JAOAIK010000024.1 GCA_026414745.1 Roseococcus sp.
GCCGAGGCCCAGGCCGCCGAGGCGGCCGAGCGCGCCGCCCGCGCCGCCCTGACCCGCGCCGAGACCGTGCTGGCCGCGCGCCGGGCCGAGGCGCAGCGCCTCGCCGAGCGGGAGGCCGGGGCGGCCGCGCGCCTCGCCGCCCTCGCCCCGCAGGAGGAGCGGCTGGCCGCTGAACTGGCCGAGGCCGAACAGGCGCTGGCCGCCGCCCGTGCCGCCCGCGCCGCCCTGCCCGACCTCGCCGCCGCGCGGTCGGAGGTGGAGCAGGCGCGGCTCGCCCTGGCCGCGCTGCGCGAGCGGGAGGCGGAGGCGCGCGCCGAGGCGGCCGCGCTGCGCGCCGAGCGCGAGGGGCTCGCCGCGCGCCGCGCCGCCGCGCTGGCCGAGCGGGAGGCCTGGGCGCAGCGGCTGGTCGAGGCCGGGGAGCGTCTGGCGTCCTTGCAGGCGCGGCTCGAGGCGGCGGCGGCGCGGCGCGCGGAGTTGGCTCGCCGCCCCGCCGAAGCCGAGCGGCTCAACGCCGAGGCGCAGTCCCGCCTTGCCGCCGCCGAGGCCGCCCATGCCGCGGCCGCGGCTGCGCTCGCGGAGGCCACGGCGCGCGCCCGCGCCGCCGAGGAGGCCCGGCGCGCCGCCGAATCGGCGCTCGCCTCGGCGCGGGAGGGACGGCTGCGCGCCGAGGCGGCCGCCGAATCGGCGCGGCACGCGGGCGCGGCCCTGGCGGCGCGGATCCTGGAGCGTTTCGGCGAGGAGGCGGCGCTGCCCGGCCCCGCCGCGGATCTCTCCGAGGCGGCGGAGGAGCGGGCGCGCCGCCGCGCCGAGCGGCTCGCGCGCGAGCGCGAGGAGATGGGGCCCGTGAACCTGCGCGCCGAGCAGGAGCTCGAGGCGCTCGCCGCCCGCATCGCCACGCTGTCGGCCGAGCGCGAGGAGATCGCCGCGGCCATCGCCAAGCTGCGCGGCTCCATCGGCCATCTGAACCGCGAGGCGCGGGAGCGGCTGCGCGCCACCTTCGACCGGGTGGACCGCGAGTTCCGCGCCCTCTTCGCGCGGCTGTTCGGCGGCGGGCGGGCGCATCTCGCGCTCGTCGGCGGCGATGACCCGCTCGAGGCGGGGCTCGAGATCTACGCCGAGCCGCCGGGCAAGAAGCTCGCGGCGCTCTCGCTGCTCTCGGGCGGCGAGCAGGCGCTGACGGCGCTCGCGCTCATCTTCGCCGTGTTCCGCTGCCATCCCGCCCCGGTCTGCGTGCTCGACGAGGTGGACGCGCCGCTCGACGACGCGAATGTGGAGCGCCTGTGCGACCTGCTCGATGCCATGGCGGAGGGCGGCACGCGCTTCCTGATCGTGACGCACCATGCGCTGACCATGGCGCGCATGCACCGGCTCTTCGGCGTGACGATGCAGGAGCGCGGGGTGTCGCGCCTGCTCAGCGTGGATCTCGGCGAGGCGGTGGCGATGGCCGAGGGCGCCGGGCAGAACCCCGCGCGCGGCCGCACCCGGGCGGACGCCTGATCCGCGTTCCGGCCGCGTGCGGTCGACAAGAGCTGGCGCATTGACAGGCCTGCTGCGCCGCCATAGAGGCTGCCTCGCCTTCCAAGGGTGCAGCTCGCGGAGGGAGCCATGGTGGACGACGGGAAGGCCTTCTCGCAGCGGCTCGCCGAGGCCCGCGCCAAGCAGGGGCTCGACAGGCCGGTCGGGGAGAGAGGGCGGCTTCCTTCGGGCCCCTGGGGGATCGGCTTCCGGGCCGGGGTGGAGGTGGTGTCCGCGCTCATCGTCGGCGTGGGGCTTGGCCTTCTTCTCGATCGCTGGCTCGGCACCTGGCCCTGGCTCTTCCTCGTGTTCTTCGTCCTGGGGGCCGCCGCGGGGGTGCTGAACGTGCATCGGCTCTTCCACCCCCGGTTCGGCGCGCGGAAGGACTGACGGCGGGGGTTCCGGTGGCGGCAGAGGGCAAGGCGATCGACGCGCTCGGGCAGTTCGAGCTGTCCACCGTGCTCGGGCCGATCGGCGCGGCGGTGGGCTTCACCCAGTCCAATCTCTTCATGGTGATCGCGGGCGGGCTGATCGTCGCGCTGATGGTCTATGGCATGCGCCCGGCCGCCATGGTGCCCGGCCGGCTGCAGAGCCTCGCGGAAGCCGCCTACGGCTTCATCGACGACATGGTCGTGGCGCAGGTGGGCGAGGAGGGGCGGCGCTTCTTCCCCTTCGTGTTCACGCTGTTCATGTTCATCCTGTTCGGGAACATGCTCGGGCTCTTCCCCTACGCCTTCACCTACACCAGCCACATCAGCCTGACCTTCACCCTCGCGCTGATGGTCTTCGTGCTGATCACCGCCGTCTCGATCGCGCTGCACGGCAAGAAGTTCCTGGGATATTTCTTCCCCGAGGGCGCGCCGATCTGGCTCGCGCCGATCATCATCCCGGTGGAGATCGTCTCCTACCTGTCGCGGCCGATCAGCCTCTCCATCCGACTTTTCGCCAACATGGTCGCGGGGCACGTCATGCTGAAGGTGTTCGCCACCTTCGTGGTGATGCTGGCCGGGCTCGGCGCCATCGGGCCCTTCGTCTCGGTCATGCCGCTCGCGATCAACGTGGCGCTGGTCGGCTTCGAGGTGCTGGTCGCGTTCCTGCAGGCCTATGTGTTCGCGATCCTCACCTGCATCTACCTCCACGACGCGGTGCATCTGCACTGACGCCGCGCCGGAGAACCCCCTCCTCTCGCCAACGGAAGGACTAGGACCATGGAAGTTGCTGCCGCCAAGGCTCTCGGGGCCGGCATCGCCGTCATCGCGCTGTTCGGCGTGGGTCTCGGCATCGGGAACATCTTTTCCTCGCTGATCAACAGCGTGGCGCGCAACCCGGCCGCCCGCGACGCCGTCTTCCCCATCGGCATCCTGGGCTTCGCGCTCACCGAGGCGGTGGCGCTCTTCGCGCTGCTCATCGCCTTCCTCATCCTGTTCGCCTGATCCGGCGGGGCGGGCGGCGGGGCGGGTGATCCCGCCCGCGCGCCGCGCCCCGTTTCCGTGACCTCGGCCCGCGGGACCGCGCCATGCCGCAGCTCGACTTCTCCAACCCGCTGATGACCAGCAAGCTCGTCTGGCTCGTCATCATCTTCGGGGTTCTCTACTTCGTGCTGAAGACCTACGCGCTGCCGCGCGTGGCCTCGGTGCTGGAGCAGCGGGCGGCCCGCATCAAGGCCGATCTGGATGCGGCGCGCGACGCCCAGGCGGCCAGCGAGGCCGCCCTCGCGGAACTGCGCGCCGCCACCGCCGCGGCCAAGGCCGAGGCGCAGGCCGCCATCGCGACCGCGATGCAGGAGGCGCAGAAGAAGGCCGCTGCCGAGGCGGAGGCCATCAACGCCCGCTTGAACGCCCAGGTGGCCGAGGCCGAGGCGCGAGTGGCGGCGGCGCGGGATGCCGCCATGGGCGCCCTGCGCTCCGTCGCGACGGAGACGGCGGCTGCCATGCTCGCGCGGCTTGGGCTCTCGGCCCCGGCCAATGACGTGGCCGCCGCGGTGGACCGGGCCGCCACCCAGGGAGGCCGCTGATGCTCGCCGATCCCAAGTTCTGGGTCGCCGCCAGCTTCGTCATCTTCGTCCTGCTGTTCGGCAGGCTGGGCTGGACGAAGATCACGGAGATGCTGGACGCGCGCGCCGCGCGCATCCGCGACGAGATCGAGGAAGCCGCCCGCCTGCGCGCCGAGGCCGAGGCGATGCTGCGCCGGGCCGAGGCGGAACGCGCCGCCGCCCTCGCCGAGGCGGCGCAGACCATCGCGCGGGCCAAGGCCGAGGCGGAGCGCCTGGCCGCCGCCGCCGCCGCGGAGGCCGAGGCTGCCGCCAAGCGCCGTGAGCGCATGGCGATGGACCGGATCGCCGCCGCCGAGGCCAGCGCCATCGCGGAGGTGCGCCGCGCCGCCGCCGACATCGCCACCGCCGCCGTGCGCGACCTGGTGAGCGAGCGTCACGACGCGAGCGCCGACGCCGCCATGGTGGACCGGGCCATCGCCAGCCTGCCGACGGCCTTCCGCGCGGCCTGAACGGGCGCGGCCGGGCCGGCGACCAGGTCACGCCGGCCTCCTGCCACACCCACGACGATGTCGCCTTCGCGCCCCTCGGTCGCCGCGCGGTGGCGATCCGGCCGCCTTGGCGTCGCGGCAGAGGCCGCGGGCTGCATCCGCGGCCTCGGCCCTGCGGGCCGCAGGGTTGGCACTTCGTGCGCTTGGTATCACTCCGCCGCCACCGCTCCCTCGCGCCGCGGATCGGCCCCGCCGAGCAGGCGCCGCCTCTCGCCCTCGCGCCGCACCCGGATCAGGTTGAGACCGGAGTTCATCTCGCGCACCTGCACCGGCACGCCGCGGGCGATGAGGTCCGGCGCGAGGGCGGCGGCGGCGGTGCCCTCCTCGAGCTCTACCCCCTCGTGCAGCGCCCCGACATGGGGCTGCGCCGCGGCCGCCTGCGGATCGAGATTCCAGTCGAGCATGGCGACCATGGCACGGGCCATGAAGCCGATGATGCGCGCGCCGCCCGGCGAGCCGGCGATCACCTCGAGCTCGCCCTCCCGGAAGGCCATGAGCGGCGCCATGGAGGAACGCGGGCGCTTTCCGCCCTCGACGCGGTTGGCCAGGGGCCGGCCCTCGCTCTCGGGGCGGAAGGCGAAGTCGGTGAGCTGGTTGTTGAGGAAGAAGCCCCGCACCAGCAACCCGGCGCCGAAGGGCCCCTCGATGGTGGTGGTCATGCTGACCGCGTTGCCTGCGGCGTCGAGGATGGAGAGATGGCTGGTGCCGCCCTCGACCCGGGCGGGCTGCACCGGCGGGGCGGGGCCGAAGCGCCGGGGGTTGCCCGGCCTCGGCTGCGCCAGCGCGCGGTCGAGGCTGAGAAGCTGCGCCCGGGCGGTGAGGTATCCGGCGTCGAGCAGCCCCGCCACCGGCACCGCCACGAAGCCCGGATCGGCGAGATAGGCGTTGCGGTCGGCGAAGGCGAGCCGCCCGGCCTCGCCCAGCGCCATCGCCGCGTCCACGCCGCCTGGCGGCAGGGCCGGCATCTCGAGATGGCCTAGCAGGCCGAGGATCTGCAGCACCGCGAGCGCACCCGAGGGCGGGGGCGGGCCGCAGACCACATGCACGCGATAGGGCAGGCAGAGGGCCTCCCCCCGCCGCGGCGCATAGCCGGCGAGGTCGTCCGCCGTCAGCACGCCCGGGTTCGGATGGCTGCGCACGGCGCGGACGATCTCGGCGGCGATGGGCCCGCGGTGCAGCGCATCGGCCCCCTGCTCGGCCACGGCGCGCAGCGTGGCGGCCAGGGCGGGATTGGCGAGGCGCGCGCCCTCGGACAGTGGCGCCCCCTCGGGGCCGAAGAACAGCGCCCGCGCGCCCGGATCGGCGCGCAGGGCCGCGGCGTGGGCGGCGATGGCGCGCGCGAGGCGCGCGCTGACGGGGAAGCCCTCTTCCGCGAGACGGATGGCCGGGGCGAAGAGCTCGGCCCAGGGCAGGCGACCATGCGCCCGGTGCGCCTCCTCGAGCATGCGCAGCACCCCCGGCACCCCCACCGCGCGGCCGCCCAGCGCCGCCTCCTCGAGCGGCATCGGCGCGCCGTTGCGGAGGAAGAGGTCGGGCCGGGCGGCGGCCGGGGCGGTCTCGCGCCCGTCCCAGGCGGTGAGCCGGCGCGCCTCGCCCGACCAGTGCAGCAGGAAGGCGCCGCCGCCGATGCCGGAGGATTGCGGCTCCACGAGCGTCAGCACCGCCTGGGCCGCCACCGCCGCGTCGAGCGCAGTGCCCCCGGCGCGCAGCATCGCGAGCCCCGCCTCGGCGGCCAGAGGGTGGCCGGCGACCACCATCTGCCGCGGCGTCGCCGGGGACTGGGCGAGGGCCTCCAGGGGAACGAGGAGCAGCAGGGCGAACAGGCCTCGGGGCATCCGGCAAGACTGCCCCGCCCCGCGCCGGGCTGTCACGCGGCGCGGCGCACGCCGCGCCGGCCGCGATAGGCGAGAGCCTCCGCCACATGCGCGCGCCCCACCGTCGCGCTTCCCGCGAGATCGGCGATGGTACGCGCCACGCGCAGCGTGCGCGCGTGGCCGCGCGCGGACAGGCCGAGCCGCTCCGCCGCCTGCTCGAGCAGGGCGCGCGCCGCCGGTTCAAGGGCCAGGGTGGCTTCCAGCACCGCGCCCTCGGCGGCGGCGTTGTGGCGCGGCCCCTCGGCGCCGTAGCGCGCGCGCTGGCGTTCCCGCGCCGCCCACACCCGCGCCGCCACCGCCGCCGTGGTCTCGCCGGCAGGGGCGCGCGACAGCTCCGCCGGCGGCACGGGCTGCACCTCGATGGTGAGGTCCATGCGGTCGAGCAGCGGGCCGCTCAGACGGTCGAGATACTCGTCGCCGCAGCGGGGCGCGCGCGAGCATTCCCGCGCGGGATCGCCGAGAAAGCCGCAGCGGCAGGGGTTCATCGCCGCGACGCACTGGAACCGCGCGGGATAGGTCACATGGGCGTTCGCCCGGGCGATCACCGCCCGGCCGGTCTCCATGGGCTGGCGCAGCGCCTCGAGCGCGGGGCGCGGGAACTCGGGCAGCTCGTCGAGGAAGAGGACGCCGTGATGCGCGAGGCTGATCTCGCCCGGGCGCCCGCGGCTGCCGCCGCCGATCAGTGCCGCCTGGCTCGCCGAATGGTGCGGCTCGCGAAAGGGAGGGCGGGTCAGCAGCCCTCCCTCGCGCAGCAGGCCCGCCACCGAGTGGATGAGCGAGAGTTCCAGCGCCTCGGCCGGCGTCAGATCCGGCAGCAGGCCGGGCAGCCGCGCCGCCAGCATCGACTTCCCCGCCCCCGGCGGCCCCACCATCAGCAGGTTGTGTCCCCCGGCCGCGGCGATCTCGAGCGCCCGTTTCGCCGTCTCCTGCCCCTTCACCTCGGACAGGCAGGGGCCGCGCCACGGTTCGCCCAGCAGGGCGGGAGGCTCCGGGGGGCGCAGGACCTGCGTGCCGCGCAGGTGGTTGAGCAGCGCCGGCAGATCGGGCGGTGCCAGCACCTCGCCCCGCCCGGCCCAGGCGGCCTCGCCCCCCTGCGGCGCGGGGCAGATCAACCCGAGCCCGCGCTGGGAGGCGGCCAGCGCGGCGGGCAGGACGCCCGCCACCGGCTGCAGCCCGGCATCGAGCGACAGCTCGCCCAGCGCCGCGTATTCCGCCAGAACCTCGCGCGGGATCACCTCCATGGCCGCCAGCAACGCGAGCGCGATGGGCAGGTCGTAATGGCTGCCCTCCTTCGCGAGATCCGCAGGGGCGAGGTTCACCAGAATGCGCTTGGCCGGAAGCGACAGGCCGAGGCCGGTCAGCGCCGCGCGCACCCGCTCGCGCGACTCCACCACCGCCTTGTCCGGAAGCCCCACCACCAGAAAGGCCGGAAGACCGGGCGCGAGACGCACCTGGACCTCGACCGCGAGCGCCTCGATGCCGGCAAAAGCGAAACTGGCCATGCAGGCGAGCGACATGGCCCGAGGATGCCGCGCCGGATCGGGCGCCACAAGCGGCGGCCGCGACGCCCGGCCAGCGCAGGATGGGAGGAGGCGCGCCGGCCTTGGCCTCCCGCGCCGCCGATCTCGCCCGGGGAAGGGCCGGGCGGTCAACGGGGCAGGCTGGGCAGCGGCCGGGCGCTTACTCCCGGCCGCGGCCCGTCAGCGGCCGCGGGCGGCGGTCGGCGAGAGCGGCGGCGCGGCTGTTCGCTTGAGGAAATGCGTGCCGATCATCTCGATGACGCAGACGCCGTCGGCGACGCGCGTGCCGGTGTGGCGCAGCTTCGCCACCCCCATGGGGCGGCTCTGCGAGGGGGTGAGCGCGAGCACCTCGGTCTCCACCGCCACCTCCTCGCCCGGGCGCAGCGGCGCGGGCCAGCGGGTGTCGATGCCCGAGCCGCCGAGGCTCACCTCCCGCCAGATCCCGCTGCGCATGATCAGCCCGAAGCACATGCCCATGCTGTGCAGGCCGGAGGCGACGAGGCCGCCGAAGAGCGGTGCCGCGCGCGCCGCCTCGGGGTCGGTGTGGAAGGGCTGGGGGTCGTATTTGAGGGCGTAGTCGATGATCTCCGCCTCGGTCAGCGCGAAGCGGCCATAGGCGAAGCGCTGCCCGACGAAGAGGTCGTCGAAGGAGGCGATGGGCGCTGTCAATGCACGACCCTCCCCGCGTTGAGCCAGTGGATGAGCAGGTAGATGGCGCCTCCGGCGAGGAAGCCCACCAGCGTGCCGTTCACGCGGATATACTGCAGATCCTTGCCCACTCGCAGTTCCAGCTTGTCGCTGATCTCTTTCGAATCCCAGCCCGCCACCACCTCGGCGATGAAGCCGGCGAGCCGCGCCTGGGCGGCGGGCAAGAGGCTCGCCACGCCCTTCTCCAGCGCGGCGTTGAGCCGGGCCCGGGCGGTCGCATCCTCGAGCAGGTAGCGCCCGGCATTGGCGAGCGCGGCCTCGACCAGCGCCACCGTGCGGCCGTTCGGCAGGGCGGCGTCGCTGACCAGCGCGGCGCGCAGCCGCCGCCAGGCGTCGCCCAGCCACTCGGCGACCACCGGGTGGCCAAGCCCGCGCCGGATGGCGGCGCCGATGGCCGCGGCGCGGGCCGGATCGGTCTCGAGGCGCTCGATTTCGGCCCGGACCCAGGCCTCGAAGGCGAGGCGCAGCTCCGAATCGCCCGGTTCGATGCGCTCGAGTTCGGCGTTCACGGCGGCAAGCACCCGGTCGGCGACATAGGCGCCGGCGACCCACCCCACCAGCGCGCCGCCCTCGTCACGCACGCGGCGCTTGATCGCCTCGCGCAGCTCCTCCTGCTTGGCGGCGAGCAGGGCCTTCACCTGGGCGAGGGCGAGGTCGAACACCGCATGGTGCTGGCCCCCCGCCATCAGCGCGCGCAGCGCGCGGGCCACCACCTGCGCCGCCCCCGGCCCGCCCGCCACCCGCGGCAGCAGCCGCGCGACCAGCCGCCGCGCGCGGCCGTCCTCCAGCGTGGCGAGCAGCCGCGGCATGGCCTCGGCGAAGGCGCGTGCGGCCGGGCGCGCGTGCTGCGGGTCGGCCAGGGTGGCGCCGATCACGCCCGCGAGGTCGAGCTGGCCCAGCACCCGATGCACCTCGGCCGGCGTGAACACATGGCCCGCGACGAAGTTGCCCAGGCTGCGCCCGAGCCGGTCCTTCTGCCGGGGGATGATGGCGGTGTGCGGAATCGGCAGCCCGAGCGGGCGGCGGAACAGGGCGGTGACGGCGAACCAGTCCGCGAGGCCGCCCACCAGCCCCGCCTTGGCCGAGGCGGCCAGCAGATCGGGCCAGAACCCGGCCGGGAACTGGTAGGCCAGCAGGGTGAGGCCCACCATGAGCAGCAGCAGGAAGGTGGCGAAGGCGCGATGGCGGGCGAGGGTCCGGCGCAGCCCCTCGTCGGGCGATGTCATGGCCGAAGACTAGCCCGGCGCGGCCCGCATTGGCGACGGGCCCCCGCTGTGTTATGAGATAACGTCATGCGTTCCTGTTTCCGCCCGCTCGATCTCGCCGCCGGCGCCGGTCTGCGCCTCGCCTGGGCGGCCGGCCTGCTCGCGCCGCTCTGGGCGCTGATCCTGTGGGCCTTGGGGGCGTGATGCCCGTGCTTGCGGTGCACAATCTCACGGTGACGCATGGCCGGCGGCCGGCCGTGCATCACGCGAGCTTCCGCCTGGCCCCCGGGGGGAAGATGGCGGTGGTCGGGCCCAACGGCGCGGGGAAATCCCCCCTGCTGCGCGCCATCGCCGGGCTGCACCCGCCGGCCGAGGGCCGCATCGAGGGGGCGGGGCGGGTGGCGCTGCTGCCCCAGGCCGCGGCGCTCGATCGCGGCTTCCCGCTCTCCTGCCGGGATGCGGTGCTGTTCGGCCTCTGGGCCGAGGCCGGGGCCTTCCGCTCCCTCGCGGCGCCGGAACGGGCGGAGGAGGCGCTGGCGGCCGTGGGGCTGTCCGGCTTCGCGCGGCGGCCGGTGGGCAGCCTCTCGGCCGGCCAGTTCCAGCGCGTGCTCTTCGCCCGGCTGCTGCTGCAGGACGCGCCGGTGATCCTGCTCGACGAGCCCTTCAACGCGCTCGATGCGCGCACGGTCGAGGATCTGCTCGGCGTGCTGCGGCGCTGGCACGGGGAGGGGCGCAGCATCCTCGCCGTGCTGCACGATCTCGATCTCGTGCGGCGCGAGTTCCCCGAGACGCTGCTGCTGGCGCGCGAGGTGATCGCCTGCGGCCCCACCGCCCAGGTGCTCTCGGCCGAGAACCGTCTGCGCGCGCGCATGATGGCCGAGGCCTGGGCGGAGCACGCCGCCCCCTGCGCCCGCGCGGCCTGACCGCCCGCCCATGCTGTGGCAGGCGCTGGTCGCGCCCTTCGCGGAGTTCGGCTTCCTGCGCCGCGCCCTGGTCGCCTGCCTCGCGCTCAGCCTGGCGGCACCCCCGCTCGGGGTCTTTCTCATGCTGCGGCGCATGAGTCTGACGGGCGATGCGCTGGCCCATGCCATGCTGCCCGGCGTGGCGCTGGGCTTCGTGCTGGCCGGGCTCTCGCCGCCCGCGCTGGCGGCGGGGGGGCTCGCGGCGGGGCTGCTGGTCGCGCTGGGGGCGGGGGCGCTCTCGCGCGCCACCGGCGGGCGGGAGGATGCCGCCCTGGCCGCCCTGACCCTCTCCGCCCTCGCCGCGGGGGTGGCGCTGATCTCCTGGCGCGGTTCGCCGGTCGAGCTCACCCAGCTTCTCTTCGGCTCGGTGCTGGGGGTGGAGGATGCGGCGCTGCTGCTGGCGGGCGGGGCGGCGAGCGCCGCGCTGGTCTTCCTCGCCCTCGCCTGGCGGCCGCTGGCGCTCGAGTGCTTCGACCCCGGCTTCGGCCGCTCCGTGGGGCTGCGCGGGGGCGTCTGGCACCTCGCCTTTCTTGCCCTGGTGGTGCTCACCCTGGTGGCGAGCTTCCAGGCCGTGGGCACGCTGATGGCGGTGGGCCTGATGATGCTGCCCGCCGTGGCGGCGCGGCACTGGGCGCGCGGACTGGCGGGGATGGTGCTGGCGGCGGTCGGGCTGGCGATGCTGGCCTCGCTCGTCGGGCTGCTCGGTTCCTTCCACGCCGATGTGCCGACGGGCCCGGCGATCACCCTCGCCGCAGCCGCGCTCTGGGCGCTGTCGCTCGTCCTGGGGCCGGTGGACGGGCTCCGGGCGGGCTGGCGCCCGCCGCGCCACCTCGAGGGATAGGCGCGCTCAGCCGTAGCGGACGATGAGCTCGCGCATGCGCTGGGCGGCGGCGGCGCCCTTGGCAGCATCCCGCCACAGCGTTTCGGCCACGCGCTGATAGACGTTCACCGCCTCCTCCGCGGCGGTGATGCCCGCCACCCCGGTCACCGCGACGGGGGACGTCTCCACCGGGATGGCGGAGGTGACGACATGCGCGCGCTCCCGCCCGCGCAGCAGCATGAAGCAGGCGCTGGGTTCGGGCCCGGTGGCGAGGCCGATCTGCAGTCCGATCGGCACGCTCTCCATGAGATGGGCCATGTTCTCCGCCTCGCGCCGCGCCGCCTCGCGGCAGCGGCTGCGCGTCGCCTCGGGGCCGGGCAGCCCGGCGGCCACGCCCTCCTGCAGGGCTCGCACCACCGCGCCTTCGCTCAGCACGGCGATGATCGCCGGGCGCTTCTGCTGGTAGAGCCGCTTGCGCGCGGCCAGCGCGCCCAGCGTCTGCTCGACCAGGGAGATCTGCGCCGCCTTTTCCGCCCCCGCGGGAATGGCCTGGGTCCAGGCCTCCGCGAGGGCCCCGTCATAGGCGTCCGTCGTGACCTGGTAGCAGACGGCCCCGCCGATCATCAGGATCTGGTCCGACTGCTCCTCGAGGCCGCGCAGCCTCTCCTGGAAGGCGCTCGGCCGCGCGAAATACTCGATGCCGATGCCGAGCAGGGACAGCGGCGAGACCTTGAGGAGCTCGGCGAGGCGGCGAATCGTCTCGAGCTTGATGACCTCGCCCTTCTCGTAACGGTAGAGCGCGGCGCGCGAGACGCCGAGCCGGGCGGCGATTTCCTCCGCGCGCATGCCGGACTCCATCCGGTAGGCCCGCAGCTGTTGGCCGATATCCGCAAACTTCATGCCGGCCCTCCCTGGCGTGGAGCCCACCTCGAGCCCTGCCCCGCGCGGGACCGGCGGCGACGTCCACGTCCGACACCTTCAGTTAACACCCCTCCCCGAGGATGCAACCCATAGTCGCGTCTGATTCCGAGCGCATACACACAATTTGGCGCCGCAGACAAATTTTCTCTGGGCGATGTTTAAAAATCTACAAGGCCTTGAGCGCCCAAGGCAAGAGCAAGTGCCGCCCCGGTCGGGCAGCCCGGCGTTTTCCCCTCGGTCGGCCTGCGCTAGCTTTCTGGCCATGGACCCGACCTTGCACGCGCGCGTGACCGGGTGGCGACGCCACCTGCACGCCCATCCCGGCCTGTCGCTCGACGAGGGGGAGACCGCCGCCTTCGTCGTGGAGCGGCTGCGGGAACTGGGCGTGGCCGAGATCGAAACCGGCGTGGGCGGGCATGGCGTGGTGGCCACGCTGCGCCGCGCCGATGGCAACCGCTCGGTCGGCCTGCGCGCGGACATGGACGCGCTGCCCATCCAGGAGCAGGACGAGACGCTGCCCTGGCGCAGCACCAAGCCCGGCGTGATGCATGCCTGCGGGCATGACGGCCACACCGCCGCCCTTCTCGGGGCGGCGGCGCTGCTGCAGTCCGATGCCGACTGGACCGGCGTCATCCGCCTCGTCTTCCAGCCGGCCGAGGAGGGGGCGGGCGGCGCCCGGCACATGATCGCGGACGGGCTGTTCCGCCGCTTCCCGATGGAGCGCATCTTCGGCTGGCACAACTGGCCCGGCCTCGCGGCCGGCACGGTGGCGGTCCATGACGGCGCTGTCATGGCCGCCGGCGCGCGCTTCGAGATCGTCTTCGAGGGCCATGCCGGCCACGCCGCCCTGCCGCACCTGACGCGCGACCCCATGCTCGGCGCCGGCCATGCCATCGTCGCGCTGCAATCCATCGTCGCGCGCGGGCTGGACCCGATGAAGTCGGGCGTCGTCAGCGTCACCATCGCCGAGGCGGGCGAGGCGCAGAACCAGGTGCCCCGCCGCGCGACGCTGAAAGGCACGGCGCGCTGGCTCGAGGACACCGTCGGCGCGCTGATCGAGACCCGCATGCGCGAGATCGCGCACGGCATCGCCGCCGCCTATGGGCTGGCGGCGGAGGTGACCTTCCGCGTGGGCGTGCCTGTCACCGCCAACCACCCGGCCGAGCGCGACATTGCCACGCGCGCCGCCGCCAGCGTCACCGAGGTGGTCGAGCACATGACGCCGGCCATGACCGGCGAGGACTTCGCCTGGTTCCTCAAGGAGGTGCCCGGCGCCTTCGTCTGGATCGGCAACGGCCCCGCCGAGGGCGGGCGCGAGCTGCACCACCCCGCCTACGACTTCAACGACGCCATCCTGCCCGTCGCCGCCCGCTTCCTTGCCGCCGTGGCCAAGCGCGCGCTCGCCGAGGGCTGAGCCATGACCGACATCTCCCCCCTGCGGAACTTCGTCCAGGCCATGACGCGCCTCGCCGCGCGCGCGCCCACGGACGCCGAATGGATCGCCGAGGGGCGCCCGCTGCTCGAGGCGCTCCTGCGCCGGGACGACTGGCTGCCGGCGGAGTTCGCCGAGCCGGGGCCGAGCTACCGCCAATACCTGCTCCACTGCGACCCGCTGGAGCGCTTCTGCGTCGTCAGCTTCGTCTGGGGCGTGGGGCAGCGCACGCCCATCCACAATCACAGGACCTGGGGCCTCGTCGGCATGCTGCGCGGGGCGGAGCGCAGCACCACCATGCATCCCCTCCCCGGCCGGCCCATGCGCGCGGGGCAGGTGGACCACCTCTCGCCCGGCGAGGTGGTGGCGGTCGGCGCGGCGGAGGAGGACGCGCACTGGGTCGAGAACGCGCTGACCGACCGGCCCTCCATCTCCATCCACGTCTATGGCGGCAACATCGGCGCCATCGAGCGCCATGTCTTCGACCCCGCGACAAGCGCGCCGCGCCGCTTCGTCTCGGGCTACCACAACGCCCGCCTGCCCAACCTGTGGGACCGCGCGGCAGAGGCGGCGCCGGCCCATTGACCGGCCGGGCGGGGCGGGGGCATCTGCCCCCATGCCCGACCTGCCGCCTCCCCCCGCGCTGCCGGACGCCTTCCGCGAGATCCTGGGCCCCCAGGGCCTGCTGACCGCGCCGGAGGATCTCGCCCCCGCCCTGTCGGACTGGCGCGGCCTCTACCGCGGCGAGGCCATGGCCCTGCTGCGCCCGGCCAGCACCGAGGAGGTGGCGGCCTGCGTGCGGCTCTGCGCGGCGCATCGCATCGCCATCGTGCCGCAGGGGGGGAACACCTCGATGGTGGGCGGCGCCACGCCCGAGGCGAGGCCGGGGCAGGTGGTGCTCAGCCTCGCGCGCATGAACCGCGTGCGCGAGGTCGATCCGGTGGACATGACGATGACCGTGGAGGCGGGCCTCGTCCTCGCCCGCGCCCAGCAGGTGGCGGCCGAGCATGGCTGCCTCTTCCCGCTCAGCCTCGGCGCCGAGGGCTCGGCGATGATCGGCGGGCTGCTCTCCACCAATGCGGGCGGCAACACCACGGTGCGCTACGGCAATGCGCGCGAGCTCATGCTCGGCCTCGAGGTGGTGCTGCCGGACGGGTCGGTGATCGAGGGGCTGCGCCGGCTGCGCAAGGACAACACGGGCTATGCGCTGCGCCACCTCTTCGTCGGCGCCGAAGGCACGCTCGGCATCATCACGGCCGCGGTGCTGCGCCTCTTTCCCGCCCCGCGCGAGGCGGCGACGGCGCTCTGCGCCCTGCCCGACGAGGACGCCGCCCTCGCCCTGTTCCGCCGCTTCCGCGCGGCGGAGGAGGGGGCGCTGCGCGCCTTCGAATACATCTCGGGCGCGGGAATGGAGGCGCTGCTCGCCACCATCGAGGGGGCGAGCCTGCCGCTCGCCGCCCCCGCGCGGCACTATGCGCTGGTGGACCTCACTGCCTCGCGCGAGGGGGCGGGGCTCGCGGCGCTGATGGAGGGGGTGCTGGAGGCCGCCATGGAGGCGGGCGAGGTGCTCGACGCGGCCATCGCCGGCTCCGAGGCGCAGCGCGCGGCGATCTGGCGGCTGCGCGAGGAGCAGCCCGAGGCGCAGAAGCGCGCCGGCGCCAGCGTGAAGAACGACGTCTCGGTGCCCGTCTCGCGCGTGCCGGAGATGATCCGCCGCTGCGCGGCGGCGCTCACCGCCCTCATCCCCGGCAGCCGTCCCGTGCCCTTCGGGCATCTGGGGGATGGCAACATCCACATGAACCTGCTCCAGCCCGAGGGCATGGAGCCGGCCGCCTTCCTCGCCCGCGGCGAGGAGATCATGCGGGTGGTCAACGACATCGTGCGCGAGCTCGGCGGCTCCTTCAGCGCCGAGCACGGGGTGGGGCGGCTCAAGACCGGCATGCTGGCCGAGTGGCGCGGGGGCGCGGAGCTTGCGGCCATGCGCGCCATCAAGGCGGCGCTCGACCCCTTGGGGATCATGAATCCGGGCAAGCTCCTGCCCGGCGGATGACCGGGCGGGGCGCGGCTGGTATGACGCCCGCGGGATGACCCGCCTCGACCGCTACATCATGCGCCAGCTCGCGCTCGCGCTGCTCGCCGTCACGGTCGGGCTCGCGGCGCTGGTCTGGCTCACCCAGTCGCTGCGCTTCATCGAGCTGGTGCTCGACCGGGGCCTGTCGATCTGGGTGTTCCTGGAGCTGACGGGGCTGCTGCTGCCGGGCTTCTTCGGCATGATCCTGCCCATCACCACCTTCGTGGTGACGCTGTTCACCTATGTGCGCCTCGCCGCCGACCGGGAGCTCGTGGTGATGCGCGCGGCCGGGCTGTCCAACTGGCAGCTCACCCGGCCGGCCATCGCGGTCGCGGCGGTGGCGATGCTCGCCTGCTTCCTGCTCAACCTCTGGCTCACGCCGGCGGCGCAGCGCAGCTTCCGCGACTGGCAGTTCGAGATCCGCAACCAGATGGCGGGGCTGCTGCTGCAGGAGGGCGTCTTCAGCGCGCTCGGCGCCGACCTCACCGTCTATGCCCGGCGTCGGGACCGCGAGGGGAACCTCTGGGGAATCCTGGTGCACGACACGCGCGAGGCGGGGGCGCCGGTGACCATTCTCGCCGAGCATGGGCGGCTCTCCGTCACCCCCGAAGGCCCGCGCGTGACGCTGCTCAACGGCCAGCGCCAGCAGGTGGAGACGGTGCAGATGCCCGACGGCACGCGCAGCCTGCGCCTGTCGGTGCTGAGCTTCCAGGAGAACAGTCTCGACCTCGCGCGCGCCACGCGCACGGAGGGGGTGCGCCACCGCAACGCGCAGGAGCGCACGCTGGGCGAGCTGCTGGCGCCGGAGGAGGGGGTCTCGCCCCGCGACCGGCGGCGCTTCCGCGCCGAGGCGCATCAGCGCCTGGCCAGCCCGCTGACCGCGGTGGGGCTCGCGCTCTTCGCGCTGGCGGTGGCGCTGACGGGGCAGTTCCGCCGCTTCGGCGGCGGCATGCGGCTGTTCCTGGGCTGTGCGGCCATGGTGGGGCTGCTCGCGCTCGGGCTCGCCTTCGGCAACATGGCGGCGCGGCAGAACGCGCTGATCCCGCTGATCTGGCTGCACGCGCTGCTGCCCGGCCTCGCCTCGGCCTGGGTGCTGCTGGGCGCACCGGGCGTGCCGCTGCGCCTGCGCCGCTGGGCCGGCTGAGGGTCGGCATGGCGCTGCCCCGCACCCTGGCCCTCTACATCGGCCGGCGCTTCTTCGGCGCCGTGCTGATCATGCTGGTCGCGCTGACGCTGCTCGTCGCGCTGTTCGACTTCGTGGAGCTGCTGCGCCGCGCCGCCGGCCGGGCGGAGGCGAGCTTCGCCATCGTCGCCACCATCGCCGGGCTGCGCATGCCCTTCGTGGCGACGCAGATCCTGCCCTTCGCCATCCTGCTGGGGGGCATGCTGGCCTTCTGGCGCCTCGCGCGCTCCTCGGAGCTGATCGTGGCGCGCGCGGCCGGGATTTCGGCCTTCGCCTTCCTCGCCGGGCCGGTGCTGGTGGCGATCGGCTTCGGCGCGGTGGCGGTGGGGGCGGTCTCGCCGATCTCCTCGGCCATGCTGGCGCGGGCCGAACGGCTCGATGCCTCCTACCTGCGCGCCGGCGGGGGGGTGACGGCCCTGGCCGGCGGGCGGCTGTGGCTGCGCCAGGGCGATCAGGGGCTCGAGCCCGGGGGGGTGGCCATCCTCACCGGCCGGCCCACACGGCTGCTGGCCAGCGACCGCGCGGGCGAGTTCACCCTCTCGGGCGTGAGCATCTGGCGCCTCTCGCGGCAGGACCGCGTGCTGCAGCGCATCGAGGCGCCCGGCATGCGCCTCGCGCCGGGGGCCTGGCTGATCGAGGAGGCGCTGGTCTTCACCCCCGGCCGCCAGCTTCCGGCCGGGCCCCGCCCGCTGGCGCTGCCCACCGACCTCACGCCCGACCGCATCGAGAACAGCTTCGCCTCGCCCGACACCCTCTCCTTCTGGGCGCTGCCCGGCTTCATCGAGGTGCTGGAGCAGGCGGGGTTCTCGGCGCTGCGCCACCGGCTGCAGTTCCACACCATGCTGGCCACGCCCTTCCTGTGCATGGCGATGGGGCTGCTCGCCGCCGGCTTCGCCATGCGCCACACGCGCCAGGGGGGTGCCGCGCGCGCCATCGGCATCGGCGTGGCCGCGGGCTTCGGCCTGTTCCTGCTCGACCGCGTGACCGGCGAGTTCGGCGAGGCCGGCACGCTGCCGGTCTGGCTCGCGGCCTGGGCGCCCACCGCCACCGGGCTGCTGCTCGCCCTGGCCCTGCTGCTGCATCTGGAGGAAGGCTGATGTCGCCGCCCGCCGCGCCCCCGCCTTCGCTCCTCGCCCGCCGCGCCCGAAGGCGCGTGCGCGCGCGCCTCGCGCGGCGGCTGCGCGCCGCGCTCGGCCTGCCGCGCCGGGCGGTGGGCCCGCTCGCGCTCGCGCTGCTCGGCCTGCTCGCCACCGCGCCGCGCGCCCAGCAGGCCGACATGACGGGCGCCATTTTCGCCCCCGGCGCAGCGGTGACGGTGAGCCCCGAGGCGCCTCCCCCCGCCGCCTTCGCGCCCGAGCGCGCGGGCCCGCCCGCCCCTGGCCCCGGCCTGCGCGTGGACAACGACACCCCCGTGACCTTCCAGGCGGAGGAGGTGGAGTTCAACCGCGAGACCGGCATCCTCACGGCGCGCGGACGGGTGGAGGCTTGGCAGGGCGAGCGCTTCGTGCGTGCCGACCTGTTCACCTATGACCGCAACACCGGCATCGCCACGCTGCGCGGCAATGTGCAGGTGCTGGAGGCCGACGGCCAGGCCTTCTATGCCGAGGAGGCGGAACTCGGCCCCGGCTTCCGCGACGGCGTGCTGCGCGAGATCCGCGCGCGCCTCGTGCAGAACGCGCGCATGGCGGGCACGGGCGCCCGCCGCACGGAAGGCACCGTCACCGATCTCGCCCGGGTGGTCTATTCCTCCTGCAACCTCTGCGAGAGCGACCCCACCCGCCCGCCGCTGTGGCAGCTCCGCGCCCGCCTCGCCACCCAGGACCGCCAGCAGGAGCGCATCTCCTACCGCGACGCGGTGGTGGAGCTGGGCGGCATCCCGGTGCTCTACACGCCCTTCTTCTCGCACCCCGATCCGCAGACGCCGCGCGCCTCGGGCTTTCTCTTTCCCCAGACGGGCTACACGCGCTTCCTCGGCGCCTTCGCCCAGCTTCCCTATTTCTGGGCGATC
This sequence comes from Roseococcus sp., assembly GCA_026414745.1. Lineage (GTDB taxonomy): Bacteria > Pseudomonadota > Alphaproteobacteria > Acetobacterales > Acetobacteraceae > Roseococcus. The sequence goes on from JAOAIK010000024.1 coordinate 18,761, forward strand.
GACGACCAGCAGGACCTGCTGGCCACCCTCACCGCCGGCACCCAGGTGCTGCCCAACCTCAGCCTCGAATACCGTCGGCGCTTCAATGCGGGCGAACTGCGCGTGCAGGGCTCGGGCGGGTATTTCTCGCGCGAGACGCTGGACCGCATCGGCCTTTACGGCCAGTCGCAGAACGAGCGCTTCGCCTGGAACCTCTCCGCGCGCGGGCGCTTCCATCTCGACGAGAACTGGCGCACCGGCTTCGACGTGAATCGCGCCTCCTCGGAGGCCTATCTGCGCACCTACCGGCTCGAGGTGCGCCGCTTCCTCGTCAGCACGGTGTTCCTCGAGGGGTTCTGGGGCACCGAGCGCTACGCGCGGCTGGACGCGCGCGCCTATCAGGGCCTGCGCGCCACCGACAATGCGAACTTCCTGCCCTATGTCGCACCCAACCTGATCTACGAATACGCGCCGCGCGGCCAGGTGGCGGGCGGCTTCCTGACCACCGATGTCGGGCTGCTCGGCATCTCGCGCGGGATCGGCTCGATGAGCCAGCGCATCGGCATGCGCATCGCCTGGGAACGCCCGGTGCATGATCCCGTGGGCGGCGTCTGGACGGTGCGCCTGCAGTCCGACCTGCTCGCCCACTACGCGCAGAACCAGGAGAGGGCGCCGACCAACCTGCCCGACGCCAATGGGACCCGCGCCAACCCCAACCTGCGCGTGGCGCTGGACTGGCGCATGCCCTTCCTGCGCCCCGCCGGCGACTGGGGCGAGCAGATCATCGAGCCGCGGGTGCAGATCGTCACCGGCCCCACCTTGGCCCGGCAGTCGCGCATCCCCAACGAGGACAGCATCGACTTCGAGTTCACCGACGCCAACCTCTTCCAGCTCAACCGCTTCGCCGGGCGCGACCGGCAGGAGGGCGGAACCCGGGTGGACGCGGCGCTGCGCGGGGCCTGGAACTTCCCCAATGGCGGGCGCGTCGAGGGGCTGCTGGGGCGCTCCTTCCGCTTCAGCGACGAGTCGGTGTTCCCCCTCGGAACCGGTCTCGACCGGCGCTGGTCGGACTGGGTGGGGCGGGCGGGCATCGCGCCCGTCTCCTGGTTCGAGGTGATGGGGCGCACGCGGCTCGACGGCCAGAACGGCCGGCTGCGGATGGCCGACGCCACGGCCTCGGTCTCGCTCGGACGGGTGGGGCCGCTCGACAACCTCTCGCTGGTCGGCGGCTATCTCTACACGCCGCGGCTTCCCTATTTCCCGACCGAGCCGGGCCGCAACGAGGTCTCCTTCGGCATGTCCGGCCATGTGCGCAGCACCGCGGGCGGGGTGTGGCGGGCCCATGCCTTCGCCCGCTACGACTTGCGCAGCGACCGGCCGGCCCTCGTCTTCGCCAGCGCCGGCTACGAGGACGAGTGCTTCGTCTTCGAGGCGCGCCTGCAGCGCCGATTCGCCGTCAATCCCGCCACCAACCTCGAATACCGCGGCAACACCATCCTGCTCTTCCGAATCGGGCTCAAGACGGTGGGCGAGTACGGGCTGCGCGCCATCTGACCGGGCGCGGCAGGGCGCTTTCCACCCCGGGCGAAACGGCTCTATGAGGGTCAGGCCATGCGCCGCCTCCTCCCCGCCTTGTGCTGCCTTCTTCTCGCCCTGGCCGGTCCCGCGGCCGGCCAGCCGGGCAATCCTGGCGCGGCGCGGGCCGCGGCAGAGGCGCAGCCCGCCCCGCCGGGCGCCAATCGCATCCTCGCGGTGGTCAACGGCGACGTGATCACCCAGGCCGAGGTCAACTCCCGCGCGCGGCTGTTCGCGCTCAACACGGGGGTGGCGGCCTCGGCCGAGGCGCTGCAGCGCCTGCAGCCCCAGGTGCTGCGCCTTCTGGTGGACGAGCGGCTGCGCATCCAGGAGGTGCAGCGCCGCCGCATCCCGGTCAGCGACCAGGATGTGGCCGAGGCGCTGGCCGAGATCGAGGCGCGCAACGGCCTGCCGCGCGGGGCGCTGGTGGCGCAGATGCGCAACGCCGGCATCCAGCCGCGCGTGCTCTATGACCAGCTGCGCGTGCAGATCGGCTGGGGGCGTTTGCTGCGCCAGGTGCTCGGCCCCCAGGCCGAGATCGGCGATGCCGAGGTGCAGGCGGCCCTTGCCGCCCGCCGGGCCGAGCAGAACCGCGCCGAGTATCTGGTCGGCGAGATCTTCATCCCCGTGGACGACCCGCGGCAGGAGGGCGAGGTCCGCCGCTTCATGGAGGATGTGCTGGCGCAGCTCCGCCGCGGCGTGGCCTTCCCCATCGTCGCGACGCAGTTCAGCCAGGCGCAGTCCGCCGTGCAGGGCGGGCTGCTCGGCTGGGTGCCGCTCAGCCAGCTCGACCCCGAGGTGGCCTCGGTGGTGGAGCGCATGCCCAATGGCGCGATCAGCAACCCCATCCGCGTGGCCGGCGGCTTCCAGATCGTGACGGTGCGCGGCCGGCGCGACGGCGCGGGCCAGGTCAGCGGCGCGGGGCCGGGCATCGCCACCATGCTCTCCCTCCGCCAGGCCTTCCTGCCCTTCGAGACGCGGCTCGATCCGCAGGCGCCCACCGAGGCGCAGCGCGCGACGCTGGAGCGCGCGCAGCGTCTGCAGGCCACGCTGCGCGGCTGCGAGCAGATGGAGGCGCTGCCCCGGGCGGGCAACCGGCCGGTGGACCCGGGCCCGGTCCGGCTCGAGGCGGTGAACCCGCCGCCGCTGCGCCAGCTCCTCGCCAGCCTGCCGGTCGGGCGCGCCAGCCAGCCCATCGTCTCGCCCGACGGCATCCTGCTCATCATGGTCTGCTCGCGCGAGCAGCGGCGCATGGAGGAAGGGGAGGGCGCCTCGCCCCTCTCGCCCGAGGCGATCCGCCAGCAGATCCTGCGCGAGCGGGTGGAGGTGGTCTCCCGCCAGCTCCTGCGCGAGCTCCGGCGGCGCGGCGTCATTGAACTGCGCGCCTGAGGCGACGCCGCCGCCCGCCCCGCCGCTCACCCCGTTGGGCGAGGTGGTGCGGCGCTACGGGCTCGATGCGCGCAAGGCGCTCGGCCAGCATTTCCTGCTCGACGAGGCGATCTGCGCGCGCATCGTGCGGCTGGCGGGCGATCTCGCGGGGCGGCATGTGCTGGAGGTGGGGCCCGGGCCGGGGGGGCTGACGCGTGCCCTGCTCGCCACGCCGCTCGCGCACCTCACCGCCGTGGAGCTGGACGAGCGCGCGCTCGCCGCGCTGGCCGAGCTTTCGGCCGCGCATCCCGGCCGCCTCGCGCTGCTGCGGCGGGATGCGCTGGGCTTCGACGGGGTGGCGGCGCTGCCCAGCCCCCGCCAGGTGGTGGCGAACCTGCCCTACAATGTGGGCACGCCGCTGCTGCTCGGCTGGCTGCGCCAGGGCGCGGCCTGGGAGCGGCTGACGCTGATGTTCCAGGAGGAGGTGGCGCTGCGCATCACCGCGGCGCCGGGCACGGAGCATTACGGGCGGCTCGCGGTGCTCGCGCAATGGGTGGCGGACTGCGCGGTGGGGCTGCGCCTGCCGCCCGGCGCCTTCCGCCCGCCCCCGCGCGTGCATTCGGCGGTGGTGGTGATCACGCCGCGCCCCGCCCAGCCGCCGCCCGCCCTGTTCCGCGCCATGGAGCGCGTCACCGCCGCCGCCTTCGGGCAGCGGCGCAAGATGCTGCGCGGCGCGCTCAAGCCGCTGGGCGGGGCGCAGGCGCTGCTCTCCGCCTGCGGCATCGCGCCCGAGCGCCGCGCCGAGGACCTGCCCATCGCCGCCTTCGACGCGCTGGCCCGGGCCTGGCTGGCGCGCAACCCGCCCCCGGGCCAGGATGCGCCCGCAACGGAGGAGGACGCCCCATGAAGCGCCTGCAGATCGGCGACATCTCGATCACCAGCCTCATCGAGCGCGACGGCCCGTGGCGCCGGCCGGAGGATTTCTTCCTCGGCTACGACAGCGCCGCCCAGGCCGGCAACATCGCCCGCCTCGCACCCGAGGTGTTCGACCACGCGAGCGGCAAGATGGTGATCACCTACCAGACCTTCGTGGTCCGCACGCCGCACCACGTCATCCTGGTGGACACCTGCACCGGCGAGGACAAGGGCTATGGCCCGCCCATGGACTTCCCCAAGCAGCCCTGGGCCGACGCCTTCGCCGCCGAGGGGCTGCGGCCCGAGGATGTGGACTACGTCTTCTGCACCCACCTGCACATCGACCACACGGGCTGGAACACGAAGCTGGTGGACGGGCGCTGGGTGCCGAGCTTCCCCAGGGCCAAATACGTCTTCCACAAGGGCGAATACGCCGCCTGGGAGGCGCTGGCGAAGGAGGGCGTGGAGCGCCCCGGCGGGGCGGGCGGCGTGTGGCGGATGAACTGCGAGCCCATCGTCGCCGCCGGCCAGGCCCTGCTGGTGGACGAGGATTTCCGGCTGGAGGACGGCGTCTCGCTCATCCTCACCCCAGGCCATTCGCCCTGCCATGTCTGCGTGAAGATCGAGAGCCGCGGCCAGAGCGCGATCATCGCGGGCGACCTGCTGCACCACCAGCTCCAGTGCATCGACCCGAGCCTGTCCACCATCTTCTGCTGGGATGCCGAGGCGGCGCGCGCCTCGCGCCGGCGCGTCTTCGAGGAGATCGCGGACACCCCGGCGCTGATGCTACCCGTCCACTTCCCCGCCCCGACCGCGGGCCGGCTCAAGCGCGCCGCGGCGGGCTACGACTGGCTCTTCCTGCGCGACTGAGGGCGCGGCCCGGCCGGCGGCGTGGCGCCGGGGGCGAGGGCCGCGCGCAGCCAGGCGAGGTGCTCGGCCACCGCCGCCTCGGTGGCGGCCTCGGCGGCGCGGTAGGCGGCCAGCACCTCCTCGCCGAGCCGGGTGAGCCGCGCCCCGCCCCCGCCCGCCCCGCCCATCGCGGTGGCGACCAGCGGCGCCCGGAAATCTGCGTTGAGCGCGGAGGCGAGGTCATGCGCGCGCTGGTAGGACATGCCCATGCGCCGCCCCGCCGCGGCGATGGAGCCGAGCGCCGCGATCCCTTCCAGCAGCTCCGCCTTCCCGGGCCCGAGCGCCACCCCGGGGGCCAGGGTGAGGCGCAGCGTCACCGCGCGCGGGGCGCGGGCGGGAGCGGCGGAGGCGGAGCGCCGGCGGGGCATGGCGGCAGGCTTCCACGCTTCGCCGCGCGCCGCCAGCCGCGGCTCGACAGCGCCGGTGCCGCTCGCTATCCGTCGAAAAAGATAGCGTGACGCGACGCCGCCATGCCGCCCTCCGTGATTCGCCGCACCGCGCTGCGGTGCCTGGCCGCGGCCCCCTTCGCCGCCGCACCGGCCCGCGCCCAGCCCCAGCCGCCGCTCATCGCGGGCGCCGCCGACCTGCACTTCGCGCTCGAGGAGATCGCCCGCCGCTTCCAGGCCGAGACGGGGCAGGCGCTGCGCCTCTCGCTCGGCTCCTCGGGCAACATCGCCCGCCAGATCGAGCAGGGCAGCCCGGTCGAGCTGTTCCTCTCCGCGGATGAGGAGTTCGTCTTCCGCCTCCACGCCGGCGGCCATGCGCGCGACCGCGGCACGCTCTACGGCATCGGCCGGCTGGCGCTGCTCGTGCCTCCGGGCGCGCCCTTCGATGCGGCCGAGGGCCTCGAGGGGCTGCGCGCCGCGCTCTCGGCCGGGCGCATCCGCCGCTTCGCCATCGCCAACCCCGAGCACGCCCCCTATGGCCGGGCCGCCGAACAGGCGCTGCGCGCGGCGGGCCTGTGGGAGCGCGTGCAGCCGCATCTCGTGCTGGGCGAGAACGTGGCGCAGGCGGCGCAGTTCGCCCTCGCCGGCGGCAGCCAGGGCGGCCTCGTCGCCTATTCCCTCGTGCGCGCGCCCGCGCTGCGCGGCCGCGGCAGCCATGCGCTCATCCCCGAGACCCTGCACGCGCCGCTGCGCCAGCGCATGGTGCTGACGCGCCGCGCCGGCCCGGTGGCGGAGGCCTTCCACGCCTACATGCAGGGGCCGGCGGCGCGCGAGATCATGCGCCGCCACGGCTTCCTGCCACCCGAAGAGTGAGCGGCATGGACTGGGCGGCCTTCCGGCTTTCGGTCGAGCTCGGCCTCTGGACGCTGGTGCTGCTCCTGCCGCTCGCCCTCTGGCTCGGGCGGCTGCTCGCGCATCGCCGCTTCCCGGGGCATGGCTTCGTCACCGCGGCGGTGGCGCTGCCGCTGGTGCTGCCGCCCACGGTGCTCGGCTTCTACCTGCTCTCGGCCTTCGGCGCCGAGGCGCCGCTCGGGCAGCTCTGGCAGGGCTGGTTCGGCCGGGGCCTCGCCTTCAGCTTCGAGGGGCTGCTGCTGGCGAGCGTCATCGCCAACCTGCCCTTCGCCGTGCAGCCGGTGCAGAACGCCTTTGCCGCCGTCCCGCCACGGGTGCGGGAGGCGGGGGCGGTCTCCGGCATGGCGCCCTGGCGGGTGTTCTGGCGGATCGAGCTGCCGCTCGCCTGGCCCGGCCTCGCCACGGCCGCCGTGCTGACCTTCGCGCACACGCTGGGCGAGTTCGGCGTTGTGCTGATGGTGGGCGGCTCCATTCCCGGCGAGACGCGCACCATCGCCATCGCCATCTATGACCGGGTGCAGGCCTTCGACGACCATGCGGCGGCGGTCATGTCGGCGGTGCTGCTCGGGGTCTCGGTGCTCGCGCTCGGCCTCGCCAACACCCTCTCGCGCCGCGTCGGGCGGCAGCGCGCCGATGGCTGAGACGGGCCTGGATGTGGCGCTGCGGGCGGCCGCGCCCATCCCGCTCGACCTCCGCTTCCGCGCCGCGCCGGGCGAGATGCTGGCGCTGGTCGGCCCCTCGGGGGCGGGCAAATCCACCGTGCTGCGCTGCATCGCGGGGCTGCACCGCGCCGCCCAGGGGCATGTGCGCTGCGCCGGCCGGCCCTGGTTCGACGCCGCCGCGCGGCTCGATCTGCCGCCGCACCGCCGTGCGGCGGGCCTCGTCTTCCAGGACTATGCGCTGTTCCCGCACATGACGGCGGCCGAGAACCTGATGGCCGCCATGGACCATCTGCCCCGCGCCCGCCGCCCCGAGCGGGCGCGGGCGCTGCTGGCGCAGGTCCATCTCGCCGGGCTGGAGGGCCGCCGGCCGGCGGAGCTCTCCGGCGGGCAGCAGCAGCGCGTCGCGGTGGCCCGCGCCCTGGCGCGCGACCCCGCCGTGCTGCTGCTGGACGAGCCCTTCTCGGCGGTGGACCGCGCCACCCGCCGCCGCCTGCAGGCCGAGCTCGCGGCGCTGCGGCGCGAGCTCGCCATCCCCATCCTGCTGGTGACGCACGACCTCGACGAGGCGCTGGCGCTGGCCGACCGCATGGTGCTGCTGCACCGCGGCCGCGCCTTGCAGGAGGCGCCGCCCTTCGAGATGCTGGCCCGCCCCGCCAGCGCCGAGGTGGCCCGCCTGCTCGATCTGCGCAACCTGTTCCGCGCCCGGGTGGAGGCGCATGATGCGGCCGCCGGCGTCACGCGGCTGCGCTGGGGCGCGCGGCTGCTCGAGGCCGCCCATGCGCCCCACCTCGCCCCGGGGACGGAGGTGGACTGGCTGATCCCCGGCGCGGCCGTGGTGCTCCACCGGCGCGACCGCCCTTCGGCCGGCGCGCGCGAGAACCCGGTGCAGGGGCGCGTGCTGGAGCTGCTCGCACTGGGCGAGGAGGCGCAGGTGAGCCTCGACGTGGCGGACCCCGACGGCCACCCGCTGCGCTTCGCCCTGCCGCTGCACGCGGCCCGCCGCAACGGCCTCGCGCCCGGCGAGGCCTGTGCCGTCTCGCTGCTGCGCGCGGCGATCCACGCCATGCCGCGGCGGGCGGCGTGAACGCAGCCCCGCCCGCGGGGCCGCTGCCCGCCCTGCTCTGGGGGGCGGCCATCGGCATGCTCGGCGGGCTGATCGGGCTCGGCGGCGCGGAGTTCCGCCTGCCCGTGCTGCTCGGCCTCTTCGCGCTGGCGGCGCATGCGGCGGTGCGGCTCAATCTGCTGATGAGCCTCGCCACCCTCGCGGCCTCGGCGGCGGGGCGCTTCGGCTTCGCCGCCTTCCCGGCGCTCTCGGCGCATTGGCCCGAGATCCTGGCGCTGACGCTCGCCGCCATGGCCGCCGCCTGGTTCGGCGCGGGGCTGCTCGCGCGGCTCGACGCGGCGCGGCTGACGCGGATCATCGCCGTGCTGCTCGCCGCCATCGGCGCGCTGCTGCTGCTGGAGGCGGCGGCGGGCGAGGCGCTGCATCTGGGCGCCGCCCCCGGCGGCTGGTGGCGGGCGCCGGTGGGCGCGGTGGCGGGGCTCGGGATCGGCCTCGTCTCCTCGCTGCTCGGCGTGGCGGGGGGAGAGCTGATCATCCCCACCCTGATCTTCGGCTTCGGCCTCGACATCCGCACCGCGGGCACGGCCAGCCTCATCATCAGCCTGCCCGCCGTGCTGCTGGGCGTGATCCGCCACGCGCGCGCCGGCGGCTACCGCGAGCGCGCGGTGCTGCTGGGCATCGGCCTGCCCATGGCGGCGGGCTCGGTGGCGGGGGCGCTGGCGGGGGCGGCGCTGCTGCCTGTCGTGCCGGTGCCGGCGCTGAAGCTGATCCTGGGGGCCATCCTGCTCGCCTCCTCGGCGAAGCTGTGGCGCAAGGGGGCGCAGAAGGCGGCCGCGGCCCGGGCGGCGGCCGATCCCGGTGCGGGGCGGGCATCGCGCTGATCCCGGGCGCCGCCCGCGCCCGTCCGTGCTATCGAGGGGCCATGACCCTCGCCCCCCTCACCGTGCCGCCCGCCGAGGCGGACACGCGGCTGGATCGCTGGCTTCGGCGCCGCTTCCCGTGGCTGACCCAAGGCGCGCTGCAGAAGCTGCTCCGCACCGGGCAGATCCGGGTGGACGGCAGGCGCGCCGAGGCGAGCACGCGCCTCGCCGCCGGCCAGGAGGTGCGCGTGCCGCCGCTGCCCGAGGCCACCGCGCCGAAACCCGCCGCCCGCACCACGGGCAAGGTCATCTCCGAGACCGAGGCCCGCGCCCTGCAGGCGCGCGTCCTCCACCGCGACGCCAGCGTGATCGTGCTCGACAAGCCGCATGGGCTGCCCGTGCAGGGCGGGCCCGGCATCGCGCGGCACCTGGACGGGATGCTGGAGGCGCTGGCCTTCGGGGCCGAGAGGCCGCGCCTCGTCCATCGCCTCGACCGCGACACCTCGGGGGTGCTGGTGCTGGCGCGCAGCGCCCCGGCCGCCGCCGCGCTGGCCCGGGCCTTCCGCGGCCGCGACGTGGCCAAGACCTACTGGGCCGTGGTGGTGGGCGAGCCCGCGCAGCCCGCCGGGCGCATCGAGATGGCGCTGGCGCGCGAGCACGGCGCGCGCGGCGAGCGCACGGTGCCCGCCGCGCCCGGCGCGAAGGACGCGGCCCGCGCCGTCACCGACTACGACGTGCTGGACCGCGCCAAGCGCCGCGCGGCGCTGCTGGAGCTGCGCCCGCTCACTGGCCGCACCCACCAGCTTCGCGTCCACTGCGCCGAGGCGCTGGGCTGCCCCATCCTGGGCGACGGCAAGTATGGCGGGCAGGCGGCCCATCTCGAGGGGCTGCCCGGCGCGCTGCACCTGCACGCCCGGGCGCTGCGCCTGCCCCATCCGGAAGGCGGCTGGCTGGAGGTCGCGGCGGCCGCCCCGGAGCACATGGCCGAGACCATGGCCTTCTTCGGCTTCGCCAACCCCGCGCCCAGGCCGCCGCGCCGGCTGCCATGAGGCGCGCCCTGATCCTCGCGGCGGGGCTGCTGCTGGCCCTGCCGCTCGCCGCGCTGCTCGGCCTCCTGCTGCTCTTCGACCCGGACCGGTTCCGCCCGGAGGCCGAGCGGGCGGCGGCCCGCGCGCTGGGGCGGGAGCTGGTCATCGCGGGCGGGCTCTCCTGGGCGCCGGGGCTCACGCCCCGCTTCGGGGCGGCGCGCATCCTGCTGCACGGGGCGGATGGCGCGCCGGCCCTGACCCTGGCGCGGGCCGAGCTGCGCCTGGCCCTCGCGCCGCTGCTCTCGGGCCGGGTGGAGGTGGCTGAGCTGCGGCTGGAGGAGGGGGTGCTGCGCCTCGACCCCGCCGCCTGGGCACCGCCCGCCGCCCCGCCGCCGGGCGCCGCGCCCGCCCCGGCCGCCCCGGGGGCCGGGGCCCCGCTCGCCCTCGCCATCCGCCGCATCACCCTGCACAACTGGCGGCTGACCCTGGGCGGCGAGGCGCTGGAGCTGCCGGCGCTGCGGGCCGACGCGCCCACCCCCGGCGCGCCGCTCGCGCTGGCGGGGGAGGCGCGCTGGCGCGGGCTTTCCCTCGCCCTCTCCGGCGAGGCCGCACCGCCCGCGCGGGTTCATCTGCGCGCGGCCGCGGAGGGGGCGGCGCTCGCGGTGGAGGCCACGCCCGGATCGGCCCGGCTCCGGCTCGACCTGCCCGAGCCCGGGCGCTTCTCGGCCCTGGCCGGGCGGCCGCTGGAGGCGCTCGGGCCCGTTCAGGCAGAGGCCGAGGCGCGGCGCGGCCCGGCGGGCTGGGCCGCGGGCGCGCTGATGCTCCGCGCCGCCCCGGCAGGCGGGCGGCTGCTGCTGACTGGGGCGGGGGAGGGGGTGTGGCGGGCCGAGCTGGCCCTGCCCGCCCTCGCGCCGCTCGCGCCGCTCGCCGGGCGGGCGCTGCCGCCGGTCACCGGCATCGAGGGGCGCGCGACCCTGGCCCTGGCGGGCGATCGGCGCCTCGCGCTGCGCGAGCTCCTTCTCGCCTCCTCGGCGGGGGATCTGGCGGGGGAGGTGACCTTCGCGCTCGCACCCCGGCCGGGGCTGTCGGGCAGCCTGCGCTCCGGGCGGCTGGACCTCGCCGCGCTGCGCCCGCCGCCCGCGCCCGCCGCCGCGGCGACGATGCCCGCCCCCGCGCCCGCCCCGGCCGCGCCGCCGCGCCTGATCCCCGATCTGCCGCTCGACCTCTCGGCGCTGCGGGGCTTCGACGCCGATCTCGCCTTCCGCCTCGCGCGGGTGGAGGACGGGCCGCGGGTGCTGACCGAGGTGGAAGGGCGCTTCCTCAACGAGGCGGGGCGGGCACGGCTCGATCCGCTGCGCCTCGCGCTGCCCGGCGGGCGGCTCGCGCTGCGCGCGGCGGCGGACGCGACGCGGCCCGTCCCGGCGGTGCAGGTCACGGGGGGCGGGCAGGGGCTCGACCTCGCGGCCTTCCTGCGCGGGCTGGGCGCCGAGGCGCCAAGCGACGGCCGCGCCGACCTCGCCTTCGACCTGCGCGGCGAGGGGGCCGGCACCCGCGCCCTGGCGGCCAGCCTGGCGGGCGGCTTCGGCCTGGCGGTGATCGACGGCGCGCTGGGCGGCGGCCTGGCGCGCAGCCTCTCGCAGCTCTCGCCGCAGCTCGCCCAGGGGGTGGCGCTCTCCTGCCTCGCCCTGCGCGGCGAGGCGGAGGGCGGGGTGCTGCGCCTCTCCACCGTCTTCCTCGACGGCGCGGCGGGGCGGATCGGCGGCGAGGGCGCGATCCGGCTGGCCGACGAGACGCTGGCGCTGCGGCTGCTGGCCGACCTTCGCCTCGGCGGCGTGCGGCTGCGCGCGCCGGTGCCGGTGACGGGCACCCTGGCCCAGCCGCGGCTGGAGGGGGCGGGGCTGCTGGCCGGCGCGCTGGGCGGGGTGGCCTTGCCTCCGCTGCCCGACTGCGCGACCGCCCTGCGCGCCGCGCGCGGCGGGATCGAGGGCCCGCTGCCCGCCCCACGCGCCGCGCCCGACCCCGCCGCGCCTCTCCCCGGCGCGGACCTGCTGCGCGGGCTGCTCGGCCGGTGATAGAGGGGCGGGGATGAAACGTTTCTGGACCGAGGCCCGCGCCGTCCCCGAGGGGGCGGGCTTCGCCGTGCATCTCGATGGCCGCCCGGTGCGGCTGCCCTCAGGCGCGCCCTTGTCGGTGCGCACGCGGCCGCTGGCCGAGGCGCTGGCCGCCGAATGGCAGGCGGCGGGCGGCGCGAGGGGCGGGGAGATGCGCTGGGAGGATGTGCCGCTGACGCGCCTCGTCGGCACCGCGGCCGAGCGCATCGCCCCCGCGCCGGAGGCCACCGCCGCGGCGCTGGCGACATATGCCGAGACGGATCTCCTCTGCTACCGCGCGACCGAACCCGACCTCGCCGCGCGCCAGGCCGAGGCCTGGCAGCCCTGGCTTGACTGGGCGGCGGCCGCGCTGGGCGCGCGGCTGTCGGTCACCGCCGGGCTGATGCCCATCCCGCAGCCCGCCGCGGCGCTGGCCGCGCTGGGCGGGCGGCTCGCCGCGCTCGATCCGCTGCGGCTCTCCGCCCTTGGCGTGCTGGTGCCGGGGCTGGGCAGCCTCGTGCTCGGGCTCGCGGTGCTGGAGGGCGCGCTGGCGGTGGAGGAGGCGCATCGCCTCGCCCTGCTGGACGAGCTCTACCAGGAGGAGCTGTGGGGGCTCGACCCCGAGGCGGCGGCCCGGCGCGAGCGGGTGGCGGCCGATCTCCGCCTTGCCGCCCGGCTGCTCGATCTGGCCGCGGCATGAGGCCGCGTCCCGGGACGCCCCCGCCGCCATGAGCACGGCGCGCCTCATCCGCATCACCGGCCGCGTGCAGGGTGTGGGGTTCCGCGACTGGCTGCTGCGCGAGGCCAGTCGTCACGGGCTGAGCGGCTGGGTGCGCAACCGCCGCGACGGGGCGGTGGAGGCGCTGCTCTGCGGCGAGGCGGATGCGCTCGCCGCCGTGCTCGCCGCCTGCCGCCGCGGCCCGCCTCTGGCGCGCGTCGAGGCCGTCGAGGAGCGCTTCGCCGAGCCGCCGGCCGAGCCGGGCTTCCACCGCCTGCCCACCCTCTGAGCACGCAACCCTGCCCCGCGTTCTGCCGCGCGGATCGCGCTTGCGGAACGCCCGGCCATGGGTCATCTGGGTCGGGTTGGCGGGGTGTTCCCGCCCGGACCCGGCCGCGTGAGCGGCGCCGCGCCCTCCACGAAGGGCGGCACATGGCAGCCGAACTGCCGGGCTCCCTCGGACGCTCTCCCGGATCAACCCAGCCACGCGGGGTGTCCACCCTGACCCCACGCGGCCCGCCCGGCGGCGTCGCGCCATTGGAAGACGCATGACCTCCTTCGCTGATCTCGGCCTCCATCCCCGCCTCCTCGCGGCGCTGGAGGAGGCCGGCTACACCACCCCCACCCCGATCCAGGCCCAGGCCATCCCGCAGGCGCTGGCGGGGCGCGACGTGCTCGGCATCGCCCAGCCCGGCACCGGCAAGACCGCCGCCTTCGCCCTGCCCATCCTGCACCGCCTCGCCAGCCGGCCCGGCCGCGTGGCGCGCGGCGGCTGCCGCGTGCTGGTGCTCTCGCCCACCCGCGAACTCGCCAGCCAGATCGCCGACAGCTTCAAGGCCTACGCGAAGCACCTGCCGCTCTCCATCGCCACCGTCTTCGGCGGCGTGGGCCATGCGCCGCAGCAGCGGGCGCTGGCGCGCGGCGTGGACGTGCTGGTGGCCACCCCGGGCCGCCTCATCGACCATCTGCAGACGCGCCACGCCCGCCTCGACATGACCGAGGTGCTGGTGCTGGACGAGGCCGACCAGATGCTGGACCGCGGCTTCCTGCCCGCGGTGCGGCAGATCCTGCGCCAGGTGCCGAAGCAGCGGCTGACGCTGTTCTTCAGCGCCACCATGCCGGCCGACATCGCCGCGCTGGCCGCCGAGATGCTGAACGACCCGGCGCGGGTGGAGGTGACGCCCGTCGCCACCACGGCCGAGCGGGTGAACCAGCGCGCCATCCTGCTCGAGGGCGGGCAGAAGCGCAGCGCCCTCGCCGCCCTGCTGCGCGGCAAGGGGGTGGGGCGCACCCTCGTCTTCGCCCGCACCAAGCACGGCGCCGACAAGATCGTGCAGGCGCTGGAGCAGGACGGTCTCCTCGCCAACGCCATCCACGGCAACAAGGGCCAGAGCCAGCGCGAGCGGGCGCTGGCCGAGTTCAAGTCCGGCCGCGCGCCCATCCTGGTGGCCACCGACATCGCCGCCCGCGGCATCGACGTGCCGGAGGTGACGCATGTCATCCAGCACGAGCTGCCGGAGGTGCCCGAGACCTATGTGCACCGCATCGGCCGCACCGCGCGCGCCGGTGCCTCGGGCGAGGCGATCGCGCTGGTGGCGCCCGATGAGCTGGGGCTGCTGCGCGCCATCGAGCGCACCACGCGCCGGCGCATCCCGCTCGAAGACATGCGCGCCGACCGCAGCCGGCCGCTGAACGACCGCGCGACGCCGCAGCGGCCGCAGCGCGGCCAAAGGGGTGGCCAAAGGGGTGGCCACGGGAGCGGCCATTGGGGAGGCCAGCCGCAGCGCCAGGAGCCGCGCGGCCGCGCGCCTGCGCCGCGCCACCACGAGGCCCGCGCCCACGACACGCGGCATGCCGATCATCGCGCCGCCGAGCCGCGCGCGCAGCACCCGCGCCAGCAGGAGCAGCGCGGCGGCGGGCAGCACGCCAAGCCGCACCAGCCCCGTGGCGGGCACCCGCCCGTGGGCGGACGCGGCGGCGAGCAGGGCCGCAAGCGGCCGCAGACGGGCGGCGGGCGCGGGTTTCTGGCGCGGGGGCCGTGAGCGGGGCCAGTCGCCACGCCGCCTGAGGCCGGGCGCGCGGCGCGGCCTCGTCCCGCGTCCGGACGCGGCGGGCGCGCCTGATCCAGCGCCCGTTCCGCCGCGCATCCGTCGCCGGGATCGGGACGGGGTGCGATGCGCCGGGCCCGGCGCAGCGCCTGTTCGGGCGCGGAGGTGCCGCCGTCCCGGCGACGCCCGCGCTCCATGAACGGGCCGGCGCGCATGGCTGTGCCCCTGTCCTCGGCCGGGTCGCCGCTGCCGATGCCGGCGGCCCGCGGCGCGCGCCGTGACCCGCGCCAAGCCCGCGCCGATCGGGCATGCTGCGCCGCGATGCGCCGCCCCGCCGCCCTCGCCCCGCTCCGCCACCCGGCCTTCCGGCTGCTCTGGCTCGCCAACCTCGCCTCCAACATCGGGCTGTTCATCCAGAACACGGCGGCCGGCTGGCTGATGACGGGGCTCGATCCCTCGCCGCTCATGGTCAGCCTCGTTCAGGCGGCCTCGCTGCTGCCCGTCTTCCTGCTGGCCCTGCCGGCCGGGGCGCTGGCCGACATCCTGGACCGCCGGCTCTTCCTCATCGCCGCCCAGCTCTGGATGAGCGCGGTGGCGCTGCTGCTCTGCCTGTTCACCTGGGCGGGCTGGCTCGGGCCCTGGGGGCTGGTCGCCTTCACCTTCGCGCTCGGGGCGGGGCTGGCGATGACCTTCCCCGCCTGGGCCGCCACCACGCCCGAGCTCGTGCCGCGCGAGGATCTGGTGGGCGCCATCGCGCTGAACGGCATCGGCTTCAACCTGACGCGCGCGGTGGGGCCGGCCCTGGGCGGGCTGATCATCGCCTGGTCGGGGGTGGAGGCCGCCTTCCTGGCCAATGCGCTGGGGCTGCTGGTGCTGGTGGGCGCGCTGCTGCTGTGGCGGCGCGAGCCGGTGGAGGCGGGGCGGCGCGGCCCGCCGGAGTCCTTCGGCTCGGCGGTGCGGGCGGGGGCGCGCTTCGTGCTCGCCTCGCCCGCCATGCACCGGGCCATCCTGCGCGCGGTGGTGTTCTTCCTGTTCTCCTCGGCCGTCTGGGGGCTGTTGCCGCTGCTGGTGCGCGAGACGCTGGGGCTGGGGCCCGAGGCCTTCGGGCTGCTGCTCGGCGGCATGGGGGTGGGGGCGGTGGCGGCGGGCTTCCTGCTGCCGGCGGCGCGCCGCGTGACGGACCGCTCGGGCATGGTGCTCTGGTCCTCGCTGCTCGGCGCGCTGGCGATGGCGGTGATGGGGCTGCTGCACCACTGGGCCTTCGCCGGGCTCGGCATGATCCTCTACGGGGTGGCCTGGATCAGCGCCGCCTCCACCCTGCAGGCCGCGGCGCAGATGGCGGCCCCCGCCTGGGTGCGGGCGCGCGCCATCGGCATCTACCAGATGAGCTTCTTCGGCGCGCTGGCGGCCGGGGCGGCGGGCGCGGGCTGGCTTGCGGGCGCGATCGGCGTGCCCGGCGCCATGGCCGGCTTCGCCGCGGCCGGGGCGGTGGCGGCGCTGCTGGTGCGCCGCGCCTCGCTGGACGGCGAGGCCGCCCCCGCCGCCCCCTCGCCCGAGGCCGCCCTGGCCCGGCCCGAGCCCGCGGCCTCCGAGCTGCGCGCCTTCCTGCACGGCGAGGAGAACCGGGTGCTGGAGGTGGTCCGCTATCGCGTGCCCGCCGCCCGTCGCGCCGAGTTCCTGGCCGCCATGGCGGCGGTGCGGCGTGTGCGGCTGCGCAGCGGCGCGCTGGTCTGGCGGCTGTATGAGGATGTCGCGCATCCCGAGCGCTGGGTGGAGCTGTGGGCCGTCGAGAGCTGGGCCGAGCATCTGCGCGAAGCCTCGCGCATGACGGAGGCGGACAAGGCGATCCTCGCCCGCGCCCTCGCCTTCCACGAGGGCGAGGGGCCGCCCGAGGCGGCGCGCTACGTCAACGTCCCGGTGTGACGCCCGGCCCTGTCACCCCGGCCTTGAGCAGCTCCGCCTCCAGCGCCCCCGTCAGCATCAGCCAGGCCATCCTGAGATCGGCCAGCAGCGACCAGAGCGGGTGGGAGAAGGTGGCGGGCCGGTTGCGCTCCACCAGCAGATGCGAGAGCCAGGCGAAGCCGTAGCCCGCCACGACGCCGAGCAGCACCAGCCACCAGGGGCCGAGGATCAGCCCCGCCAGCAGCAGGAGCAGGCCGAGCCCCGTGCCCGCCGCATGAAGGCGGCGGGTGAGGGGGTGCGCATGCTCGCGCAGATAGTGCGGCCAGAACTCCGCGAAGCTGGCGTGCCGGACGGCCATGGCGCGGAGCATGCGCGCGGCCTGCCCGCTTTGTCACGCGGGAATGCGCCCCCGCCGGCGCCGCGCTTGCCGGGGACTCGGGCGCGCGGCTAAGCCCCGCCCATGAACGACCTGTTCGGCAAGGGGGGCGCCAAGCCCGCCGCCGCCTACACCGCCGCCGACATCGAGGTGCTGGAGGGGCTGGAGCCCGTCCGCCGCCGCCCGGGCATGTACATCGGCGGCACGGACGAGAATGCGCTGCACCACCTCGCCGCCGAAATCCTCGACAACGCCATGGACGAGGCGGTGGCCGGCCATGCCGACCGGATCGAGGTGGCGCTGGAGGCGGGGAACTTCCTCTCCATCCGCGACAACGGCCGCGGCATCCCGGTGGACCCGCATCCCAAGTTCCCGAAGCTCTCGGCGCTGGAGGTGATCCTCACCACCCTGCATTCGGGGGGCAAGTTCAGCGGCAAGGCCTATGACACCTCGGGCGGGCTGCACGGGGTGGGTTCCTCCGTCGTCAATGCGCTCTCGGAGGTGCTGGAGGTCGAGGTCGCGCGCGGCGGCGCGCTGTTCCGCCAGAGCTACGCCCGCGGCAAGCCCACCAGCAAGCTCCGCCGGGAGGGCGAGGTGCGCAACCGCCGCGGCACGCTGATCCGCTTCAAGCCCGACCCCGAAATCTTCGGCGCGCTGCGCTTCCGTCCCGAACGGCTGTTCCGCCTCTGCCGCTCCAAGGCCTATCTGTTCAAGGGCGTGGAGATCCGCTGGCGCTGCGACCCGGCGCTGGTCGCGGGCAGCGACACGCCCGCCGAGGCCACGCTGCATTTCCCCGGCGGCCTCGCGGATTTCCTCGCCGCGGCCATCGAGGGCAAGGCGACGGTGGTGCCCGAGCCCTTCGTCGAGAGCCTCGATTTCCCCGACGGCCCGGACGGCAGGCCGCTCGGCCGCTGCGAGGTGGCGCTCACCTGGCTGGAGGAGGGGGAAGGCTTCCTCTCCACCTACGCCAACACCATCCCCACGCCGCAGGGCGGCACGCATGAGGCGGGGCTGCGCGCCGCCCTGGTCAAGGGGCTGCGCGGCTATGGCGAGCTCAAGAAGGAGAAGCGCGCGGCGACCATCACGGCCGAGGACCTGTTCGGCGGCCTCGCCGGCATGCTCAGCGTCTTCATCCGCGAGCCGCAGTTCCAGGGGCAGACCAAGGACAAGCTCACCTCGCCCGACGCGCAGCGCCTGGTCGAGACCGCGCTGCGCGACCGCTTCGACCACTGGCTCGCCGGCCATCCTGCCATGGCCGACAACCTCCTCGCCTTCGCCATCGAGCGCGCCGAGGAGCGGCTGCGCCGCCGCGCCGAGAAGGACACCCCGCGCAAGAGCGCGACGCGCAGGCTGCGCCTGCCGGGCAAGCTCGCCGACTGTTCGCGCGAGAGCGCCGAGGGCACCGAGCTCTTCCTCGTCGAGGGCGACAGCGCGGGCGGCAGCGCGAAGCAGGCGCGCGACCGCGAGACCCAGGCCGTGCTGCCCTTGCGCGGCAAGATCCTCAACGTCGCCTCCGCCAGCGCCGAGAAGCTGCGCCAGAACCAGGAGCTGCGCGACCTGATCGAGGCGCTGGGCTGCGGCGTGGGCGAGAAGTTCGACATCGCCAAGCTGCGCTACGGCCGCATCGTCATCATGACGGATGCCGACGTGGATGGCGCGCACATCGCCGCGCTGCTGATGACCTTCTTCTACAAGGAGCTGCCGGAGCTGGTGCGCGCGGGGCGGCTCTTCCTCGCCCAGCCGCCGCTCTATCGCCTCCAGGCCGGCGGCAAGAGCGTCTATGCGATGGACGACGCGGACCGCGAGCGGCAGATGAAGCGCCACTTCAAACCCGGCCAGAAGGTGGAGGTGAGCCGCTTCAAGGGCCTGGGCGAGATGCCGCCCGCCCTGCTGCGCGAGACGACCATGGCGCCGGGCAAGCGCACCCTGGTGCAGGTGGTGCTGCCGCCGGAGGATCGGGCGCTCACCGCCCAGCGCATCGAGGAACTCATGGGCCGCCGCCCCGAGCTGCGCTTCCGCTTCATCCAGGAGAACGCGGCGAAGCTGGACGCGGAGCTGCTGGACGCCTGATGCGGACGCCATGACTGCCGCCCGTCTCGCGCGCCGGATTGGCGTGGCGGCTGCGCGCCAAACCACGGTCATGCCCGTGGCCGCCCCGCGGCTTCAGGCGTGAGGAACAGCAGCCGCCGGCATGAGGGGGCGGGGGCCGCGCCGCCCCCGCCGGCGCGCCCTCAGGCGCTCTGGCCGCTCTTCAGGCCGCCCTGCTCCATCAGGCTCTCGACCACCCCCCAGTCCACCAGCTTGTTCAGGAAGTTGTCGAGGTAGTTCGGGCGGAGGTTGCGGAAGTCGAGGTAGTAGGCGTGCTCCCAGACGTCGCAGCCGAGGATGGGCGTGCCCTCGCCGGTGGAGATCGGGTTCGCGCCGTTGGGCGTCTTGGTCACCTTGAGCCTTCCGTCGGCGCCGATGATCAGCCAGCACCAGCCGGAGCCGAACTGCGTCACGCCGGCCTGCTTGAAGGCCTCCTTGAAGGCGGCGAGGGAGCCGAAGTCGCTGTCGATCTTGGCGGCAAGCTTCGCCGGCAGCTTGTCGCCGCCGCCATTGGGGCTCATCACCTGCCAGAACAGGATGTGGTTCCAGTGCTGGCCGGCCTGGTTGAGCACGGGCAGCCCGTCGGCGCCAGCGCCGCCGGCCTCGGCCACGATCTGCTCCAGCGTCTTGCCGGCGAGGCCCTTGCTCTCGATCAGCCCGTTGAGCGCCGTCACATAGGCGTTGTGGTGCTTGCCGTGATGGAGCTCGAGCGTCTCCTGGCACATGCCCTGGGCGGCCAGCGCAGCGGTGGCGTAGGGCAGGGGGGGAAGGCTGAAGGGCATCGCGTCTCTCCCGCGGGATGGTTCGCGCGGGAGGTAAGGCGGGCCCGCGCGCAGCGTCAACCGCTTGTGCGGGCGCGCCTCCGCCCCCATGACGCAGCGCGATGCCCGAGCTGAGCCGACCCGGAGAGATCGCGCGCCGGCACGATCCGGACCGCTTCCTCTGCACCCTCTTCGCCCCGCCGGCGCGGCGCGAGGCGCTGTTCCTGCTCATCGCCTACAATCACGAGCTCGCCCGCGCGCGGGAGGTCGCCTCGCACCCGCTGGCCGCGCTCATCCGCCTCACCTGGTGGCGCGAGGCGGTGGAGGAGGCGGCCGCCGGCCGCCCGCCGCGCCCGCATGAGCTGGCCGCCCCGCTGCACGCCGCGATCGCCGCGGGGGCGCTGCACGCCCCGGACCTGATCGCCATGGCCGAGGCGCGCGCGGCGGAGGCGGAGGCGGAGGGCTTCGCCTCCACCCCGGCCTTCCACGCCTATCTGCGCGCCACGGCCGGGGGGTGGTGCGTGGCGGCGGGACGGGCGCTGGGCGCGCCGGCGGCGCTGCTGCCCGCGCTGCAGGAGGCGGGGATGCTCTACGGCCTCGCCGGGGTGCTGCGCACCGCGCCCCTGCTCGCCGCGCGGGGCCGCTGCCTGCTGCCGGCCGATGCGGTGGAGCCGGCGGTCGCCCTGGCCGATTCCGCCCGGCTCGGCGCCGCGATCCGCGCCCTGGCGGCCGCCGCACCGCCTTCGCCCGATCTCTCCGCGCTGCCACCCGCGGCCATCGCCGCCGCCCTGCCGCTGGTGCTGGCGCGGCGGGATCTCGCGCGGCTCTCCCGCGGCCGCGAGGCGCGGCGCGGGCTCTTCGACAGGCTGGCGGTCGCCCGGGCCGGAATGCTGGCGGGATGGCAACGGAATCGCGCCACAATCGCGGGCTAGTGACCACCCGATCGGAGTGCTCGGTGCATGTCGCGTTTCCTGGTGACGGGCGGGGCCGGCTATGTCGGCAGCCATGTGGTGTTGGCCCTGCTCGATGCGGGGCACGAGGTCGTGGTGCTCGACGATTTCAGCACGGGGCACCGCGCGGCGGTTCCGCCGGCGGCGGAACTGGTGCAGGCGAGCCTCGCCGAGCGGCGCCGTGTGGAGGAGGTCTTCGCCGCCTGGCGCTTCGAGGCGGTGTTCCACATGGCCGCCCTCTCGCTCGTGGGCGAGAGCATGAAGGACCCGCTGCGCTACTGCCGGGAGAATGTGTCGCACTCGCTCATGCTGGCCGAGACGGCGGTGCGGGCGGGCTGCCGGAAATTCGTGCTCTCCTCCACCGCCGCGGTGTTCGGCGTGCCCGAGAGCGTGCCGATCACCGAGGAGGCGCCGACCACGCCCGTGAACCCCTATGGCCTCTCCAAGCTGATGGTGGAGCAGGCGCTGGCCTGGGCGGAGCAGGCGCACGGGCTGCGCTCGGCCAGCCTGCGCTACTTCAACGCCGCCGGCGCGGACCCCGCCGGGCGGGCGGGAGAGGATCATGAGCCCGAGACGCACCTCATCCCCCGCGCCATCCTCGCCACCCTGGGCGAGTTGCCGCCGCTGCACGTCTTCGGCACCGACTACGCCACCAAGGACGGCACGGCGGTGCGCGACTACGTGCACGTGACCGACCTCGCGGCGGCGCACATCGCCGTGCTGCCGCGGCTCGACCAGGGCTCGGTGCGCTACAACATCGGCAACGGTGCCGGCCATTCGGTGCGCGAGGTGCTGGCGGCGGTGGAGCGCGTCAGCGGCCGGCCCGTGCCGCACGAGAATGCCCCGCGGCGGCCGGGCGATCCGCCGGTGCTCGTCGCCTCCTCGGCGCGGCTGCGGGCGGAGACGGGCTGGAGGCCGCGCCACGCCGCGCTGGAGGACATCGTGCGCAGCGCCTGGAACTGGCACGCGGCGCACCCGAAGGGCTACGGTGCGCGCGCGGCCGCCTGATCAGGCGGCGGCGGGCCGCGCGCCGGGCGCCCGCGTCATCCAGTTGAGCACCGCGGCGAGGAGGCCGACCACCACCATCACCGGCCAGAAGGCGGCGTAGCTGCCGGTGGCCGAGAACAGCACCGCCCCCGCTCCGGCGCCCAGGAAGCCGCCGATCTGGTGGCTGAAGAAGCACACGCCGTAGAGCGCGCCGAGATCGCCCACGCCGAAGCGCCGCGCGATGGCGGCACTCGTCAGCGGCACGGTGCCGAGCCAGACGAAGCCCATCACGGCCGCGAAGAGCAGGGTGCCCCATTCGGTCGGCGTGGCGGCGGCGAAGAGCCCGATGGCGAGCGTGCGCAGCAGGTAGATCGCGCCCAGCGCCGCCTCCGGCTTCACGCGCGCGGAGAGCCAGCCGCAGGCCCAGGAGCCCGGGATGTTGAACAGCCCGATCAGCATCATCGCCGTCATGCCGAGCCCCGCCGGCAGCCCGCACAGCGAGAGGTGCGAGGGCAGATGCGTGGTGAGGAAGGCGAGCTGGAAGCCGCAGGCGAAGAAGCCGCCGGTGAGCAGCGCGAAGTCGCGATCGGCCAGGGCGCGCCGCGCCAGCGCCGGCAGCCCGGAGAGCCCCGCCGCCGGCGGGCCGCGGCGCGGGGCGGGGCGCCATTCGATGTTGCGCGCCACCGGCACGATGATCAGCGCCGAGAGCGCGAGCAGCGCGAGCGCCCCGCTCGCCCCGAACCAGCCGATGCCGGAAAAGGCGAGCGGCACCATCGCCGCCTGACCGAGCGAGCCGCCCGCGCTGGCGATGCCGATGTATTCGCCCCGCTTCTCGGGCGGCGCGAGGCGGCCGATGGCGGCGAGCGCGAGCCCCGTGCCCGCGCAGGCCACGCCGAGGCCGGAGAACAGGCCGATGCCGACCAGCACCGCGGCGTTGGAGGGCCACAGCGCCGGCAGCCCGCAGCCCAGCGCGTAGAACACGCCGCCCATGGCCATCACCCGGCCCGCGCCGTGCTTGTCGGCCATCGCGCCCGAGGCGGGCTGGGCGAGGCCCCAGACCAGGTTGTGCAGCGCCACCGCGAGGCCGAAAGCCCAGGGCGCCACCCCCTCCTCGGCCGAGAGCGGGAGGAGCAGCAGCCCGAAGGTCTGGCGGATCCCCATGGCGAGGCTCGCGGTCGCCGCCGCGGAGAGAAGGACGATCCAGAGCGTCGTGCGGCGGGCGGAGGGGGCCTGGCTCATGCCCCGCCATGGGACCGTCTCGGCCCGCGCCGCGCAAGGGAAGGCCGCGCCGGGTCCGTCATGCACCCGGCGCGGGGCGGAAGCGACCTTGCGGCCCTCTCAGGCCGCGCGGCGGGTTCCGTCCGTGTCGTTCGCCGCCTCCGGCGCGCTGCCGGCGACGGGAAGGGGGGTGGCCTTGGCGGCGGCGGCCTCGATCTCGCCCGGCGCCACGCCGATGTCCTTGAGCTGGCGGTCGCTGAGCGCGCGCAGCTCCTCGATCGTCTCGCGGCGGCGGCGGAGCGTGGCGAGAATGTCGCACAGCCCGCGGAAGAAGGCGGCGATGCGCTCGGCCAGCGCGGCGTCGCGGGCGCGGCGCGCCTCGGCGATGATGGCCTCGATCTGCTGCGCCTCGCTGGGGCGGCGCGCGGTGGCCAGAGGCATCAGCAGCGCGGCCTCGGCCGGGGTGATGCGGGAGTTCATGGAATCCATCCGTCAGTGGGAAGGGCGGCCTCGCCGCCCGGATGGCGTTGATGTAGGAGGAAAGGGCGCGGGCCGGGCGCGCGAAGTCTCTGCGGCTCTCATGCGTTGAGCGCATGCCTTATTGTGGACACATGCGTTAATGACGGATCAACGACAGAGGATCGAGCCCGCCCGCCGTCTTGCCGCCCTGCGTGGCGCCCTGGCCGAGCTGGGCGTGGAGGGCGTTCTCGTGCCCCGTGGCGACGAGTTCCTGGGCGAATACGTGCCTCCCTCGGCCGAGCGCCTCGCCTGGCTCACCGGCTTCACCGGCAGCGCGGGGCTCGCCGTGGTGCTGATGGACCGCGCGGCGGTGTTCACCGACGGCCGCTACACCACCCAGCTTGCCGCCGAGACCGATCCGGTCCTGTGGGAGCGCCGCCACATCACCGAGGAGCCGCCGGCCGACTGGCTGCGCCGCCATGCCGCGGGCCGGCGCATCGGCTACGACCCCTGGCTGCATGCGGAGGCGGCGCTGGCCCGCTTCGCCGGCGTCACGCTCGTGCCGCTGCCGCGCAACCCGGTGGACGTGGTCTGGACGGACCGGCCCGCCCCGCCCGCCGCGCCGGTGCTCGCCCACCGCGTCGAGCTCGCCGGCCTCGCCGCCGAGGCGAAGCGCGAGGCCGCCGCCGCCGAACTGCGCGCCGCCGGCGAGGACGCCTGCCTCCTCGCCGACCCCCATTCCGCCGCCTGGCTCCTGAACATCCGGGGCGGCGATCTGGCGCACACGCCGCTCCCGCTCGGCGTCTGCCTGTTGCGCGCGGACGCGGCGGCCGAGTTCTTCCTGCACGCGCCCGAGCGCGTGCCCGAGGCGACCCGTGCCCATCTCGGTCCCGCGGTGGCGGTGCGCGACCGCGCCGCCCTGCCCGAGGCGCTGGCGGCCCTGAAGGGGCGCAAGGTGCGCCTCGACCCCGAGGCCACGCCCGCCTGGTTCTTCGCCCGGCTGCGCGAGGCGGGGGCGGAGGTGGTGGCGGGCGAGGACCCCTGCCGCCTGCCGCGGGCCGTCAAGAACCCGGTGGAGCAGGCCGGCGCCCGCGCCGCGCACCGGCGCGATGCGGTGGCCGTGGCCGAGTTCCTCGCCTGGTTCGCCGCCGAGGCGCCGAAGGGCGGGCTGACCGAGATCGCCGCCGCCCGCCGCCTGCTCGATCTGCGCCGGTTGCGCCCGGGCTTCGTGGCCGAGGCCTTCCCCGCCATCTCCGGCAGCGGGCCGAACGGGGCGGTCGTGCACTACCGCGCCACGCCAGCGACCGACCGCGCCATCGGCCGCGACGAATGCTACCTGATCGACAGCGGCGCCCAGTATCCCGACGGCACCACCGACATCACCCGCACCCTCTGGACCGGGCCCGGCCCGGCGCCGGAGGCGCTGCGCGCCCGCTACACCGCCGTGCTGCGCGGGCACATTGCGCTCGCCACGCTGCGCTTTCCAGAAGGCGTGGCGGGGCCGCATCTCGATGCCATCGCGCGCCGCGCCCTGTGGGAGATGGGCCTCGACTACGACCACGGCACCGGGCACGGGGTGGGCAGCTTCCTCTCGGTGCATGAGGGGCCGGTGGCCTTCAGCCGCACCGCAAAGGTGGTGCCCATCCGGGCCGGGATGATCCTCTCCGACGAGCCGGGCTTCTACCTGCCGGGCCAGTACGGCATCCGCATCGAGAACCTGCTGCTGGTCCAGCCCGCCCCCGCCCTGCCCGACCAGGCGAGGCCCTTCCTCTGCTTCGAGACGCTGACCCTGGCGCCCTATTGCCGCGCGCTGATCGAACCCGCCCTGCTCACCGCCGCCGAGCGCGGCTGGGTGAACGCCTACCACGCGCGGGTGCGCGCGGAGATCGGCCCGCTGCTGGATGAGGGGGCGCGGGCCTGGCTGGAGGCGGAGGCGGCGCCGCTCTGACGCCGCGTCCGCCTTCCCCTCGGCGCGCGGCTCGCCCTACCATGCACGCACTGGTTGCGCCGAGGGACCGGCCCGCATGCACATCGCCTGCCTCGTCGGCACACGGCCCGAGGCGATCAAGCTCGCCCCGCTGATCCTCGATCTCAGGGGGCGGGCGGGGGTGCGCTGCTCCCTCCTCTCCAGCGGCCAGCACCGGGAGCTGCTGGACCAGGCGCTGGCGGGCTTCGGCCTCGCGCCGGATGCGGATCTGGCGCTGATGCGCCGGGGCCAGGGTCTCGCCGCGCTGGCGGCGGCGGTGCTGACGGGGGTGGAGGCCTGGCTGCAGGCGGCGCGCCCCGACTGGCTGGTGGTGCAGGGCGACACGGTGACGGCCCTCGCCGGCGCGCTGGCCGGCTTCTACGCGCGCGTGCCGGTGGCGCATGTCGAGGCGGGGCTGCGCACCCATGATCCGCTGGCGCCCTGGCCCGAGGAGATGCACCGCAGCGCCATCGCGCGCCTCGCGCGGCGGCACTTCGCGCCCACCCCGCTCGCCGCCGCCAACCTCGCGCGCGAGGGCATCGCCCCCGAGGCGGTGGAGGTGACGGGCAACACCGCCATCGACGCGCTGCTGTGGGTGGCCGAGCGCGCCGCGGCCACGCCCGAGATGGCCGCGCGCTTCGCCTTCCTCGACCCGGCGCGGCGGATGATCCTGGTCACCGGCCACCGGCGCGAGAGCCTGGAGGGCGGGCTCGCGCGCCTCGCCGAGGGCCTCCTGCGCCTCGCCGCGCGCGGCGATGTCGAGGTGGTGGTGGCGCTGCACCTCAACCCCGCGGCCGAGGCCCCGCTGCGCGCCGCGCTCGGCGGCCATCCGCGCGTGCATCTGCTGCCGCCGCAGCCGCATGCCGCCTTCGTCTGGCTGATGCGCCGCGCCCACCTCATCGTCACCGACAGCGGCGGCGTGCAGGAGGAGGCGCCGAGCCTCGGCCGCCCCGTGCTGGTGGCGCGCGAGCGGAGCGACCGGCCCGAGGCCATCGCCGCCGGCACGGCGCGGCTGGTGGGCACCGACCCCGCGCGGCTGGTGGCCGAGGCCGCGCGGCTGCTCGACGACCCCGCCGCCTGGGCGGCCATGGCCAGGGTCGAGAACCCCTACGGCGACGGCCGCGCCGCCGCGCGCATCGCCGAGAGCCTGCTCACGCGGCCCGCCGGATGAAGTCGGCGCAGCGCTCGCCGATCATGATGCACGCCGCATTGGTGTTGCCGCTGACCACCGCGGGCATGATGGAGGCGTCGGCGATGCGCAGCCCCGCCACCCCGCGCACGCGCAGCTCCACATCCACCACGCTGCGCTCGTCCGCGCCCATGCGGCAGGTGCTGGTGGGGTGGTAGATCGTGCCGCCCTTCTCGCGCGCGAAGCCGAGCAGCGCCTCGTCCGTGTCGGGCAGCTGCGGGCCGGGCGCGTGCTCGCTCTCCACGAAGCGCGAGAGGGCGCGCGTGCGCGCCAGCCGCCGCCCGAGCTTCACGCCCTCGGTGATGCAGCGCCGGTCCGTCTCGGTGGCGAGGTAGTTGGCGAACATCTTCGGCTTGGCCAGCGGATCGGGCGAGGCGAGGGTGAGCCTGCCCCGGCTCTCGGGCCTGAGCTGGCAGACGCTGATGGTGAAGCCCGGCCAGGGGTGCAGCCCCTCCTTCACGCTGTCCGCGCTCCAGGGAATGAAGTGGAACTGCACGTCCGGGGTCGCGCTCTGCGGCAGCACGCGGGCGAACAGACCGGAGGTGGCGGCGGCGAAGGTCAGCGGGCCGCGCCGCGCCAGCGCGTAGGCGAGCCCCGCCCGCGCCATGCCGAGCCAGGAGCCCAGCACCTCGTTCACCGAGACGCGCGCGCTCGCGCGGTACATCAGCCGCGCCTGGTAGTGGTCCTGCAGGTTGCGGCCGACCTCGGGCATGTCGCGCAGCACGGGGATGCCCATCTCCTGCAGGTGATCGGCGGGGCCGAGGCCCGAGAGCATCATCACCTGCGGCGAGTTGATGGCCCCGCCCGAGAGCACCACCTCGCGCGCCGCGCGCAGCACGCGCGTCTGCCCGCCCTGGCGGTATTCCGCGCCGACCGCGCGGCCCTGCTCGATCAGGATGCGCGTCACCTGCGCCTCGGTGATCAGGCGCACGCGCCCGGCCTTGACCGCGGGCTTGAGGTAGGCGGTGGCGGCCGAGCAGCGGAAGCCGTCGCGCACCGTCACCTGGTACCAGCCCGCCCCCTCCTGGGTGGCGCCGTTGAAGTCGTCGTTGCGCGGGAAGCCGAGCTCCAGCGCCGCCTCGATGAAGGCCTGCGAGAGCACGCCCTTGTCGCGCAGATCGGTGGTGGAGAGCGGGCCATCGGCCCCGTGCAGGTCCGAGGCGCCGCGCTCCTGCCGCTGCGCGCGCTTGAAATAGGGCAGGCAGTCCTCGAAGCCCCAGCCCAGGCAGCCCATCTGCCGCCACATGTCGTAGTCCTCGGCCTGGCCGCGGATGTAGATCAGCCCGTTGATGGCCGAGGAGCCGCCCAGCACCCGTCCGCGCGGCCAGGGAATGCGCCGGCCGCCCAGATGCGGCTCGGCCTCCGTCTCGTAGTTCCAGGAGATGGTCGGGTGATACATGGTCTTGGCGTAGCCGATGGGCACATGCAGCCAGAGGTTGGAATCCGTGCTGCCGGCCTCGATCACGGTCACGCGCAGGCCCGGAACCTCCGCGAGCCGCCCGGCCACCGCGCTGCCCGCCGAGCCCGAGCCGATCACCAGCACATCGGTCTCATCCATCGCCGTTTCCCCCTTGCCTCGGGGCGATGGTCGCGGCGCGGGGCGGCGCGGTCAACGGCTTGACGGCGCGCCGCGCCGGGCCTGTCCTCCCGCCGGGAGGACTGCCATGGCCCCGCTCGATGCGCTGCGCGAGACGCTCGGCCCCGCCGCCGTTCTGCGGGAGCCGGCCGACATCGCCCCCTATGCGCTGGACTGGCGCGGCGTCTATCGCGGCGCGCCGCTCGCCGTGCTGCGCCCGGGCACGACGGCGGAGGTCAGCGCGGCGCTGCGCCTCTGCGCCGAGCTGCATCTGGCCGTGGTGCCCGCGGGCGGGCGCACCTCGCTCTGCGGCGCGGCGGTGCCGCTCGCCGAGGGCCCGCCTTCGGTGGTGCTGAGCCTCGAGCGGCTCGACCGGCTGCGCGAGGTGGACGCGCTCGACAACTCGCTGGTCGCGGAGGCGGGCTGCACGGTGCAGGCGGTGCAGCAGGCGGCCGAGGCGGCGGGCCGCCTCTTCCCGCTGCATTTCGGCGCGCAGGGGAGTGCGATGATCGGCGGCGCGCTCTCCACCAATGCCGGCGGCATCCGCACGCTGCGCTACGGCAATGCGCGCGATCTCGTGCTCGGGCTCGAGGTGGTGCTGCCCGACGGGCGGGTGCTCGACGACCTTCGCCGCGTGCGCAAGGACAACTCCGGCTATGCGCTGCGCCACCTGTTCATCGGCGCGGAGGGCACGCTGGGCGTGATCACCGCGGCCTCGCTCAAGCTCTTCCCGCGCCTCGTGGCGCGCGAGACGGCGCTCGCGGCCGTGTCCTCGCCGCGCGCGGCGCTCGCGCTGCTGGCGCGCTGCCAGGAATGCGGGGCCGAGCTGGTGGCCTTCGAGCTGATCCACCGGCGCTGCATCGAGATCGCGCTGAGGCACGGGGCGGGGCTGCGGCCGCCCATGCCGCTCGCGGCGGAGTGGTACTGCCTCGTGGAAGGCGCGAGCCCGCACGCCGCCATCCCCGTGCGCGCGGCGCTGGAGGGCGCGCTGATGGCGGGCATCGAGGCCGGCGAGGCGGAGGAGGTGGTGCTCTGCGAGAGCGAGGCGCAGCGGCGCAACCTCTGGGCCATCCGCGAGGATTTCCCCGAATGCGCGCGCCGCGAGGCGCCGGGCCTGCCGACCGACACCGCGGTGCCCGTCTCGCGCATCCCGGATTTCCTCGAGCGCGTGGCGGCGCTCATCGCGCGCGCCTATCCCGAGGGGCGGATGCTGGCGCTCGGCCACATGGGCGATGGCAACATCCATCTCTCGCTGCAGGCCCCGCCCGGGATGAGCCATGCCGCCTGGGCGGCGCGCGCGCCGCGCTTCGAGGAGGAGGTGGGCGAGATCGCCGTCGCGCTCGGCGGCAGCTTCTCGGCCGAGCACGGCATCGGCCAGTCCAAGCGTGCGGCCATGGCGGCGCTGAAGCCGCCTCTGGCGCTGGAGGTGATGCGCGGCATCAAGGCGTTGCTGGACCCCGCGGGGCGGATGAATCCCGGCAAGGTGCTGCCGTAACGATCTGTCCGGGCGCGGTTTTGCGGATGACGCGCGGCGCGCGGCGGCGCTACGAATAGGCCGTGGCGCGGGCCGGGGCGCGGGTCGAGGAAGCAAGCCATGTGGCGTGTCGCGCTGCTGCTGATGGCCGTCATCGCGCTCAACGCCTGCGCGCCCGCCGCGCCGCCACCGGCCATCGCCGGCCCTCCCGCCGCAGAGGCGGCGCCCGACCCCGCCCTCGCAGCGGAGCTCGAGCGGCTGCGCGCGCGCTTCGCGGCCGAAACCGGCGCGGCGCGCCAGCCCGACCCCGCCGGGCGCGAGCAGCGCATCGCGCGGGCGCGCGCGGCGCTGGAAGCCTCCTTCTACCGCCCCGCGGGCCCGGAACTCGTGGTCGCGGTGGACCGGCACCCGGAGGTGCAGGTCCTCTCCGTCCTGCTCGCCCGGCCGGAGGGAGGCTGGGAGGTGGTGGGCGAGAGCCTCGTCTCCACCGGCGCGAGCGGACGGCGGGGCCATTTCCTGACCCCCACCGGCGTGTTCCTGCACACGGACGCGATCCTCGATTACCGCGCGCTCGGCAAGCGCAACGCCCTGGGCGTGCGCGGCCTCGGCGCGCGCGGGATGCGGGTGTGGGATTTCGGCTGGCTCACGGCCGAGAAGGGCTGGCGCGAGGATGGCGAGACGGGGGAGATCCGCTTCCTGCTGCACGCCACCGATCCCGATCTGCTGGAGCCTAGGCTGGGCCGCCCCGCCTCGCAGGGCTGCGTGCGCATCCCCTCGGGGGTGAACCGGTTCCTCGATCTGGAAGGGGTGCTCGACGTCGACCATGAGCGCGCCGCGCGCGCGGGCGACGCGCGCTTCGCCGCGCTGCTGCACCCCGCGCGCACGCCGAGCCCGCTGGCGGGGCGCGCGCTGATCGTGGTGGATTCGCGCGAGGCGCCGCCCGGCGAGGCCCGCGACGCGATGCGATGACCCCCCCGGTGGACGGGCGGCGCGCGCCCCGCCTAAAACCGCGCCGACGGGGCGTGGCGCAGCCTGGTAGCGCGCCTGTTTTGGGTACAGGAGGTCGTGGGTTCGAATCCCGCCGCCCCGATGGTCGCGCCGGTTACCTCTCGGGCTCCGGCTTGCCCGCCGCATAGGCCTCCCAGGCGGCGAGGCGCCCGGGCTTGCCGCGCCAGTCGCCCCCCTCGATGCGCGGGAAGCGCGCGGCCTCGTCCATCACATAGACATAGGCGCGCAACACCCCGCGCGGCGTCGAGACCGGCAGCACGCTGCGGCGATAGTGCCCGCCGGGCGCGCCGCCGGGCTCGCTCCCCTCCAGCGCGTCCATGCCGGCCAGCCGGTCGAGAGGCAGTTCCACCACCTCGCCCGCCACCTCGCCCTCGCCGAGCCGCACCGCCGGGTAGGGGCCGAGATCGTGCAGCACGGCACGGATGCGGCCGGGCAGGCGCGGCAGCCCCGCGAGGTGATGCGCGTTCGCCTCGCCCTCCATCAGCGTGCCGTAGACGAAGAGGTGCGCGATGGTGAGCGGCGCCGGGCGATTCTCGGCGGCGGCCTCCATCATCGCGTGCGCGATGCCGTGCGCGGCCTGGCCGCGCCGCACCACCGAGAGGTAGTGCGGGTGC
The DNA here is from genome assembly GCA_026414745.1 of Roseococcus sp. GTDB lineage: Bacteria > Pseudomonadota > Alphaproteobacteria > Acetobacterales > Acetobacteraceae > Roseococcus. Next base: position 49,842 of record JAOAIK010000024.1, read on the forward strand.
GGCGGATGGAAGCGCTCCGGCGCGGCGCGGTAGGTCATGGCCGCGCGCACCGTGCCGTCGGGCAGCACGACATGGCAGGGCGTGCGCCGGTACGCGCGCGGCGCGCCCTCCTTCGCGTCGAGGGCGGCCAGCGCCGCCTCGTTCGCCTCGAACAGCACGCCCTCCACCGCCTGGCCGGGCGTGTGGCGCAGGTTCAGCGCCCCGCCCTGGCGCGAGGCGGCGAAACGGTCGAAGACGAGCGCCTCGTCGAGCAGCAGCGCGGTGGAGAGGGGCACGAGCCGCGCCTCCGCGAACCCCCTGCGCGCGCAGAAGGCGCCCCAGTCCTCGGCGTCGAGATTGGAGCCGTAGCCGAAATAGAGCGTCATGCCAGCGCCGCCCGCGCCTGCGCCAGCGCCGCGCGCTCCGCCTCGCCGAGCGGCGGGTAGTGCAGGTCGAGCCGCTCCAGCGCCTGCACGATGGCGCCCACGACGATGAGGCGCGTCAGCCATTTGCGGTCCGCCGGCACCACCCACCAGGGCGCGTGCGGGGCGGCGGTGGCGCGGATCGCCTGTTCGTAGGCGTGCATGTAGCCCGTCCAGTGGCGGCGCTCGGCCACGTCGCCCGGCGAGAATTTCCAGTTCTTCTCCGGCTGGTCCAGCCGCTCGAGGAAGCGGCGGCGCTGCTCCTCGGGCGAGACGTGCAGGAAGAACTTGAGCACCACCACGCCCTGACGCGCGAGGTAGCGCTCGAAGGCCGCGATGTCCTCGAGCCGTTCCTTCCAGATGCGCTTCGTCACCATCCGCTCGGGCAGGCGCTGGGCGGCGAGGATGCGCGGGTGCACGCGCACCACCAGCACCTCCTCGTACCAGGAGCGATTGTGGATGCCGATCTCGCCGCGCCGGGGCAGATGCGCGATGTGGCGGCGCAGGAAATCCTGGTCGAGCTCCTGCGCCGAGGGGGCCTTGAAGCTCGCCACGAAGCAGCCCTGCGGGTTCACGCCGGAGAACACGTGCTTGATCGTGCCGTCCTTCCCGGCGGCGTCCATCGCCTGGAACAGGCAGAGCACCGCCCAGCGGTCCTGCGCGTAGAGCTTGTCCTGCAGCTCCGCGAGGCGCTCCACGCCCTGGCGCAGCAGGGCTTCTGCCGCCTTCTTGTCGAGGCGCAGGCCCCGCGGGCCGGCGGGGTCGTGGTCCTTCAGGCGGAAGCCCCTGCCGCTGTCCACGCGGAAGGGCGCGAGGTCTGGCTCCATGCCTCGTCTCATCCGCGCGATGCTGGCAGCGCCGCGCCCGCGCGCCAAGCCCAGAGCAGGCTCAAGGCCTGGAGCAGCACGGTCAGCCCCATCGCCCAGGCGTAGCCCGCCGCGTCCCAGCCGCCCGACGCCGTGCGCGGCCAGAGGTCGAGGATGGCGCCGATGGCGTATTGCAGCACGAAGACGAGCACGAGCATCGCGCCGTTGATCGCGGTGGCGACGCGCCCCGCGAGCTCGGGGCCGAAGCGCTGGCCCACCGCCGCATAGCCCGCCGGCCCCGAGGAGCCGCAGACGGCGAAGAGGAACCAGGCGAGGCAGAGCGAGGCGAGCGCCCCTGGCGGGTGCAGGATGAACAGGAGCTGCAGCGCGAACTGCGTGCCCATGCCGAGCAGCGGCACCAGCATGGGCGAGGCGCCGCGCGCCTGGAAGAAGCTCGCCGCCTGGCCGGTGCCGATGGAGCCGAGCGCCATGCCCCCCGCGTAGCAGAACAGCACCAGCGCGCGCGCCGCCTCGCCGAGCCCGGCCACGTCGCGCAGCCAGGGGCCCGCCCAGAGGCCCTGATAGACGAAGTTCATGCCCGAGAGCACCATGATGGCCGGCACGAAGCGCAGGAAATAGGGGTGGCGGAAGATCGGCCCGAAGGCCGCGATCTCGGCCGCGAGGCCGCGCCGCGGCGGCGGCCTCCAGCCCGGCGGCGCATCCGCGAGCGAGAACCAGATCCAGGCCGCCACCGCGCAGGCCAGCAGCGCCAGCAGGGCGAAGCCGCCGCGCCAGCCGAGCAGGGGCAGCAGGGATTGCAGGGGCAGCGTCGCCATCATCCCGCCCAGCGCGCCGACGAAGACGCCGCTGCCCGTCAGCGCCGCCACCCGGGCCTTTGGGAACCATTGCGCGTTGGCCTTGAGCATCGCCATCAGCCCGGCCGAGATGCCCACACCGGTGACGAAGCGCCCGAGGCCGAGCATCAGTGCGCCTTCGGCCAGTGCGCAGAGCGCGAAGCCCGCCGCCGCCGTCAGCGCCAGCACCGTCTGCACCCGCCGCGCGCCGTAGCGGTCGAGCGCGACCCCGACGGGAAGCTGCGCCGCCGCGTAGGCGGCGAAGAACACCGCCGCGAGCAGCCCGAGATCGGAGGCGGAGAGCGCGAACTCCACCGCCAGCAGCGGGCCGATGAGGGCGAGCACCGCGCGGCTCGCCTGGTTGAGGAAGTTCACCGCCGCGAGCGGCAGGGTGATGCGCGCGAAATCCCTCATGGCAGGCGCAGCCGCACGCTGATCGGGCAGTGGTCCGAGAGGCGGTCGCGGAAGGCGGGGTCGCGCTCGGCATAGACCATCACGCGCAGGCTCGAGCGCTGGAACCAGTCGCGCGCGGCGCCGCCGAGGAGGATGTGGTCGATGAAGGGCCGCCCGCCCCGCGCATCGGCCCAGCAGGGGTTGGAGGCGCCCTCGGTGGCGCGGGTCAGCGGCGCGGCGGCGGCGAGCAGCGCGCCCATCTCGTCGCGCGGGTGGTCCATGCGGCGGTTGAAGTCGCCCATGATGGCGAAGGCCACGCCCTCGCGCCGGCGTTCCGCGATCCAGCGCGCCAGCACCTCGGACTGGCGCAGCAGGCTCTCGCATTCGCGGCCGCGGCTGGCCAGCATCGGGCCCTCGCGGCAGCCGGCGTTGAGGTGGATGGAGAGCAGGCGCAGCCGCCGGCCATGCGCCTCGACGGTGACGTCGGCGCCGCGGCGCTGGGAGAAGCGCGCCTCGGGCGCGAGGTCGAGGGCGGCGAGATCCTCGTGCTGCGTCACCGCGAAGCCGCGGCGGACGGCGAAGCCGGTGCGCTGGATGTCGTTCTCGCGGGTGAAGAAGAACTGGTGCGCGCGCGGGTCGAAGACGCGGGCCGCGGCCTCGGCGCCGTCCACCTCCTGCAGCGCCACGATGTCGGCCTCGAGGCGGCGCGCATAGTCGGCCAGCCGTGCGAAATCCCCCGGCTGGCGCGGCGCGAGGCCGCGCGGCAGCAGCTCATCCGTGGCGGGGCGGAGCGTGAGCCAGGCGATGTTCCAGGTGGCGAGCTTGAGCTCGGTGGCGGCGAGGGGGAGGGGGAGAAGCAGCGCGAGGAGAAGAAAGAGGAGGGCGGGCATGGGCGCAGCATGCCCCGAAAAGCGGGGGCGCGTCAGAGGCGGGGTGCGCCCGATGCCTCGCGCGAGATTCTCTCCAGGGGCCTCGCGCCGCAATCCATCAGGAAGGCCGCGATCGCGTCCATCTCCCGCCTGGGCCGGGTGGCGTCGTGGAAGATGTCGTCTTCGTCGCTGCCGGGCGGCACCCAGATGACCGTCTCGTACCGCGCGCGCGTCAGCAGCACGCGGTAGGTGTTGCGGATGAACTCCGCCTCGGCCGCGTTGCCCACCCTGTTCCAGGCGCGCCCGGCGAAGCTGCGGCACGTCCAGCGGGAAGCCTCGCGCACCAGATCCCCGCCCCAGGCTACGCCCACCACGTCCAGCTCCAGCCCCTGGCAGGCATATTCGGTGGCCGCGGTCTCCAGCGCGTCGGAGGCGCGGATATCGGGCCAGCGTTCGAGGAACCAGGCGACAGGCTCCTCTGTCCCGACGAGCTGCGCATCGAAGCCCTCGCCGCGCAGCCGCTTCGCGCCTGAGGAACGGACGAAGCCCGCGCGCCGCAGCCCCGGCGCCAGGTTGCGGAGCGCCGCGCGTGCCGCGTCGAGGGAGCGCGTGACCATGTAGGGAAACCGCTCGACGGAGCGGGCGATGCGCGCGGCCTCCGGCGCCGCGCCGCGCAGCACCGCGTCCACCCAGGCCGCACCGGACTCGGTCCGCACGCCGCGCAGTGGCACATGCAGGTCAAGCCTGTCATCGAGGGCGAGCCAGGGCGCGGGGCCGGGGGCGAGGCGCTGGCGGGGCACTCCGGTGGTGAGGACGCTGCGCGGCGCGACGGCCTGCCACCCCGACGTGGCGGCGATCACGCGGCCCCATTCCGCGAGGCCCGCCTCACCCGTGTTGATCTCCTGCCCATTCCCGATGAGTGCGACGATGGCGGCGAAGCCCTCATGCCGGCCCATGATGGAAAGGGCATGCGCGGGCTCGCTCTGCGTCAGCACGCTCTTGCGGCGCTGGGTGTCGCGGCTGGCCTGCGCGGCATCCCAGGCGCGCTGGGCCTCGTCGAAGACGATCACGCGCTCATGCGGCGGGGCGGACCTGTGCGCGTTGTCGGCGAGGAAGCGGTGGACGTTCTGCAGCGCCTGCGCCGTCTCGTGCCGTGCCTGACGCAGGCGCCCCGCGCGCGCCTTGCGCTCTGGGTCGTTGCTGGGGCCGAGGGCCAGGCTGATGCCCGCGCGATCCAGTGCCAGCGCCTCGCGCAGCACGGCCACGAGGGGCGCGTTGCCGGTCAGGAAGGCGGTTCCGTCCCGGCGATGCTCGCCGAAGACGATGTTGAGCCCGCACAACGTCTTTCCTGCGCCCGGCACGCCGGTGACGAACACCACGACCTTTCGGCCATCGGCACGCGCGGCGTCGAGCGCGCGCACAATGGCCTCCGTGGTCTCGGTGAGATTGCGCGAGTCGGCGCGGGCCTGGGCAATCTCGGCCACCGAGTTCCGCGCGAAGAGGCGCGCGGCGGCCTCCACGATGGTCGGAACCGGGCGATAGGGCGCGGCCATCCAGGCGGCCGGGTCGAGCGGCACGGCGGCGGGCGGCACGAGCGCGTGGAGGCGCCTCAGCGTCGCCTCCAGGCCCGCGCCGTTTGTCGGTACCACGCTCCAGGCGCCGCTCGGGAGGGGCAGCGGCGCCGCCGCAGGCCGCACGGCCGGTGCCTCGGTGGCGACGAGAACGGGCAGCAGGGGATGAGCGCGGCTTGCGGCGTGGAAGTCGAGCAGGTCCTGCGCGTAGTCCTCCAGCTGCCTGTGGTCGGCGGGGCCGAGGCTGTGGCATGCCTTGAACTCCAGCACGAAGATGGCGCGGGGGGTGACGAGCAGCACGTCAATGCGCCGCTCCAGCCGCAGCATGTCGTACTCGAAGGCCAGCCGCGCCTGCCGCCATTCCTCGCCCTGCAGGGCGGCCTGAAGAAGGCTGGCGCTGCGCCGCCAGGCGTGAAGCTGGGCCGGCTCGGCCGAGAGGCGGCGCGCCATCTGCGCCGCGGCCAGGCGGCCGGCCACCTCCTCAGGCGAGGCCGCGAGGAACTCCGGCACGCTCAGCTCAAGCCAGGGCTGCATGCCCCGACGCTATCGCCTCGGCCAGGCCGCCAGCAACACGCTCGCCGTCATCAGCGCGAAGCCCGCCGCATGCACGGCGCCGAAGCTCTCGCCCAGGAACAGCACCGCCGTCGTCGCGGCACTCGCCGGCAGGAAGGCGGTGAACACGCCCGCCACGCCCGCGCTCACGCGCTTCAGGCCCTGGAACCACAGCAGCAGGCACAGCACGCTCGCCGTCACCGCATGGAACAGCAGCAGCCCCGCGAGTGCGGGATCGGCCAGGGCGGAGGCCGCGTCCCAGTCGGGCAGCGCGAAGGGCAGCAGCACCAGGGACGAGAACACCTGCATCCAGAGCGAGGCGGTGAAGACCGGCACCAGCCCCGCGATGCGCTTGGCCAGCAGCACATAGATCGCCTCGCCGCAGACCCCCGCGAACACCAGCAGATTGCCGAGCGCCGAGGAACCGCCCGCGCCCCCGCCGAGCCGCGCCAGCGTGATCGCGGCCATGCCGAGCCCCGCCAGCCCCGCCGCCAGCCATTGCCGCGGCAGCAGCCGCTCGCGCAGCCACAGGAAGCTGCCCAGCGCCACCACCGCCGGCAGGGTGGCGAGAACGAGGCCCCCCTCCAGCGCCGAGGTCAGCCGCAGCCCCGCCAGCAGCCCCGCATTGTAGATCGCCGTGCCGAACAGCGCCTGCAGGAACAGGTTGCGCCGCTGCGCCGGCGTGACGCGCACCCGCCCCTCCAGCCAGCGCGCCAGCGGCCAGAGGATGGCGACCGCCAGCAGGCAGCGCAGGCAGGCGATCATCGCGATGGGCAGTTGCTCGGCCAGCAGCTTCGCCACGCCGACATTGGCGCCGACCAGCGCCATGGCGAGCGCGAGCTGCGCCTGGGCGAGGATCACCCCTCCCCCTCGCGCCGATAGGGCGAATGGGCCATCAGCGCCGCCATCCGCTCGCGCAGCGCCGGGCGCTCGGCCTCCAGGAACTGCGCCACGGCGCGCGCGAGGCCCGCGTGGCGGATCAGGTGCGCCGAATAGGTCTCCACCGGCAGATAGCCGCGCGCGATCTTGTGCTCGCCCTGCGCGCCCGCCTCCACACGCGGCAGCCCGTGTGCGATGGCGAACTCGATGGCGCGCAGGTAGCACAGCTCGAAGTGCAGGAAGGGCACCTCCTCCGCGCAGCCCCAGTTGCGGCCGTAGAGCGCCTCGCGCCCAAGCAGGTTCAGCGCCCCGGCCACGGGCACGCCCTCGCGCTCGGCCCACATCAGCACTACCCTCTCGCCCAGCCGCTCGCCCAGCAGCGGCCAGAAGCGCGGCGTGAGGTAGGCGCTGCCCCAGCGCGCATCCACCGTGTTGCGGTAGAAGCCGTGGAAGGCCTGCCACTGCGCGGGCGTCACCTCCGGCCCGCGCAGGGTGCGCAAGGTGAGCCCGCTCTCGGCCACGCTGCGCCGCTCGCGCCGCAGCGCCTTGCGCTTGCGCGCCGAGAGCGCGGCGAGGAAATCCTCGAAGCTGCCATAGCCCCGGTTGTGCCAGTGGAACTGCACGCCGATGCGCGTGAGCCAGCCGCAGGCGCCCAGCGCCTCCCACTCCTCGCGCGTGCAGAAGGTGACATGGACGGAGGAGCAGTCGAGCGCCTCCATCGCCCGGCGCAGCGCCTCGGCGACCGCCGCCACCGGCACGCCGGGCCGGCGCAGCAGCCGCGGCCCGGGCACCGGGCTGAAGGGCGAGGCGACCTGGAGCTTGGGGTAGTAGCGCCCGCCCGCGCGCTCATAGGCGTCCGCCCAGCCGTGGTCGAAGACGTATTCGCCGTAGCTGTGCGCCTTCGCGTAGCAGGGCGCGCAGGCGACCAGCCTGCCCGCGGCGTCGCGCAGCGCCGCGTGCTGCGGCAGCCAGCCGGTGCGCGGCCCGACGCTGCCCGAATCCTCCAGGGCCGAGAGGAAGGCGTGGGAGACGAAGGGGTTGTCCCCCGCGCAGTCATCCCACTCCGCCGCGCCGATCTCGGCGATGGCGCGGTGCAGGCTGAGCGTGAGGGGAGAGCCGTCCATGGCCCCCGATGTGGGGCGGATCAGGCGAGTTCCAGGATGGCCTCGACCTCCACCGCCGCGCCGCCGGGCAGGGCGCTCACGCCCACCGCGCTGCGCGCATGCCGCCCCGCCTCGCCGAAGGCGGCCACGGCGAGGTCGGAGGCGCCATTGACCACCGCGGGCTGGCCGCCGAAGCCTGGGGCGCTGTTCACATAGCCGGTGATGCGCAGCACCCGCGCCACGCGGTCGAGGTCCCCGCCAGCCGCCGCCTTGGCCTGGGCGAGCACATAGAGGAAGCAGAGCGCGGCCGCTTCCTTCGCCTCCTCGAGCGGGACCTCTGCGCCCACCTGCCCGACGGGGTGGATCTTCCCGTCCTTCCACGGCACCTGGCCCGAGACGTAGAGCGTCTTTCCGCTCACCGTGAAGCCGACATAGTTGGCCACCGGCGCGGCCGGGACCGGAAGCGTGAGGCCGAGCGCGGCAAGGCGCGCCTCCACCTGGGACATGGCGATCTCCTTCAGGCGACGACCCGGAGGCCCCGCCGCCGCTCGGGCGCGCTGGGCAGGTCGAGCGGCAGCAGCGGCGCCGGCTCGGCGCCGCGGGCGGGGGCGCCCTCCTCCGCCTCGGGCTGGGGCAGGGCGGCGCCCAGATGGTCGAGGGCGAGGCGGCGGAAGGCCCAGTCCAGCACCGAGGTGGCGCGCGGGATGTCCGGATCGCCCTCCACCGCCCCGGCGGGGCCGAAGCGCGTGTAGGCGAAGGCCTCCACGAACTCGGCGAGGGGCACGCCGCGGGCGAGGCCGATGGAGACGGCCTGGGCGAAAGCCTCGAGCAGGCTGCGCGTGGTGGCGCCCTCGCGCGCCAGGCTGAAGGCGATCTCGCGCAGTTGCCCCCCTTCCTCGGCGGTGCGCAGCGCCACGCGCTGCCCGGCGATGGTCACATGCAGGGTCTGGCCCCGCTGGCGGCGCAGGCCGGCGCGCGCGGCGGGGGCGGGGCGCGGGGGCGCGGGCAGGGCGACCGGGACCGGGGCGGGGCCGGAGAGGAAGGGGCCCACCGCCTCCAGCATGCGCCGCCGCGCCGCCTCGCCCACCGGGGCGAGGAGCCGGGCCACCTGCCCCTCGGGGCAGCGCCGGGCGGCGCGGGTGGGCACATCCACCACGCCGGAGGCCGTCTCCACCGGGCGCGTCGCGCCGGGGGCGGGGGCGATGCCCCCCGTCTCGGCCCCGAGCAGCGCCTCGGCCGCGTCCGGCGGCGCGAGGGCGACGATGCTGCGGTGCCGCAGCCCGGGCGAGGCCATGGCGGCATCCAGCGCCGCACGGGCGGCGGCGGCGAGGCCGGGCACCGGGGTCTCGGCCGGCGGTTCGGGCCAGATCAGCGCCACCGGCTCGCGCGCCCCCAGCCGCTCGGCGAGGCGGCCGCTCTCCGCCTCGGCCGCGCCGCGGGTCAGGGCGGCGAGCGCGGCGGCGGCCTGGCGCGCGCCCTCGCTGTCATAGGCGAGGCCGAGCCCGGCCAGCCACCCGGCGAGATCGGCGAAGCCCAGGCGCAGCCGTGCCGCGCGGCCGGCGGTGGCGCAATCCAGGAAGCGCAGCCCCAGCGCGCAGGCCTCGGCATAGCCCTCGGCGTCGAAACCGCCCTCGGGCTCCAGGAAGGCGGGCAGGTTGAGCACGAAGCGGGGCTCGGCCTTGGCCTCGCCGCGCCAGCTCTCGGCCCCGGGAGCGCCGCGCCGCGTCAGCAGCAGGGCGCGCCAGCCCTCGGCGAGCCGGGGGGCCTCGCGCTCCGTCACCAGCCCGGCCTTGCGCCCGCGCGCCAGCGCCGCCCCGATCCAGGCTTCGGCGAGGCGGGGGAGGGAGGCCGGGCCCGCCCCGGGGGCGAGGGCGGCCAGCGCGGCGGCGGCTTCCTCCTCCCAGCCGATGGGCAGGGCCACGGCGCGCGGTGGCGCGTCGGGGTCCGCGCCGATGCGGGTGCGCCGCAGCGCCACCCCGTCCCAGAGGGTTCCACGATAACGGGCCATGGCGGCAGGCTATCGCGGCCAGCCACGCCCGGGAAGCCGGATGCGGTGGGTGATTCGGCGCCGACCCACAACATCTTGTGGATAACGCGCCGGCAGCCGCGGTTGGACCCCGGCGCGGGACTGTGGGATACTCCCGCCATGTCGCCGATCGAGTTGCTCACCACCCGCCTCTTCGCCCGCAAGGTCGGGCAGGACCAGTTCGGCAACCGCTATTACGAGTCGCGCCGCGTGGTGCCGGTCTACAACCGCCGCCGCCGGACGGTCGCGCTCGCCAAGGGTCTGGACAGCTCCTCCGTACCGCCGGAGTGGCACGCCTGGCTGCACCACCTCACCGACGCGCCGCTGCCGCCGCCTCGGTATCCCTGGCAGAAGCCGCATCAGCCCAACCTGACCGGCACGCCCGCCGCCTGGCGCCCCGCGGGGCACGACTATGCGGGCGGGCGCCGGCGCCCCACCGGCGGGGACTACGAGGCCTGGACGCCGGGCGCCTGAGGCAGCATCTGCGCGCAATGGACGGGATCCGCCGATGAAGGGCCGCAACCTCGCGGAGGTGATGATGGGCGCGGTGGTGCTCGCCGCCGCCGCCCTGTTCCTCGGCTACGCCATCCTGCATGGCGGCCGCGCGCCGGTGGCCGCGGGGATCACGCTGACCGCCGCCTTCGACAGGGTGGACGGGCTCGCCGAGGGCGCGGATGTGCGCATCGGCGGGGTGAAGGTGGGCAGCGTGACCGGCCTTGCCATCGATCCGCAGAGCTTCCAGGCCGTCGCCACGCTGCGCGTGCGCTCGGATTTGCGCCTGCCGCGGGATTCCTCGGCCGAGATCCAGTCCGAGGGGCTGCTCGGCGGGCGCTATGTCGCCATCGTGCCCGGGGGCGCGGAGGCGGTGCTGGCCGATGGCGGGCGCATCACCGAGACCCAGGGCTCCATCAGCCTGGAGAGCCTGCTCGGCCGCTTCATCTTCTCGGTGACGCAAATGAACAGCGGCGGCGGGGGCGAGGCCCGGCGATGAGCGCCGCGCCCGCGCTCTGGCCGGGCGCCGACGGCCAGCCCGTCTCATGCCGCGAGAAGCTCAAGGTTCTGGCGGAGAACCACGCCGAGGCCCGGCAGGTGCTGCAGGACGCCTTCGAGGACGCGGTGCTCATGGGGGTGGAGGAGGCGGCGATGCGCCGCATCCTGCACGAGCTCGTGGATTCCCTCGAGAGCCCCCGCCGGCGATGAGCCGTGCCCTCGTCGCCCTTGCCGGCCTGCTGCTGCTCGTCCCGTCGCTGGCCACGGCGCAGGGGTGGGTGGAGCGCCGCACCGGGCAGATCCAGGCCCTCGACAAGGTCACGGCGCGGGTGACGACGCTCACCGCCACGGTGGGCCAGCCGCTGCGCTTCGGCACCCTCACCATACTGTTGCGCGCCTGCCATGCCCGGCCGCCCGACGAGGTGCCCGACGCCGCGGCCTGGATGGAGGTGACCGACAGCCTCGCCCCGCCCGGTGCGCCGCCGGTGTTCCGCGGCTGGATGTTCGCCGAGGCGCCGGCGGTGAACATGCTCGAGCACCCGGTCTATGATCTGCGCATCCTGAGTTGCCGATGAGGGGGGCGCGCCGCTTGCCCCGGTCGATGGACAGGCCTACCTAGAGCGGGCGAGGCGGCCCGGTGCGTCAGGCAACAGACATCCCCGGGGCCAACACGCAACTCCCGGGAGCTGGCTCTGGCCGGATCGTGGTCCGGTCACCTGGCGCCCACCTGCTGATGGCAGGCCTTGGGAGGATGCAGACGCCAACGGCCAGGGCGGCCTCGCGCCTCCTCTCCGCCCCGCCGGGGCAGGGATGTTCAGCGCTGTTCGAGGCTTTGCGCGAGGCCCTCGATGCGCTCGGCAATGCGGTTCAACCGTTCGGCGAGACGCGGGTCGGGCCGGGGGTCGGGGGGCAGGGCGAGGAGCTGCGGCGCGGCGGCGGCCTGGGCGCCCTGGGTGCGCAGCCGCGCGAGTTCGATGCGCAGGTCGTTCGCCTCATCCGCCAGGAGCAGGGCGACATGCAGCAGCATCCTGGCCTCGCTGAACTGCCCGCCCATGGCGCGGATCACCCGCACCTTCTCCTCGATCTGCGCGACCAGATCCTGGACGTGCTGCTCCTCGCCGTCCTTGCAGCCGATCGTGTGGCTGTAGCCGTTCACGCGGACCGTCACCTGTCCCATCGGCGCGCCTCCTCTATGCCCACCGCCTCAGCCCCCGCCGGCGTCCAGCGCGGCGCGCAGCCGGGCCAGCGTCTCGTCGAGGCGGCGCGCCAGCGCCTCCACCTCCGCGCGCGGTACCGTCTCGGCCGGGGCGACGGAGGCGGGCGGGGCAGGGGCGGTCAGGCGCTCCTCGAGGGCCAGGATCAGGCGCTCCACGGCGGCTTCCAGCCGTTCGGCGGCGCGCAGGGTGATGTCGTCCTCGGCCACACTCGTCTCCCGACGGCGGGCGGCGCGCGGCGCGGCGGCCGCACCCGCCGGGCGCAAGCGTTGGCATGACGCCGGGCGAGGGTCAACCGCGCGCGGTGATCGCGCATGCGGCCGCCGAGGTGGCGCAGGTGCTGGCGTTGGCCGGGGATGCGCCGCTGCGCTTCCTCTCCGCCCCGGGCGCCGCGGGCTTCCTCGGCGTGGCCGGTGTGCGGGCGCTGCTCGAGGCAGGCGGCGGCTGGGGGCGCGGCGTGCTCGACGCGGGCGATGCGCCGGGCCATGCGCTGGCCGCCCTGCGCGCCGGCTTCCGCGAGGTGGTGCTCGATCCCGCCCTGCCCGCCTTCCCGGCGCTGGAGGCGGCCTTCGCCGCGGCCGGCGCGCGGTTGTGGCCGGCCGCGCCGCCGGCGCTCGACCTCGCGCGGGTGGATCTGTCCAGGCCCGCGGGGCGGCGGCATCTCGCGCGCTGGCTCGGGCTTCCCGGCGCGGAGCAAATCGCCTAGCACACCGCGCGAAGGCCCCGGCCCGCCCGAAAGGAGACGCCATGAAGCTGACGCGGAAGGTCAAGGAGATCCTCTCCTGGTACGAGAGCGACAATCCCGGCACCAAGGCCAACCTCGCCCGCATCCTGATGACCGGGCGGCTGGCCGGCACGGGGCGCATGGTGATCCTGCCCGTGGACCAGGGCTTCGAGCATGGCCCGGCGCGCAGCTTCGCGCCCAACCCGCCGGCCTATGACCCGCTCTACCACTTCGAGCTGGCGATCGAGGCGGGCCTCAACGCCTATGCCGCGCCGCTCGGCATGATCGAGGCGGGCGCGGCGACCTATGCCGGCTGCATCCCGACCATCCTCAAGGTCAACAGCTCCAACAGCCTCTCCACCACCAAGGACCAGGCGGTGACGGCGACGGTGGCGGATGCGCTGCGGCTGGGCTGCTCGGCCATCGGCTTCACCATCTATCCCGGCTCCGACCACCAGTTCGAGATGATGGAGGAGCTGCGCGAGCTCGCCGCCGAGGCGAAGTCCTGCGGCCTCGCCGTGGTGGTCTGGTCCTATCCGCGCGGGCCCATGCTGGACAAGGTGGGCGAGACGGCGCTCGACATCTGCGCCTATGCCGCGCACATGGCGGCGCTGCTCGGCGCGCACATCATCAAGGTGAAGCCGCCCACCGAGGCGATCTCGCTGGAGGCCGCGAAGAAGACCTACGAGGCGCACCCGGTGGACGTGAAGAGCGCGGCGAGCCGCATCGCCCATGTCGTGCAGGCCTGCTTCGCGGGCCGCCGCCTCGTGGTCTTCTCGGGCGGCGAGGCGAAGAGCAGCGCGGCGCTGCTCGACGAGGTGCGCGCCATCCACGCCGGCGGCGGCAACGGCTCCATCGTCGGCCGCAACGCCTTCCAGCGCCCGAAGGAGGAGGCGCTGAAGCTGCTCGGCGACATGATCGAGATCTACAAGTCGAAGCCCTGAGTCGGCCGCCGCGGCGGCGGGGCGCGGGCGGCCCGGCGCCGGGGGGCGCCGCGCCGCCTTGGCGTTCGGGCCCCGCGGTCAATCGGCGCGGATGTTGCGCTCGCGGATGATCTGACCCCACTTCGCCGTCTCGGCGCGCACGAAGGCGGCGAACTCCTGCGGGGAGTTGCCGCCGGTGGTGACGCCGTCGGCGGCGAAGCGCTCGCGCACGCGCTCGCTCTGCAGCTCGGCCGCGAAGGCGGCATGGATGCCCTGCACGAGCTCGGGCGGCGTGGTGCCGGGGGCGAAGAGGCCGAACCAGTTCACCACCTCGAAGCCGGGCAGGTTCGCCGCCTCGGCGATGGTCGGCACATCGGGCAGGGCCGGGTTGCGGGTCGCCCCGGTGGTGGCCAGCGCCCGGAAGCGCCCCGCGCGGATCTGCGGGATCGCCGAGGAGGGGTTGTCGAACATCCCCGGGATGGTGCCCGCCACCACATCGGCCACCGCGGCCGAGCCGCCGCGATAGGGCACATGGGTGATCTCCACCCGCGCCTCGCGCGAGAGGAGCTCGGTCGCCATGTGCGGCAGCGTGCCGTTGCCGCCGGAGCCGAGCTGCATCGCCCCCGGCCGCGCGCGGGCGAGGGCGAGGAACTCGCCCAGCGTGCGCGCCTCGACACCCGGATGCACCACCAGGACCAGCGGGTTGGAGACGACGAGCGTGACGGGCATGAAGTCCCGCACCGGATCGTAGGGCAGGCGCGGGGCGAGGGTGACGTTCGTCGCGAAGGGCGCGCCGGTCAGCAGCAGCGTGTGCCCGTCGCCCGGCGCGCGGGCCACCGCCTCGGTGCCGACGATGGTGCCGCCGCCCGCGCGGTTCTCCACGACGAAGGACTGGCCGAGCGCCTCCTGCAGGTTCGCCGCCAGCAGCCGGGCCGCGATGTCGGTGATGCCGCCCGGGGTGTAGGGGACGATGATGCGCACCGGCCGCGCCGGCCGCCAGCCGCCCTGCGCCATCGCGCCGCGGGGCAGGGCCGGGGCGGCGAACCCGGCGCCGAGGCCGAGCAGAAGCGCGCGCCGGCCAAGCGCGCGGCGGGGGGCGTGCGGGATGGGTCGGGTCATGGCTGTCCTTACCTTCCGTGGTGGCGGGCTTTCCGCGGCGGGCGCGGTATCGCGTCGCCTTCCTTAACGAATCCTGCCGTCAGGCACACCGCCTGCTGGGACAGGGGGGCGGCTTGGCGCTAGCCTCCCGCCATGCGTCTTCCGCCTGCCCTGCTCGCCCTCTTCGCCGCCGCGCCGGCCCTGGCGGCACCCGAGGCGCACCGCGCCCGCGGCGACGCCTGGCGCGCGCTGGACGAGTTCCGCGCCGCACTCGCCGAATACGAGGCGGGGCTGCGCCTTGCGCCTGGCGATGTCACCCTCCAGGCGGAGCGCGCCCTGACCCTGCACCGGCTGGGCGAGGGCGCCGCCGCACGGGCCGCGCTCGATGCGGCCGTGGCGGCGGCCGGGCCGGGCGAGGGGGCGGCGCATGCCGCGCGCGCGGGCCTCGCGCTGCTGGCGGGCGAGGAGGCCGCCGCCCGCGCGGACCTGGCCGAGGCGCTGCGCCGCGCCCCCGCGCACCCGCGCGCGCTGGCCCTGGCCGCCCTGCTCGCCGCCCGGCGCGGCGAGGGGCCGCCGCTCGATCCCCGCGCGATGGAGGCGCTGCGCCACGCCTTCGGCCCCTGGCTGGAATAGCCGAATCCCCCGATCCGCGCTGACCTGTGCCGCATGAGCCCCGACCGCTGCCGCCTCTACCTCATCACGCCGCCCCGGCTCGAGCCCGGCTTCGAGGAGCGGCTGAAAGCCGCGCTGGGCGCGGGCGACGTGGCCTGCCTGCAGCTTCGCCTCAAGGACGCGGACACGGCCGAGGTGGCGCGCTGGACCGAGCGGCTCATGCCCATCGCTCAGGCCCATGACGTGGCCTTCCTGCTGAACGACGACGCGGCGCTGGCGGCGCGGCTGGGCTGCGACGGGGCGCATCTCGGCCAGGGCGATGGCGACCACGCGGCGGCGCGCCGGCTGCTCGAGGGCCGCATCCTCGGCATCACCTGCCACGCGAGCCGCCACCTCGCCATGCTGGCGGGCGAGACGGGGGCCGACTACGTGGCCTTCGGCGCCTTCTTCCCGACCACGACCAAGGAGGCGCAGCACCGCGCCACGCCCGAGATCCTGGAGTGGTGGAGCGGGCTGATGGAAATCCCCTGCGTGGCCATCGGCGGCATCACGGCGCAGAACTGCGCGCCCCTGGTGCGCGCGGGGGCGGATTTCCTCGCCGTGGTGGGCGCGGTGTGGAACCATCCCGAAGGGCCGGCGGCCGGGGTGGCGGCCATGAACGCCGCCATCGCCGCCGCGGAGGCGCGCGATGGAGCTTGAGTTCGACACGGCCGACGTGTTCACCACCCGCCGCTTCGGCGGCAACCCGCTCGCCGTGGTGCACGGGGCGGATCATCTCGACAGCGCGCGGATGCAGGCCATCGCGCGGGAGTTCAACCTCTCCGAGACGGTGTTCGTGCTGGGCTCGGGCGTCGCCGATGCGCGCCTCCGCATCTTCACCCCGGGGCAGGAGCTGCCCTTCGCCGGCCACCCCAATGTGGGCGCGGCGGTGATCCTCGCGCGCCGCAAGGCCACCCAGGCGGAGGTGCTGCGCCTCGAGCAGGCGGCGGGCATCGTCGCCGCGCGGCTGTCGCGCAATGCGGGCGGGACGGTGGTGGCGGCCGAGATCGAGGCGCCCAGGCCCTTCACCGCTGGCGCCGCGCTCGATCCGGCCGCCATCGCCGCCTGCTGCGGCCTGCCCGAGGGCGCGCTGCATCTCGGCGCGCACCGCCCCATGCTCGCCGGCTGCGGCCTCGAGGTCGCGCTCGCCGAGCTGCAGGACGCGGCGCTGCTCGCCGAGGCCGCGCCCGACGCGGCCGCCTTCCGCCGCCTGTTCCGCCGCGCCACGGGCGTGCTGCTGCACGCGCCGCTCGGGGTGGGGCGGCGGCGGGCGCGCATGTTCTCGCCGCTCGACGGCATCCCGGAGGATCCGGCCACCGGCAGCGCCGCCTGCGCGCTGGCGGGGCTGCTGCTGCAGCTCCATGGCGGGGCGCGGCTCTCCCTCGAGCTCGAGCAGGGGGTGGAGATGGGCCGGCCGAGCCTGATGCAGCTCTCGGCCGAGCGCGATGCGGCGGGGGCGATCCGCGCGCGCGTGGGCGGGGGCGTGGTGCCCGTCGCCTCGGGCCTGCTGCGGCTGTGAGGCGATGGAGGGCCGCGACGTCCACCGCGCCCTGCACCGGCCGGGCAGGCTGTTCGACAGCGGCGCGCATGACGGGCGGCTGACCCACTCCTTCGCGGCGCTTCCGGAGTCGCGCGTCATCGCCCGCGAGGCATTGCCGGCGGCGATGCGCGCGGGGCTCGCCGGGGCCGGCCGTCCCATCGGCCGAGCGCTCTGGCCGGAGCGGCCCCCCGCCGCGCCTCGCGCGCGGGGGGAAGATCACCCGCCCGGCTGGAGCGCCGGCCTCAGCGCGCGCGGTAGGGGCGGTGGCAATCCCCGCAGGCCGCGCCCGCGGCCTGCAGCGCCTGGGCGAAGGCCTGGGGGCTGCCACCGGCCGCCGCCTCGCGCAGCGCGGCGAGGCGCGGCCCCAGCGCGGCCTCCGCCCGGTCGAAGCCCGCGCGGTCGCTCCAGATGGCGGGCAGGGCGCGGGTCTCGATGCCCGGCGCGCCCTGCTGGGTGCCGGCGGGGAAGCGCTGGCCGAAGTTGACGAAGAAGCGCTGCACCGCCTCCACCCGCTCCACCGCCGGGCGCGGGTCGCTGCCGGCGCGGGCGATGGCCTGCAGCGCCTCCATGTGCTGGCCCACGGCCCGCAGCCCTTCGCGCCGGTCGGTCACGACGCGGGCGAGGTCGGTCTGGGCGGCGGCGCCGCCGATCATGGCAAGAAGGACGAAGCCGGCCAGAACAGCCTTCATGATGTGCGACTCCCTCGGTGCTCCCGGTCAGGGCGTATCCCATACCCTGGCTTGCCGTCCAGGCGATGTGACGGTATCAGGGCGCCCGCCGCGTCGGAGTGTAGCTCAGCCTGGTAGAGCACTGTGTTCGGGACGCAGGGGCCGGAGGTTCGAATCCTCTCACTCCGACCAGCGCGGCCGCCTCCCGTCCCCTGCCGCCTCACACGCTGCGCCATTCGTGGCGCCGCGCCTCGAAGGCATCCCGCCCCAGCATCAGGATGGTGGCGGTGCGGGCGATGATCCTGAGATCGAGCCAGAGGGACCACTCCGAGACATAGGCGAGGTCGTGCGCCAGGACCTCGCGCGCCATGCCCACCTCTTCGATGGTGCCCGAGAGCCCGTTCACCTGCGCCCAGCCCGTGATGCCGGGCTTGAGGCGGTGGCGCGCGCCATAGCCGGGCAAGGCCTCCTCGATGGGCACGCCCCGCACCTCCATGCGCGGCACATGCGGGCGGGGGCCCACGAAGCTCATCTCGCCGCGCAGCACGTTGAAGACCTGGGGCATCTCGTCGATGCAGGTGGCGCGCAGGAAGCGCCCGACGCGGGTGATGCGCCGGTCCGTGCCCTTCACGCCCACCCGGCCGTCATCGCTCGGATCCCAGGTCAGGGTGCGCAGCTTGAAGATGCGGAAAGGCCGGCCGAAGCGGCCCACCCGCGTCTGGGTGAACAGGATCGGCCCCGGGCTGTCGAGGCGGATGGCGAGCGCCGCCAGCGCCAGCACGGGCAGCAGAAGCAGCCCCGCGACGGCCGCCAGCACATAATCCATCGCCGTCTTCGCCAGCATGCCGCCGGCGGGGATGGGCTGGCGCACCAGCCGCAGCGCGGGCTGGCCGGCGATCAGCGAGACGGGCGCGCCCTGCGGGGCCTCGTTCTCGCCCTCGAGCAGCACCAGCACGTCGGAGGAGAGCCATTGCACCTGCTGGATGGAGCGCAGGATGTCGAGGGCCCGGCGGATGGGCAGGGCGATGGCGATGATGTCGATCCGCTCCTCCGCCGCGCGTTCGGTGAGGTCCTTCACCGTTCCGACCACCGGCACGCCCGCCACCACCTCCGGCCGGCGGGTCGCGTCGCGGTCGTCGAAGATGCCGAGGATGTCGGGGCGCTCGGCGTTCTCGGGGGCGAGCAGCCGCCCGATCAGCCCTTCCGAGACCTCGCCGGCGCCGATGATGGCGATGCGCCGCCGCAGCCAGCCCTTGGCCACGCCATGCCGGGCCACCGCCGAGACGAGGAGACGCAGCGGGATGAGCAGCACCGCCGCCAGCGGCGGCCAGAAGAGCACCGCCACCGCTGCCGCCTCGCCGAGGGCGTGCCAGGCGAGAAGCGTCGCCGCCGCGCCCAGCAGCAGAGGCACGAGCAGCGCCTCGGAAATGGCCCGGGGCGCCTCGAGAAGCTGGGCAAGCCGCATGGGCGCGACCTGGTGCAGCGCCACGGCGGTGACGGCGACGAGCGCCAGCGCCATGAGCGAGGCCTCGAGCGGGGTGAAGACCTCGCGCGTCGGCGGGACGAGGCGCCAGAAGAAGCCGGCGCAGGCCAGCCCGACAATATCGGACAGGGCGGCCATCTGCAGGAAGGAGGGAACCGGGGAGGGAGAGCCCGCGCGCGGCGGCCGCGACCCTCCGGCTGGCAGGCGGGGCTCGTGGGCCGGATCGACCGAGACTGTCATGCGCGCTCCAGAGGGGACGACCGTGCGCCATGGAGGGGAGCCACCCGCACCTCCCTCGGTGCGCACAAAAAAATCGATTGCCGCATGATAATGATTGAGCAATTCCGCGGCCGCGGCAAGGCGGATGGCGGCCTGCCGGTCGCCCGGCCGCCGGGCTCGGCGAGTCGCGACGAAGCGGTTTGCGCCGCACCCTCCCTTCGCTAGACAGGCGGGGCGCGGCCGGCCCGCGCAGCATCCGGAGTGAGTTCTTGGCCATCGCGCGCCTGCCTGCTGCCCTGCCTGAGCCGGCCCCGGAGACGGCCCGGCGGGGGCATGGCCTGCGCAGCATCCGGGCGAGCCTCGCGCGACACCGCGGGGTGTTGCTCGCCTGCCTGCTCCTGCCGCCGATCGCCGCCGGAGTCGCTTCCCTCGCCCAGCCTCCGCTGCACCGGGCCGAGCTGCTGCTGCGCCTTTCCGGTCCCGCCCGCGAGGCGGCAGCGGGCGAGGCCGCGCTGCTGACCAGCCTCCAGGTCGCCGAGGCGGCGCTGGTCGCGCGCCCCGCGCCGGGATTCTCCGCGGCGCGCCTTGCCGCGGGGCTGCGCGCGGAGATCCTGGCGGAGGGGGCGCTGATCCGCCTCTCCCTCGCCGCGCCCGAGCCCGCCCAGGCCCTCGCGCTCATCGAGGCCGTGGCGCGCGCCTGGCTCGACGCCCGCTCCCGCCTGAGGGAAGAGGGGGATCTCGCCCGCTGGCGCGCCGAGCTTGCCGCGCTGGAGGCGCGGCGCGAGGCGACCCTGGCGCGCCTCGCCGCGCCCGACCTCGCGCGCGAGATCGCCGCCCTGGCCGAGCGGCGCCAGGCGCTGGCCGAGCGCCACGCCGAGGCGATGGCGGCGCGCGAGGGGGCGGCGGGGCGGCTCGCCGCGGCCGAGGCCGCGCTGGCCGGCCTGCCGGGCCGCGTGCTCGCCTCGGTCGAGCGCAGCAACGCCCCCACCAGCGAGGAGCCGCGCGCCGCGCTGCAGCGCCTGCTGCAGGAGCGCGAGCGGATGCGCGCCCTCTACCAGCCCGGCGCGCCCATGCTGGCCGAGATGGACCAGCGCATCGCCGCCGCCCGCGCCGCGCTGCGCGCCGCGCTGGGCAGCGCCGTCGAGACCCAGCGCGAGACGCGCAACCCCGCCCTGGACGCCCTCACCGAGCGCGCCATCGCCGCGCGGCTCGAGCTCGAGGGGCTGGCCCGGCAGGAGGCGGAGCTGCTGCGCCAGCGCAGTGCGGTGGAGGCGCGGCTCGCCGCCCTCATGGCCGAGGAGCGCCCGCTGCGCGAGGAGGAGCGCCGGCGCGAGGCGCTGCTCGCCCGGCTCGCCGCCGCCGAGGAGGCCGCCGCCCCCGCCGCCGCGCAGGTCGGCCTCGCCCTGCCCCCCGTTCTGCGCCCGGGCACGGAGCATCCCTGGCCGCTCTGGACCGGGCTCGGCCTCGGCGCGGGGCTGCTGGCCGCGGGCGGGGCGGGGGCGCTGCTGCACCGCCGCCGTCGCGTCTGGCTGCATCCGGAGGAGGCCGCGCAGGCCCTCGGGCTGCCCTGCCTCGGGCGCGTTCCGGCGGGGCCATGGGCCGGCCCGCCGCCGGCGGTGGCGAGCCTCGCCGCCCAGCTTCTCGACGAGGCCGCGCATGACCGCGCGCCGCTGGTGCAGTTCCTCGGCTGCGGCGAGGACGGGCGGGAGCGGCTGGCGCGGGCGCTGGCGGTGGAGGTGGCGCGCGCCCATGGCCGCTCGGTGGTGCTCATCGACCTGGAGGGCGATGGCCGCCGCCACCTCGCGGAGCTGGGCGACCCCGCGCGCCCGCCCATCCCCTCGGCCGAGGGCATCTACGCCCATGCCACGGGGGTGCCGCGGCTCTGGGTCACCTATCAGCCGCGCGAGGCCGCGCTGGTGAAGCCCGGCGCGCTGGAGACGGGGGTGATGAACCTCGCCGAGCGGTTGCGGATGGCCTTCGACCTCGGCATCGTCATCGGCGGCGGGGCGGTGGAGCACTATGCCCGCCGCCGCCTCGCCCTGCTGGTGGACGGCAACATCCTGGTGGTTCGGGAGGGAATGACCGAGCGGGAGCAGGCGGGCGCGCTGTTCGCCGCGGTGCAGGGGGCGGGCGGGCGGTTCTTCGGCTTCCTGTGGGCGGGACGCGCGGGATGAGCCGGCCGCTGCTGCGCCGCGCCCTGCTCGGGCTGCTGCCGCTGCTGCCCGCCTGCACGGGGCAGGAGCTCTTCATCCGCGAGGAGCGGCCGCAGGGCTTCACCTCCTGGCAGGAGGCGCCGCCCGCCTACCGCTTCGCGCCGGGCGATCGGCTCAACATCCGTTTCCGCCTCACCCCCGAGATGAACGAGGTGGCCCTGGTCGGCCCCGACGGCACCGTCTCGCTGCGCGCGGCCGGGGTGGTGCGCGTGGCGGGGCTCTCGGTCCCCGAGGCCGAGCGCGCCATCGCCGAGGCTTCGCGCCGCATGCTGCGCGACCCCGAGGTGCATGTCGGCTTCGACGAGACGGCGGCGAACCAGGTGATCGTGGGCGGCGAGGTGCAGCGCGCGGGCGTCTATCCGCTGGTGGGCCGGCGCGGCGTGCTGGAGGCGGTGATGCTGGCCGGCGGCTTCACCCCCCAGGCGCGCATGAACCAGGTGGTGCTGATCCGCCGCGACCCCGACAACCGCCCGATGCTGCGCACGGTGGACCTCCAGGGCTTCGTGCAGGCCGCCCGCGCCGACGCCGATGTGCCCCTCTACGGCGGCGACATCGTCTTCGTGCCGCGCTCGCGCATCGCCGAGGTGGCGAACTGGGTGGACCAGTACGTGAACCGGACCCTGCCCTTCACCCGCACCTTCGTCTATTCGGTGCAACGCACCGGGTCCTTCCCCTTCTGATGGAGCGCCCGCCCGAGCGTCCGATGCTGGGGGTGATCCCGCTCGCGCTGCTCGACGCCGGGCAGGCGGCGGGGCTGATCGCCGCGCGCCCGCCCGGCGCGCCCTTCGCCTATGTGGTGACCGCGAATGCGCAGCATCTCGTCCTGCTCGACAAGCCCGGGCATCCGCTGCGCGCGGCCTATGAGGGCGCCTGGCTGCGGCTGAACGACAGCCGCATCCTCGCCCGTCTCTCCCGGCTCGCCACCGGGCAGGGCTTCCCGGTCGCCACCGGCAGCGACGTCACGCGGCTGCTGTTCGAGCGCCACATCGCGCCCCACGACCCGATCGCCGTGGTCGGCGGGGATGCCGCGCTGGCCGAGGCGCTGCGCGCGCGCTACGGGCTTTCGGCGCTGCGCCTGCACGCGCCCCCCATGGGCTGGATGGAGCAGCCCGAGGCGGTGGCGGCCGCCCTCGCCTTCCTGCGCGAGGCCCCGGCGCGCTTCATCTTCGTCGTCACCGGGGCGCCGCAGTCGGAGCGCTTTCTCGAACGCCTCGCCGCCACGCCGGGCATGACGGGAACCGGCCTTGCGGTCGGCAGCGCGCTGCGCTTCCTGGTGGGCCAGGTGGCGCGCGCGCCGGTCTGGATGCAGCGCGCCGGGCTCGAATGGCTCTACCGCCTGCTGAGCGAGCCGCGCCGGCTGTGGCGGCGCTATGCCCTGGAATCCTCGCCCGCGCTCGCCATCGCGTGGCGGGCCTGGCGCCGGCGCGGAGGCGCTCACCGCCCCACCGCGTAGCCCTGCATGCCGCGCGGGTTGGCGCCGGCGAAGATCTGCCCGTCCGGCTCGCGCCGCGCGCCCGTCAGCCGGCCCTCGCTCCACTCGCCGCCCATCTCG